>NZ_JBVHVO010000012.1:139215-202714 GCF_055564815.1 Kitasatospora sp. NPDC028961 | reverse complement strand
CACCGCCGGTAGCCCTCCCTACGCGTACCCGCGGCGTACCCCTCTCCCCCTCTTTTTCTCCCCCCCCCCCCCCCCCTCCTTCTCTCCCCCCCCCCCCCCCCCCCCCCCCCCCCCCCGCCGCCGGGTCAGTGCGTGGCCGCCCGCTGGAGCGCGCTCGCCAGCAGGGCGAGGTCGGTCGGGCCGTTGCCGAGCTCGCGCACCGGCCGGCGGGCCGGCGGGGCACCGAGCTGGAGCGGGTCTATCGCGACCACCGTCGGCCGCAGGGTGGCGGTCCGCGGGATGCGGCCGCTGATCCGGGCGCTCTGGAACGCGGTGACACCGCCGTCCGGCAGCCGCAGATAGCCGCGGCCGGGGGTGTCCTCGCCCAGGGCGGCGGCGTCACCGAGGTGGATCAGCAGGTCCGAGTCGGCCGGGTCGTCGGTGCGCAGCGCGATCCGCAGCAGCGCGGCCTCGTCGACCTCGGTGCCGGCGCTCTCCTCGGGGCGGCCGGTGGTGACGGCGAGGTGGACGCCGAGCGGGCCGCCGCGGCGGGCGACGGCCGCGAGGGCGCGGGCCAGGGGCCGGCCGGCCGGGGAGGTCGGGGCGAGCAGGGCGTCGTAGTCGTCCACCACGACGACCAGCCGGGCGGGCACCACGGGGGCCGGGGCGGCGGCGGACCGGGGGGAGTCGCCGCTGCGGGGGTGGATGATCCTGGCGGTGGTCGCCGGCGCCGTGGTGCCGGCGGCGCCGACCGCGGCGGGTACCGGGACGGCCGGCCGGCCCGCTTCCAGGCCCCGGGCGTCGTCCTGCCCGCGCTCGCCGTCCAGGCCTCGCTCTCCGGCCAGGCCCCGCTCGCCGTCCAAGATGCGGGCCGCGTGCCAGGAGGCGAAGTCCAGGCCGTCGAACAGCCGCTCGCGCAGGGCGAGTTCGTCCTCCAGTGCCTCCGCCGCGAGCAGTGCGGCGCGCGGGTCGGTGGCGGCGTTGACCAGCCCGGTGACGTGCGGCAGCTCGGTACAGCCGTCCAGGCCCTCCTCCGTCGCCCGGCCCTCGATGAGGGAGACGGCCAGCCGCTCGGGCCGCTCGGAGACGGCCAGCGAGGCGACCAGGGTGCGCAGCAGCTCGGTCTTGCCCGAGCCGCGCGCGCCGCCGATGAGCAGGTGCGGGCCGCCCGGGTCGGGCGAGGGCAGGGTGAGCTCGGGGTCGGCGAGGTCGAGGGTGCAGAGCTCGTCGCGGGTGGTGCCCAGCAGGGCGGTGGCGGCGCCGATGCCGCCGGCGTGCGCGGCCCAGCGGGCCGAGAGCTTGGCCGGGGTGACGGTGTCGAGCTGCAGCAGGTCGAGCAGGCGCAGCGCGTCGGGCAGCGGGCCGCGGGCGGCGGGGACGGCCTCGCGCAGCGGGGCGAGGACGCGGGCCAGCCGTTCGGCCCAGACGTCGGAGACGGCGTCCAGCGAGACCTCGTGCAGCGTCTCGCGGCCCCGGGCGACCGGCCGGTCGAGGGAGAGCTGGGTGCCGACCTCGCCGGTGATCAGGGCGGTGGCGCCGACGCCGCGCGGCAGCAGCTCGGGCTGTTCGGCGAGGCAGATCGGGAAGATGCCGACGGCCGGGCCCTGGCGCAGCAGCAGGTCGAGCGCCTGCCGGGCGGCGTCGCCGGGCGGGCGGCCGTCGACCACGACCACGGTGGCGGGGTGGCCGCCGAGCCCGACCGGGCCGCTGAGCCGGGCGGTGAGCTCGGCGAGGCGGGCGGTGGCCTGCTCGTCGTCGAGGCCGATCAGCAGCCGGCAGTCCTGGCCGTCGACGGGGCGCAGGTGCGGCAGCCACAGCGCCCAGGCCCAGGTGTCGACGCGGTCCTGCGCGGGCCGCGCCGGGTCGGCGTCGACCACGACGAGGCTGAGGCCGGTGGGCGGGTGCAGGGCGGCCAGCTGGGCGACGACCGCGCGGGTGAGGGCGTCCAGCCGCTCGCGCGGGCCGCTGAGGCCGAGGCTGCCGGCGGTCTGCAGGTCGAGGGTGACCGGGACGGCGGGCAGCAGCGTGCCGGGGGTGGTGCCGGGCCCGCCGGGCCGGTCGGCGGTGCCGAGGCGCAGGGTGAGCGCGTCGGGGTGGCCGGGGCCGCGCTCCCAGAGCCGCGGGCCCGGGCCGAGGGCGTTGAGCAGCAGGGTGGCGAGGTCGGGCCAGCGCTCGCGCTGGGCGGCGGCCTGCCGGGTGCGGACGGCGGCGTGGTGGCGCTCGGCGCTCTCCTGGCCGGGCGGCTCGGCGCCGGCGCGGCCGAGCCGGAGCGAGAGCAGGCCCCGGCCGCGGCCGGGGGCGGGCTCGGGCGCGACGGGCGGTTCGGCCACCGGCGGCGCGGGCCGCGCGGGGGCGGGTGCGGCGAGCTGGAGGTGGCCGTGGCCGTCGGGCAGCGCCGCACGGGCGGGCGCGCCCGGGCCGGACCCGGGATCCGGCGGGGTGACCCGCAGGGTGGACTCGCCGATCCGCAGCAGGGCGCCGCCCTCCAGCGGGACGGCCTCCTCGGGCGGTCCAGGCGGGACGATCCGGCCGTCCAGGGTGGTGCCGTTGGTGGAGCCGAGGTCCCGCACGGTGACCCGGCCGTCCTCCCCGAGGTGCAGCGCCAGGTGGAGGCGGGAGACGTCGGGGTCGTCGAGCGGGACGTCGGCCTCGCCGGAGCGGCCGACCCGGATCTCCCGGCCGTGCAGGCGGTGCACGCCGCCGGCGTCGGGGCCGCCGACCACCCGCAGCTCGGCGGCGGCCGGGCCGTCGTCCGGGTCGTCGGCGGTCGGGTCGGGCTCGTTGAGGCTGAGGACGGCGCCGTCGAGCAGCGGGGGGTGGCCGAGCAGGGTGTGCTCGTCCACCCGGTGCGCCCCGGCGTACAGGTGTACATGGGTGGCGGCTCGTGGGCCGCGCACGCCCACGGCGCCCGCGAGGGCGCCCGCGAGGGAGCCGAGCGCGGTGCCGACGGGCGCGGTGACCAGCACGTCCACGTAGGGGATGGCGGAGCCGGCGGCTGCCGGGCCGCTGCGCGGTCGGAGGACGGTCAGCCGGATCTGCATCTCGCCCGCGGTCCCTTCTGCTGGTGCTGACGCCTGGTGCTGACGCTTGCTGCCCGGGCTGCCTGCGGTGGACGCCCCTGCGGGCGGCTGCGACGACGGTGGGCCACAAGAGTGGCGACTGTCATCCTGCCATCCGTCACCGACAGTCCGCGCACGGTACCGGATTTGACGATCTTGCGATCATCGCCATGGTGGGGGCGACGGAGGGTCAGGTCAACCGTCCCCCCGAACGCCCGGCCCGCCGGCCTCGGGGACCCCCCTAGGGGATGTCCCCCAGACCCGTCCGGAACCCTCGCCGGTCGCCCCGAAAACGTGAACGGACCCGGTTAGAGTGGCCGCAACACGGGCCCGGCAGGCTCACCGCACCTGCGGAGGAGCGCCCCGCGCGGGCGGCACGGCGAGGAGTGCGACAGGTGCGGCCAGTCGGCAGCAAGTATCTGCTTGAGGAGACCCTCGGACGGGGGGCCACCGGCACCGTCTGGCGCGGACGGGTCCGCGCGGATGTCGCGGTGCCCGGCAGCGAGCCCGGGCAGCCGGTGGCGATCAAGGTGCTGCGCGAGGAGCTCGCGGCCGACCCCGACGTGGTGATGCGCTTCCTGCGCGAGCGCTCGCTGCTGCTGCGGCTGACCCACCCCAACATCGTCAAGGTCCGCGACCTGGTGGTCGAGGGTGAGCTGCTGGCCCTGGTGATGGACCTGATCGAGGGCCCCGACCTGGCCCGCTACCTGCGCGGCAACGGTCCGTTCAGCCCGATCGCCGGCGCCCTGCTGATGGCCCAGGTCGCCGACGCGCTGGCGGCCAGCCACGCCGACGGCGTCGTCCACCGCGACCTCAAGCCGGCCAACGTGCTGCTCGCCTCCACCGTGGTGGACGGCACCGAGCAGATGCACCCGATGCTGACCGACTTCGGCATCGCCCGCCTCGCCGACTCTCCCGGCATCACCCGCACCCACGAGTTCGTCGGCACTCCGGCGTACGTCGCGCCCGAGTCCGCCGAGGGCCGCCCGCAGACCTCCGCGGTGGACGTCTACGGCGCCGGGATCATGCTGTACGAGCTGGTCACCGGCCGCCAGCCGTTCCAGGGCGACGGCCCGCTGCAGATCCTCCAGGCGCACCTCGCCCAGGAGCCGCAGCGGCCCTCCACCATGCCCGACCCGCTCTGGACGGTGATCGAGCGCTGCCTGCGCAAGGACCCGGCGCAGCGGCCGAGCGCCGTCGCGCTGGCCCGCGCGCTGCGGGTGGTCGCGGCCGGGGTCGGCGTGCACGCCTCCCCGGCGGCGGTGGACGCGGCGCTCGCGGTGGGCGCGCTGCTGCTGCCGGACCCGCAGCCGGCCGCCGTGCCGGGCCACCCGCCGGGCGTCCTGCCCGACGCCGCCGCGGGCGGGCCGGGTACGGAGGACCGGACCCAGGTGCTGCCGGCCGGCCAGCCGGGCGGGCAGCACTACGACCCGGCCGCCGCGACCCGGGTGATGGGCACCCAGCCGCCGCCGGCCGCCCCGTACGGCGCCGCGGACCGCACCCAGGTGATGCCGCCCACCCCGCCGGGACCGCCGCAGCCGGAGGCGCCGCACCCCTGGCAGAGCCAGCTGCGCGCCGCCCGCGACCGCAACCAGCAGACCGAGATCGGCTACTTCGACCCGGCGGACTTCGAGGCTCCGCCGGTCGCCCCGCCGCCGTACCAGGCCCGACCGGGCGGCCGGCCCGACCAGGGCGGCCAGGGCGGTCCGCCCCGGCCGCAGGGCTACCCCCAGCAGCCGCCGCCGCGCGGCTACCAGCAGGCCCCGCCGCCCGGCTACGCCCAGCGGCCGCCGGTGGCCCCGCCGCCCTACCAGGCGGGGCAGGGGGGCCAGGCCCCCGGCGGCCGCCCGCAGCCGCCGGGCGGCTACAACCAGGCCCCGCAGCACAACCAGGCCCCGCAGCCCTACGGGCAGCAGCAGCCGCAGGCCGGCCCGCCCGGCGGCTACCAGGCCCCGCCGCCGCCCGCGCCGCAGCGCCGGGCGGAGCCGCCCGCCCCGCAGCGGCGGGAGCCCCCGCAGCGCCGCGAGGCACCGCCGGAGCCCGCCCGGCGGGAGGCCGCGCCGGCCCGCGAGCCGCGCCGGCGCAGCCGCAACCGGATGTACATCCCGGGCCTCGGCTGCCTCAAGGGCTGTCTGATGGTGCTGCTGGTGCTGGCCGTGGCGGCGGTGGCGCTGTGGAACTTCACACCGCTCCCGCAGTACTGGGCCGACGTCCAGGACTGGTTCAGCAGTGCGAGCGACTGGGTGAGCAATATCGTCGGCAGCTCCAAGAACTGACCGCGGGGGCCCGGCGCCGCGCCAGGGGCCGGGCCCGGCGGCAACATTGACGCTTTGTCGACAATCCACGAGATTTCTCGCCCGCCAGTGCCCGCCGAGCGCCCTCAGGCGGCCCGCGAAGGGCGTTCGGGCGCGTAGGTTGGTCGCTGTTGTCCCGCCCCACCGAGCGCACCGGACCCTCCCCCGCGCGCTCCCGCCGCCCACGGAGCAGCATTGGCACGCAAGATCGGCAGCCGCTACACCGTCCACCAGGTGATCGGCCGGGGTTCCGCCGGGACGGTCTGGCTCGGTGAGGGCCCGGACGGCCCGGTCGCGGTCAAGCTGCTGCGCGAGGACCTCGCCGCCGACCAGGTCCTGGTCGGCCGCTTCGTCCAGGAGCGCGCCGCGCTGACCAGCCTCGACCACCCCCGGGTGGTCGGCGTGCGCGACATGGTGGTCGACGGCAGCGACCTCGCCCTGGTGATGGAGCTGGTCCAGGGCACCGACCTGCGCTCCCGGCTGGAGCGCGACGGCGCGCTCGCCCCGCAGACCGCCGTCTCGGTCATCGCCGACGTCGCCGACGGCCTGGCCGCCGCGCACGCCGCCGGCATCGTCCACCGCGACGTCAAGCCGGAGAACGTCCTGCTCGACCTCGCCGCCGCGCCCGGCCCCGGCGGCGCCCCGCGCGCCAAGCTGACCGACTTCGGCGTGGCCCGCCTGGTCGACGCCCCGCGCCGGACCCGCGCCACCCGGATCATCGGCACCCCCGACTACCTCGCCCCCGAGATCATCGAGGGCCTGGAGCCGCGCGCCGCCGTCGACATCTACGCGCTCGCCACCGTGCTCTACGAGCTGCTGGCCGGCTCCACCCCGTTCGGCGGCGGCCACACCGGCGCCGTGCTGCGCCGCCACGTCACCGAGCAGGTGCCGCCCGTCCCCGGTCTGCCCGACGGCCTCTGGCGGATCATCGCCGAGTGCCTGGCCAAGGCCCCGGCCTCCCGGCTGCGCGCCGCCGAGCTGGCCACCCGGCTCCGCGAGCAGCTGCCCGCGCTGGCCGGACTGCCGGTGCTCGCCGTCCCGCAGCAGGGCCGGACCCCGGCCGAGGAGCAGCTGACCCCCGGCGAGGCGGTGTACGCCGAGGTGGACGCCGCCCCCGGCGCCCACAAGCGCCGCCGCGGCCCGGCCGTCCCGCTGGTGCCCGGGGTCGCCCCCGACTCCACCCGGGACACCCACACCAGCCTGCGCCGCCCTTCCGCGCAGGAGCTGGCCTCCTACGCCGCCGAGTCCCGGGCGCAGCGCACCGCCCCGGGCGCCACCCACCGCCGGGACCGCCAGGCCCTGCTGCGCCGCCGCCGGCTGCTGGCCGTCCTGCTGGCCACCGTGCTGCTGCTGGCCGGTGCGGCCGCCGCCTGGACCGCCTTCGCCGCCACCGCGCCGGAGGGCGGGCAGGCGCCCCGTCCGGCCGTCCACTCCGCGCCGCCGCGGGCCCCGTAGGAGGCCCGGCGACCCCGGTGTCGCCAGGTGCCCCCCCGGAACCATTACCCTGGGTGCGTGGCAGCCGTCGATCCTTCCGAAGAGCTCAAGAACCTCGACACGACCATGGGGTCGATCGAGGCAGTCCTCGACCTGGACAAGATCCGGGCCGACATCGCGCGTCTGGAGGAGGAGGCAGCCGCCCCCGACCTGTGGGACGACCTCGCGAACGCGCAGAAGGTGACCAGCCGGCTCTCCTTCCTCCAGGGTGAACTGCGCCGCGTCGAAGGCCTGCGCAGCCGCATCGACGACCTGGGCGTCCTGTTCGAGCTCGCCGAGGCCGAGGACGACGCGGACACCCGCGTCGAGGCCGAGCAGGAGCTCGGGGTCGTCATGAAGGCGGTCGAGGAGCTGGAGGTCCGCACCCTCCTGTCCGGCGAGTACGACGCCCGCGAGGCGCTGATCAACATCCGCGCCGAGGCCGGTGGCGTGGACGCCGCCGACTTCGCCGAGCAGCTGATGCGGATGTACCTGCGCTGGGCCGAGCGGCACGGGTACCCCACCGAGGTGTACGACACCTCGTACGCGGAGGAGGCCGGCATCAAGTCCGCGACCTTCACCGTCAAGGCGCCCTACGCCTACGGCACCCTCTCGGTCGAGCAGGGCACCCACCGCCTGGTCCGCATCTCGCCCTTCGACAACCAGGGCCGCCGGCAGACCTCGTTCGCCGGTGTCGAGGTGCTCCCCGTCGTCGAGCAGTCCGACCACGTCGACATCGACGAGTCCGAGCTGCGGATCGACGTCTACCGCGCGTCCGGCCCCGGCGGCCAGGGCGTCAACACCACCGACTCGGCGGTGCGCATCACGCACCTCCCGACCGGCGTCGTGGTCTCCTGCCAGAACGAGCGCTCGCAG
This sequence comes from Kitasatospora sp. NPDC028961, assembly GCF_055564815.1. Classification (NCBI taxonomy): domain Bacteria; kingdom Bacillati; phylum Actinomycetota; class Actinomycetes; order Kitasatosporales; family Streptomycetaceae; genus Kitasatospora; species Kitasatospora sp. NPDC028961. Next base: position 195,033 of record NZ_JBVHVO010000012.1, on the reverse strand, counting down.
ATCCAGAACAAGGCGTCCGCGATGAACGTCCTCCAGGCCAAGCTGCTGGAGCGGCGGCGCCAGGAGGAGCGGGCGGCCATGGACGCGCTGAAGGACAGCGGCAGCTCCTGGGGCAACCAGATGCGCTCCTACGTGCTGCACCCGTACCAGATGGTGAAGGACGTCCGCACCGAGTACGAGGTCGGCAACCCGCAGGGCGTGCTGGACGGCGACATCGACGGCTTCATCGAGGCCGGCATCCGCTGGCGCAAGCAGCGCGAGACTGCCGCGAACTGAGCGTGAACGACGGAAGGCCCCCGACGGAGATCCTGAAACCAAGGATCCGTCGGGGGCCTTCCGGCTGTCCGTCGTGGCTCAGGCCAGCGCCTGCCGGGCGATCAGTGCCACCGCGATCAGCCCGGCCAGCAGGGCCAGCAGCATCACGGGGGAGAGCGCGGCGAACGGACCCTGCTGCTCCTGCAGCCGGGCCCGGTTGGCGCGGCACACGGGGCAGCGGCCATCGCTCACGCGGCCGTTGCAGTTGGCGCACACCAGATGGTCGCAGGTCATGCGATCTCCTCCTCGCTGCTACTGCCAACGCACCGGACGGGGCTTTGGTTCCTGTTCTTGCCCTGTGCGGGGGAGTGGCCGGCCCCGGCCACCACCTCCACTCTGCCAGGTTCCGACCGTTCCGGCCCCCGGGCTGTGAGATGCCTCCAAATTTTCCGGGCATAACCGGACATTATCTCCCAAGATGAGGTTTCCGTCCCGGACCGGCCCTGCGAGCCGGACGCCGGTTCGCGTATGGTCCCAAGCCGGGAGTGGCCCTTTCCGCTCCCGCCGCCCGCCCCCGGGCCGGGCGCCCGGGGTGGACCGACCGAGGACTGGCGCCGCCTAGGATGGCCTCCGTGATGCAGCCGTGATCAGATTCGACAACGTCTCCAAGACCTATCCCAAGCAGAACCGTCCCGCCCTGGACAACGTCTCGCTGGAGATCGAGAAGGGTGAGTTCGTCTTCCTGGTCGGTTCGTCCGGCTCGGGCAAGTCCACCTTCCTGCGCCTGTGCCTGCGCGAGGAGCGCCCCAGCACCGGCGAGGTGCACGTGATGGGCAAGGACCTGGGCAAGCTGTCCAACTGGAAGGTGCCGCACATGCGCCGCCAGCTGGGCACCGTCTTCCAGGACTTCCGCCTGCTCCCCAACAAGACGGTCGCGCAGAACGTGGCCTTCGCCCTCGAAGTGATCGGCAAGCCCAAGAGCGCCATCAACAAGGTGGTGCCCGAGGTGCTGGACCTGGTCGGCCTCGGCGGCAAGGAGGACCGCATGCCGGGCGAGCTCTCCGGTGGTGAGCAGCAGCGCGTCGCGATCGCCCGGGCGTTCGTGAACCGCCCGATGCTGCTGATCGCGGACGAGCCCACCGGCAACCTCGACCCGCAGAACTCGGTCGGCATCATGAAGCTGCTGGACCGGATCAACCGCACCGGCACCACGGTGCTGATGGCCACGCACGACCAGGCCATCGTCGACCAGATGCGCAAGCGCGTCATCGAACTCGACAAGGGGCTGCTGGTCCGCGACCAGGCCCGCGGCGTCTACGGGTACCAGCACTGATCCCGTAGGCCGCCGGCCCGTCTCGCCCGACCAGCAACCGACCCTGGAGTTGTTACCCGCATGCGCGCCCAGTTCGTCCTGTCGGAGATCGGTGTGGGTCTCCGCCGCAACCTGACGATGACCATCGCGGTGGTCGTCAGTGTCGCGCTCTCCCTCGCCCTCGCCGGTGCCTCCCTGCTGGTTCGTGACCAGGTGAACTCCATGAAGGGGTACTGGTACGACAAGGTCGAGGTGAGCATCTACTTCTGCACCAAGGCGGATGCCCGCAACTCGCCGCAGTGCCAGGCGGGTGCGGCCACCGACCAGCAGATCGCCGACATCAAGACCCAGCTCGACAAGATGGACTCGGTCGTCCAGTCCTCCGTGTTCGAGGACTCCGCCGAGGCCTACAAGCACTGGAAGGAGATGAACCCGGACAACCCGCTCATCTCCGTCCTCGGCCCGGAGGCCATCCCGCAGTCCTGGCGGGTGAAGCTGAACGACCCGACCAAGTACGACGTCATCCAGAGCGCCTTCGCGGGCAAGCCCGGGGTGAAGTCGGTCGAGGACCAGCGCAAGATCCTGGAGAACCTGTTCGGCCTGCTGAACGGTCTCCAGACCGCGGCCTTCGTGATCATGGTGCTGATGCTCTTCGTCGCGTTGCTGCTGATCGTGAACACCGTCCGGGTGTCGGCGTTCAGCAGGCGGCGCGAGACCGGCATCATGCGCCTGGTGGGTGCCTCGAACTTCTACGTCCAGATGCCCTTCATCGCCGAGGCGGCGTTCGCCGCGCTGCTCGGCGCGGTGATGGCCTCCGGACTGCTGCTCGGCGGGCACTTCTTCGTCCACAGCTGGCTGGCCGAGCGGGTGCAGTTCATCCACTTCATCGGGCTCGGTTCGGTGCTGGCGGTGATACCGCTGCTGGTGGTGGTCGGGATGGGCATGGCCGGCATCGCGGCGTTCTTCACCCTGCGCAAGTACCTCAAGGTCTGACCCCGCGCGGCCCCGACGGCCCCGGACGGCACTGCGCCGTCCGGGGCCGTCGGGGTTTCGCCGTCGGCCGATCCGGCCCACCGCCCCGCACGCTGCGCCTACACTCCGATGCCATGCCAGAAACTCCGCGCAGAGCACGTCAGGTGGTCACCCTCAGCCTGGTGTTCGGCGCCGTGCTGCTGGCCGGGGCCGCGACCGGTGCCTGGGGCGACCCGGCCGCGCCGCACCCGCGCCCCTCCGGCGACGCGGCCCCGGCCGCCGTCGCCACGGTCGGGGCCGGCCAGGACCCGGCCGGCGCGGCCCTCTCCGAGCAGCAGGCCGAGCACCTGATCGGCGCCACCGGCGACCGCTGGGGCGCCTACTACAGCGCGCGGGAGTACGCCGAGTTCAGCCAGGGACTGGACGGCCGCTACCTCGGCGTGGGCCTCTCGGTCGGCCGGGGCCAGGACGGCGTCACCACGGTCTCCCAGGTGCTGCCGGCCGGTCCGGCCGCCGCCGCCGGGATCGCGGTGGGCGACCGGCTGCTGACGATCGACGCGGACCAGGCCGACCGGCTGCCGGTCACCGAGGTGGTCGCCCGGCTGCGCGGCCGCGAGGGCGAGCGCCAGGCCGGCTCCGAGGTGACCCTGACCGTCCGGCGCGGCGAGGGCGAGGTCCGCGAGGTCCGGCTGCGGCGGGCCCTGCTGGACAGTCAGCAGGTCGCGGTGGAGCGGCTGGACAAGGGGGTCGTGCGGATCACCGTGCGGGCCTTCACCAGCGGCGTCGCCGAGCAGGTGCGCGCCGCCGTGCACGGCGCCCACGGGGTGGTGCTCGACCTGCGGGGGAACTCCGGCGGGCTGGTCGAGGAGGCCGCCGGCACCGCCGCGGTCTTCCTGGACGGCGGCCCGGTCGGCTCCTACCAGGAGCGCGGCGGGACGCGCGAGCTGACCGCCCCGCCCGGCGGCGACCAGCGCACCCCGCTGGTGGTGCTGGTGGACGGCGGCACCATGAGCGCCGCCGAACTGCTCACCGGCGCCCTCCAGGACCGCAGCCGGGCCGTCGTGGTGGGCGGCCGGACCTTCGGCAAGGGCACCGTCCAGCAGCCCAGCCGGCTGGCCGACGGCGCGGTGCTGGAGCTGACCGTCGGGCGCTACTACACCCCCGCCGGCCGCTCCCCGGAGGGCGCCGGCCTGGTGCCCGACGTGCCCGCGTCCGGCACCGAGGACGCCGGCGCGCTGGCCCTGCGGGTGCTCGCCGGCCTCGGCACCCGGACCTGAGGCACCGCGGGTAAAGGAGCTGCCCGCCACCGCGTCGAGGTGCGAGAATGGCGGCGCTATGGCAAAGGAAACCGGACACAAGCTGATCGCGCAGAACAAGAAGGCGCGACACGAGTACACCATCCTCGACACCTACGAGTGCGGTCTCGTGCTCACCGGCACCGAGGTCAAGTCACTGCGCGAGGGGCGGGCCAACCTGGTCGACGGCTATGCCTACATCCAGAACCACGAGGCCTGGATCGACAACGTCTTCATCCCCGAGTACACCCAGGGGACGTGGACCAACCACGCCGCGCGGCGCAAGCGCAAGCTGCTGCTGCACCGGCTGGAGATCCACAAGATCGAGGCGAAGGTCCGGGACGCGGGCCACACCCTGATCCCGCTCTCGCTGTACTTCAAGGACGGCCGGGTGAAGCTCGAACTGGCACTCGCCGTCGGCAAGAAGCTGTACGACAAGCGCCAGACGCTGCGGGAGAAGCAGGACACCCGCGAGACGGCCCGCGCCGTCGCCGCCGCCCGGCGGCGCCAGCAGTGACCCGGCGGCCACGTCGGAGTTAATCCGCTGGACCCTCGCAGGCCGCCTCGCGTAGTATGGCGCCAGCACCACGGACGGTTCGCCGTCCGAGTTGTTTCTCAACAAAACATGGGGATGATCGGTTTCGACAGGGGAAGTCGAAACAGGAGAAGCGAGCCGAGGAACGCGGCAATGATCTCGTTAACCATCTGTCGCAAACAAATAATCGCCAACTCTAAGCGCGATTCCCAGCAGTTCGCTCTCGCTGCCTAATAAGCACCGATAGCGCTTGGGTGTCAGACCGGGGAGTTCCCGACCCGGACCCTGGCATAATCTAGGGAACTCAACCGTCCACCCGGGCTGCGGGGGTGGAGGGGAAATCAAACAGCAGCTGGGCCTGTTGGCGGCTTGTCCGCGTGACCGCCAGGGCCGAGAAAATCACAGCGGACTGCGCTCGGAGAAGTCCTGAATCCACTCCACTGGACCCGGGTTCGATTCCCGGCATCTCCACCACCCCATGTTTGAAGATCGAAGGCCGCCCACCGCTCAGCGGGGGGCGGCCTTCGTGCGTCCCGGGCCCCGTCCGGAGCCTCCCGCGCCACATTCCGGCCCTGGTGCGGCGCGGGGGAGGGGTGGGGGCGTAGGATTTTCCGTCCGCTCGTTTCGCCGGGCCGGACCCCATCCACCGCAGGACGTACGTCAGGGGGCTTCTTGGGCGAGACCGGCTCCACCCAGTACTCCGCCGCAACCACCGAGGCCATGCAGAGCAACACGGACACCACCGCCGTCACCGATTCCGAGACCGTCCGCGAGCGCGAGATCGCCGGGGAACAGCGTCACCTCGACACGGTCTACCACCGCCTGGAGGAGAAGCTCGCCGAGGCCGAGTACATCCTGGAGGACGCCGCCAAGCGCGTGCAGGTCGGCACCCCCGGCGCGCTCGCCGAGCGCGACGCCCAGGTGTACCGAGCCGGCGCGCACCTCCAGCGGCTCAACAACGAATTCGAGGACTTCCTCTTCGGCCGGATCGACCTCCAGCAGGCCGATGCGCCGGAGGAGCACGGCATCCCCTCGGACACCCCGCTCGACCCGGCCGACCCGGCCGTCGCCGAGACCCTGCACATCGGCCGGCTCGGGGTGCTGGACGCCGAGTACGGCCCGCTGGTGATCGACTGGCGGGCGCCCGCGGCGGCGCCGTTCTACCGCGCCACGCCGCTGGAGCCGGGCCGGGTGGTCCGCCGCCGGGTGATCCGGTCCAAGGGCCGCCGGGTGATCGGGGTCGAGGACGACCTGCTCCGCCCCGACCTGACCCCCACCCTGGACGGCCGCGAGCTGGCCGTGGTCGGCGACGGCGCGCTGATGGCCTCGCTCGGCCGGGCCCGCAGCCACTCGATGCGCGACATCGTCTCGTCCATCCAGAAGGAGCAGGACGAGGTGATCCGCGCCGCCGCGGCCGGGGCCACCCTGGTCACCGGCGGCCCCGGCACCGGCAAGACCGCCGTCGCCCTGCACCGCGCCGCCTTCCTGCTCTACCAGGACCGCCGCCGCTACGCCGGGGGCATCCTGGTGGTCTCCCCGACCCCGCTGCTGGTCTCCTACACCGAGGGCGTGCTGCCCTCGCTCGGCGAGGAGGGGCAGGTCGCCGTCCGCGCGGTCGGCTCGCTGGTGGACGGCATCGAGGCGGGCACCTACGACACCCCGGAGGCGGCCCGGATCAAGGGCTCGGCCCGGATGACGCAGCTGCTGCGCCGGGCCGCCAGGGGCGCCCTGGAGCTGGGCGCGCCGCAGGAGCTCAAGGTGGTCGCCCGCGGCGAGGTGCTGCGGCTGGACGCCGGCCGGCTGAAGGCCGTCCGCGGCCACGTGATCGGCTCCGGCGGCACCCCGCTGAACCTGCTGCGCCCGCGCGCCCGCAGGCTGCTGCTGGACGCCCTCTGGCAGGAGCTCACCCGGCACCTGCCCAGGCCCGCCGACCACTACGCCCGGGAGCAGCGCCAGGAGGAGAAGGAGTCCTTCGACGACTACGTCTCGGACGAGGCGCCGTTCCTGGACTTCCTGGACGCCTGGTGGCCCGCGCTGACCCCGCGTCGGGTGCTCGCCACGCTGAAGCAGAGCCGGCACACCAACCGGATCGCCCGTCGCGCCGTCACCCCGGAGGAGGCCAGGGTGCTGGCCGGCTCCTGGCGGCACCTGTCCGAGCGCGGCGAGGGCGCGCTGTCGGCGCACGACGTGGCGCTGGTGGACGAGCTCCAGGTGCTGCTCGGCGAGGCGGCCCGCCCGAGGGTCCGCGAGGTGGACGCGGTGGACCTGCTGAGCGGGCTGGACGAGGTCACCACCTTCGCCGACCGCAGCTCCAGACAGCGGGAGAAGGTGCCGGTGGAGCGCACCGAGTACGCGCACATCATCGTGGACGAGGCGCAGGACCTCACCCCGATGCAGTGGCGGATGATCGGGCGCCGCGCCCGGATGGCCACCTGGACGATCGTCGGCGACCCGGCGCAGTCCTCCTGGCCGTTCCCGCAGGAGGCGCAGGCCGCGCTGGACGAGGTGCTGGCCGGCAAGCCGCGCCGGCGGTTCACGCTGACCGTGAACTACCGCAACCCCGCCGAGATCGCCGAGGTCGCGGCCAAGGTGCTGGCGCTGGCGGCCCCGGGCACGCCCTCGCCGAGCGCGGTGCGCCACGTCGGCGTGGAGCCGCGCTTCGCGGCCGTCACCGATCCGTCGCCCCGGGCCTTCGGCGCGGCGGCCCGGGCGGAGCTGGAGCGGCTGCTGGCGGAGGTGGACGGCACCGTGGCGGTCGTCGTGCCGATGGACCGGCGGGCCGAGGCGGCCGGCTGGATCGAGGGCCTGGGCGCCCGCGCGGTGGCCCTGGGCAGCCTGGAGGCCAAGGGACTGGAGTACGACGCGACCGTGGTGGCCGACCCGACCGGGATCGCCGGCGAGTCGGAGGCCGGTCTGCGAGTGCTCTACGTGGCCCTCACCCGGGCGACCCAGCGGCTGACGGTGCTCTCCGGTCCGGACGACCTGCCGGACGCGGCCGGGGTGCCGGCGCTGCTGCACGGCTGACCGACCGTCGCGTGCCGCGGGCACGAAGAAGGCCCCTTACCGGCGGTGAGGGGCCTTCAGACGTTGATGACACCGACCCGCCATGCTCGCCTCGCGGCAAGTGGTCCCTCGAAGGGACGAAGGTTGGGCCCGGGGGCTTGGATCGAGCCGGTGTCCCGTCCAATGTAACGCATCTGCCCGGGGAGGCAAGAAGTTGTCGAGTCCGCACACTCAATGAACGTTATTTCTGGCTTCGCCCTGGTAGGTGCGACGATCGAGGTCTAGCATGCGCAGGCGAAGGGCTTCAACATTCTGTTGAAGCAGCTGACGGACGGAAGAAGGAAACGTCGATGGCGACGGTGCCCAGTGTCTCCAACTCGATCACGGTGCGGCTGGAGGTCCCGGCCAGGGGCAACGCCGTCAGTGCGATCACCACGGCGGTCGAGTCCTCCGGCGGCTCGGTCACCGGCCTCGACGTGACCGCCTCCGGCCTGGAGGCCCTGCGGATCGACGTGACGGTGGCCGCGTCCTCGGTCGCGCACGGCGAGGAGATCGTCGAGAAGCTCCGCACCATCGACGGCGTGTCGATCGGCAAGGTCTCGGACCGCACCTTCCTGATGCACCTCGGCGGCAAGATCGAGATGTCCTCGAAGCTCCCGATCCGCAACCGTGACGACCTGAGCATGATCTACACCCCGGGTGTCGCCCGGGTCTGCATGGCGATCGCCGAGAACCCCGAGGACGCCCGCCGCCTGACCATCAAGCGCAACAGCGTCGCCGTGGTCACCGACGGCTCGGCGGTGCTGGGCCTGGGCAACATCGGCCCGGCGGCCGCGCTGCCGGTGATGGAGGGCAAGGCGGCCCTGTTCAAGCGCTTCGCCGGCATCGACGCCTGGCCGATCTGCCTGGACACCCAGGACACCGACGAGATCGTGGCCATCGTCAAGGCGATCGCCCCCGGCTTCGCCGGCATCAACCTGGAGGACATCTCCGCGCCGCGCTGCTTCGAGATCGAGGCCCGGCTGCGCGAGGCCCTGGACATCCCGGTCTTCCACGACGACCAGCACGGCACCGCGATCGTGGTGCTGGCGGCGCTGACCAACGCGCTCAAGGTGGTCGGCAAGGAGATCGGCGACATCCGGGTGGTGATGTCGGGCGCCGGCGCCGCCGGCACCGCGATCCTCAAGCTGCTGCTCGCGGCCGGCGTCGAGCACGCCACCGTCGCGGACGTGCTGGGCGTGGTCCACCAGGGCCGTGAGGACCTCAACGACTCGCTGCGCTGGATCGCCGAGCACACCAACCGCTCGGGTCGCACCGGCAGCCTCAAGGAGGCCGTGGCGGGCGCCGACGTCTTCATCGGCGTCTCGGCCCCGAACGTGCTGGACGGCGACGACCTGGCCACCATGGCCGAGGACGCGATCGTCTTCGCGCTGGCCAACCCGGACCCGGAGGTCGACCCGGCGATCGCCCGCCAGACCGCCGCGGTGGTCGCCACCGGCCGCAGCGACTTCCCGAACCAGATCAACAACGTGTTGGTCTTCCCGGGTGTCTTCCGCGGCCTGCTGGACGCGCAGAGCCGGACCGTCAACACCGAGATGATGATCGCCGCCGCCCGCGCGCTGGCCACCACCGTCGCGGACGACGAGCTGAACGCCAACTACATCATCCCAAGCGTCTTCCACAAGGACGTCGCCAAGACCGTGGCCGCCGCCGTCCGGGACGCCGCCCTGGCCGGCCCCCAGGAGGAGCAGGCGCCGTCCCGGCCGACCCCGGGCATCGTCGGCACGCTCGACACCTCGTCCTTCCCCGTCTTCAAGCTCTGATGGCGGTACGCGACAGGTGTCGCGGATCGGTCAAATGACCGATTAGCGTCCTTACCCGCCCAAGCCCGCCCCGAACCCTTGCGACACAAGGGCGAGGGGCGTGTTTGGGCTTGTCGGGCCTAGGGCGTACGGTAGCCCTGCACGGGGCAGGCGTGTCCGACAAGTACGGAACGTCCCCCTGGTCTTCCGGCGCGTCGTCCCGACCGCCGCCCGCGCCCGGTCCGCCGGAGCCGACGGAGCGTCACACCTCCGGCGGGCGGGCTTTGTTCGGGTGGCACGGCCGGGGCCCGATTGGCTTTCTCGGGGCCGGTCGGGGCAGGATTCGTATCCAGGCAGGCAGACGGGCCGTCGACGGCACCGACCGCGGCACAGGGCGCGAACCCGGCCTGCGACCACGCATTGCCTGAATGAGCACTGTGTGCGGACCTGCGGCCTGTCCGGGTGCCCCCGGAGGGGAGCACCGATGGGCCCCCGCACACCGCAAGCGAACAGACCACAGGAGTACACATGAACCGCAGTGAGCTGGTGGCCGCGCTGTCCGAGCGCGCCGAGGTGACCCGCAAGGACGCCGACGCCGTTCTGGCCGCCTTCGCCGAGATCGTCGGCGAGGTCGTCGCCAAGGGCGACGAGAAGGTCACCATTCCCGGTTTCCTGACCTTCGAGCGCACCCACCGCGCTGCCCGCACCGCCCGCAACCCGCAGACCGGTGAGCCGATCCAGATCGCGGCCGGCTACAGCGCCAAGGTGAGCGCGGGCTCCAAGCTCAAGGAAGCCGCCAAGGGCGCCTGAGCAACCCCTTGAACGCCGAGAGGCCGGGTTCCCTTCGGGGAGCCCGGCCTCTCGCCGTGCGGCCGTGCTCCCCGGAGGGAACCCGGCCCCGGGTCAGGCGGTGACCAGCCGCTCGTTGGGCAGCTCCACGTGGGCGCCCAGGTCGCGCAGCTTCTCCATGAAGTTCTCGTAGCCGCGGTTGATCAGGTCGATGCCGTGCACGGTCGAGGTGCCCTCGGCCGCCAGCGCCGCGATCAGGTACGAGAAGCCGCCGCGCAGGTCCGGGATGACCAGCTCGGAGCCCATCAGCTTGGACGGGCCGGAGACGACCGCGGAGTGCAGGAAGTTGCGGGCGCCGAAGCGGCACGGGGTGGCGCCCAGGCACTCGCGGTAGAGCTGGATGTGCGCGCCCATCTGGTTCAGCGCCCCGGTGAAGCCGAGCCGCGACTCGTACACCGTCTCGTGCACGATGGACAGGCCGGTCGCCTGGGTCAGCGCGACGACCAGCGGCTGCTGCCAGTCGGTCTGGAAGCCGGGGTGCACGTCGGTCTCCAGGGCGATCGCCTTGAGCTCGCCGCCCGGGTGCCAGAACCGGATGCCCTCGTCGTCCACCTCGAAGGCGCCACCGACCTTCCGGAAGGTGTTGAGGAAGGTCATCATCTCCAGCTGGCGGGCGCCGCGGACGTAGATGTCGCCCTTGGTGGCCAGCGCCGCGCAGGCCCAGGAGGCGGACTCCAGGCGGTCCGGCAGGGCGCGGTGGTTGTAGCCGGAGAGCTCGTCCACACCGGTGATCAGGATGGTCCGGTCGGTGCCCATGGTGATGATCGCGCCCATCTTCTGCAGCACGCAGATGAGGTCGACGATCTCGGGCTCCACGGCCGCGTTGCGCAGCTCGGTGACGCCCTCGCAGAGGACGGCCGTGAGCAGCACCTGCTCGGTCGCGCCGACCGAGGGGTAGGGCAGCTCGATCCGGGTGCCGCGCAGCCGCTGCGGGGCCACCAGGTAGGTGCCCTGCGGGTGCTTCTCGATGCTGGCGCCGAACTGGCGCAGCACCTCGAAGTGGAAGTCGACCGGGCGGCCGCCGATGTCGCAGCCGCCGAGGCCGGGGATGAAGGCGTGGCCGAGGCGGTGCAGCAGCGGGCCGCAGAAGAGGATCGGGATGCGCGAGGAGCCGGCGTGCGCGTCGATGTCGGCGACGTTGGCACTCTCCACGTGGGAGGGGTCGAGGATCAGCTCGCCGTCCTCGTCACCGGTGCGCACGGTGACCCCGTGCAGCTGGAGCAGGCCGCGGACCACCTTGACGTCGCGGATGTCCGGGACGTTGCGCAGTCTGCTGGGGCCCTGCCCGAGGAGGGCGGCGACCATGGCCTTGGGGACCAGGTTCTTCGCACCGCGGACGCGGATCTCGCCTTCGAGCGGGTTTCCGCCGTGGACCAGCAGGACGTCGTCGGTCATCGTTCTCGCAATCCGGGGTGCCAGAGGAGTGGGTGCGGCTCCGGGTGGGAGCCGGGCGGTGGACCGGTCGTACGGGCGCGCTCGGGCCCCCGGCGTGACCGAGTCGGCACCGCATAAGGGCGTCCACCATCAGTAGATGGTAGTAGGCGTATCGGTGGTTCCCGTCTGCCTCTCCCGTGATGGTGCTCCCGCCCGGGGGTGTCGCGCCCGCCGGTGCGTCCGTACGGGTGTTCGCGCCGCCGTCCGCGGCGGGTGGCGGGCCCTCGCCGGCCGGCTTCGCGTCGAGGTGTCCGGCCCCGGTGGTTCTGCGGGATCATGTGAGACATGACGGCGGCCCATACGCACGGAGGCCGGTCGCACACCGGCCGATTGCTCGTCGCTACGCCCGTGCTCACCGATCCGAACTTCGCCCGGGCGGTGGTGCTCCTCCTCGACCACGACGCCGAGGGGGCGCTCGGTGTGGTCCTCAACCGGCCGACGCCGGTCGAGGTGGGCAGCGTGCTGGACGGCTGGGGCGGTCTCGTCGGGCACCCCGCCGTGGTGTTCCAGGGCGGCCCGGTGGCGCTGGACTCCGCGCTCGGCCTGGCGGTGGCACCGGGCGAGCCGGAGACCGTGGAGCCGCTCGGCTGGCGCCGGGTGCACGGGGCGATCGGCCTGGTGGACCTGGAGGCGCCGCCCGAGGTGCTGGCCGGTGAGCTCGGCGGCCTGCGGATCTTCGCCGGGTACGCGGGCTGGTCGCCGGGGCAGCTGGAGGCGGAGCTGGGCACCGGGGCCTGGTACCTGGTCGACTGCGAGCCGGGGGACATCTCCAGCCCCGAGCCGGAGCGGCTGTGGCGCGCCGTGCTGCGCCGCCAGCGCGGCCCGTTGGCGCTGCTCGCGACGTACCCGGACGACCCCACGCTGAACTGACCCGAGGGCCGGCCGGCGGGCCGGTCCGCGCCGCCCGCGGCAGCCCCGCGGGCGCGGCCGCCGGCACGACACTGGCCCGGTTTCCCGGGGCGCCCATAGACTTGGCACCTATGAGCACTCTTGAGCCCGAGCGCGGCCTCGGCACCGGCACCCTGGTCGAGCCCGTCCCCCAGGTGTCCCACGGGGACGGCGACCACGAGCGCTTCGCGCACTACGTCCAGAAGGACAAGATCATGGAGAGCGCGCTCTCCGGGTCTCCCGTGGTGGCGCTCTGCGGCAAGGTCTGGGTGCCCGGGCGCGACCCGAAGAAGTACCCGGTCTGCCCGATGTGCAAGGAGATCTACGACGGCATCGGCAAGCCGCAGGACGGCAAGGGCGGCGACGACAAGTAGCCCGGCCGCCTGGCCCGGCCGGGTCGCCCGGTCCGGGACGGCGCCGACCCGTCCGCACGGCACCGTTCCGCACGGTGCGGTTCCGCACGGCACCGTTCCGCACGGCACCGTTCCGCACAGCGCTGTTCTGCACTGCGCCGTTTTGCACTGTGCGGCATTGTGCAAAGTGGTCTATGCCAATTGACCGGGCCGGGGGCAGGATGGCGGAATGGACCTCATTCCCGCCCCCTTGAGTTCCGTCCGCCTCCAGGACCAGGACTTCCCCCTCGACCGCTCCACCACCCTGACCGCGCCGCCGGAGCTGTCCGGGGCCGAGCGGTGGCTGCGCACCGCGCTGACCGCCGCCACCGGACTGCCGCTCGGTCCCGGGCGGCCCGGCGAGGGCATCGAACTGGTCCACGACGCGACGCTGGCCGGTGAGGCGTACCGGCTCTCGGTGCGCCCCGGCCGCGCCGTGGTCACCGCCGGCGGCCCGGCCGGCGCGCTCTGGGGCGCGCAGACCCTGCGCCGCCTGCTCGGCCCGGACGCCTACCGCCGGGCGCCGCTGCGCGACACCGGGTGGGTGCTGCCCGGCGTCGACATCGAGGACGCCCCCCGCTTCGGCTGGCGCGGCGCGCTGCTGGACGTCGCCCGCCACTTCCTGCCCAAGTCCGACGTGCTGCGCTTCATCGACCAGCTCTCCGCGCACAAGCTCAACGTGCTCCACCTGCACCTGACCGACGACCAGGGCTGGCGGGTGGAGATCAAGCGCTACCCGAAGCTCACCGAGCTGGCCTCCTGGCGGGAGCGCTCGATGGTCGGCTACCGCTCCGCCCAGCGCCGCGACGACCGCCCGCACGGCGGCTTCTACACCCAGGACGACCTGCGCGAGATCGTCGCGTACGCCGCCGAACGGGCGATCACCGTCGTCCCGGAGATCGACCTTCCGGGTCACTCCCAGGCCGCCATCTCCGCCTACCCCGAACTGGGCAACACCGACGTGGTGGACACCGCCGCCCTCGGCGTGTGGACGGACTGGGGCGTGAGTCACAACGTGCTCAACCCCTCCGAGGCCACCGTCCGCTTCTTCGAGGGGGTGCTGGAGGAGGTCCTGGAGCTCTTCCCGTCCGAGTTCGTCCACCTGGGCGGCGACGAGTGCCCGAAGGAGCAGTGGAAGGACAGCGCCGCGGCCCAGGAGCGGATCCAGGAGCTCGGGCTGAGCAACGAGGACGAGCTGCAGAGCTGGGTGATCCGGCACTTCGACCGCTGGCTGGCCGAGCGCGGGCGCCGGCTGATCGGCTGGGACGAGATCCTGGAGGGCGGGCTGGCACCCGGTGCGGCGGTCTCCTCCTGGCGCGGCTACGGGGGCGGGATCGCCGCCGCGCAGGCCGGGCACGACGTGGTGATGTGCCCCGAGCAGCACGTGTACCTGGACCACCGGCAGGCCCCGGGCGAGGACGAGCCGGTCCCGGTCGGCTTCGTCCGCACCCTGGAGGACGTGTACCGCTTCGAGCCGGTGCCGGCGCAGCTCGACGAGGCCGCGGCCCGCCGGGTGATCGGCACCCAGGCCAACCTGTGGAGCGAGTTCATGGACAGCGCCCGGGACGTCGACTACCGGGCCTTCCCCCGGCTCGCGGCCTTCTCGGAGGTGGCCTGGTCCGCGCTGCCCGCCGACCCGGCCGAGCGCGACTACGCGGGCTTCGAGCGGCGGATGGAGTCGCACCGGGCCGTGCTGGACGCGCTCGGCGTCGAGTACCGCCCGGTCGACGGGCCGCACCCCTGGCAGCGCCGGCCCGGGGTGGCCGGCCGTCCGATCGAGGGGGCGCCGCCGGCGGTCTGACCACGATCGGCCACCGGGCTCCATGGCGACCGGGAACTTCTGAGTGGTCATCCGACGTCAAGAACAGATGAACATCTGCTCCGGTCCGGTTTCGGGCCGGAGCAGATACCGCCCGGTATGCGTCCCAATCGGGCAGTTCCGTTCGCCCGTCCCGAAATGATCATCGAGCATTGTGTGCCAGAGTTGCCCAACCCGGCCCGATCGCCCGTACCCTACGGGCCAGGCCGGGCTGCCGACGCGGACACCCCGGCCGAGGGCCGCGGGCGGCAGGCGATCGATGAGCAAGTGGAGCACGGTGGGACCCAGGTGAACCGGACGATCATGCTGCCGGCCTCCCTCGACGAGGCCGTCGACGCGCTGGCCGCCACCCCGGCCGCGGTGCCGGTGGCCGGCGCCACCGACCTGATGGAGGCCGTCAACGCCGGGCGGTTGCGCCCCGCGGCCCTGATCGGCCTCGGCCGGATCACCGAGCTGCGCGGCTGGCGCTACGAGGACGGCGGCACCGCCGTGCTCGGCGCCGGGCTCACCCACGCCCGGATGGACCGCCCCGACTTCGCGGCCCTCATCCCCGCCCTGGCCGACGCGGCCCGGACCGCGGGGCCCCCGCAGGTGCGCAACGTCGGCACCCTCGGCGGCAACATCGTCACCGCCGCGCCGGCCGGCGACACCCTCCCGGTGCTGGCCGCGCTGGAGGCCACCGCGACCCTCGCCCGGGCCGGCGCCACCCGCGAGGTCCCGGTCAGCCACCTGCTCACCGGCCTCGACCCGCTGCGCCCCGGTGAGCTGCTCACCTGGGTGCGCGTCCCGCTGCTGCACGCCCCGCAGGTCTTCCTCAAGGCCACCGGCCGCAGCGGCCCGGCCCGCGCCACCGCCTCCGTCGCGCTCGTCCTCGACCCCGCCCGGCGCGCCGTGCGCTGCGCCGTCGGGGCCGTCGCCCCGGTGCCGCTGCGCCCGCTGGAGGCCGAGGCCTGGGTGGCCGGCTGCATCGACTGGGACGGCAGCCGCGAGATCGACCCCACCGCGACGGCGGCCTTCGGCGAGTACGTGGCCGCCGCGTGCGTACCCGACAGCTACGGCGCCGAGGGCGCCTGGGAGGCCGTGACCGAGGGGCCGAGCGCGGCCGCCGTTCGGCTGCGGCGTACCGTATCGGTGCTGGCCCGCCGGGCACTGGGAAGGGCGCTGAAGTGACCACTGACCCCATCGGAACCCTCGACGCCGGCCCGTTCGACCACGCGCCGCAGGTCAGCCGCGAGCTGCGCCCCTGCGCCTCGTACACCCTGCGGGTCAACGGTTTCGAACGGCCCGTCACCGACGCCTGGATCGGCGAGAGCCTGCTGTACGTGCTGCGCGAGCGGCTCGGGCTGGCCGGCGCCAAGGACGGCTGCGAGCAGGGCGAGTGCGGCGCCTGCTCGGTCCAGGTGGACGGCCAGCTGGTGGCCGGCTGCCTGGTCCCCGCCGCGCTGGCCGCGGACAGCGAGATCAACACCGTCGAGGGCCTCTCGGCCGGCGGCGGCGCCAGCGAGGTCCAGCAGGCGCTGGCCGAGTCCGGCGCGGTGCAGTGCGGCTACTGCACGCCCGGCATGGCGATGGCCGTGCACGACCTGCTCCAGCGCAACCACCGGCCCACCGAGGTCGAGGCCCGCCAGGCGCTCTGCGGCAACCTCTGCCGCTGCACCGGCTACCGGGGCGTGCTGGCCGCGGTGCAGTCCGTCGCCGACGCCCGCGCCCTGGGGGCCGAGGAGGCGGAGGAGGCCCACGCGGCGGCCGCCGGGGCGGCCGCGCCCGCCGGCGACGCCCCCGCGGGTGGGGCACCGGCGCCCGAGCCGGCCGCCCGGGCCGCCGACCTGCCGGTCTACACCGACGCCGACGCCTGGATCGAGCACGTCCCGCAGTCGCACGGCTCGCAGTCGCCCGTCGAGGAGGCCCCGGCCCCCGGCGGGGCGGGCCCGGGCGTGCCCTACGGCGCCCCCGACGGCCACGGCGGCTACGACACCGGCGTGTACGACACCGCGGTGCTCACCCCCGTCACCGGCATCCCCGCCCAGGCGGCCGGCGAGGGGCAGGGCTACTACCCGCCGCAGGGCTACCCCGAGCAGCAGCCCTACCAGGGCGCCCCCGCACCCGGTGGCTACCTGCCCGGCGGCTACCCGGACGGGGGCTACCCGCAGCAGTCCGGCTACGACGCCTCCCCGTACGACGGCCCGGTCTACGAGCAGACCCCGGCGCACGGCATCCCGGCCCCCGGCGGCGGGTTCGACGGCACGGCCCCGAACGGGGCCGGGTACGACGGCACGCCCGCCCACGGCACGCCGTACGCGCACACGCCCCCGCACGGGGTCCCGGTCGAGGGCGTCGCCCCCGCCGGCGTCCCGTACGGTGCCACCCCCGCCCACGGCATCCGGCTCCCCGAGGACGACCACGCATCATGACGTCGCCTACCGACATCGGCGCAGCACCCCAGCAGGACGGCGACGAGGGCGGCGCACGGGAGCCGTTCGGGCTGGGCAGCTCCCCGCTGCGCAGCGACGCCCTGCCGAAGGCGCTCGGCATCTACCCGTACGCCGCCGACCTCTGGGCCGAGGGCCTGCTCTGGGGCGCGGTGTTGCGCTCCCCGCACCCGCACGCCCGGATCAGGGGCATCGACACCTCGGCCGCGCTCGCGCTGCCGGGCGTGCACGCGGTGGTCACCTCCGCCGACCTGCCGCCCGGGCCGGACGGCACCCCCGACGGCGCCCCGGCCGGGCCGATCGTCGCGGACCGGCCGGTGCTGGCCGCCGGTGTGGTGCGCCACCACGGCGAGCCGGTCGCCGCGGTCGCCGCCGACCACCCGGACACCGCCCGGCTGGCGGTCGGTCTGATCACCGTCGAGTACGAGCCGCTGGAGGCGGTGACCGATCCCGAGCAGGCCTTCACCGCCGGCCCGCTGCACCCGGACGGCAACCTCTTCCGGCACCTGCCGCTGCGCACCGGGGACCCGGACGCGGCCGGCGAGGTCATCGTCGAGGGCCTCTACCAGGTCGGCCGCCAGGACCCGGCGCCGCTCGGCGCGGAGGCCGGTCTGGCCGTGCCGCGCCCGGACGGCGGCGTCGAACTGCACCTGTCGTCCACCGACCCGCACGGCGACCGCGACCGCACCGCCGCCTGCCTCGGCCTGGAGCCGGACCGGGTCCGACTGGTGGTCACCGGCGTGCCCGGCGCCACCTCGGACCGCGAGGACCTCTCCTTCCAGGTGACCCTGGCGCTGCTGGCGCTGCGCACCGGCCGCCCGGTGAAGATGACCCTCACCCGCGAGGAGTCGTTCCACACCCACACCTCCCGCCACCCGGCGCTGCTGCGCTACCGCCACCACGCCGACGCCGAGGGCAAGCTGGTCAAGGTGGAGGCGCAGATCCTGCTGGACGGCGGCGCCTACGCGGACGTCTCGGCCGAGGCGCTGGCCGCCGCCACCGCCTTCTCGGTCGGGCCCTACGTCTGCCCGAACGTCTTCGTGGACGCCTGGGCGGTGCGCACCAACAACCCGCCGGCCGGCCGGATGCGCGGCGAGGGCGCCCTGCAGGCCTGCTTCGCCTACGAGTCGCAGCTGGACCAGCTGGCGGCCCGGGTCGGCGTGGACCCGGTGGAGATCCGCCGGCGCAACGCGATGGCGACCGGAGACCCGATGCCCACCGGACAGGCCGTCACCTGCCCCGCGCCGGTGGCCGCGCTGCTGGAGGCCGTCGCCGAGGAGCCGCTGCCCCCGCTGCCGGTGGACGACCCGGACGCCGAGTGGCTGCTGCCGGGCGGGCCCGGCGGGGCCGGCGACCCGGCGGCGGTGCGCCGCGGCATCGGCTACGCGGTCGGCATGGTGCACATGCTGGGCGCCGAGGGCGAGGACGAGGTCTCCACCGCGACGGTGCGGGTCAGCGGCGACCACGCCACGGTGATCTGCGCCGCCGTCGACTCCGGCCAGGGCTTCGCCACCCTGGCGCGGCAGATCGTGCAGTCGGTGCTGGGGATCAACGAGGTCTACATCGCACCGGCCGACAGCGACCAGTCGATCGCCGGGCCCGCCGCCCGCGGCCGGCACACCTGGGTCTCCGGCGGCGCGGTCGAGCGGGCCGCGCTGATGGTCCGCCACCAGCTGCTCCAGCCGATCGCCGCCGACTTCGGGATGTCGGTCGAGCTGCTGCAGATCTCCGACGGCAAGATCACCTCCTACGACGGCGTGCTCGGCATGCCGGTCGCCGAGGCGCTGGAGGGCAAGGAGCTCTGGGCGACCGCGCAGTGCCGCCCGCACCCGACCGAGCCGCTGGACGAGGCCGGGCACGGTGACGCGTTCGTCTCCATCGCGTTCTGCGCGATGCGCGCGGTGGTGGACGTGGACATCGAGCTGGGCGCGGTCCGGGTGGTGGACGTGACGGTGGCCCAGGACGTCGGCCGCGCGCTCAACCCGCGTCAGATCGAGGACCGGATCGAGGCGGGCGTGGCCCAGGGCGTGGGGCTGGCGCTGCTGGAGGACCTGCGCACCGAGGGCGGCCTGCTGCTGAACCCCTCGCTCACCGGCTACCGGCTGCCGACCGCCCTGGACACCCCCGAGGTCCGGATCGCCGCCCTGGTCGAGGAGCGCGACGTGGTCGCCACCTTCGGTGCCAAGGCGGTCAGCGCGGCCCCCGCGGTGGTCGCCCCGGCCGCCGTGGCCGCCGCCGTCCGGGCCGCGACCGGCCTGCCCGTCGGGCGGCTGCCGATCCGGCCCGAGGACGCCGTCGCCGGCTGACCCCGGGGGCGGGGCACCCGCCCCGCCCCCGGGGGTGAATTCCGGCGGTATTCGGGGGGCCCGGAATATCCGGCCGGGAGAATGCCGAACAGCCGGTCCGCGAATTCTTCGCGGACCGGCGCATTCATTTCGGTGGAGGCCATGACGGGAATCGAACCCGTGTAAACCGCTTTGCAGGCGGTTCCCTAAACCACTCGGGCACACGGCCGTGGGAGGAGCTGTTCCGCAGATGCGCTCAGGCGTGGCGGCAACAGCGACAGGCGCGACAACACCGGGGAGCCGCGGCACAGGCGCGGGGCGCGAGAAGGGCCACCGTCTTCCTGTTCATTGCCGACTCCTGTCGTCGTTCGCCGTGTTGGTGAATTCATCTTGGCGGAATGGCGGGCGGCCCGTCAATGTCCTTGTGTAAATTCTGTGTGGCGGGTCGTGCTACCGTCGAAGACAGGTGGCCGGACTCCGGCCACTCCGGACGAGCGCGTCGTACCCGGTGACGACAAGACGGCGCAGCACAGCGGCAACCCGGCCGCTGCTGACTGCGGAGGTCCCTCGTCATGGCATGGCTCGTTCTCATCGTCTCCGGTGTCCTGGAGACCGTCTGGGCGGTGGCCCTGGACTCGTCCAAGGGCTTCTCCCGGCTCGTCCCCACCCTGGTCTTCGCCGTCGCGCTGGCGCTCAGCATGGGCGGTCTGGCGTACGCGATGCGCTCCATCCCGATCGGCACCGGCTACGCGGTCTGGGTCGGCATCGGCGCGGTCGGTACGGCGCTCTACGGCATGGCCGTCCTGGGGGACGCGGTCACCGCGGCGCGGATCGGCTGCCTGCTGCTGATCGTCTCCGGCGTGGTGGGCCTCAAGGTGCTGCACTGAGCCGGTCGCCCCGCAGGCCGGGGCCCCGGTCCTAGGTCCTGCGGACCACGCGGAACCGGTCCACCGGTCAGGGGTCATGGTGCCCTACGGGCCTTACGATATGACCCATGACCACAGCCTCCGCCACCTCGGTCGACTCCGGCCCGACACCCCCCGACGAGACCGACCCCGGTGGCGGCGTGCTCACCGGCCGCTACCGGGCGCTGACCCTGGGGATCGTCTCGGTGGTCCTGCTGCTCGCCTTCGAGGCGACCGCCGTCAACACCGCGATGCCGGTGGCGGCCCGCCAGCTGGACGGGCTCCCGCTGTACGCCTTCGCCTTCTCCGGGTACTTCACCACCACGCTGTTCGCCCTGGTGGTCTCCGGCCAGTGGTGCGACCGGCGGGGTCCGCTGCGACCCCTGTTCACCGGCATCGCGGTGTTCGGGGCCGGTCTGGTGGTGGCCGGGGCGGCGCCCGGCATGTGGGTCTTCGTGGCCGGCCGGGCGATCCAGGGCCTGGGCGGCGGGCTGGTGATCGTCGCGCTGTACGTGGTGGTCGGCCGGGCCTACCCGGAGCGGCTGCGGCCGTCGGTGTTCGCGGCCTTCTCCTCGGCCTGGGTGCTGCCCTCGATCGTCGGCCCGGTGGTCTCCGGCGCCGTCACCGACCACCTGGGCTGGCGCTGGGTGTTCCTCGCCGTCCCGGTGCTGATCCTGCTGCCGCTCGCGGTGATGGGGCCGGCGCTGCGCCGCTCCGAGCGCGAGCAGCCGGTGCTGAAGGGCGCGGAGTTCGACCGCCGCCGGAGCAGGATGGCCGCGATGGCGGCGCTGGGCGCCGGTCTGCTGCAGTACGCCGGCCAGCGGTTGGACCTGATCGGGCTGCTCCCGGCGTTCGCGGGGGTGGCGCTGCTGGTGCCCGCCGTCCTGGGGCTGCTGCCGGCCGGGACGCTGCGGGCCGCGCGCGGGCTGCCGACGGTGATCCTGCTGCGCGGCGTGGCCGCCGGGGCGTTCTTCGCGGCGGAGGCGTTCATCCCGCTGATGATGGTGACCCAGCGCGGCCTGTCGCCCACGCTGGCCGGTCTGACCCTGACCAGCGGCGGTCTCTCCTGGGCGCTCGGCTCCTGGCTGCAGGGCCGGCCGGGCGCGGAGCCGTACCGGGAGGCGATGATCCGCTGGGGCTTCCTGCTGACGGCGGTGGCGATCGCGGGGGCGGCGCTGGTGCTGGTCCCGGCGGTGCCGGCCTGGGTGGCGGCGGCGGCCTGGGGTGTCGGCGGCATCGGGATGGGGCTGACGGTGGCGAGCGTCAGCGTGCTGATGATGAAGCTGTCCACGCCCGAGGACGCCGGGGCCAACTCCGCCTCGCTGCAGATGAGCGACGCGCTCGGCAACGTCCTGCTGGTGGGGCTGTCCGGGGTGCTCTTCTCGGCGCTGGGCGGCGGCTCGGTGGCCGCCGCCCACGGGGGCGCCGAGGGCTCCGGTTCGGTCGGCGCGTTCACCGTGATCTTCCTGACCATGACGGGCGTGGCGCTGGTGGGCGCGCTGCTCGGCGGCCGGGTCCGGAGGACGGCGTAGCGTCAGCCGGCGGCGGCACCGGCCGGCGCGGGGGAGCCGAGGAAGGTCTCCCAGCCGCCGGTCGGCGCCTGGCCGACGGCGAGGCCCTGCAGCTTGCGGAGCACCGCCGGGTCCTGGGCGTCCAGCCAGTCGACCAGCTGGCGGAACGAGACCAGCCGCACCCCGGGCTTGCCGGCGATCTCCTTGAGCGCGTCCTCGACGGCGTTCATGTAGATGCCGCCGTTCCACTGCTCGAAGTGGTTGCCGATGACGAACGGCGCCCGGTTGCCGTTGTAGGCGCGCTCGAAGCCCATCAGGTAGGAGTCCCTGGCCTGGGTCTGGTACGCGGCGTGCAGCGAGGGGTCGGCCTTGGTGTTGCTGCCGGACTGGTTGAACATGATGTTGTAGTCCATCGACAGCACCTGGAAGGTGTGCCCGGGGAAGGGGATGGACTGCAGCGGGAGGTCCCAGAGCGCCCCGCCCTGGATCTTCTGCGGCCAGACCTGCGTCCCGTTGCCGCTGCTGTCGTAGCGCCAGCCGCGCTTGACGGCGGTCGGCAGCAGGTTGCGCTGGCCCTCCAGGCACGGGGTGCGGCTGCCGATCAGCTCCTTGCGGTAGTCGAAGGGCAGCGCCGGCAGGTCGGTGAAGCCGGTGGTGGTCTTCCAGTTGGTGACGAAGTCCATCGCCTGCTGGATCTCGCTGTCCCACTCCTGCGGCGACCACTGCCCGACGCCGGTGGCGCCGCAGAAGTGCCCGTTGAAGTGGGTGCCGATCTCGTGCCCCTCCAGCCAGGCCGCGTGCAGGT
The DNA here is from genome assembly GCF_055564815.1 of Kitasatospora sp. NPDC028961. NCBI lineage: Bacteria > Bacillati > Actinomycetota > Actinomycetes > Kitasatosporales > Streptomycetaceae > Kitasatospora > Kitasatospora sp. NPDC028961. The sequence continues at coordinate 172,542 of NZ_JBVHVO010000012.1, read as the reverse complement.
TCTCCAGGGTGTCGTGGATGTGCTGGTCCGACAGGTAGCCGATGTCGGAGGCGCCGACCTTGTGCTGCGGCGGACGGTAGAGGTCCTTCTTGGCCTCGGGCAGCAGGTAGAGGCCGCTCAGGAAGAAGGTCATCGACGCGTTGTGCTCCTGCGCCAGCCGGCGGAACCGGCGGAACAGGCCGTTGTCCAGTTCGCCGGCGCCGTCCCAGGAGAAGACCACGAACTGCGGCGGGCGCTCGCCGAGCTTCAGCGGCTCGACGGCGGGCTGGTTCGGCTGCGCACCGGTGTCCGAGGTGGAGCCGTCGCCGATCAGCGTGACGGGGGCCTTCGGGGGCGCGGAGCCCGGGCCCGCGTGGTCCGCCGCGGGGCTGGCCGGGGCCGGTTCCGGGGTCGCCGCCTGCGCTCCGCCGGCCCCGCCCTTGGTGCCGCAGCCGGCCGTGAGGGCGGCTGCGGTCGCGGCTCCGGCGGCCAGTAGGGTGCGGCGGGAGAGAGCGTCCATGGTCACTCCGTTCGTGGGGCGTGCGGCGGACCGGAGGCGCCCGGTCGGACAAGTGCGGTGATAGGCCTGTGAACGGGGTCAGCATGGCATGCGGACACGATCGGTCGGTGATCCACCACGAACGGTCGCAACTGATCGCCCGATTGGTGCAACCGGACAGGTGTCCGAGATTGTCGATGGTCATGCAGGTGGACTCGGGAGCGGTCCGTCCGGCGGGATCCGCTCTCTCCCCGTGTTCGCCCCCCTACCCGGAGCACGGATCGGACCGCTGGCCCTGCCGATCGGGGGGTGTCGGTAGGACCATCGTATGGACGTGCCTTAAGGTCCAATCCGGTTGAATTGTTCCCAGGAAACTCTCAGGAACGATCGAGCTGTCAGCAGAGGGGAGCGCCGGGTGGGCGCCCAGCAGAGCAGGAGCCCGTGGCCGGGTACCCTGGCGGTCGGCGCCGCGATCGTCCTCGGGGCCTGGCTGCTGAACGACGGGGGCCACGCCGCACTTCCTCCGGCTCCCGGTGCGGGACAGTCCCTCTCCGGTTTCGCCCCGGTCTCCGTCGTCCCCCCGCTCGGCCCCTCCGCCCCGACCCGGATCAGGATCCCCGCCGTCAAGCTCGACGCCCCCGTCACCGGACTCGGACTGGACGGCGACGGCCGCCTCCAGACGCCCCCGGCGGCCGACCGCAACCTCGCCGGCTGGTACCGCGGCGGCGCCACCCCCGGTCAGCGCGGCACCGCGATCCTCGCGGGGCACGTCGACAACCAGAGCGGGCCCGCCGTCTTCTATCATCTGGGCGCGCTGCACCGCGGCGACCGGATCGAGATCGCCCGCGAGGACGGCGCGACCGCCGTCTACCAGCTCTACGCCATCGAAGTGCACGACCGAAAGGACTTCCCGGACGACCGGGTGTACCGCCAGGCCGCCGACGCCCAGCTCCGGGTGATCACGTGCGGCGGCGGGTACAGCGAGGAACACGGCTACCAGGGAAACGTGGTCGCCTACGGATTCCTGGCCGACACCACCCGGCCGGGGACACGTACATGACCACCGCCACGCTCGCCGTCCCATGGAACCCGATCGACTGGCCGCTGACGCACGGCCCGATCCCGCTCGCCGTGCTCGCCGCCGGCTGGGGCTCGCTGCTCCTGCTCGCGCTGGCCCGCGGCCGGAGCTGGTGGAACCGCCGGCTGCCCGCCGCGCTGTTCAGCGCCGCCGCGCTCAGCCTGGTGCTGGACGTCGTCGTGGACGACTGGTGGCACCCCTTCCCGGAGGGCCTGCCCCGCTACGTCACCTGGTGGATCGCCGTCGCGCTCCTCGGACTCTGCCTGGCCGGCTTCCGGATGCCCCGGCTCGGCCGGCGCGGCAAGCTGCTGGCGGTCGCCGCCGGAGCGCTGGTGCTGCTGATGGCCTCCTCCCAGGTCAACCGCGGGTTCGGCCAGTACCCCAGCGGCCGGGTCATGCTCGCGCCCTGGCTCTCCAAGACCCAGGGCCTCACCACCGGCTTCGACGCCCGGACGGTGAGCCCGCCCCCCGGCAAGGTGCTCGCCGACGTCTGGCAGGCGCCGCCCGGGCTGCCCGCCAAGGGCACCGTCTCGATCGAGCCGATACCGGGCGGCAAGTCCGGCTTCAAGGCCCGCGACGCGTACATCTACCTGCCGCCCGCCTACCAGGCCAGCCCGCGCCCGCTGCTCCCGGTGGTGGTCCTGGTCACCGGCCAGCCCGGCAACCCGGGCGACTGGGTGCTCGGCGGCCAGGTGAACGAGGCGCTGGACGCCTTCGCCGCCGAGCACGACGGCCTGGCCCCGATCGTGGTGATGCCCGACCAGCTCGGGTCGATCTGGAACAACACGCTCTGCATGGACTCCAAGCTCGGCAACGTGCAGACCTACCTGGCCGAGGACGTGCCGAACTGGGTGCACCAGCACCTCCAGGCCGCCAAGGGCCGGGGCTCCTGGTCCATCGGCGGCGCCTCGATGGGCGGCACTTGCGCGCTCCAGATGGCCGTCAACGCCCCCGACGTCTACGGCTCGTTCCTCGACATGTCCGGGCAGGAGGAACCCACCCTGGGGACCCGGGAGCAGACCGTCGCCGCCGCCTTCGGCGGTGACCACGCCAAGTTCGACGCGATCGATCCGCTGCAGGTGATGCGGCGCAAGCGGTTCCCGGACACCGCGGCGGCGATCGTCGTCGGCCGCACCGACGGCGAGTTCCGCCCGCAGCAGGAGAAGGTCTACCAGGCGGCGCTCGACGCCGGGATGAAGGCGAGGTTCGATCTGATGCCGGGTGGGCACGGCTGGGTGGTGTTCCGGCCCGGAATCGTCGACCAACTGCCGTGGCTGGCCCAACAGACGGGATTGATCCGGTGATCCGGCTCAGCGCGGCTCCGGCGGTCGTCGCCGCCCGCGAACGGGAACGCGAGCGCGAGCGCGAGCGTGAACGCGCGCACGACCACGGCCCCGGGCCGGTACCGGTGGCGACCGCCCCCGAGCCCGCCCCCCAGCCCGGGCGGCAGGCCGTCACCGGGATCGCCGACCGGCTGCGCGCCGCGCCGCTGACCCTGGCGCTGCTCGGCCTGCTCTGGACGGTCGGCGCCGCCACCGGCAGCCTGGCCGGCGGCCCCTCCCGGGGCCTGCTGGCCCGGATCGGCGTCGGCCTGCCCACCCTCGGCGAGGGCCGCTGGTGGACGCCGTTCACCTCGCTGCTCTGGTGCTCCAGCGCGGGCTCGTACGTCTTCACCAGCCTGCTGCTGCTCCTGGTCGGCCCGGCCGCCGAGAGCCGGCTCGGCCGGCGCCGGACCCTCCTGGTGCTGGTCGGCGGGCAGGTGCTGGGCACCCTGCTCGGCACCGGACTGGTCGCCTTCGGCTCACGGGCCGGCGAGCAGTGGACCCTCGCCGTCGCCGACCAGACCGCGACCGGCCCGGTCGTCGGCCTGTTCGCGCTGGCCGGCGTGCTCGGCTACCGGCTCAGCGTGCTCTGGCGCCGCCGGCTGCACCTGCTGGTGGTGCTCGTCCCGCTGGTGATGACGCTGTACGTCGGCCACCTGCAGAGCGTCCAGCGCAGCGCCGGCGCGCTGCTCGGCCTCGGCATCGGCGCGCTGCTCGCCCGGCGCCGGTGGCAGCTGCGCCCGCACCGCTCCTCGCACACCGAGACCCGGGTGCTGGTCGCGCTCTGCCTGGTGGCCGCCGCCCTCGGGCCGCTGGTCGCCTCGCTGTACGACAACGCGGCCGGGCCCTTCAACACCTTCTCCGAGCTGTACTTCTCGCACCGGCTCTCGCCGGACGAGGTCGCCGACTTCTGCGCGATGTCCGCCCACGACTGCGCCCGCGCGCACGCCGTCGAGCGGATATTCGACACCCCGGCGCGGCTGATGGCCGCGCTCTTCCCGGCCCTGCTGCTGGTCCTCGCCGAGGGCCTGCGCCGCGGCCTGCGGCTGGCCTGGCGGATCACCGTCGCCACCGAACTGCTCTGGGCGGCGCTGCTGCTCTGGCTGTTCGCCGGCACCGGCACCGGCGCCGGCGACGTGGTGCAGTACTTCGTCGAGGCGCTGCTGCTGCCGCTGCTCACCACCGGCCTGCTGCTGGCCACCCGGCACCGGTTCGGCCTGCGGCTGCCGGCCGCGGTGCTGCGCCGGCTCGCCCTCGTCACCGGCGGGGCGGCGCTGGCCGCGGCGGCCGCGTACGTGGGGTTCGGCCGGCTGGTGGCCGGCGAGTTCGACCCCCGCGCCGGGGTGGGCGGCCTGGTCGCCGGACTGCCGGCGCAGTTCCTGCCGCCCGCCTACAACGACCTGCTGCCCGACTACCCGATAGCGGTCGGCCCGCCGGCCCGCCTCCTGGAGACGTACTGCGGCCTGGCGTTCTGGGTGGTCGCGCTGACCGCCCTGCTGGTCGCCTTCCGCCGCCCGGTGGTGCACACCGACGCCGAGGACGCCGCCCGCGCCCGCGCGCTGCTCACCGCGCACGGCGGCGGCACGCTGTCCTTCATCACCACCTGGGACGGCAACCACTACTGGTTCGACGAGGAGGGCCGGGCCGCCGTCGCCTACCGGGTGCTCTCCACCGTGGCGCTGACCACCGGCGACCCGTTCGGCGAGCCGGAGGCCCGACGCCGGGCGGTGGCCGGCTTCGCCCGGTACTGCGACACCCGGGGCTGGACGCCCTGCTTCTACAGCGTCACCCCGGAGACCAGCGACGCCGCCGGGCAGCTCGGCTGGCGCTCGCTCCAGGTGGCGGAGGACACCGTGGTCGCCCTGCCCGGACTGGCCTTCACCGGCCGCAAGTGGCAGGACATCCGGACCGCCCTCAACAAGGCGGGCAAGCAGGGCATCACCGCCGAGTGGTGGGCCTACCACGACGCGCCGCTCGCCCTGCGCGACCAGATCCGCTCGATCTCGGAGGAGTGGGTCTCCGAGAAGGGCCTGCCCGAGATGGGCTTCACCCTCGGTGGCCTGGAGGAGCTGGACGACCCGGCGGTCCGGCTGCTGATCGCCGTCGACGGCGACCGCGTCGTGCACGGGCTGACCAGCTGGATGCCGGTCTACGAGGACGGGGTGCCGGTCGGCTGGACGCTGGACTTCATGCGCCGCCGCTCGGACGGCTTCCGGGGGGTGACGGAGTTCCTGATCGCCTCGGCCGCGCTCGGTTTCAAGGAGGAGGGCGCGCGCTTCGTCTCGCTCTCCGGCGCGCCGCTGGCCCGCTCCGGGCAGGACGCGCCGCCCACCGGGCTGCAGCGCACGCTGGACTGGATGGGCCGGGTGCTGGAGCCGGTCTACGGGTTCCGCTCGCTGCTGGCCTTCAAGGCGAAGTTCCAGCCGGAGTACCGACCGCTGTACATGGCGTACCCCGACCCGGCGGCGCTGCCCAGCATCACCCGGGCGATAGGGAAGGCCTACCTGCCGCACCTGACGGCGGCGCAGGGCGTCCGGCTGATGCGCCGGCTCTCCTCCTGAGCCGCTCCGCTCCCGGCCCGCCGGGACGCCCGCCCGGGCCTCGGCCCCGGGCGGGCGCCGGCGGGGCCGCCACCGTCCCCGCCGGGGCCGGTCAGCCCAGGAGCTCGGCGAGGGCGCGGTCGGCGTCCAGGTGGCGGTGCTCCTCGCCCTCGGGGACGACCAGCCGGCTGTGCCAGAGGAAGCGCCGCAGGTCGGCGGTGTCGAACCGGACCAGCGCGGTGCCCTCGGCCGCGCGCAGCTCGACCATGGTGCGCCGGCCGGGGGCGGGCCGGACGTGGACGTCGCCGTCGCCGGCGGCCAGCTCCAGGCCGGCCGACAGCAGCTGCCGGGCGAAGACCCACTCGATGTCCGGGCCGGCGTCCCGGCCGGAGCCCGGCCCGGCGCCGTCGCCCGGTTCGTCCAGCGAGAACTCGGCGGGGAAGCCCATCCGGACGGCGAGCGGGTCCTCCCGGCGGTAGCCGAGGGTGACCCGCAGCCGGACCGACCGGTGGGCGGACAGGATCAGACGGGCCTGGACGGTCTCTTCGACGGTGGCGTGCACGGCGCGCCCTTTCTGGGGGAGTGAGGTCTTCGCGGTGGCATGAGGCCGGGGTGGCGGCTGTGGAGGGTGGGGCGGCCTCACTGGAGAGAGTCGGGCGGGGCGGTCGCGCTTACGCGGTTCCGGTGGGTGATTTCCGTGATCCGGGTCACATCGGTTTCCGGCCGTCCGGGCGTACCGGAGGTCGAGCCTGGCCGCTCGAACGGCGCCGGACCGGTACGCTGGACCGGTTGTCCGATTGCCGCCCGACCGCGGGCGGGGGCCGCTAAACGGCCTCTGACCTGCGATGATCCCCCTCGGAGACCGTGAGTACTGCCGCCGCCTCCTCGATGCCCCTCTTCTCCGACGCGCAGGAGCCGCACGCGCCCGCCCGGGCCGCTGGCCAAGGCGCGTCGGCCGCTTCGCACCACCTGTCGCCGGCCTTCCCCGGCCGGGCCCCCTGGGGCACCGCCGGCAAGCTCCGGGCCTGGCAGCAGGGTGCGCTGGACAGGTACATCGAGAACCAGCCGCGCGACTTCCTCGCGGTCGCGACCCCGGGCGCCGGTAAGACCACCTTCGCCCTGACGCTGGCCTCCTACCTGCTGCACAACCACCTGGTGCAGCAGATCACCGTCGTCGCGCCGACCGAGCACCTGAAGAAGCAGTGGGCCGAGGCCGCCGCCCGGATAGGCATCAAGCTCGATCCGGCCTACTCCTCGGGCCCGCTCTCCCGCGAGTACCACGGCATCGTGGTCACCTACGCGGGCGTGGGGGTCAACCCGATGCTGCACCGCAACCGGACCGAGGCCCGCAAGACGCTGGTCATCATGGACGAGATCCACCACGCCGGTGACTCGAAGTCCTGGGGCGAGGCCTGCTTCGAGGCCTTCGAGCCGGCCTCCCGCCGGCTGGCGCTGACCGGTACGCCGTTCCGTTCGGACACCAACCCGATCCCGTTCGTCCAGTACGAGGCGGGTGGCGACGGCATCCGCAAGTCGGTCGCCGACTACACCTACGGCTACGGGCACGCGCTCGCCGACCACGTCGTGCGCCCGGTGATCTTCCTGAGCTACAGCGGCAACATGCGCTGGCGCACCAAGTCCGGCGACGAGCTGGAGGCGCGGCTCGGCGAGCCGATGACCAAGGACCTGATCGCCCAGGCCTGGCGCACCGCGCTGGCGCCGCAGGGCGAGTGGATCCCCAGCGTGCTCCAGGCCGCCGACCGGCGGCTGAGCGAGGTCCGCAAGGCGATCCCGGACGCCGGCGGCCTGGTGATCGCCACCGACCAGAACACCGCCCGCGCCTACGCCAAGATCCTCCGGGAGATCAGCGGCGAGAAGGCCACCGTGGTGCTCTCCGACGAGGCGGAGGCGTCCCAGCGGATCTCCGACTTCTCGGCGGGCGACGCGCGCTGGATGGTCGCGGTCCGGATGGTGTCCGAGGGCGTCGACGTGCCGCGGCTGGCCGTCGGGGTGTACGCCACCTCGATCTCCACCCCGCTGTTCTTCGCGCAGGCCGTCGGCCGTTTCGTGCGGGCCCGCAAGCGCGGCGAGACCGCGTCCGTCTTCCTGCCGACCATCCCGACGCTGCTGGGCTTCGCCAACGAGATGGAGCTCCAGCGCGACCACGTGCTGGACCGGCCGAAGAAGGAGGGCGAGGGCCTCTTCGACGAGGAGGACCGGCTGCTCGCCGAGGCCGAGCGGGCCAACGACGGGCCGGACGGCGCGGGCGGCGAGGAGTTCTCCTACGAGGCGATCGGCTCCGACGCGGTCTTCGACCGGGTGCTGTACAACGCCATGGAATTCGGCATGCAGGCGCACCCGGGCAGCGAGGAGGAGGAGGAGTACCTCGGCATCCCGGGCCTGCTGGAGCCGGACCAGGTGCAGATGCTGCTGCAGAAGCGCCAGCACCGCCAGATCCAGCGCAGCAAGGCCAAGCCCGCCGAGGAGGCCGACCTGCTGGAGCTGCCGGCCGAGCAGCGGCCGGTGGTCACCCACCAGGAACTGCGCGAGCTGCGCAAGGAGTTGAACGCGCTGGTGGCGGCCTGGCACCACCGGACGAGCCAGCCGCACGGCACCATCCACAACGAGCTGCGGCGCCAGTGCGGCGGTCCGCTCACCGCGCAGGCGACGGTCAATCAGCTGAAGGCCCGGATCGAGCGGATCCGGGAGTGGGCGAAGTAACGGACGTCGGCGAATCGTCCGGGAACGCCCGAAGGTCATGTGACGGTCAGGCGAACGCGAAGAATCTGTGGAGACAGCCGGTGTGATGATCGGCTAGTGTTCCGCGTGCCGCGCCGCCTCCGGGTCTGTCGTGGCTGCGCCCCGCCCCGTCCGGACGGTGGCCGCAGCCCCCGGTGAGCCGGGCCGGCAACCTCACCAGTCGAGGCAGCGACCGTCCCGTCGCGAGCTCGAACATGCCGTCACAAGGAGCACACCGAACGTGTCGTACCCGCCCCACGCCCAGCCCGAGCTCTCCGACAAGTCCAAGGTCGTCGCCGGCATCCTGACGATCCTGCTCGGCAGCCTGGGCGTCGGCCGCTTCTACACCGGCCACATCGGCCTGGGCATCGCCCAGCTGCTGACCTGCGGTGGTCTCGGTGTCTGGTCGCTGATCGACGGCATCCTGTTCCTCACCAGCAACGACCGCACGGACGCCCAGGGCCGTCTGCTGCGCAGCTGATCTTGCCCAGGCCATTCGCGGCGCGCCGCCCCGGCTCCGGCCGGGGCGGCTTCGCCGTGCCCGGGGCCGACGGCCCCGCCCCCCGGCTGCCGCTCCTCGCCCGGCTGCCCCTCCCGGCCCGGCTGCGCACCGCGGGACCGCCGCTGGCGGTGCTCGGCGGCGGCCTGGCCGGCTGCGCCTACCTGTGGTCGCGCGACCCGCACCTGCCCGGGCAGCTGCTGCCGTTCTGCCCCTGGCACAAGGTCACCGGGCTGGACTGCCCCGGCTGCGGCGGCACCCGGATGACGTACGACCTGCTGCACGGCGACCTCGCGGCGGCCTGGCACGACAACGCGGCGCTGTTGCTCTCGCTGCCGCTGGTCGCGCTGCTCTACCTCACCTGGCTGCGGCACGGCCTGGCCGGCCGGAGCTGGCGGCCGACGCTCGGCCGGGGCGGCACGGCGGTGGTGCTGGGCACCGCGGTGGCCTGGACGGTGCTGCGCAACCTGCTCTGAGCCGCGCCCTGCTCTGAGCCGCCACCTGCTCCGAGCCGCGCCCGGCGAGCGGCCCCCGCCGCGGCGGGCACTGTCCGAACTTCGGACTGTGGTCGAACTTGTGCCCAGTCCAGGGCCGTGAATTGTGGGCCTTTGTCCCGGTTCGTCATGCGTGACGAAATCGATCATGCCCGAATTTTGGACAACCACTTCCGCCGCGACAATTCCTTCACTACCTTTCCCACACGCTCCCCCGTCGGGTAACCCCCGTCGGGACGGGCGCTGCAGGACCGCCAGGACGTCAAGGACGACACACCGCGGCCCGAGCGCGGCCACCCACCTGCGCGCGACACCTGAGTCCCGGACCGGCGCCGCCGCTCCGGCGGCCGCCGCGGAAAGGACATGCGCGTCGTGACTGCAGAGACCTCCCAGACCCTGGACCGGGGCGTCCGGGTCCTCAAACTCCTCGCCGACTCGGAACGCGGGCTCACCGTCACCGAGCTCGCCGCCCGCCTCGCGGTCAACCGGACCGTCGTCTACCGGCTGCTGGCCACGCTGGAGCAGCACGGGCTGGTCCGCCGCGACATCGGCGGCCGGGCCCGGGTGGGCCTGGGCGTGCTGCGGCTGGCCCACCGGGTGCACCCGCTGCTGCGCGAGGCGGCGCTGCCGGCCCTGCGCAGCCTGGCCGAGGACCTCGGCGCCACCGCCCACCTCACCCTGGTCGACGGCAACGAGGCGCTGGCCGTCGCCGTGGTCGAGCCCAGCTGGACGGACTTCCACGTCGCCTACCGGACCGGGCTGCGCCACCCGCTGGGGGAGAGCGCCGCCGGGCGGGCGATCCTGGAGGCGCGCGGCTTCCCCAGCCAGCGCCGTCCGGAGTCAGGTTTCGTCATCACCCGTGCGGAGGAGCAGTCGGGTGCGAGCGGCGCGGCCGCCGCACTGGTCGGGCTGAGCGGGATCGAGGGCAGCGTCGGCGTGGTGATGCTGAACGGGCTCGTCCCCGAGCGGGTCGGCCCCCGGGTGGTGGAGGCGGCGACCGAGGTCGCCGACGCCCTGCGATAGCGCCGGGTGTGTTTGGATGCCTCTGTGTCCGACACCAAGCTGCCCAAGGCCCTGACCGCCCCCCGCACCCGTGCGCTGGCGCTGTGCGGGGTGCTGGTCGCCGCGCTGTTCGGCGTGGCGGCCTTCGTCCCGCTGCCGTACACGCTCACCTGGCCGGGGGTCACCGCGGACACCCTCGGCAGCTACCAGGACCAGCCGGTGCTGACCGTCACCGGAGCGCCGGTGCGCACCACCGACGGGGAGCTGCGGATGGTGACCATCTCGGCGACCAATCCGGGGGACCGCACCACCTTCTGGCGGTCGCTGCGGGCCTGGTTCGACCAGGACGAGGCGGTCCGGCCGACCGAGACGGTCTACCCGCAGGGCGATCCGGCCAAGGCGCAGGAGGTGACGGCCCAGCAGATGACCGAGTCGCAGGACAGCGCCACCACGGCCGCGCTCTCCTACCTCCACCTCTCGCCCGCGCAGGTGAAGGTGAAGGTCGACCTCGGTGACATCGGCGGCCCGAGCGCGGGCCAGATGCTGGCGCTGGGCATCGTCGACAAGCTGGCCGGCGACGGCAAGGGCGGCGACCTCACCGGCGGGCTGACGGTCGCGGGGACCGGCACCATCGACGACCAGGGCGTCATCGGCCCGGTCGGCGGCGTGCCGCTGAAGACCCAGGCGGCGGCCCGGGACGGCGCGACGGTGTTCCTGCTGCCCAAGGACGAGTGCGCGGACGCCAAGGTCAACCTGCCCGACGGTCTGCGGCTGGTGCCGGTGGGCACGCTGAGCGAGTCGATCTCCGCGCTGGACGCGCTGCGCGGCGGCGGGACCGTCCCCACCTGCTGAGGTCCGGCAGGCACCGCCGGGGCCGGACCGGACGGGCTACTCGGCCGCGGCCTGGTCCACCAGCGGCAGGATCCGGTACGGCACCGGGTTCTCCAGCGCGATGGCCGTCGAGGAGCGGACGATCCCGTCGAACCCCACCACCCGGTCGATCACGCGCTGCAGATCGGCGTTGGACCGGGCCACGATCCGCACCATCATGTCCCCGTGCCCGGTGATCGTGTGCAGCTCCAGGACCTCCGGCACCGCCGCCAGGTGGGCCCGCACGTCGGCGCCCTGGCCCTGGGAGATCTCCAGCGTGGCGAAGGCCGTCACCGGGTAGCCGAGCGCGGCCGGGTCCACCTCGGGCCCGAAGCCGCCGATCACCCCCTTGGCCTGGAGCCGGTCCAGCCGCGCCTGGACGGTGCCCCGGGCCACCTGGAGGCGGCGCGAGCACTCCAGCACGCCGATCCGCGGCTCCTCCGCCAGCAGCCGGATCAGCCGGCCGTCCAGGACGTCGATCGCGTCGTTGGCGGTACCCGGCGCGGCGGCCGAAGACGCTTGCCCAGGTGTGGAGTTGGGCGATTCGGTGGAGTTCGGGGAACTCGGGGAGTGGGCGGGGGGCATCGCGGGGCTCCGTCCTCCGGTGGGCATTCTGTACAGCGGTGCGGCCGATTCTCCCGCCCCGGCGCACACCTTGACCAGGAGGAAACGGAACAGTTGCGCGCCGGTCGGCCCGGCGCCACCCTCCAGCCACAACCCCGTGAGCCGGTCCCCACACCGGCCCGCGGGGCAGACCGTGGTTGCGCACGCCCACCGGGAGGGCCGTCATGACCGACACCGCCGCCGAACCCCTGCTGTTCACCGCGGGCCTGGAGGAGCCCGACCTCGTCCCGATGGGGCACGCCGACGCGGTGGTCTTCGCCGTCGCCGACGCGGAGCGTGCGGCACGCCGCTACGCCACGGCGCTCGGCCTGCGCTGTACCGCCTACGCCGGGCCCGACACCGGCGAGCCGGAGACCGTCTCCTACGTGCTGCGCGCACCCGGGACCAGGTTCGTGCTGACCTCGCTGGTCCAGGTGATCGGGCCGCGGGGCCGGGAGCTGGCCGGCCACCTGGCCCGGCACGGCGACGGGGTGCTCGACCTCGCCGTCGGCGTTCCGGACGTCCACTACGCCTACGACTACGCGGTGGACCGGGGCGCCAGCTCGCTCGCCGAGCCCTACGAGGCGCACGACCGGTACGGGGTGGTGGTGCTGGCCGCGATCGGGGTGCCCGGCGGCACCCGGCACACCCTGGTCGACCGCTCCCGCTACCGGGGCCCGTACCTGCCCGGGTACGTCCCCTTCGACCGGTGGTGACCGCCCGGGGGACCGCCGGGCGGACGGCGGTCAGCGGACGACCGTCTCCACCGTCGGCGGGTGGCCGTTCCAGGCGACGAAGACCGAGTTGGCCTGGTCGCCCTTGGTGAAGTCCACCCGCATCCACTGCGGGCCGTTCCAGACCTGCATCTGCCAGCCCGGGTCCGGGGTGGCGGAGACCAGCGAGGCGTTGTCCGGCCGGATGTCCAGGGCCACCTTGCCGCCGGGGACGGGGTAACTGCGCACGGTGGACGTGGCGGTCGCGGCGGCGGCCGCGGTCGTCGTGGCGGTGGTGGGCGCGGGACGGCGTGACGCGGGCGGGGTACCGGGCGCCGCCGCACCGCGCTGGGTGGTCGACGAGGCCGGCGCGGGCGTCGGGCCGGAGCTCTCCGGCCGGGGCGCGGACGGCTCCTGGGGCGGCGTCGGAACCGGCGCCGACGCGACCGGGGAGCGTGCTCCGCCGGCGGCCGGGGACGGCAGCGGCAGCGCCGTCGGCTGCTCGAACGCGGCGCCGGTCAGCACCGCGTGCACGCCGAACCAGGACAGCGCCACCGCCGCCCCGGTGGCCGCCGCCCAGGCGCCGAGCTGTACCAGTCCGTTCCGCATCGTGCGCACATCCTGCCGTATTCGGGGCCGCCGCAGGTGGGCAGCCCTGCTATTCAGCAGGCAACTTGCACAAAACACCAGGGGACGGAGCGAATCGGTCCGGAGCCGTCCGGCGGCCCCTCCCGGACCCACCCCGAGGTACAGACCACCGCACGCCGATGGCGTACCGTGCAGCCCCATGGCAACAGTGCTCGTGGTCGAGGACGACCCCTTCGTACGCTCCGCCCTCATCCGGCATCTGGCCGACACCGGTCACGCGGTCCGCAGTGTGGGCACGGCACTTGAGGCGTTGCGCGAGGTGGCCCAGGTCGGCTGCGACCTGGTGATCCTCGATCTCGGCCTGCCCGATCTGGACGGCAGCGAGGCGCTCAAGATGATCCGTGGCCTGACCAACGTGCCGGTGATCATCTCCACCGCCCGGGACGACGAGGCCGAGATCGTCCGGCTGCTCAACGACGGCGCCGACGACTACCTGGTGAAACCTTTCTCCGGGGAACACCTCAGCGCCCGGATGGCCGCCGTACTGCGCCGCCTCGGCGGCGGGACGGCCCCGGTCACCCAGGTGCTCCGGGTCGGCGGGCTCGCCATCGACCTCCAGCGCCGCGAGGCCACCCTGGACGGCCGGGCGCTCGACCTGACCCGCCGCGAGTTCGACCTGCTGGCCTTCCTCGCCGCCCGCCCCGGCGTGGTCGTGCCGCGCAAGGAGATCCTGGCCGAAGTGTGGCGCCAGACCTACGGCGGCGACCAGACCATCGACGTCCACCTCTCCTGGCTGCGCCGCAAGCTCGGCGAGACCGCCTCCAACCCCCGCTACCTGCACACCGTGCGCGGCGTCGGCGTCCGGTTGGAGGCGACCGGGCACCCGGCGGGGCCCGGCCCCGCCCCCACGGAGGGCCGGGCGTGAGGCGGTTCGGGCACTCGTTGCGCTGGGCCCTGATCAAGGCCGCGGTGGCCGGGACCACCATGGTCGCGCTGGCCTTTCTCATCCCGCTCGGGCTGATGGTCCAACAGACCGCGCGGGACCGGGCGTTCACCGCGGCCGAACGGCAGGCGGCGGCGCTCGGCCCGGCCCTCGCCATCACCACCGACCAGGGCGCCATCGCCCGTGCGGTGGCCAGTACCGACGCCGGTGCGCAGGGGCGGATGGCGGTCCATCTGCCGGCCCCGGGCCCGGTGCCGGCCGCGGACTCGCCCTCGCCGCCGCCGAACCCGCTGCCGAACCCGCTGCCGTCCTCTTTGCCCACCGAAGCGACCTCCGCCGGAGCGCCGATGGTCGGGCCGGACGGCGGGGCGACCATCGGCGAGGCCCGTGCGCTGGCCGCCGACGTGGGCACCGCCGGCGGCCAGGGCCGCTCGTTCACCGTCGAGGTGCCCGGCGGCTTCGCCCTCCTGCAGCCGGTGGCCGTCGACACCGGCCGGACGGCCGTGGTCGAGGTGTTCGTGGCCGACGGCGACCTCACCCGCGGGGTCTCCACCGCCTGGCTGGTGCTGTCCGCGGTCGCGCTCGCCCTGGTCGCCATCTCGGTGCTGGTGGCCGACCGGATGGGCACCCGGATCGTCGGCTCGGCCCGCCGGCTGGCCGCCGCGGCCCGCTCGCTCGGCGGCGGCAACCTCGCCGTCCGGGTGCCCGTCGACGACCGGCAGACCGCCGGGAGCCCGGAGGAGCTGCGCGAAGCCGCCCACGCGTTCAACACGATGGCCGACCGGGTCGTCCAGTTGCTCGCCGCCGAAAGGGAGTTGGCCGCCGACCTGTCGCACCGGCTGCGCACCCCGCTCACCGTGCTGCGGCTCAACGCCGCGTCGCTGGGCGAGGGCGACGCGGCCGACGCCACCCGGCACGCGGTCTCCCAACTGGAGCGCGAGGTCGACCAGATCATCCGTTCGGCCCGGCGCGCGCCCGAGGACGCGCCCGCCGTCACCGTCGGCTGCGACGCCGCCGAGGTGATCCGGGAGCGGGTCGGCTTCTGGTCCGCGCTCGCCGAGGACGAGGGGCGCCGCTGGCAGCTGGCCGGTGCCGACCAACCCGCCGGCGTGTCCGTCCAGCGCGGCGACCTCGCCGCCGCCGTCGACGCCCTGCTCGGCAACGTCTTCCGCCACACCGCCGTCGGCACCGCGTTCTCGGTCGACGTGCTCGCCACCGACAGCTCGGTGATCGTGCTGGTCGGCGACGCCGGACCGGGCTTCACCGACCCCGAGGCCGCCCTGGAGCGCGGGCAGGGCGACGGCGGCGAGGGCTCCACCGGCCTCGGCCTGGACATCGCCCGCAAGCTCGCCGAGGTCACCGGCGGCGACCTCGCGCTCGGTCGCTCCGCGGGGCTCGGCGGCGCCGAGATCCGGCTGCGGTTGCAGGCCCGCCCCGACGGCGCCCCCGCCCGCGCCAGCCGCCGGCGCAGCCGCGGCACGCTGTTCCAGCGCTGAGCGGTCCCCGGCGCCGGGGACCCCGCGCACCGGTGCCGCGCACCGGTGTCACCCCTCTTCCTTAAGCGGGCCCTAAGAGAGCTGTACCCCTCGCTCAGCAGGCCCCTTCCGGCCCTCCCGCCCCACTAGCGTCATCCGCGCCGGTCACCCGACCGAGCCGGGTCACGCCGCCCGCGACGGGTCCATCCACCCGCGCCCGGCCGCCGCGACCCCGTCCGGCCCAGCCGTCCCCCGCGCCCCCCGGGCGGGAGGCGCCCCCTACGGAGGTACGCCCATGACGACCCAGCCCGAACGCCGCCGGGGCCGCCGCCGACGCAGCCGCAAGGGAGTCGTCCTCGCCTCCTCGGCCGTCGCCGCCGCGCTGGTCGCGGGCGCGGTCGTGGCCCTCGCCTCCTCGGCCAGCGCTGCCTCGCTCGGCGCCGTCTACACCCGCACCAGCGCCTGGGACGCCGGCTACACCGGCCAGTACCTGGTCACCAACCCGGCCGGCAGCGCGATCGAGGACTGGACGCTGTCCTTCGACCTGCCGGCCGGAGCGAAGATCGACTCGCTCTGGAACGCCACCTTCAGCGCCGACGGGCAGCACGTCACCGTCAAGCCCGAGGCCTGGAGCAAGCGGTTGGAGCCCGGCCGGAGCCTGGTGGTCGGCTTCGTCGCCCAGGGCGCCGGCGCCGCGCAGGCGGAGCCCGGCAACTGCCTGATCAACAACGCCTCCTGCAAGGCCGGCGACACCGTGCCCACCCCCTCGGGCCGCCCGACGGGCACCCCCGGCACCTCGCCGACCCCGACCGGCACGCCCGTCGTGACGCCCACCGCCACCGCCACCGCCCGGCCCACCACCGCGTCCCCGAGCCCCACCGCCACGACCAGGCCGACCACCCCGGCGCCGACCACCAGCGCCACCCCCGCGCCCACCGCCACCGCGACCGGCACGCCCGCCCCGGCCACCGGCGCCGGCTTCGCGCCGTACGTGGACACCTCGCTCTACCCGCCGTACGACCTGGTCGCCACCGCGAAGGCCACCGGCGTGAAGAACTTCACCCTCGCCTTCGTGGTCTCCGGCGGCGGCTGCACCCCGAAGTGGGGCGGCGTCAGCGAGCTGTCCGCCGACGCGGTGGCCGCCCAGATCGGCGCGCTGCGGGCGATCGGCGGCGACGTCCGGGTCTCCTTCGGCGGCGCCAACGGCAGCGAGCTGGCCCTCGCCTGCGCCACCACCACCGACCTGACCGCCGTGTACCAGAAGACCGTCGACGCCTTCGGGCTGACCAAGGTCGACTTCGACGTCGAGGGCGGCGCGATCGCCAACACCGCCGCCAACACCCGCCGTGCCCAGGCCGTCGCCCAGCTGCAGAAGAACGCGGCCGCCAAGGGCAAGGCCCTGGACGTCTCCTTCACCCTCCCCGCGCTGCCCTCCGGCCTGACCCAGGAGGGCGTCGACCTGGTGGCCGACGCCAAGCGCAACGGCGTCGCGATCGGCGCGGTCAACATCATGGCGATGGACTTCGGGGACGGCGTCGCCCCGAACCCGCAGGGC
The DNA here is from genome assembly GCF_055564815.1 of Kitasatospora sp. NPDC028961. Lineage (NCBI taxonomy): Bacteria > Bacillati > Actinomycetota > Actinomycetes > Kitasatosporales > Streptomycetaceae > Kitasatospora > Kitasatospora sp. NPDC028961. The sequence continues at coordinate 155,643 of NZ_JBVHVO010000012.1, read as the reverse complement.
CAGATGGGCAAGTACGCCATCGCCGCGGCCACCGCCACCCAGGCCCAGGTCAAGAGCGTGCTCGGGCTGGACGACGCGGCCGCCTGGCGCAAGGTCGCGGTCACCCCGATGATCGGGGTCAACGACGTGGCCAGCGAGGTCTTCACCGTCGCCGACGCCAAGCAGCTCGCCGAGTTCGCCGGGACCAAGCACCTGGCCTGGCTGGCGATGTGGTCCGGCACCCGCGACAAGGCGTGCGCGGGCGGTGCCAAGGCGTACGCCGACGCGAGCTGCAGCAGCATCGTCCAGCAGCCGCTGGACTTCACCCGGGCCCTCGGCGCCTACGCCGGCTGAGCTCCACGACCCCTCCCCGGGACCCCGGCCGTCCGTGCTCCGCCCGCAACGGAGTACGGCCGGCCGGGGTGCACTTCCACCCGGGCGATCACGCTCCGTAGTCGGCTCGACCGGGCCCGGTCGCCGGGCATCCGGTATCGTCGCTGGTTGGCCGAACGGTGGACGGAGCGAACAGTGACAGCGGTGCAAGACGAGCGCAGCGTGGTGCCGACGGCACCGGACCCGGCGCCCGGACCTCTGTCGGACCGCCTCAAGGACGCCCTCGGCGCGCCCGTGCGGGCCCTGCGGGAGGCACCGCGCCGCCCGTTGCTGGCCGTCTCCGCCGTGGCGCTGCTGTCCCTGGTGGTCTACGCCGTGGTGCGGCACTTCGTCCACACCTCGATGGTCGACATGATCGTCTACCGGGCGGAGGGCGGCGCCGTCGCCGACGGGACCGACCTCTACGCGCTGCGGGTCACCGAGTGGAACCTGCCCGCCACCTACCCGCCGTTCGCCGCGATGCTGTTCGTGCCGACGACCTGGTTCCCGGTGCCGTTCCTGCGGGTGGCGATCACGCTCGGCAACCTCGGGCTGCTCGCGCTGCTCACCCACCTGTCGTTCAAGCTGGTCGGCTGGCCGCGCCGCGAACTGCGCCCACTCGGCGTGATCCTGGTCACCGGCGGCGGCGTCTGGCTCGAACCGGTCTTCACCACGCTGCGCTACGGCCAGATCAACCTCGCGCTGGCCTGCCTGATCCTCTGGGACCTCACCCGCCCCGACGGCCGCCGCAGCAAGGGCGTCGCGATCGGCATCGCCGCGGGCATCAAGCTCACCCCCGGCCTCTTCGCCGTCTACCTGCTGCTCACCGGCCGGATCCGGGCCGCCTTCGTGGCCGGCTTCACCTTCCTCGGGACCTTCCTGCTCGGTGCGCTGATCCTGCCCGACGCCACCTGGGGCTTCTGGACCAAGTACCTGTACGACTCCTCGCGGGTCGGCAAGACCGAGATCGTCGACAACCAGTCGGTACGCGGCGCCGTCGCCCGGCTGCTGCACACCGCCGAGCCCGGGACCGTCGCGACGCTGGCCGGCGCCGTGATCGCGGTGCTTGGCCTCGCCATCGCCGCCTGGGCGGCCTCCAGCTCCCGCTGGCTGCCGCGCGCCGAGGCGTGGGGCGTCTGCTGCGCCGCCGTCACCGCGGTCCTGATCTCGCCGATCAGCTGGACCCACCACTGGATCTGGTGCGTGCCCGTGCTCGCGCTGCTCGCCTGCGAGGCCGCGGTCGAGCAGGGCCGGCCGGCCGTCGTCCGCCGGCTGCGCTGGCGCGCGGCCTTCGGGGCGACGCTGATCGCCTTCTTCTCGTTCGGGATGTGGGTCGTGCCGCACCACGGCGACCTCGACCTGCACCTGTCGGCGGTCAGCCAGATCCCGGCCTCGGTCTACCCGCTCGTCGGGATCTGCTTCCTGCTGGCCGCGGCGCTACGGATAAGGGCGCGGCGGCGGGCCGCCGGCGCCCCGCTCGTCCCGCTGCCCGGGCAGCGCAGCGGCGGCGGCCGTCCGGGCCCCGCGCACGACCGTCAGCAGGCCCCCGCGGCCCGCTGAGTCGCCGGGGACTCCCGGGCCCACCGGCCCGGGGGTGCTCCGTCCGGGGCCGCCGTGGGCGGGGGTCCCGCTTCCGGGGGTTCCGCGTCCGGGGCTGTCCCGCCCGGGAGTGCCCGGTGCCGGGGCGGCCGGGGTGGGGCGGCGCCGTGCGGCGCGGTCGCTCACGCGAGCAGCTCGGCGAGCGACCCGTCCATGTCCAGCGCGGCCAGTTCGCTGCCCGGCGGCACCAGCCGGTGCGCCCGCTCCAGCCAGGCGGCCACCACCGGCAGCGGGGCCTCCAGCAGGGCGTCCCCGGCGGGCGAACTCAGGGCCATGCAGAGCACGCTGCGCCGGCCCGAGCGGGTCGGCCAGATCCGCACGTCCCCCTGGCCGCACGGCCGGAAGGTGCCCTCCACCAGCAGCTCGCGGGCGAACACCCAGGTGACCGGCGAGCCGGTGTCCAGGTGGAAGGTGATGTGCACCGCGTAGGGGTCGTGGCTGCCGTAGGACAGCCGGGCCGGGACGGGGACGCTGTGCTCGGGGGAGAGCACCAGGTTGAGTTCCAGCTCGTGCTCGACCACGCTCGTCGCGCGCTCCATGATCGGGTTCCTCTCTGACTCCGGTTCGTGCCCGGTTCCGGGCCCTGTGACCTTGGAGAGCGCGGGTCGCGGGCGCTCTTACACATGTTTCCGAGATTTCTTGGCGGAGTTCCCGCGGGCGTGGGCGGGCCGTGGAGACCGTGGGGGGAGCGGGCGAGGGTCCGCTGAACGCGCGCCGTCCTCCTTATCCCGGGCGGACCCGGTCTGTCCGGCGATCGCGCAACTTGCCACCTTCGCGCCGCCGAGGTACTACCCTTTGTGACTGCCCCGCGACTGTCCGCCAATGAGGCGGTGTCCTCGCGCGCGCCGACGGGCGAAGCGACCTCCGCCGCCCGAGTCGCCGTCGCGTGGTCCGCCCGCCGGTTGCGCCGCAACGGCCCTGCCAGAAAGAAGACCCCATGACGGACCGGCCCTTCGCCGGCGGCGCGGAGACGGCCGTCGGCCCCACCCCGGGGTACTACCCCGACCCCTCGGTGCCCGGCTTCGTGCGCTACTGGGGCGGTACCGCGTGGGTGCCGGGCACCAGCCGCCCGGCCCCGGCCGCGGGCGAGGTGCTGCAGCCGCCCCGGTTCGCGGCCCGCCGCGGCGGCGTGGCGGGCGGTGCGGGGGTCGGGCCCGGGGCGGGGGCGCGCTTCGTGCCGCCGCCGGCGTCGCCGGAGGCCCATTCGCCGTCGTCCGCGGTGCCGTCTTCCGCTGTACCTCCGTCCGTCGCGCCTTCGTCCGTCGCGCCTTCGCGTGCGGTGCCCTCGCCCGCGGTGCCGGCGATCGCCGGGGTGGCCGGGGAGACCGGGCCGGTGTACCTGGACCAGACGGCGGGTGGGGCGTCGTTCAGCGTCGGGCCGCAGCTGGCGGCCCGTGCGGCGCTACGTCCGGCGGTGGCGCAACCGGTCGCCGGTGGGGAGGCGGCGCGCGCCGGGGAGATCCACGACGGGGCCGCCGGGCGGGAGCCCGACGGGGCCGTCGAGGAGGTCGAGGAGCAGCGTGCGGGCGAGCCGGGGGCCGTCGGCTGGCAGGTCGACCCGCGGGCGCAGCGTGGCCTGATGGAGACCGGCGGTGCGCCGCGCTGGGTCTCCTGGGGCGTGCTGCCGGGGGCGGAGCCGGACTCCGGCGCGGACGGGCCGGCGGAGGATCGGGCGGTGGGTGCGGCGCGTCCGTCCGGCGAGGCGTCCGGCGAGCGGGCGGAGCCCGTCGCCGCGCCGGTGGCCGGGCGTGCTCCCGGGGCGGTGCCGGTGCCCGCGTCGGTGCCTGCGCCTGCTGCGGAGCCGGAGCCGGAGCCGGTGTCGGAGTCGCGGCCGGAGCCCGAGCCGGTGTCGGGGTCGGAGCCGGAAGCCGCGGCCGAGTCGGCCGTCGCGGTGGTGCCCGCCGTCACGGTCCCCCGCACCCTCATCACCTCGTCCGCCGCCCCGGTCGCGGGGCCGGTCGGAGCCCCCGCTCCGGGCGCGCTCGCCGACCCGGCGAAGGCCGGGGCCGCCGCGCCCCGGCCGGCTCGCCGTCGTCCCCCGGCCCCGCTGCCCGCCGGGCTCGGACGCCGGCTGGCCGCCCGGCTGGTGGACACCGCCGTCCTCGCCGTGGTCGCCACCGCGACCGCCATCCCGCTCGGCAACTCCGTGGTGTCCCACGTCCAGCAGAAGCTCGACCAGGCCAGGATGGCCAGCGCGCTGACCCGCCGCCAGGTGGACGTCTGGCTGGTGGACGGGGTGGTGCTGGGCAAGGTGGCCGTCCTGTTCGCCGTCCTCGCCTTCGTCGGGGTGCTCTACGAAGTCCTGCCGACCGCCCGCACCGGGCAGACCTTCGGCAAGCGCCTGGTCCGGATCCGGGTGGTCGACGCGGCTCCGTCGGCCGCCCGGGGCCGGCTGAGCCTCGCCCGGTCGCTGGCCCGCTGGCTGGCCCGGAACGCCTCGGCGGTGCTGCTGCTCGGCCTGGTCTGGCCGCTGTTCGACCGCCCCGCCCGGCGCGGGTGGCACGACCGGATGGCGGGCACCCGGGTGGTCCGGGACTGACCGCGGTCCGCCGGAGGTTGCCGGGCGAAACGGACTAAATATCCGAAACTTAGCCAATCTGCAATGTTCTACTCGGTGAATGAGCACCCAGAACCCCTCAGGCTCCGAGCCGGAGGGGGGCGGTCAGCCCTCCTTCGACAAGCAGCCCCCGTCCCCGGGTGGCGGCACGCCGGAAGGTGCGCCGTCGGACCCGTCCGGAAACCCGCCGCCGTCCTCGACCCCGCCGCCCGGCAACCCCTACGGCGACCGGCCCGGCGCGTACGGGGGCGACTACGGGGGCACCCCCGGCGGTTCGCCGTACGGGCGACCGCCGTACGGGCAGGACCCGTACGGCGGGCCGCCGTCCGACCAGCCGCCGCCCGGATACGGGCCTGCGGGGCACGGCACGCCCGGCGCCGGGCCCGTCCCCGGGATGCCGCCGCTCGGCACCTGGCCGAACCGGATCCTCGCGCAGGTGATCGACTACGTCCTGGTGCAGATCGTGGCGATCGTCCTGGTGCTGCCCTTCGCCACGCTCAGCGACCGCTCGGGCGAGGCCGGCGCGTTCTGGCTGGCCTGCGGCCTCTACCTGATCTATGACGGCGTGATGCTCAGCCGGGCCGGCCAGACCCTCGGCAAGAAGGCCATGAAGATCAGGGTCGCGATGCTGATCGACGGCAGCACGCCGCCACCGGCCGCCGCCTGGACCAGGGCCGCCGTCTTCATCCTCCCTGCGGTCATCTGCTGCGCGGCGCTCTGGTGGCTGATCGACGGCCTGTTCGGCGTCTTCGACAAGCCGTACCGCCAGTGCCTCCACGACAAGGCCGCGAAGACCGTGGTGGTCTCCACGGTCTGATCCCGTCCGCTGTCCGGACCGCCCGGTGGTGCCGCCTCAGCGCTGCCGGGCGTACGCGTGCCCGGCCGGGGCCGGGGCGTCGGCTTGGAGGGGTGCCGCGCCGGGCGTGGCGGTCGCGCCGGCCGTGGCGTTGGTGCGGCGCTGCGCGGCGGTGGACAGCGACAGCAGCGTCACCAGCGTCCCGAGGGCGAGCGCGAAGCCCACCAGCACGGCGATCTCCAGGACGCCCGTGGCGCCCGAGACGGCCAGCAGCGCCACGGCGGCGGCGACGACGGTGCAGGTGCCGAGGCAGAACTGAGCGGTGGTCGGGCGCGGCATGGCGATCGGTCCTTCGCACGTCGGGGGAACGGGCGGGAAGCGGGGTGGAGCGGTGCCGGTGCTGGAAACCTCTCCACAACTCCTACCCAGTACGGCAGTTCGGTAAGTGCAGCCTAAGCCGCCGGATCCGGGGCACGGGGGGCGCACAGGCTCACTGCGGGGTCGTCCGCCCCACTCGGTACGGTGACCGGGACACATTCCTTGACACCCGACGCCCCAGGGGGAGACCCTCCGTGCCCATCCCCGCCGACTGGCCCGCCACCGAGGCCGAGGCGCTCGCCGAACAGGAACGGCTGCGCCCGCTCGTCCAGCCGTACGGCCCCGGCCCGGGGGCCGGCACCGAGGCCGACGACACGCTGATCGCCGGTGTGGACGTCGCCTACGACGACGAACGGGACCTCGTGGTCGCCGCCGCCGTGGTCCTGGACCGCGACACCCTGGCCGTCGTCGACGAGTCGACCGCCGTCGGCCGGATCGCCTTCCCCTACGTGCCCGGCCTGCTCGCCTTCCGTGAACTCCCGGCCGTGCTGGACGCCCTGGCCGCCCTCCGCCGCACCCCCGGCACCGTGGTCTGCGACGGCTACGGCCTCGCCCACCCGCGCCGCCTCGGCCTGGCCAGCCACCTCGGCGTGCTCACCGGCCTGCGCACACTCGGCGTCGCCAAGACCCCGTTCGTCTTCGACCACCACGAGCCCGGGGCCGCCCGCGGCGCCTGGACCCCGCTCACCGACCCGGCCACCGGGGAGGAGGTCGGCCGCGCCGTCCGGACCAGGCCCGGCGTCAAACCGGTGTTCGTCTCCGTCGGCCACCGGATCGGCCTGTCCGAGGCGGTCGCCACCACCCTGGCCCTCGCCCCGCACTACCGGCTGCCCGAGACCACCCGCCGCGCCGACTCGCTCTGCCGCCGCGCCCTCGCCGCCCGACAGCTTGGAACAGCCGTGAACTGACGGTCCGCCAGCATCTCGACTGCTTCGCCGCGAGCACCGTTCAGCTTGCCCCGCCCATGTGTTAGACATGTGTCTCCCGGAGCTGTGCACGACAGCGCGGGGCGGACGCACGGGGGAGGCGCCGGACGTGTCAACGGGGACCGGATCGACGGGCGGGGCCGGCGGCGGCTACCGCGTCGAAGTCGAGCAACTACGGGCCTTCGCCGCCCAGGTGCGGCTTCTGCTGGCCGAGTTCGAACGCCATGCCGACGGCACCCGCACCCACGGACAGAGCGCCGTCGGCAAGACCTCCTTCGGCACCTTCGCCGAGGCCACCGAACTGCACGGCCGGTACCAGACGATGCGCGACGGCCTGCGCGACGTGCTCAACCAGCTCCAGGAGGCCGTCGACGAGGCCCAGAAGAAGGCCGAACTCACCGCCACCAACTACCAGGAGCAGGAACACCGCACCGCTGGCAAGCTGAAACTCGGCGACGACGGCTGGTCGGTGGCGGCACCGTCCGCCACCAGCACCGCCGCCTACACCCGCACGGTGGCGCCGCCCCGGCACGACGGCGGGAAGTCCGAACGATGAGCGCCGACCGGGCACAGCCCCGCGGGAACGGAGGCGGCCGCCGATGACGTACACCAACTTCAACGACTACAGCCACGCCGAACTCCGGAAGATGGCCCAGGCCCTCAACCCCGGAGAGGTGATGGCCGCCGGCGACCCCTGGCGCCGCGCCGCCGACACCCTCAAAGCCATCCGCGCCACCCTCACCCGGGCCAGCACCGAGGCCGCCGTCAGCTGGGAGGGCACCACCAGCGACGCCTTCCACACCCGCATGCTCAACCTCGCCGCCACCATCAACAACGCGGCCTCCTACGCCAACGACGCCGCCAACACCCTCAAGGCGATGTCCGAGGCCATCGCCAAGGCCAAGCACGACATGCCCGAGGAACCCAGCGGCTGGGACCAGGTCAAGGACGGCATCGGCGACACCGTCTCGTCCCTCTTCGGCGACGACGACGAGGACAGCAGGACGGCCATCGCCGAACAGCGCAAACTCGAAGCCGCCGCGGTGATGCAGACCCTCGCCATGCACTACCGCGTCGCCACCCCGATGCTGAAGCCACCACCGCCTTACCAGCCGGGGCCGCTTCGTGAGGAGACTCGCGATGTCACCCCGTCCGACGATGCGGCGGGTGCGCCGTTTCTGAGTGCCCTCACGACCGGCGCCAACTTCGTCGGCGCGGGGTCCACACCGGCCCCCAACAGTGGCTCGGCGCCGCGGATCCAGAAGCCCGGGAACCAGGCCGCCCCGAAGCCGGTGGCGGCGAAGACGGTACCGGCAGCCCCTACCGATCCGGGGATCAAGGGGGGAACCGCTCAGCCGGTACCCAAGCCTCCGTCAGTCGGTCACGTCGGTCCGGGGACCGGGATCGACGGCACGCCGACCACTCTTCCCGCGCCGTCGGGTGGCACCCAGACCACCCACGCCGTTACTCCGGGCGGTCCTACCGGTGTCAGTCCCGGTAGTGGGCCTCTCACCACCGGAGGTGGACTGGTGAGGGGTGCGACGGATGGAAGGCCGGCCGGCGGCCAGGGCAAGGCCGAGCCGCAGGGCAAGGCGGAGGTGCAGGGCAGGGCCGCGGCGCCGGGCAAGGACGGGACGCAGGGCAAGGGGCCGTTCAGCCGGACGAACCCGCCCGGCCGGCCGGAAGCCCGTGGTGGCAAGGCGTTCGGTGTCGGCGAGGTCCACGAGGGCGGTTTCCGGGCGGCCGGCCGGCCTGCCGCGGGGCCCCAGCCCGGAGAGACCGTGCCGGGGCGGAGCGGAGGCATCGTCGGCGAGGGAGGACGACCGAGCGGCGGGCCCGGGGCGAAGCAGTCGTTCACCGAGGGCGGCTCCGGGCTCGGAGCCCGGAGTCGGGCGGCCAGGGGCGAATCGGGAGGGAGCGCTGCGGGGGGCATGGGGCCCGGCGTGCCGTTCGGTGACACACGACGTAAGGACGACAAGGGCAAGGACGGCAAGCGCCCCGACTACCTCGTGGAGGACGAGGAGACCTGGGCGTCGGAGAAGCCGACCAATCCGAACGTGGTGGAATGAGGTCTGTCCGAAGGGACTGGCCGAACGACCGGTCGTCCCGTGGGCCACTGGCCTGCGGGACGCTTCGCTGAGTGGGGTGACCAGGCTTGACGAGCAGTCGAGTAGGGCGTGGGGCAGCCGTGCTTGCTGCTGGAGCCCTGGTGTGGGGTTCGGCAGCTTCCCCGGCGGTCGCGGATCAGATCCGGGACGCCCAGTGGCCGCTGAAGAAGTACCAGGCTGACGTGAAGATCTGGCCGGTCAGCCAGGGCGACGGCATCGTCGTCGCCGTCGTCGACAGCGGAGTCAAGGACGACCATCAGGATCTCACCGGTCAGGTGCTGCCCGGCGCTGACTTCTCGGGCGGGACGACGGACGGCCGGGTGGACACGAACGGCCACGGGACCGGGATGGCGAGCCTGATCGCAGGCGTGGGGCATGGCTCCCAGGCCGGAATCGAGGGTCTGGCGCCGAAGTCGAAGATCCTCCCGATCAAGGTCAGAAGTGACGGGGAGTCCCCGGAGCTCCAGCAGTCTGACATCGCACTGGCCATCAGGTTCGCCGCGGATCACGGGGCGAAGGTCATCAACATGTCGGTCGGATTTGCGCGACTCGATTCGCAGGCGCGCTCCGCAGTCGACTACGCGGCTTCCAAAGATGTCGTCCTCGTGGCGGCCACGGGAAACAGCGGGGACAAGGGCACTCCTGTGGAGTACCCGGCGGCCTTCCCGGGAGTGGTCGCGGTGGCGGCGGTCGATGAACAGGGCAAGGTGTGGGAGAAGTCGACGTTCGGACCTGAGACCACGCTGGCCGCGCCGGGTGTGGAGGTCTATCACGCCACGGCGAAGTCGGTATCGGCCTACGGAGTCGGCCAGGGCACCTCCGACGCCACCGCCTACGTCTCCGCCACCGCCGCGCTGATCAGGTCGAAGTATCCCGGGCTCTCGGCGGGGCAGGTCATCAATCGGATGATCAAGAGTGCGACGGCGCCGGGGGACGGGTCGGCGGTGCCGAACGCGCATTACGGGTACGGGATCGTCGATCCGGCCAAGGCGCTGGAGGCGAATCCCGCGGTGGACGGCGGGCCCAGGGCCAATCCGTTGCTCGGGCGGGCGGAGTCGCAGGGGGCTCCGCCGGATTCCGGGGCGGTGCCCGGCGACGGTGCCTCCGGGCCGCCGATGGCGGCGCCGGTGGCGGGGGCGGGCGGGAACGCGGGGGTCACGTACACGCTGCTCGGGGCCGGTGGGCTGCTGGTGGTGGTCGCCGGGGTGGCGGCGGGGTTGGCGGCGCGGGCGCGGAAGCGGCGGCGGGCCGTCGCGGCGAGCCCCTATCCGTACCCGCCGCAGCCGCCGCAGTGGTGAGCCGGGTGTGCGCGGGCGCCGTCCTCAGAGCCGGCGGTGCATGATGTGCAGGCCGACGTAGCCCTTCCGGGGGTGGTGGAAGGCTTCGGGGACGGTGGTGAGGATCTCGAAGCCCAGGGACTCCCAGAGGGCCACCGCACGGGTGTTGGTCTCCACGACGGCGTTGAACTGCATCGCGCGGTAGCCGTCGGCGCGGGCCTGGTCGAGGACGTGGGCGGCGAGGGCGCGGGCGACGCCCCGGCCGGAGTGGCGGGGGTCGACCATGAAGCCCGCGTTGGCGACGTGGGCGCCGCCGCCGGCCTGGTTGGGGTGGCTCTCGGCGGTGCCCAGGACGGTGCCGTCCTCGTCGACGGCGACGAAGGTGCGGCCGGGGGCGGGTTTGCACCAGAGCGCGCGGGCCCGGTCCTCGGTGGTGTCGCGGTCCCAGCTGTAGGTCTCGCCGGCGGCGACGATCTCGCGGAGGAAGGCCCAGATGGCCGGCCAGTCGGCGGGGGTGGCTTCGCGGATGAGCATGGTGCCCAGCATGGACCCGGGCACCCCCGCCCGACCAGGGGGTTTCGCCGCGCGACGCCCGGTCCACCGGCGCCCGGTCGCGCCGACGCCCGGCCGCCCCGACACCCAGTCCCCCGGCGCCCGGCCGCGCGCCGCCACCCCGTCGTGCGGCCCCGGCTACGCCGCGACGGCGATCTGCTCACGGTGGTGCGCCGGTGCGGCGGCCTCGTCGACCACGGCCACCGCGAGGTCGGCCTGGGCGATCCGCTCGCCGAGGACCCGCGGGCCGCCGACCCGGTAGCGGCCGGTGCCGGGCGCGGTGCGGTCGAGGTCGAGGGGCGGGGTGACGACGACCCAGTCCAGCGCGGGGGCGGACGTGCGCAGCCGGTCCAGTGCGCCGGAGTGGCCGAGCGAGAAGGCGCGGTAGGCCTCGGGGAACGTGGGGTCGTCGTGGACGGCGGTGCCGGGCGCGGTCTCCAGCGTGGTGGCGACGCCCACGTGGACCAGGCGGTGGACCCCGGCCGTGGCGAGGCCGGCCACCAGGGCGTCGGTGGTGGCCCGGTAGAACCGGACGGAGGGCACGTCGGGGGTGTACACGGTGCTGACGGCGGCGGTGTGCCCGAGGGCCGCGGCGGCGACGGCGGCCTCGTCGGTGACGTCGCAGCGGACCAGGGCGGCGCCGGTGTCCGCGAGGTCGCGGTGGCGCTCGGGGTCGCGCACGGCGGCGGTGACGGTCAGCCCGCGCCGCCGGGCCTCGGCGACCACGGCGCGCCCGACCTGCCCGCCCGCGCCGAACACGATGACGTCTGTTCCGACCTGCTTGCCGGTGCTGCTCATGGCGGTCTCCGTCCGCTCGCCGGGGGCGCTGTCGCCCGCCGTTGCCGGGACGGTAGACCGGGGGGTGCCGGTTACTTCAACGGTACCGGCGCGGGGCCGGCCGGACGCCGCGTCGGCTACCTTCGGGGCATGACCCGGCCCGTGCTCGAACCGCTGCCCCCGGACTTCTTCGACCCGGACTGCCCGGTGCCGACGATCCCGGTGCTGGGCGGCAGGAAGTGGTCCTGGAGGATCATGCGCTGTCTGGAGGGCGGCCCGCGCCGCTTCTCCGAGCTGCGGGTGCCGCTGGTCGGCATCACCTCGAAGGTGCTGGCCGAGTCCTTGCGCGCGATGGAGCAGGACGGCGCGGTGAGCCGCACCGAGTACGACGAGAACCCGCCCCGGGTGGAGTACGCGCTGACGCCGCTCGGCCGCACGCTACTGGAGCCGATGGACGCGCTCTGCGACTGGAGCCGCCGGAACCTGGCCGGCCTGCTGGAGGCGCGGGAGGCGTACGAGCGGGACGAGGCCGGGCGGAACGGCTGAGCCGGGCGGGACGGCTGAGCGGGGCGGTGCGGCCGTGCGGCGCTGGCAGGATGTCGGCGGTCGCTGGCGGTCGGGCCGCTGGTGGCGGGCCGTTCCCCGCGGCCATCCTGGACGCATGACCAGCCCTGAGAACGCCCCCGCCCCGAAGGCTCCGGCCGCCGCCCCCGGAACCGTCGACACCCCCGACGCCGTCGTCCCGGACACCAAGGACTGGACCTGGGTGCTGGAGCGGGCCTGCCCGGACTGCGGCCTGGACTCCGGGGCCGTGGCCCGCGAGGCCGTCCCCGGGCTGATCCGGGCCAACGCGGAGGCCTGGGTGGCGGTCCTGGCCGGCGACGGGGAGGCGCTGCGCCGGCGGCCCCGCCCGGAGACCTGGTCGGACCTGGAGTACGCCTGCCACGTGCGGGACGTCTTCCGGCTGTTCCACGTCCGGCTGAACCTCATGCTCGACCGGGAGGGCCCGGACTTCCCGAACTGGGACCAGGACGAGACGGCCGTCGCCGAACGCTACGGGGAGCAGCGGCCGGACGCCGTCGCGGCGGATCTGGCCGCGGCGGCGCGGATCCTGGCGGACGCCTTCGAGCGGGTCACGGACGAGCAGTGGCGGCGCACCGGCAACCGCAGCGACGGCGCGCGCTTCACGGTGGAGTCGTTCGCCCGCTACCTGGTCCACGACCCGGTCCACCACCTCTACGACGTGACGGGCGAGCGGGTCTGATCCACCGGTCGCGGGTCCGGGCGCCGGTGCGCGGCGCGGCGGCCCGGCGCGAGGGCTCGGCCGGGGTCACCAGCCGGAGGCCTCACGCAGCATGGTGCGGCGGAGTCGGCCGGCCACGCTGGCGGTGTCGGTGCCGATGACATCGGCGATCTCGGGTGCGGCGAGGCCGACCACGTAGTGCAGGATCGCCAGGTCGTCGTCGGCGGCCGGGTGGTCGGGTCCGGGCCGGCGGGTGTGGTCGCCGACCGTGCCGCGCAGGATCTGCCAGGCGTGCGCCGTGGGGTTGGAGCTGCCCAGCAACTCCCGCCAGTGGACGGCGATTTCGGCGAAGGCCTGTTGGACCGCGCCGGCCGCCTCGGTCTGGTCCGGCAGCCATACCCGGGCGTAGCTGAGGTACCGCGGTCGGTGCAGCTCGCAGAAGGCCGCGAACTCCAGCGGTACGGCAGGCGGTTCGTCGAGCCCCGGGGGAGGCTCGGCGGTGCTGTCATGACGGTTGGTCATCTCGGCTTCTCGGCAAGTGAGATGGGCTTCTGACGGTCGATCATCTGTGCTCACTCTACGGTAGGCGCTCGGTGCGCTGGGTGACCAATCGGATTGAATGCCCGGAACGCACCGCCGCTCGGCCGGTTCCGGCGGTGGCCGGATGCGGGCGAGCGGACGGCAAGGTGGCGCGGGGCCGGTGGTGGAGTGGGGCGCAGTGGTGCGGCAGGCGCGGATCTGAGTGCGTCGTGGCCGGTCAGCGGGGTGGGGCGACGGAATCGCGGGGCGGTTGATGAGCCACCGTAGGCGGTTCGGCGGCTCACGTCCACGCCATCGGCGTGAAGCCGCACGCGCGCAACCGGTCGCGCGCGTGGCGGGCCTGGGCAGGTGTTCGGACGGTCCCCGGGGCGGGTCGGCGAAGGGGTGGTGCGCTCGCGCCGCCGGGGGGCGGTGCCGGGTGGGAGCCGGTCGGCCGGGGAGGGGTCGCGTGGGGCCGGATGGGGCCTGACGGAGTCCCCGGTGCAGCCCGGTGGGGCCGTGCGGTGCTGGGCGGGGCCGTGCGGTGCTGTGCGGAGACGGTGGGGACGGGTGGACCGGGACCGGGTCCGAAGCGGTGCGGTCGGTGCGGTCGAGGCGGCGGGGCGGGCGGTCCGGCCCCCTCCGGCCGCCCTGTCCGTGTCGGTGGCGCTCCGGCGCCCGGCGCGCGGGCGCGTGACGCGGGTCGCTCGTCCGAGCGAACGTCAGCCGGTGCGCCCGGCCTCCGAAGTGGTGATCCGGCCGTCCGCCGCGGCGGCCCGTCCGAGCTGGGCGGGAAATGCCTCGACGGCCCGCCGCCGGGCCAGTTCGGCCGCCGCCGCGGCGGCTCCGGCGCTCGCGCTGGCGGCCGGGTCCGGCCCGGTGGGGTCGTCGGTCCGTCGTTCGCGGCCGACCGCGGTGCGGGCGGCCTGGTCCTCGGCCGCCTGTCTCGCGGCCAGGTAGGCCTGGACGGCGGCCATCCCGTAGACGGGCTGGATCAGCTGGTGGCCCTTGAAGAAGGGCCTGGCGGGGGCGAATCCGGCGGCGACCACCAGGTCGCGGATCTCGGCTATCTCCGCCTCGCTGCGGGCGGTGAAGCGAACCTCCCAGCCCTTTTTGTACGTATGGCCCTGTTCGCCGCTGCGGCGGGCCGGGTCCGGCCGGCGGACGTATCCGGGCAGGCGGCCAAGGCGGAGCTGGGCCGCGCGGAGGCCGGCGGTCTCGTCACGTGACATGCACCAAGAGTAGGCAATCCGGGGAGTGGGAGTGACGTCCGGACGCGCTTCATCGTATGCCCTTGGTCACGCACGGTCAGACACCCTGGTGGTCGATTGGCATCGATCAATGATGACAAGTATATGAACGCCTATTACGCCGAATGAGTGAGGGTATGAGGACTTTAGTGCGGGCTGGTCCCGGTTTCGCGACGGTTGGGTAACAGTGCGTCAGGTGGCCGATGGTCGGTGCGGGCGGTTGGGGATGGTGTCGGCATGAGCTACCGGATCCCCTCGCCGCCGCCCTCCCTGGAGGAACTGGCGAAGCGTCAGCAGAACGTCATCACCGCCAGCCAGCTGCGCGCCCGGGGCGTGCCGGCCCGGGTGGTCACCGAGCACTGCCGTCGCGGCGGCCCCTGGCAGCGGCTGCTGCCCAGGGTCTACCTCCTGCAGTCCGCCGAGCCGACCCCGGAGCAGCGGATGTGGGCGGCCCTGCTCTACGCCGCGCAGAACGGGCGCGAGGAGGGCCGCCGGGAGGGTGCGGTGATCACCGGGACGGCCGCGCTGGCGCTCTACGGCTTCGCCGCCGTGCCCCGGCTGCCCGCCGTCACCGGGGTGGACGTCCTGGTGCCCCGCCAGCGCCGCCTGAAGGACGCCGGCGGGGTGCGGATCCGGCGCACCGAGCGGGAGTTGGTCGCCAGTTCGGTGCACGGCCTGGCCTGCGCGCCGGTCGCCCGGGCGGTCGCCGACGCGCTGCGCGAGTGGACGGCGGACGGTGCCGCGCCGGAGTTCGGCGAGGGCGTCGCGCTGCCGGTCCGCGCGGTGCTGCGGGAGGCCGTGGCGCGCCCCGGCATCCGCTGCACGGTCCGGGAGTTGGTCGCCGAGCTGACCGAGTCCGGGCTGGCCGCCGACCTGCGGGTGCGGGCCGCGCTGGACGAACTGCTGGCCGCCGAGCGGGAGGCGGTGCTGGAGCGGGTCGGCGCCCTGCTGGACGAGTGGTTGCTGCCCGCCCCGCTGACCGGTCCCGAGCTGCGGATGCGCGGCGGCACCTACATCGCCGTCCCGGACCTCTACTGGCCGCGGTCGGGGGTGGCGGTGGAGGTCGACTCCGAGCTGCGCTGCGTCAGCGAGGGGGAGGCCGCCTGGGTGCGCGCCGGCCAGCACCGGATGGAGTACCTCGGGGTCCGGGTGGTCTACCTCTCCGGTGCGCGGCTGGCCGACGAGCCGGAGGCCGTCGGCGCCGAGCTGCGCGAGGCCTTCCGGCAGGGCGGCACCGACGTGGTGGAGCTGCTGGTCACCGAGCGGTGAGCCGGCGCCGCTCCGGGGCTCAGCCCCGAACCGTCGGCGTCCCGACCAGTTCGACGCCGGCCGCCCGCAGCTCCTCCAGCGCGGCGGCGGTGGTCCGCGGCGACACACCGGCCGTGAGGTCGAGCAGGATCCGGGTCGCGAAGCCCGCCCGGACGGCGTCCAGCGCGGTGGCCTTGACGCAGTGGTCGGTGGCGAGCCCGACCACGTCGACCTCGCTGACCTGACGCTCGCGCAGCCACTCGATCGGGCCGCGGTTGTTCTCGTCGACGCCCTCGAATCCGCTGTACGCCGCCGCGTAGGCGCCCTTGTCGAAGACCGCCTCGATCGCGCCGGAGGTGACGGAGGGCGCGAAGTTGGGGTGGAAGCCGACGCCCTCGGTGCCCGCCACGCAGTGCACCGGCCAGCTGTTGACGTAGTCCGGGTGGTCGGAGAAGTGGTCGCCCGGATCGATGTGGTTGTCGCGGGTCGCGAGGACGTGCTGGTAGCCGGCGGGGGACTCGGCGATCAGGTCGGTGATCGCGGCGGCCACCTCGGCCCCGCCGGCGACGGCCAGGCTGCCGCCCTCGCAGAAGTCGTTCTGCACGTCGACGACGATCAGTGCCCGGTGCATGGCTTGCATCCTCGGTGGTGTGGTGGGGGCGGTGCGCTGGTTTCTCCGCGCTTCCGGTTGAACTCTACGGTCGACTGTAGGCAGTGGCACCCGGTGGCGGGGGGGGGGGGGGGGGGGGGGGGGGGGGGGGGCCGGGGGGGGGGGGGGGGGGGGGGGGGGGTGGGGGAGAATGGGGCGGGGGAGAGGACTGCCTAGCAGCTATAAGTCCCGCACAAC
>NZ_JBVHVO010000012.1:71130-139208 GCF_055564815.1 Kitasatospora sp. NPDC028961 | reverse complement strand
CGTTCCCCCCCCCCCCCCCCCCTCCCCCCCCCCCCCCCCCGTCCCCCCCCCCCCCCCCCCCCCCCCCCCCCCCCCCCCACCGGCCGTGCGAGCCGCGCCGACCGGCGGTCAGACGATCAGTTCGGTCGGCAGTACCGGGTCGCCCTTGGACAACTGGGTCGCCGACAGCGGCAGCCCGGCCAGGGTCCGGACGAGCCGCTCGCGCGCCGCGCCGAGCGGCTCCCGGCCGACCACCTCGCCGGCCCGCACCAGCGGTACCTGAAGGAGGTGCGGCTCCAGCTCGGCCGGGATCGGCCCGGTGCCGACCACCTCGGCCTCGGCGACGCCGTCCTGGTCGGGGCGGCGGGCCGCCCACTTGCGGCCGCCGACACTGCTCTTGGCGCCCGCCGAGCGCTTGGCGACCGGCAGCAGCGGTCCGTCCGGCACCTGGGCGCGGGCGACCAGCTTGTAGACCATCGCGCAGGTCGGGTGGCCGCTGCCGGTGACCAGGCTGGTGCCGACGCCGTAGCCGTCGACCGGGGCGGCGGCCAGCGCGGCGATCGCGTACTCGTCCAGGTCGGAGGTGACGATGATCCGGGTCTTCTCGGCGCCGAGCTCGTCCAGCTGGCGGCGGACCCGGTGGGCCAGCAGGGTGAGGTCGCCGGAGTCGATCCGCACCGCGCCGAGCTCGGGGCCGGCCACCTCGACGGCGGTGCGCACGGCCTCGCGCAGGTCGAAGGTGTCGACCAGCAGGGTGGTGCCCCGGCCCATCGAGGCGATCTGCGCCCGGAACGCGCCCCGCTCGTCGTCGTGCACCAGGGTGAAGGCGTGGGCGGCGGTGCCGGTGGTCGGGATGTCGTAGGTGAAGCCGGCCTCCAGGTCGGAGGTGGCCGCGAAGCCGGCCACGTACGCGGCGCGGGCGGCGGCCACGGCGGCCTGCTCGTGGGCGCGCCGGGCGCCCATCTCGATGCACGGGCGGCCGCCGGCGGCGGCGGTCATCCGGGCGGCGGCGGCCGCGATCGCCGAGTCGTGGTTGAGGATCGAGAGGATCACCGTCTCAAGGATCACCGCCTCGGCGAAGCTGCCCTCGACGGTGAGCAGCGGCGAACCGGGGAAGTAGACCTCACCCTCCGGGTAGCCGTGGATGTCGCCGGTGAACCGGTAGTCGGCCAGGAAGCGCAGGGTGTCCTCCTCGACCACGCCCTGGCCGGCCAGCCAGTCGAGCTGCGCGCTGGTGAAGCGGAAGTTCTCGACGGCGTCGAGCACCCGCCCGGTGCCGGCCATCACGCCGTAGCGGCGGCCGGCCGGCAGGCGGCGGGTGAACACCTCGAAGACGGAGCGGCGGTGCGCGGCTCCGCTGCGCAGGGCGGCCTGCAACATGGTGAGCTCGTAGCGGTCGGTGAGGAGCGCGGTCGAACCGGCCGCGCGCACTGAAGTGGCGTCCATGGGGATGATGCTACTACCACTTAGCGTCAGATTGACGATTTCTCGTCCGGGGTGTTCGCGGACCCCGGGCCGGAATCGCCCGGAGGTGCCCCGGATGGCAGCATGGGGGCTGAAGGGGTATGTGCGGGAAGAACGGCGAGGAGGACCCAGCGGTGAGTGTCGCGCCCGTGGAGATCGAGCGCCCGGAGGTCGAAGGCCTGCCGGTGGCGGAGCCGGACACGCCCTGGGTGACCATCGTGCACAACGACCCGGTCAACCTGATGAGCTACGTCCAGTACGTGTTCCAGGCCTACTTCGGCTACCCGAAGGACAAGGCCCGGAAGCTGATGATGGAGGTGCACAGCAAGGGCCGGGCGGTGGTCTCCAGCGGATCCCGCGAGGAGATGGAGCGCGACGTGCAGGCGATGCACGGCTACGGGCTGTGGGCCACGCTGCAGCACGACTGACCCGCGGACCGCGTCCCCGCACCCCACCGAAGACGACGAAGACGGGCTGACCGATACAGATGGCTGGGTTGTTCGAGAGTGCCGGCGGCGGGAGCGCGGCGATCGCGCTGGACGAGCTGGAGGCCTCCATCCTGCGCTCGCTGGAGGTGCAGATGCTGGAGCTGATCGGACCGGGCCCGGGCGGGGACTCCGACGACCCGCTCGCCGCGCTGTTCGCCGACGGGCCGACCGAGGCCCCCGCCGACCCGGCGCTGGCCCGGCTCTTCCCCGACGCCTACGGCGACCCGGAGAAGCCGGACGACGCCGAGGCCAGGGAAGCCGCCCGCGAGTTCCGCCGCTACACCGAGGTGGACCTGCGGGCCCGCAAGCGCGAGGACGCGCTGCAGGTGGTCCGCGCGCTGGACGGGCTCGGCGGCGAGGGCGGCGTGCTCAAGCTGGCCGCCGCCGACTGCCTGCGCTGGCTGGGCGCGCTCAACGACCTGCGGCTCACCCTGGGGGTGCGGCTGGAGGTCGAGGAGGAGGACGAGCAGGGCCTGTACGACCTGCCGGACAGCGACGAGCGCAAGCCGCTGGTGATGGCCTACCTGTGGCTGGGGGCGCTGCAGGAGTCGCTGCTGGAGGCGATCGCGGACTGATCCCGCCCCGCCGCCGGGCCGCCGTGACCCCCCGTCCGCATGCTGGACGGGGGGTCACGGCTTTTCCGCTCAAAACGGGCGGAATCATATGACGACATGCTCAAATGTCGCTCAGATGAACACCGCTATCCGGAACCTGCGTGGTACGACTGCTCCACCCCACGAGACCCACCCAGGACGGTGCACCATGGCCGAACAGATCTACGACGAGGTCGTCGACTCCAAACCGGACGAGGAGGGCTACGAGCGGGGTCTGGGCAGTCGCCAGATCCAGATGATCGCCATCGGCGGCGCCATCGGCACCGGGCTCTTCCTCGGCGCCGGCACCGCGATCTCCAAGTCCGGACCGAGCCTGATCCTCTCCTACGCCGTGGCCGGCGTGGTGATCTTCGTGATCATGCGGGCCCTCGGCGAGCTGCTCACCTACCGCCCGGTCGCCGGCAGCTTCGCCGAGTACGCCCGGGAGTTCCTCGGCCCCTTCGCCGGCTTCGTGACCGGCTGGACGTACTGGCTGTTCTGGGTGGTCACCGGCATGGCCGAGACCACCGCCGCCGCCGTCTACGTGAAGTTCTGGGCGCCCGGCATCCCGCAGTGGCTCAGCGCGCTCACCTTCCTGGTCATCCTCTACGGGGCCAACCTGATCTCGGTGAAGCTGTTCGGCGAGATCGAGTTCTGGTTCTCGATGGTCAAGGTCACCGCCATCATCGGCATGATCCTGATCGGCATCGGCGTGCTGACCCTCGGCTTCAGCGACGCCGGTGACACCGCGTCGATCACCCACCTCTGGGACAACGGTGGCTTCTTCCCCAAGGGGATCGGCGCCACCGTGATGACCCTGCAGATCGTCATGTTCGCCTACCTCGGCGTCGAGCTGGTCGGCGTCACCGCCGGCGAGAGCGAGAACCCGCAGAAGACCCTGCCGCGCGCCATCAACACGCTGCCCTGGCGGATCGCGCTCTTCTACATCGGCGCCCTGGTGATCATCCTGTCGCTGGTGCCGTGGACCGAATTCCAGCCCGGCGTCAGCCCGTTCGTCGCCGCCTTCGGCAAGATCGGCATCCCCGCCGCGGCCGGCATCATCAACTTCGTGGTGCTCACCGCGGCGCTCTCCTCCTGCAACTCCGGCATGTACTCCACCGGCCGGATGCTGCGCGACCTCGCCCTGCGCGGCCAGGCCCCCGGCCGGCTCACCAAGCTCAACTCCCACCGCAGCCCCGCCGTCGCGATCACCCTCTCCTCGCTGCTGATGGGCGCCGGCGTGGTGCTCAACTACCTCGTCCCGGCCAAGGCGTTCGAGTACATCACCTCGGTGGCCACCGTCTGCGGCCTCTGGACCTGGGCGGTCATCCTGGTCTCCCAGATCCGCTACCGGAAGGCCTGGAAGGGCGGCCACCTGCCGCCCCCCGGCTTCAAGGCGCCCGGCGGCCTCTGGAGCAGCTGGGCCGCCCTCGGCTTCCTCGCCCTGGTGATCGTCCTGATCGCCCTCGACAAGGACAACCGCATCTCGCTGTACGTCTTCCCCGGCTGGGCCGTCCTGCTCGTGGTCGGCTACCAGGTGCTCAAGCGCCGCCGCCCGCAGGCCGTCCACGCCGTCGCCCACGACCACCTGCACGCCCGCAACGGCAACGGCGGCGGCCACTGAGCCGCCCGCCGTCCGCCTCCCGGACCGGCGCCGACCACGCCCCGGACGCTCCGGCGGACACCCGCCGGGGCGTGGCTATCCTGACCGCATGCTGACCATCACCCGAGAACTGCGCGACGCCATCGTCGCCCACGCCCGCGCCGACCACCCGGACGAGGCCTGTGGCGTGGTCGCCGGACCGGCCGGCAGCGGACGGCCCGAGCGGTTCGTCCCGATGCTCAACGCCGCCCGGTCGCCCACCTTCTACGAGTTCGACTCGGGCGACCTGCTGAAGCTCTACCGCGAGATGGACGACCGGGACGAGGAGCCCGTGATCGTCTACCACTCGCACACCGCCACCGAGGCCTACCCCTCGCGCACCGACGTGAGCTACGCCTCCGAGCCGTTCGCCCACTACGTCCTGGTCTCCACCGCCGACGGCAACGGCCCGGACGACCCGTACCAGTTCCGGTCGTTCCGCATCGTGGACGGCGCGATCACGGAGGAAGACGTCCAGGTCGTCGAGGCCTACCAGCCCTGACCGGCACCCCCCTGGGCGCGGCCCGCCGACCGTCCGAGCGACGGCGGCGGGCCCTGCCGTCTCAGCCACAGAAACGGAAACATCCGGATTCCGAGACGGGCATGTCGGAGCGAGCCCGGGAATCTATACGATGAGCCCATGCGTTCCGTCGATGTGAGCACTCAGGCCCCGGGCACCCGCCTCGTGGCGCGCCTGCACGTCGACCTGTGCCGGCTCGCCAGCGCGATCTGTCCCGGCACGCCGGCGCGCTCGCGCTGAGCCGCCCGCCCAGGCCCGCCGCACGCCCTGCGCACCGGGCCGGACCCGACCTGCCGCGCCCGCTGCGGCCCACCCACCTCACGACTCGCACAGGAGCGCACCCATGGCCATCGAGGTCCGCATCCCGACCATCCTCCGCACCTACACCGACGGCGCCAAGGCCGTCGAGGGCACCGGCAGCAACCTCGGGGAACTCTTCCAGGACCTCGACGCCCGCCACCCGGGCATCGCCGCCCGACTGCTGGACGGCGGCGAGCTGCGCCGCTTCGTCAACGTCTACCTCAACGACGAGGACGTCCGCTTCCTGGAGGGCATCTCCACCGCCCTCGCCGACGGCGACAGCGTCACCATCCTGCCCGCCGTGGCCGGCGGCGCCCGCTGACCTCCGGTCCTCCCGCCCGCCGGCCGCGCGGGCGGGAGGACCGCCGCACCCGACCCTCACCGCCGTTGCCGGAGGCACCCCTTGCGTTACGACAGCCCGCTCGAAGCCGTCGGCAACACCCCGCTGGTCCGCCTGCCCCGACTCTCCGCCGCCGTCCCCGGCAACACCGACGGCCTGGTGACCCTCTGGGCCAAGCTGGAGGACCGCAACCCCACCGGCTCCATCAAGGACCGCCCCGCGCTGCACATGATCGAGCGCGCCGAGGCCGCCGGGCGGCTCACCCCCGGGTGCACCATCCTGGAGCCCACCAGCGGCAACACCGGCATCTCGCTCGCCATGGCCGCCAAGCTCAAGGGCTACCGGATGGTCTGCGTGATGCCGGAGAACACCAGCGAGGAGCGCCGCGAACTGCTGCGCATGTGGGGCGCGGAGATCATCCCCTCACCGGCCGCCGGCGGCTCCAACACCGCGGTGCGGATCGCCAAGGAGATCGCCGCCGAGCACCCCGACTGGGTGATGCTCTACCAGTACGGCAACCCCGACAACGCCGGCGCCCACTACGCCACCACCGGCCCCGAGATCCTCGCCGACCTGCCCTCCGTCACCCACTTCGTGGCCGGCCTGGGCACCACCGGCACCCTGATGGGCGTCGGCCGGTTCCTGCGCGAGAAGGTGCCCGGGGTGCGGATCGTCGCCGCCGAGCCCCGCTACGACGACCTGGTCTACGGCCTGCGCAACCTCGACGAGGGCTTCGTCCCCGAGCTGTACGACGCCGAAGTGCTCACCACCCGCTTCTCGGTCGGCTCCGCCGACGCCGTCCGCCGCACCCGTGAACTCCTCCAGCAGGAGGGCATCTTCGCGGGCGTCTCCACCGGCGCCATCCTGCACGCCGCGATCGGCGTCGGCCGCAAGGCCGCCACCGCCGCGGAGCGCGCCGACATCGTCTTCGTCGTCGCGGACGGCGGCTGGAAGTACCTCTCCACCGGCATCTACACCGCCGAGTCGACCGAGGCCGCGGTCGAGGCCCTGCAGGGCCAGCTCTGGGCCTGACGCCGGCTCCGGGCCCGGCGAGGGCTCCGCGCCCGACGAAGGCCCGGGCCTGACGCCGGGTCCGGGCCCGTCCCTCCGGACCGGCCGGACGCCCCTAGCCCGAGACCGCCTGCCGGGCCCGGGCCCAGATCCGCCCGTCGACCACACCGGCCCGGCGGCGGAAGGCCGAGAGCGGCACCTCGCGCAGCTCGTCGGTCTCCAGCCAGCTGGTCCGCCCCTGGCGGTCGCCCACCGAGCCGGGCGGCAGCGCCAGCACGCCCGGCCGCTCCGCGTGGTGCTTGCTGGTGATCTTCGCGACGGTCGCGGTCCGGCCGCTGACCCGCAGCACCAGGCAGGGGCGGTCCTTCGCCCCCGGGCCGTCCTCGAACGGCACCTCCGCCCACCAGATCTCCTGCGGCGCCGGGCCCGGGCGCCCCTTCGCCGGGCGCGGCCGCGGCGCCGGCCGGGTCGGCGCGGGCCCGCCGCGCGCCCGCCGCACCAGCACCGACACGACAACGGCCAGCAGCGCGGCACCCGCCACGGCCAGCAGCACCCAGAAGCCAGTCATGCGCCAGACCGTACCCGGCACCCGGCCGGCCCCACCACCACGACGGCTGTGACAGTCGGGCATTTATCCGTTCCCTGCTCCCGGTTCGTCACGGAATGACCACGGAGTCCGTTGTGCGCCGGATGCCGCTCCCGAGGCCCGGAAAGCTGATCACGCACGTCCCCCCTGCACCCTGAGGTGACCCGTGAGCCGCAGCACCGACCTGTGGTCGTACGCCGAGATCGCCCGCCACATCAACGTCCAGCCGGAGACCGTCCGCAACTACCGCCGGCACGGCCTGCTCCCCGACCCCGATGCCGTCGACGGCAACGGACACCCCCGCTGGCACCCCGACACGATCAAGGCCTGGGCCCGCCGGCGCCCCGGCCACCGCTGAACCCCCGCACCGAGCCGCCCCCGGCGTTCTGGTGATTCCAGCCACAGCCCGGCACGGAGACGGGGGCAAAGTGCCCCTCCGCCCTTACTCTCGACACGCGAACGCAGTGCTACCCGCCGGTTCACCGGCCGGTACTGCCATTGACCAGCAGCAGCCGAAACGTGTCGGGGCGGAGGGGCTCGGATGAAACTGACCGTGGTGGGGTGCTCGGGGAGCTTCCCGTCCGCCGACTCGCCGTGCTCCAGCTACCTCGTGGAGGCCGACGGCTACCGCGTCGTGCTCGACCTCGGCAACGGCGCGCTCGGCGCCCTGCAGAAGTACGTCAGCCTCTACGAGGTCGACGCCGTCCTGCTCAGCCACCTGCACGCCGACCACTGCGTCGACCTCTGCGCCTACTGGGTCGCCCGCAACTACCGGGCCGAGGGCTGCCCCGACCCGCTGCCCGTCTACGGCCCGGCCGGCACCGCCGAGCGGATGGCCCGCGCCTACGACATGCCCGAGAACCCCGGCATGAAGGGGGTCTTCGACTTCCGGACCCTCACCCCCGGCGCCTTCGACCTCGGCCCGTTCCGGATCGAGGTCGCCCAGGTCAACCACCCCGTCGACGCGTTCGCCTTCCGGCTCGAACACGCCGGCCGCACCCTCGTCTACTCCGGCGACACCGGCGAGAGCGCCGCCCTCGTCGAACTCGCCCGCGACAGCGACCTCTTCCTCTGCGAAGCCGCCTACATCGACGGCCGCGACACCTACCGGGCCGTCCACCTCAACGGCCGCGAGGCCGGCGAACACGCCACCGCCGCCCGCGCCCGCCGGCTCGTCCTCACCCACATCCCGCCGTGGACCGACGCCGAACACAACCGCCGGGACGCCGCCGCCGCCTTCGCCGGACCGGTCGACATCGCGAGAGCCGGCGCCGTCTACGACCTCTGAACGCTCACCCCACCGGCGTCAGCCAGCGCCGGTAGCGCGGGTCCTCGCCGGAGACCGCCGCCTCGTACGCCTCGCGCAGCCGCTCCGTGACCGGGCCGGGGGAGGACGGCAGCTCGCGGTCGTCCAGTGACCGCACCGGCACCACCCCGGCCGCCGTCCCGCACAGGAACACCTCGTCCGCCGCGTACAGGTCCGAGCGCAGCAGACCCTCCACCCGCACCGGCACTCCCAGACCGGCGGCCAGCTCCAGCACCGTGTCCTGGGTGATCCCCTCCAGCGCGCCCGCGCTCGACGGCGGCGTCCGCAGCACCCCGTCACGCACCAGGAACACGTTCTCGCCGGTGCACTCGCTCACCGAACCGTCCGACCCCAGCAGCAGCGCCTCGTCGTACCCCGCGTCGCTCGCCTCCCGGCGGGCCAGCACCGAGTTCAGGTACGGCCCGGTCGCCTTCGCCGCGGGCGGCACCGCGTTCGGGTCGTTCCGCCGCCAACTGCTCGTCTTCACCCTGATCCCACCACCGCCGTCCGGCAGTTGGGACTGCCACTGCCAACTCGCGATCGCCGTGGTGGTGGGCGAGAAGCGCATGTCCAGGCCCATCGAGCCGTACCCCAGGAACGCGAAGTGCCGCAGATAGCACGACCGGTGGCCGTTCGCCCGGACCAGCTCCACCGTCGCCCTGGTCAAATCCTCCACACTGTAGGGGAGTTCCATCCGCAGCATCCGCGCACTGCGGTCCAGCCGGCGCAGGTGCTCGGGCAGCCGGAACACCGCCGGACCGTCCGCCGTCTCGAACACCCGGGTTCCCTCCAGCACCCCCGTGCCGTAGTGCAGGCCGTGCGTCAGCACATGCGTCCGCGCCTGCTGCCAGGGCACCAGCGCGCCGTCCATCCAGATCGTCGAAGCCTCGGGAAGAGCCATGGCCCCATCCTGGCCGCCGCCGGACCGCGGCCGGGCCCTCCCGGCGCTGCCGCAACCGGACATGACCGGGAGCGGAACCGGCCCGCCGCCCCGCCCCTCGGAACCCCGGCCCGCCGTCTCGCTCCTCGGAAACCCCGGCCCGCCCCCGCCCGGCCTCACTACGCTGCGCCGATGGAGCGCATGGAGAGTGCGGCGCGGGCCGACCACCCCGCCGGCGGCCCCGACCGCGACGCCACCCGGCTCTACGCCCGGCTGCTCGCCGAACCCGGCCGCCCGGCCGCCGACCTCGGCCTCGGCTGGGACGAGCCCCGCCTGGCCGCCGCCACCGCCGAACTCCGCGCCCTCGGCCTGCTCCAGCCCACCGCGGCCGCCGGGGCGGACGGCACCGGCACGGCCGGACACGCCGCCGTCTCCGTCGACACCGCCGTCCGCCAGCTGCTGCTCGACGCGGACACCCAGGTCACCGCCCTCGTCGAGGCCCTGGGCCGGGCCCGCGACTCCGTCGACCGCCTGCACACCGGCTACCTGCCGGTCCAGCACCGCCGGCCCGGCGGCGCCGCCCTCGAACTCGTCCGCGGCGCCGACCGGATCGCCGCCCTGCTGGAGGACGCGGCCCGCGGCGCCCGCACCCGGGCCCTCTCCCTCCGGCCCGGCCAGGACCTCTCCGGCCCGGCCCTGGCGGGCAAGTTGGCCCGCGAACGCCTCGCCCTCGACCGCGGCGCCGCCCTGCGCTCCGTCTACCCGGCCGCCGCACTGCGCCGGCCCGCCGTGCTCGCGCACGTCCGGGAGCTGACCGGGGCCGGGGCGCGGATCAGGGTCGCGCACTCGCTGCCGCTCCGGCTGATCGTGGTCGACGCCCGGCTGGCGATCCTGCCCGCGCCGGGCGACCTGTCGGACGAGGTGTCCGAGGACGGGCCGGACGCGGCTGCTCCCCGGGTCCGGGGCCGTGCGGAGGCCGCCGTGGTGGTCCGCGAGCCGGCCCTGGTCGCCCTGGTCGCGGAGCTGTTCGAGTACTTCTGGTCGGCGGCCTCGACCCCGCCGGAACTGCATCCGGGGGCGGCGGGGAGGACGGACCGTCATGACGTGGTGCTGCGGCTGCTCGCGGCCGGGCTGACGGACGCCGCGATCGCCCGGAAGCTGGAGGTCTCCGAGCGGACGGTGCGCCGGCTGGTGGCCGAGCTGACCGCCGACCTGGGCGCGGAGAGCCGCTTCCAGGCCGGCGTCCACGCGGCCCGCCTCGGCCGGATCTGAGGCCGTTCCGGGCGGGGCGCCCGCTCGTCCGAGGCGCTCAGCGCCGCCCGGGGACGGGCAGGCCGAGGTGGTCGCGCAGGGTCGTCCCGGTGTACTCGGTGCGGAACACCCCGCGTTCCTGGAGCAGCGGCACCACCTGGTCGACGAAGTCGTCCAGGCCGCCCGGGGTGAGGTGAGGGACGAGGATGAAGCCGTCCGCCGCGTCGTTCTGCACATAGGCGTCGAGCTGCTCGGCGACCGCCGCCGGGGTGCCGATGAAGGACTGCCGGCCGGTCACCTCGATCACCAGCTCGCGGCTGCTGAGCCGCTTCTCGGCGGCGACCGCGCGCCACCGGGCGGCGATCTCCAGCGGGTCCCCGATCCTGGTCCGGCCCTGGACGACGGTGCTGTCGACCACCGGGTCGGCGGTGGGCAGCGGGCCGTCCGGGTCGTGGTCGGACAGGTCGATGCCCCAGACCTGCTCCAGGTAGGCGATGGCGGTCTGCGGTCCGACCTGGGCGCGGCGGATCTCGGCGGCCCGCTCGGTCGCCTCCTCGTCGGTGTCGCCCAGGACGTAGGTGACCCCGGGCATGATCTTCAGCTCGTCCGGCTTGCGCCCGTACGCGGCCAGCCGGCGCTTGACGTCGGTGTGGAAGGCCTGGCCGGCGGTGAGGGTCGAGTGCCGGCTGAAGATGATGTCGGCGGTGGCGGCGGCGAACTCCCGGCCCTCGTCGGAGTCCCCGGCCTGGATCACCACCGGGTGGCCCTGCGGCGGGCGCGGCAGCGACAGCCGGCCCTCGACGTCGAACTGCGGGCCGCTGTGCCGGACCAGCCCGCCGTCCCAGAACTCCCGTGCCAGCTGGACGAACTCGGCGGCCCGGGTGTACCGGTCGGCGCGGTCGAGGAAGCCGCCGCGGCGGAAGTTCTCGCCGGTGAAGGCGTCCGAGGAGGTGACCACGTTCCAGGCCGCCCGGCCGCCGGAGAGGTGGTCGAGCGACGCGAACCGGCGGGCCAGCTCGTACGGCTCGTTGAAGGTCGCGTTGACGGTGGCCGCCAGTCCGAGGTGGGTGGTGACGGCGGCCAGCGCGCCGAGCACGGTGATCGACTCGGGCCGGCCGACCACGTCCAGGTCGTGGATCAGGCCGTTGACCTCGCGCAGCCGCAGGCCCTCGGCGAGGAAGAAGAAGTCGAACCGGCCGCGCTCGGCGGTCTCCGCGAGGTGGCGGAAGGAGGCGAACTCGATCTGGCTGCGGGACGCCGGGTCGGTCCAGACCGTGGTGTTGTTGACGCCGGGGAAGTGCGCGGCGAGGTGGATCTGCTTCAGCGGTCGGTCCGTCATCGGGTCACCTCGGCGTGGGCGGCGGCGGTCGCCGTGGGAGCGGCGGGAGCGGGAGTGGCGGGGGCGTACCGGTTGGCCGGGCGGGCCAGGCCGAGGTGGTCGCGCAGGGTCTTGCCGGTGTAGCCGGTGCGGAACAGGCCGCGCTCGCGCAGGGCCGGGACGACGTGGTCGGCCACCGCGGCGAGGTCCCGGGCCGGGTCGGCGGGGACGAGGTGGAAGCCGTCGACGCCGCCGCCGCCCTCGGTGACCTCCCTGATCAGCGCGCTGATCGAGGCGCCGTCGGGGAGGTCCGCGGTGAGCCGGGCGAGGATCCGCAGGCCCTCGCCCGCCCGCAGCCGCAGTTCGGTGGCGGCGGTCAGCCGGGCCGCCGGGCCGGGGGCGTCCAGCAGGACGACGTCCGCGTACCGGGCGGCCGTCTCCACCCGGGCCCGGCTGCCGGCGGGGGCGCCCGGGGCGAGGTCGGCGGCGGAGACCGGGACGGCGATCACCGGTCGGCCCTGGGGCGGGCGAGGGGTGATGGAGGGGCCGCGGACCGAGAAGTGCGGGCCCGTGAAGTCGATGTAGTGCAGCTTGCCCCGGTCGATGAACCGGCCGGTGGCCACGTCGCGGATCTCCGCGTCGTCCTCCCAGCTGTCCCAGAGCCGCGCGGCGACCTCGGCGGCGTCGGCCGCCTCCGCCCAGAGCTCGTCGGCCGGGGCGACGCCCTTGCGCCCGAAGGCCCGGGCCTGCGCCTCGGTGTCGGAGATCCCGATCAGCCAGCCGGCCCGGCCCTCGCTCACCCAGTCCAGGGTGTTGACCGATATCGAGGTGTGGAACGGCTCGGTGTGCGTGGTGGTGACGGTCGGGACCAGGCCGAGCCCCCGGGTCAGCGGCGCGAGCCGGGCGAAGGTGGCGAGGGCGTCGAGCCGGTGCGGCTCGGGTGCGTAGGAGTCGTCGAGGGTGACGAAGTCGAGCGCGGCGCGCTCGGCGTGGCGGGCGAGGGCGGTGAAGTGCCCGGCGTCGAAGCGGCCGGGGCTGTCGACGGCGGCGGACAGGTGCAACTGGCGCGGCATGGCGTGGCCTTGACTTTCCTCGTGCGTGCGCTGCTTCATCTTCGTTTCGCGCACGGGACGCAGCTGGGTACGTGGCGGTGGCCCGGGTACGGGCCGACACGAGAGGCGGGGAAGCGGGGGCCGGGGCGCGGCGGGAGGTCAGCCGGGCGGCGGCGGGGGGAACGGACGGGTCAGGCGCAACACGCGGCCGACCACACACGACCGAAGTCGATGTGGCAGCGGCTGACCAGGATGCGCGGCGCGTTCACCGCCTCAGTTGACCAGCGCGGTCGCCGGTTCGTCAACCGTCGTCCCACCGGCCGGGCGGTGGCCGCGGGCCGGGCCGGGACGCGCGACGGCCCCGCCCCGCCGCTCGGGGGAGCGAGCGGCGGGGCGGGGCCGTGGGGTGGTGCGGGTCGTTCCTCGGCGTCAGGCCTTGGTGACGTCCTCGATCTCCTCGTCGTCCTCGCGACCGGGGGTCTTGAGGTTGAACTTGACGATCGCGAAGCGGAACAGGAAGTAGTACAGCGCCCCGAACACGAGACCCAGCGGGATGATCATCCACGGGTCGGTGGCCTTGTTCCACGCCAGCAGGTAGTCGATCAGACCACCGGAGAAGGTGAAGCCGTCGTGCACGCCGAGCGCCCAGGTGACGGCCATCGAGACGGCGGTCAGCAGCGCGTGGATCACGTACAGGACCGGGGCGATGAAGACGAAGGAGAACTCGATCGGCTCGGTGACACCGGTCACGAAGGAGGTCAGCGCCAGCGAGAGCATCATGCCGGTGACGGCCTTGCGGCGGTGCGGCTTGGCGGTGTGGGCGATGGCGAACGCGGCGGCCGGCAGGGCGAACATCATGATCGGGAAGAAGCCCGACATGAACTGTCCGGCGGTCGGGTCACCGGCGAAGAAGCGGGTCAGGTCGCCGTGCACGACGGTGCCGTCGGGCTTGGTGAAGTCACCGGTCTGGAACCAGGCGTAGGAGTTCACGAACTGGTGCATGCCGACCGGCAGCAGACCGCGGTTGACCAGGCCGAACGCGCCGGCACCGAACGCGCCGGCACCGATCAGGGAGTCGTTCAGGCTCTTGATGGCGTCGCCGATCGGGCCCCAGGTCAGGGCGAAGACCACACCGACGGCGGTGCCGACGAAGGCCATGATGATCGGGACCAGACGGCGGCCGTTGAAGAAGCCGAGCCAGTCGACCAGCCGGGTGCGGTGGTACTTCTGCCACAGCACGGCCGAGAGCAGACCGATCACGATGCCGCCGAGCACGCCCGGGTTCTGGTACGTGGCGGCCGCGTCCTTGCCGGGCAGGACCTGGGCCTCGGTGACCGGGAACGCGGTCAGCACGTTCTTGTACACCAGGAAGCCGACGAGGGCCGCGAGCGCGGTGGAGCCGTCGGCCTTCTTGGCGAAGCCGATCGCGATGCCCACCGCGAACAGCAGCGGCAGGTTGTCGAAGACGGCGCCACCGGCGGTGTTGAACACCGCGGCGACCTTGTCCCAGCCGAGGCCGTCCTTGCCGAACACGTCGTCCTGGCCGAGCCGCAGCAGCAGACCGGCGGCGGGGAGAACGGCGATGGGCAGCTGGAGGCTGCGGCCGATCTTCTGCAGACCCTGCAGCAGGTTCTGGCCGAACTTCTTGGTGGGGCTTGGCGTGGCCGGAGCCGCGGCGGGCGCCGGTGCCTGCGCAGACTGACTCATGGGGGTGGGTTCCTAACGGCAGGGCGGGTCGGTCGGGGGGTAGGTGCACAGAGGGGCCGAACCGCGAACTGGTCTACACCACACGTGGTGTAGACCAGTTTTGTAGCACGGGTGGAGAAGGGGGGGAAGCCCTGAAAGCGGTGCTGGTGAGAAGCGCTATGAAATCGAAACCTACTTGCGGATCGACGATCATGATTACCCGCCGTGATTGGGATTTTGGCTATTTGCGCAACAAAAAGGCCGGGGCAACCCCCGGCGGGCCCGGCGACCCCCGGACGGGCGGCCGGGAGGGCGGCGGCAGCCGGCGGGCGCGGGCGGCCGGACGCTCCCGCCGGGCGCCGTCCGCCGCCGGACCGGGAGTCGCCGCGGGTGCCGGACGGCCGGGGCGCGGCCGGTGCCGGGCTCACGGCGAGGGGCCGGTGCGATGTGCCGGACCCCCCTGAACCCGTCGCGGGTATTCGCCGCCGCATTGCGACCGGACTCGGCGACCGCCCTCGCCGGCTCGGAGAAACCAAAGGCGAAGCCGGTGGGCGAGTCCGGTGACGCATTGCCGCGCGGCGCGCCGCGCGGCGGCGGTGATCTTCCCCCCACCCGGGGCGCCGGCTTCGCCGGCGCCCGCCCGTCCGGCCGCCGCCGGGGCGCCGCGGCCCTGTCCCGGCCGGGCCCCGGGCCGCCGGGCGCCGGGTGCCGGGCCGGTGCCCCGTCGGCGGCGGGGCCGGCCGCCGAATTTGCCGGACCGGTCCGGGAATGGTTTTCCGGCCGGGACCATCGTCCTTTCACGAATACGCCGAAGGCCCCCGGACCAAGGGTCCGAGGGCCTATTCCGGCGGGCGTCCGGTGACGCTCGGTTTATGCCTTGGTCACGTCCTCGACCTCGTCGTCGTCCTCGCGTCCGGGTGTTTTCATGTTGAATTTCACGATGATGAACCGGAAGAGCGCGTAGTACACGACGGCGAAGCAGAGCCCGATCGGGATGATCAGCCAGGGCTTGGTGGCCAGGCTCCAGTTGATCGCGTAGTCGATCAGGCCGGCCGAGAAGCTGAACCCGTCGTGCACCCCGAGCGCCCAGGTGATCGCCATCGAGGCGCCGGTCAGCAGCGCGTGCACCGCGTACAGCGCGGGCGCGACATAGGCGAAGGAGTACTCGATCGGTTCGGTGACGCCGGTCACGAAGGACGTCAGGCCGACCGAGAGCATCAGCCCGTAGATCTCCTTGCGGCGGTGCGGCTTGGCCGCGTGCGCCATCGCCAGCGCCGCCGCCGGCAGGGCGAACATCATGATCGGGAAGAAACCGGAGGTGAACTGGCCCGCCGTCGGGTCACCGGCCAGGAAGCGCGGGATGTCGCCGTGCACGACCATGCCGTCGGGCTTGGTGAAGTCGCCGAACTGGAACCAGACGAAGGTGTTCAGCAACTGGTGCATGCCGATCAGCAGCAGTACGCGGTTGGCCACGCCGAAGATGCCGGCGCCGCCCGCGCCCAGGTCGGCCAGCCACTGGCTCACGTCGTTGAAGGCGCGGCCGATCGGCGGCCAGGCCCAGACCGCCAGCACCGCCAGCAGCATGCCGACCACGGCGGTGATCATCGGGACGAGCCGGCGGCCGTTGAAGAAGCCGAGCCAGTCGACCAGCCGGGTGCGGTGGTAGCGCACCCAGAGCCACGCCGAC
This sequence comes from Kitasatospora sp. NPDC028961, assembly GCF_055564815.1. NCBI lineage: Bacteria > Bacillati > Actinomycetota > Actinomycetes > Kitasatosporales > Streptomycetaceae > Kitasatospora > Kitasatospora sp. NPDC028961. The sequence goes on along the minus strand of NZ_JBVHVO010000012.1, from coordinate 123,105 downwards.
AGCAGGCCGATCAGGATGCCGCCCAGGACGCCCGGGTTCTGGTAGGTCGCGGCGGCCGACTTGGCCGAGGTGAAGTCCACGCACTGGTTGCCGACCAGGACGGTCGGCAGCTTGCAGTCCTCCGGGAAGGCGTGCAGCACGGCGTAGAAGACCAGGAAGCCCACCACGGCCGCCAGCGCCGTGGAGCCGTCCGCCTTCTTGGCCATGCCGATCGCGACCCCGATGCAGAACAGCAGCGGCAGGCCCAGTGAGGAGTCCAGCAGAGCGCCGCCGGCCGCCGCGAACACCTTGGCGACGTCGTCCCAGCCGAGGCCGTCCTTCCCGAACACGTCGGGCTGTCCGAGCCGGTTGAGGATGCCCGCCGCCGGCAGCACGGCGACCGGCAGCTGGAGCGAGCGGCCCATCTTCTGGAGTCCGCCGTAGAAGGTGTGCCACCACGTGGTCCGCGGGGCTGTGGCGCCTGCCGAACTCATCCTTCGCCCTCCGAGAGCAGTTGCCGAGCGCTGGCCCCCTGGGGGACCCTCGGACGGGGCTCAGGAACACCCGGGGCGCTTCCTGCGTTCATCGGAGTACACATATATTGGTGTAGACCACTTTGGGAGGCAGGCCGCGCGCACCGGGGTAGAAGCCCCGCTGATCGTCATCCTCGGACGAAGATCCAGACCGTGCGCGCCGGAATGGGCCAAAAGTGGACTAACGTGGCAGATCGGTCCAACTCGGGTGATGCTGGTCGCGCTGCGGCGCAGCGCGACGGCAGCTGAACCCGCGTCAGCACCGACAGCGACGACCCCGGCCGGCGGCCGGGGCACCCCGCACAGCGCAGGACGGCACCCGGCAGAGCAGCCGACGGGCCGAGACAGAGGGAGAAATCAGATGGCCAGCAAGGCTGAGAAGATCGTCGCCGGTCTGGGCGGCATCGACAACATCGAAGAGGTCGAAGGCTGCATCACCCGCCTGCGTACCGAGGTGAAGGACGCCTCCCTCGTCGACGAGGCCGCGCTGAAGGCCGCCGGCGCCCACGGCGTCGTCAAGATGGGCACCGCGATCCAGGTCGTCATCGGCACCGACGCCGACCCGATCGCCGCCGACATCGAGGACATGATGTGAGCTGAGCCCACCAGGCTCGGCACCACCAGGCTCGGCACCACCCGGCCCGCCGCCCACCCCCGTGGACGGCGGGCCGGCGCCGTCCGGCGCACCGGGCACAACCGTTCGGGCACCCCGCCACAGGCCCGCAGGGCACCGCCGACGACCCGTCCGACCCTGCCGGAACCACCCGACCGGACCGACTACGCTCGGTGCCTATGTCACGCATCGACGGCCGCACCCCCGACCAGCTCCGCCCCATCACCATCGAGCGGGGCTGGAGCAAGCACGCCGAAGGCTCCGTCCTCATCTCCTACGGCGACACCAAGGTGCTGTGCACCGCCAGCGTCACCGAAGGCGTCCCGCGCTGGCGCAAGGGCAGCGGCGAGGGCTGGGTCACCGCCGAGTACTCCATGCTCCCGCGCGCCACCAACACCCGCGGCGACCGCGAGGCCGTCAAGGGCCGCATCGGCGGACGCACCCACGAGATCAGCCGCCTCATCGGCCGCTCGCTGCGCGCCGTCATCGACCACCGCGCCCTCGCCGAGAACACCATCGTCCTCGACTGCGACGTCCTCCAGGCCGACGGCGGCACCCGCACCGCCGCCATCACCGGCGCCTACGTCGCCCTCGCCGACGCCGTCTCCTGGGCCCGCGAGAAGAAGATCCTCCGCGCCAAGGGCCAGCCCATCACCGGCGGCGTCAGCGCCGTCAGCGTCGGCATCATCGACGGCGTCCCGATGCTCGACCTCCGCTACGAGGAGGACGTCCGCGCCGAGACCGACATGAACATCGTCTGCACCTCCGACGGCCGCTTCGTCGAGGTCCAGGGCACCGCCGAGGGCGCCCCCTTCGACCGCGCCCTGCTCGACCAGCTCCTGGACCTCGGCACCCTCGGCTGCGCCGAGCTGGACGAGATCCAGCGCAAGGCCCTGGAGGGCTGAGCCCACCACCGGTGCCCGAAGGGGCTCCGGCGCGTGGCCGAACCGCGACACCAGCGCTGTACAGGCCGGGCCCGGAGCCCTTACGGTTCCCGCAGCACCCCGTTGTGGGAACCGCGCACCCCCGGGGGCGCGTCATTCCGTTCCGGAACCCGCGCACCCAGGAGGACCGGATGCCCCAGAGCATCGCCCGCCCCGCCACCCTCGCCGTGGCCGGCCTGATCGCCATCCTCCCGCTCAGCGCGGTCAGTTGCTCGGCCGCCCAGAAGGCGCTCGACTGCGGCAACACGGCGGTCCGCATCACCGGGGACATCAGCGACGTCACCACCGCCTTCAACAACGCCAGCAACGACTCGGCCGCCGCCGGCCAGGCCCTGCAGAAGCTCAAGAACGACCTCGACGACCTCGGCAAGAACTCCAAGAACACCGACGTCGCCAAGGCCATCACCGACCTCAACACCCAGGTCGGCAAGGTTCAGCAGGCCATCAACGCCAAGCAGGCCCCCGACCTGAAGCCGCTCGGCGACGCCGCCGGCAACCTCACCCAGGTCTGCACCGGCTGACGTCCGGTTAGGGTGGGTTCATGTCCACCCGTCTGATTCTCGCCACCCGCAACCAGAACAAGGTCGCCGAGCTCCGCGCCATCCTCGGCGAGGCCGGCCTCGACGTCGAACTGGTCGGCGCCGATGCCTACCCGGAGATCCCGGACGTCCGCGAGACCGGCGTCACCTTCGCCGAGAACTCGCTGCTCAAGGCACACGCCCTCGCGCAGGCCACCGGCCTGCCCGCGGTCGCCGACGACTCCGGCCTCTGCGTCGACGTCCTCGGCGGCGCGCCCGGCATCTTCTCCGCCCGCTGGGCCGGCAAGCACGGCGACGACCGCGCCAACCTGGACCTGCTGCTGGCCCAGCTCGGCGACATCGCCCCGGAGCACCGCGGCGCCCACTTCTTCTGCGCCGCCGCCCTGGCCCTGCCGGACGGCACCGAGCGCGTCGTCGAGGGCCGCCTCCTCGGCACCCTGCGGACGGCCCCGGCCGGAGAGGGCGGCTTCGGCTACGACCCGATCCTGGAGCCCCTGGGCGAGACCCGCACCTGCGCCGAACTGACGGCGGCGGAGAAGAACGCCATCAGCCACCGCGGCAAGGCCTTCCGCGCCCTGGCCCCGGTCCTGAAGGACCTGCTGGGCTGACGGGTCATCGAGAACGACGAAGGCCCACCCGGGAGATCATTCCGGGTGGGCCTTCGATTCAAAGGCTGGTGCGGCCTGAGGGACTCGAACCCTCACGGGATTTCTCCCACTGGATCCTAAGTCCAGCGCGACTGCCAGTTCCGCCAAGGCCGCATGGCCTCCAGTCTAGGGGTTTGCGCGGCCTTCGGGCACAGCCGTTTCTCCCTCGGTGCGTTGGGGTGCGGGCTTCGCGCGCCTGTTCTTGTTGCGCCCGCAGTACGTGGGGGTGACGGCATGGCAGTTCGGGCAGAGCAGCCGGAGGTTGTCCGGGCGGTTGTCGGACCAGTCCCCGTTGATGTGGTCGACCTCCAGCGTGAGCGGGCGGCCCCGCCACTCCGGCCCGGTGCCGCAGGACTCGCACGACTCCGGCCGGCCGAGCTCCGAAAGGGCCTGGCGGATGCGCACCCCCGGAAGCCGCTTGGCCTCCGAGGGGCGCTGGACGAGGAGTTGTTCGGCCGGGATCCTGCTGGGGAACCGCTTCCCGCGGCTGTGGGCCTGCCCGGTGAAGTGCGAGGTGTCGATGCCGAACACCTTGATCCGGCGGCCGATGTGCGCCTGGGTGCCCCCGGCTTGGCGCTGGCCGAGGTGGCGCACCACGCCCGCCACGCTGTACGAGGCCGAGACCGCCTCCTGGAGGAGTTCGCGGGTGTAGACGGTTCCGGTCGGGCGGAAGTGCGACGTGTCGATCGCGAACTCGGTCAGCCTGCGTCGCAGGTACTTGCGGCTCTCCCGGTTCGGCTCCCTCCCCAGGGCGGCCAGCATCTCGTCGAGTGAAGCGGCGGCTGCCGCGGTGGTCGCCAGCAGCTCACGGGTGTACTTGACCGGCATGGTCGTCCCCCTTCGGGCCTGTGTGCGCCCGTCCCCCGTGGGGGCGAACGATTGGGGGGCGGGGTGGTTACGGGTCACCACCAGTACGTCGGGTAGGTGCGGCGGGTGAGGCGGGCGGCGGCGAGACCGGTGGCGGTAAGCAGCAGGGTGGCGAGGAGCAGGAGGGGGAGGAAGCGGGTCGGGTCGGGGGCGGTGAGGGTGACGATGACGGCGGTGGCGGCCGCGGGGGAGTGGGGGGTGCGGGCGAGGGTCATGGCGCCGAGGGCGAGGCCGCCGGCGAGGGCGGCGGACCAGTAGGCGGGGGTGGTGGCGGCGAGGACGGCGTAGCCGGTGAGGGCGGAGACGAGTTGGCCGCCGATGACGCTGCGGGGTTGGGCGAGGGGGAGGGTGGGGGCGCCGGCGATGAGGGCCATGGAGGCGGCGAGCGGGGGGATGAGGAGGGGTTGGCCGGTGAGGGTGCCGAGGGCGGCGAGGGTGAGCAGGGCGGCGACGGCGGTGGCGGTGGAGGTGAGGACGGCGGTGGGGGCGGGTCGGGCGGGGGCTTGGCTGGAAAGGGGCATGGCGAAGGCACTTCCTAACGCTTGAGACGGCAGGTAAGCGTTAGTCTGTGGGCTTTGGCTAACCGGTGGCAAGTGGCGTTACCGTTAGGCATGGGCATGGTGGAGCGTGGCGCGGTGGACGAGATGCCGGTCGGCGGCGAGCATCTCGCACTGGATCTGGTGAACAGCACCTTCGTGCGGGGTGGTCTGCGCGGGCATCTGGTGGACGTTCTGGTGGAGCCGTCGGACCTGGCGGTCTGGGTGGACCGGCACGCCGTCGAGCTGGACCTGGCGAGCGTCCCGGCCGGGTCGCCGGGGCCGGCGGAGCTGGCGGCGTTCCTGGAGCTGCGCGGGGCGCTGCGGGCGGTGCTGACGGCGGTGGTGGCGGGTGAGCCGGCGGGGGCGGCGGACGTGGCGGTGGTGAACGCGGCGGTGCGGGCGGCGCCGGGGTGGGTGGAGCTGGGGCCGGGGGCGGACGCGCGGGGGGTGCACCGGACGGCCGCGGGGGAGCGTGGGGCGGTGCTGCTGGGGCGGGTGGCGCAGGCGGCGGTGGAGTTGCTGACGGGGGGTCGGCGGGAGCTGGTGCGGGCCTGTCCGGCGCCGGGCTGCATCCTGTTCTTCCTGCAGCGGCACGCGCGTCGGGCGTGGTGTTCGACGGCCTGTGGGACGCGGGTCCGGGTGGCCCGGCACAGTCGTCGGCATGCGGACGGCTGACCGACGGGTATCAGCCGTTCGACCGGTGTTGTTGGGGATTTGATTACCAATTGGTACAGACCTATTGACCTTTGTGGTTCAGACCACATAGCTTCAGCGCCAATCTGCATTCCCCCACGTGCGTGCTCCCCCACAGGCATGCGCCGACACTCTCTCCCGGAGGACCGAGTGTTGATCCGAAGCACGGCCGAGCGGCGTCCCACCGCTGCCCGGCATTCCAAGAACCCGGCCGCCCGGGCGGGCATGGCCTCGCTGGCGGTCGCCGGCCTGGCCGGCCTGCTGATGGCGACGCTGGGTGCGGCGCCCTCGCAGGCGTCCGCCACCGTCGACAACGCGGCCTGTCGGCCGGACGGCATGTACCAGACGCCCGGGGTGGACGTCCCGTACTGCAGCGTCTACGACACCGAGGGCCGCGAGAAGATGGGCGCGGACCACCAGCGCCGGGTCATCGGCTACTTCACCGGCTGGCGTACCGGCAAGGACGGGACCCCGCCCTACCTGGTGAGCGACATCCCCTGGGACAAGGTCACCCACCTGAACTACGCGTTCGGGCACGTCGGCAGCGACAACAAGATCTCGGTCGGCACCGACAACGACAAGAACGAGGCGACCGGGATCTCCTTCCCGGGCGTGCCCGGCGCCGAGCTGGACCCGTCGCTGCCCTACAAGGGCCACTTCAACCTGCTGACGAAGTTCAAGAAGCAGCACCCGAACGTCAAGACCATGATCTCGGTGGGCGGCTGGACCGAGACCGGCGGGTACTTCGGCGACGACGGCAAGCGCGTCAACTCCGGCGGCTTCTACTCGTTGACGGTCAACCCGGACGGCAGCGTCAACCAGGCGGGCATCGACGCCTTCGCCAACTCCTCGGTCGACTTCATCAAGAAGTACGGCTTCAACGGCGTCGACGTCGACTACGAGTACCCGACCTCGATGAAGGACGCGGGCAACCCGCTGGACTGGCAGCTCGCCAACGGCAAGCGGGCCTCGCTGGCCAAGGGCTACGCGGCGCTGATGAAGACGCTGCGCGAGAAGCTGGACCGGGCCGGCGCCGCCGACGGCAAGCACTACCTGCTCTCGGTCGCGGCCCCGTCGTCCGGCTACCTGCTGCGCGGCATGGAGACCTTCCAGATCGCGCAGTACCTGGACTACGTCAACATCATGTCGTACGACCTGCACGGCGCCTGGAACAAGTACGTCGGCCCGAACGCCTCGCTGTTCGACGACGGCAAGGACGGCGAGCTGGCGGCGGCCAACGTGTACGGCACCGGCCAGTACGGCGGCATCGGCTACCTGAACGCCGACTGGTCGTACCACTACTTCCGCGGCTCGATGCCGGGCGGCCGGATCAACGTCGGCCTGCCGTACTACACCCGCGGGTTCAAGAACGTCACCGGCGGGACCAACGGCCTCTGGGGCACCGCGTCCGCGACCACCTGCCCGGTGGGCGCCGGGCTGACCTCGTGCGGTGACGGCGCGGTCGGCATCGACAACATCTGGAACGACAAGGACGACGCGGGCAAGGAGTCCCCGGCGGGCTCGAACCCGATGTGGCACGCGAAGAACCTGGAGAAGGGCATCGTGCCCGACTACCTCTCCAAGTACGGCGTGACCGACACCGCCCTGCAGGGCACCTACACCCGCAACTACAGCTCCACCCTGGTGGCGCCGTGGCTGTGGAACGACACCAAGAAGGTGTTCCTCTCCACCGAGGACGAGCAGTCGGTGGCCGCCAAGGCGGACTACATCGTCAACCAGGGCGCCGGCGGCGCGATGATCTGGGAGCTCGCGGGCGACTACAAGTGGGACGCGGCGGCCAACGGCGGCAAGGGCCAGTACGTGCCCGGCTCGACGCTGACCTCGCTGATGTACGACAAGTTCAAGGCGGCCTCGCCGTACAACGCGACCCGCTCGACGATCGCGCTGCCGCAGCAGACCCTGCCGGTCGACGTGTCGTTCACCAACTTCGCGCTGGGCGACTCGAACTACCCGATCAACCCGAAGATCCACATCGTCAACAACTCGACGCTGACCCTGCCGGGCGGGACCGAGTTCCAGTTCGACTACGGCAACTCGGCCCCGGGCAACGCCAAGGACCAGTCCGGCTTCGGGCTGACCGTCATCAAGCAGGACAACCCCGGTCCGGGCAACGTGGGCGGCCTCAAGGGCACCTACAACCGCGTCTCGGTGAAGCTGCCGGGCTGGCAGTCGCTGGCGCCGGGCGCTTCGGTGGACCTGGACTTCGTCTACTACCTGCCGGTCTCGACGCCGTCGAACTGGACGGTCAACGTCGCCGGCACGCTGTACGGCCTGAAGGGCGACCTGACCCGCGGCAGCACGGGCGGCGGCACCGCGACGCCGACCGCGACGCCGACGGTCACGCCGACCGTGACGCCCACGGTCACGCCGACCGTGACGCCCACCGTGACCCCGACGGTCACGCCCACGGTGACGCCGACCGTCACGCCCACGGTGACCCCGACCGCGACCCCGACCTCGGGTGCCTGCACGGGCGCGCCGGGCTGGGACGCGGGCACCACCTACGCGTCCACCACCAAGGTGTCCTGGAAGGGGCACTACTACCAGAACAAGTGGTGGACCAAGGGCGACGACCCCAGTGCCAGTGGCTCGTGGGGTGTCTGGAGCGACCTCGGGGCCTGCTGATCGGTCCATCCGATGAGCGTGGCTCGCTGAGGTGAGAGACGCGGTGGCGGTGCACCCGGTCGGGGGGTGCGCCGCCACCGCTTCGTTTCCGCCCCCGCGGGGGCGGCTGTCAGGCCGCCTCGACCTTGAGGTCGCGCAGCAGCTTGGCGACGTGGCCGGTGGCCTTGACGTTGTACAGGGCGTGCTCGACCTTGCCGTGCTCGTCGACGATCACGGTGGAGCGGATCACCCCGGTGACGGTCTTGCCGTACAGCTTCTTCTCGCCGAACGCGCCGTAGGCCTCCAGCACCTTCTTCTCCGGGTCGGAGAGCAGGGTGACCTTGAGGTCCTCGGCCTCGCGGAACTTGCCCAGCTTCTCCGGCTTGTCCGGCGAGATGCCGATGACGTCGTACCCGGCGCCCGCGAAGACCTCCAGGTTGTCGGTGAAGTCGCAGGCCTGCTTCGTGCAGCCGGGGGTGAGCGCGGCGGGGTAGAAGTAGACGATCACCTTCCGGCCGAGGTGGCCGGCGAGGGACACCTGGTTGCCGTCGGCGTCGGACAGGCTGAAGGCGGGTGCGGTGTCGCCGGGCTGGAGACGCTCACTCACGGGGGACTCTCCTGGTGCGTGGACGGGTGGTCGTACCACGGTCAACTTACCTCCGATGGTGGGTGGGGCCGCGCGGGCCGGGGCGGCAGCTGACAAACTGGGTCAGTCGCACAGGACAACATCAGTGAATTGGGGTGGCCCGAGTGGGCGAGGCGAGCACGAAGGACAAGTCGGCGCGGACGACGGCTCAGATCGAGGCGGACATCACCCGCACCCGCACCCAGCTGGCCGCGACCCTGGACGAGCTCGCCATGCGCGTCCACCCGAGCACCATCACGGCCCAGGTCAAGGCGAAGGCCGTGGCCTCCGTGGAGGAGAAGGCCGGCCGGGTGTACGTGGCGGCCAGCGGGCTGGTCGAGCAGGCGAGGGCGCAGTTCGTGGACGAGAAGGGGCAGCCGCGCAAGGAGCGGATCGTGCCCGCCGCGCTGGTCGGCGTGGGCCTGGTGCTGCTGGTCGCCTCGGCCCGCAAGCGCCGCAAGGGCTGAGCGGCGGGGTCCTGCCGGGCCGGGTGCCACCGCACCCGGCCCGCCGGATGCCGGTCCGGGGTCACGCGGGGCGCCGCGGAGCGGTACCTTCGGGGTCGTGAGTACGAACGACGAACCGAACCGGCGGACCACCTCCCCCGAGCAGGACCCGCCGCGCCACGACCGGCTGGGCGAGAAGCTGCCGATCAAGATGCTGCACGACCGCGTCCTGGTGAAGACCGAGGGCAGCGAGGGCGAGCGCCGCTCGACCGGCGGCATCCTCATCCCGGCCACCGCGGAGCTCAGCAAGCGGTGCACCTGGGCCGAGGCCGTCGCGGTGGGCCAGAGCGTCCGCTCGGTGGAGCCCGGTGACCGCGTGCTGTACGACCCGGAGGACAAGCTGGAGGTCGAGGTCCGCGGCGCCACCTACGTGCTGCTGCGCGAGCGTGACCTGCACGCGGTGGCCGCGATGCGCTTCGGCGACGCGGAGGGCTCGACCGGGCTGTACCTCTGAGGGTCCGGGCGGGCGCCCCGTGAGGGCTTTCCTGGCGGGTCGGCGCGCCGAGGGCGCGGCGGCCCGCAACGTCGTGTCCGGGCGGTTGTCGGGGGCCGGCAGTAGGGTCCGGGCATGAGCAGCGGTGTGCCTTCGGGCGGGGTACCTTCGATCGGTGACGACCAGCGCCGGGCCCGGGTCGGGCGGCGGCACCTGCTGGCGCGGGCCGAGCGGGCGGCGCGGGTGGAGGAGGCGGCGGACGCGGTCGTCGGGCTGCACGCCACGGACGCGGCGACGGTCTACCTGTCGGCCTGCGCGCGGCTGGCCGAGCCGTCGGCGGCGGAGGTCGAGCGGGCGCTGTACGAGGACGTCTCGCTGGTGAAGCTGCTGTCGATGCGGCGCACCCTCTTCGCGGTGACGGAGGAGTTCGCCCCGTACGTCAGCTCCGCGGCGGCGCGGGCGATCGCGGTCAAGGAGCGGGCCACGCTGGTGAAGCACCTGCGGGAGTTCGCCGAGGGGTGGGACGAGCCGCGGCTGGCCGCGACGGAGCGGGCCGTGCTGGCGGCGCTGGCCGTGCGGGGCGAGGCGACGACGTCCGAACTCGCCGAGGACGTACCGGCGTTGCGCGAGACGATGCTGATGGCGCAGGGCAAGCCGTACGAGGCCCGGCAGAGCGTGGGCAGCCGGCTGCTGCGGCTGCTGGCCTCGGACGGGCACGTGCGGCGCGCCCGGCCGCGCGGTTCGTGGCTGAGCAGCAGCTATCCGTGGGCGCCGGTGCCGCAGTGGCCGGACGTGCCGGTGCGGGAGGCGAAGGCCGAGGTGGTCCGGCGCTGGCTGGCGGCGTACGGTCCGGCGACGGTCGAGGACGTGAAGTGGTGGACGGGCTGGACGCTGGGGGACACCCGCAGGGCGCTGGGGGACGTCGGCGCGGTGGAGGTGGCGCTGGCCGGCGCGGTGGCGGGCCTGGTGCTGCCGGGGGACGACGGGCCGGTGGCGGAGCCGGAGCCGTGGGCGGCGCTGCTGCCGGCGCTGGATCCGACGGTGATGGGCTGGCGCGGGCGGGACTGGTACCTGCGGCCCGAGGACGTGCCGGCGCTGTTCGACCGGGCGGGCAACGCGGGGCCGACGCTCTGGTGGTGCGGCCGGGTGGTCGGCGGCTGGGCGCAGCGCCCCGGCGGTGAGCTGGTGTGGCGGTTCCTGGCGGATGCCGGGGCCGAGGCGCGGGCGGCGGTCGAGGTGGAGGCGGCGCGGTTGGCGGGCTGGTTGGGCCAGGTGCGGGTGACGCCGCGGTTCCGGACGCCGCTGGAGCGGGAGCTGGTGTCCTGAGGTGCTGAGGTCCTGCGGGCGCCGATAGAGGGCTCTGGGCTCCGGGCGCTAAGGGGCCTGTCCGGCGGGGTGTCCGTCGGCCGGTGCGGGGGGCTGGGCGGTGGCCGGGCGGGTCGGCGGGGTGCTGGTGTCGCCGGCCGGGGGCGGGGTGCTCGGGGGCGCGGTCGGCGTGTGCGTCGGCCGCGGCGGCGCGGTGGGTCGGTTGGTGGGCGCGGGCGGCTGTTCCGGGGTGCCGGTCGGGGCGGGGGCCTCGGGGCTGGGCGCCGGCGCCGTCTCGGTGGGCCGGCCGCTGGGGCTGGGCGGGGCGGGGGCGGACGGCGTCGGGGTGTGCGTCGGCGCGGTGGTGGCGGTGGCCGTGGCGCTGGGCGACGGCGACGGGGAGGGGGAGCCGCTGCCGGTCGGCCCGCCGGTCTGGGTGCTGCCGCGGCCGGTCTGGAGGTCGAAGCGCTGGACGTCGGTGCCGTCGAGGGCGTCGGCCATGTAGGCCGTCCAGATCCGGGTGGGGAAGGCGCCGCCGTTGATCCGTTCGTAGCCGGCGGTGCCGGACAGCGGCTCCTTGGCGTGGGTCTTCGGGTTCTCCCGGAACAGGCCGACGGTGGTGGCGAGTTCGGGGGTGAAGCCGGCGAACCAGGCGGAGAGGTTGGAGTCGGTGGTGCCGGTCTTGCCGGCGGCGGGGCGGCCGAGGTCGAGGGCGGCGGCGCCGGTGCCGCGGGTGCTGACGACGTCGCGCAGGACGTCGGTGACGGCGTCGGCGGCGCCCCGGTCGAGGGCGTTGGTGGGGACGTGTTCAGGCATCTTGGGGACGTCGATGGCGCCGCCGGAGTTGACGCGTTCGAGTTTGCCGACCGACCAGGGGGCGTACGTCTGGCCGTGGTTGGCGAGGCCGGCGTAGGCGCCGGCCAGGTTGAGGGCGCTGGGGGTGGCGGTGCCGAGCGTCATCGAGGTGTTGGCCGGGTCCATGCCGGGGACGTTGTCGGGGATGCCGAGCCGGACGGCGGTGTCGCGGACGTGGGCGAGTCCGGCGTCGACGCCCTCCTGGGCGTACACCGAGTTGACGGATTTCACCATCGCGTAGCGCAGGGTGATGCTGCCGTAGTCGATGCCGTCCTCGTTGGGCGGGGCGTACGGGGTGGGGCCGCCGGTGACGGGGCGTTCGCTGGTGCCGTCGTAGCGGGTCTCGGTGGTGATCGGGCGGCCGTCGCCGCTGCTGCGGCCGGAGGTGAGGCCGGCGGCGAGGTCGAAGGCCTTGAAGGTGGAGCCGATCTGGTTGTCCTGGCGCAGGACGTCGTTGTAGGGCTGCTTGGCGTAGTCGGGGCCGCCGTAGACGGCGACGACCCGGCCGGTGGCGGGTTCGACGGAGGCGCCGGCGACCCGGACGTCGGTGTCGGTGGCGGGCCGGGCCCCGGGGTCGAGTTCGGCGGTGAGTTCCTGCTGGACGGCCTGGACGAAGGCGTCCTGGCGGGGCTTGTCGAAGGTGGTGGTGATGCGCCAGCCGCCGGACTTGAGGGTGGCGGCGTCGATGATGCCGGCGGAGACGAGGTAGTCGTCGGCGACGCCGACCAGGTAGCCGGACTGGCCCTTGAGCCCGGTGGCGGGCTGGGGGTCGATCGGGTCGGGGAAGGTGGTGGCGGCGCGGTCGGCCGGGCTGAGGAAGCCGAGTTGGACCATGCCGTCGAGGGTGTAGTTCCAGCGGGCGACGGCCTTCTCGCGGTTGGCGGGGGTGGCGGTCTTGACGTCGTAGGCGCTGGGGGCCTGGAGCAGCGCGGCGAGGTAGGCGCCCTGGGGGAGGGTGAGGCGGGAGACGTCGGTGCCGTAGTAGGCGTGGGCGGCGCTCTGGATGCCGTAGGCGCCCCGGCCGAAGTAGCTGCTGTTGAGGTACCCGGTGAGGATCTGGTCCTTGCTGCGCTGCTGGTCGACCTTGAGCGCGATGAAGAGTTCGCGGCCCTTGCGTTCGATGGTCTGGTCCTGCGTCAGGTAGTAGTTCTTGACGTACTGCTGGGTGATGGTGGAGCCGCCCTGGGTGCCGCGTCCGGTGAGGGTGTTCCAGCCGGCCCGGACCATGCCCTTCAGGTCGATGCCGCCGTTGCGGTAGAAGGTGCGGTCCTCGGCGGAGACGACGGCGTGCCGGGTGTCGAGCGGGATCTGGTCGATCGCGACGTCGGTGCGGTTCACGGCGCCGGTGCGGGCGATCTCGGTGGTGCCGTCGGCGTAGAGGTAGATGTTGTTCTGGGCGACGGCGTGGGCGTTGGCGTCGGGCACGGGGACGATGAGGTAGAGCACGGCGAAGGAGCCGACGGCGAGCAGCAGGGTCGCGGTGAGCGCGCCGAGGGTGACCCGCCAGGTGGGCAGGAGCCGGCGCCACAGCGGCTTGGCGCGGCGGGCTTCGCGGCGGGCGGCCCGTCTGGCGCTGCGCCGGGTGCTGTGGTCTGCCCTCAAGGTCATGCCGCGATTATGTGCTATTTGACCCGTGATCAGGCGTTGGAATAACCGGGTGCGCGGGAAGATCGCCGGAGGTACGGTGAAAGGTGCGAACCACATAGCGCACCCAGTTCGGGCAGCTCCGCCCGCCTGACCCGGCACCCCCCCCCGGGTGGGGCCGGTCGGGGCCGGTCCGCGTGCGCCGGTGTCCCCGGGGACACCTGCCCGCTCCTATTTGTCGATAAGGAGACAATATGTCGAACGCTCTTCCCGCCGAGTCGCGGTTCCGACACCCTCCCGATCCCGGTCCCCGTGGTGCTCCACATCCCGCGGGCGCCGCCGGCGGCCCGGGCGCCGCGGTGGCGCTCTACCTCGCCATCGCCCGCGGAGCCTTCCGCCGCTACGCCACCTACCGGGCCGCCACCCTGGCCGGGGCCTTCACCAACACCGTCTTCGGCTTCATCCTCGCCTACACCTTCGTCGCCCTTTGGCAGGCCCGGCCCGGTCTCGGCGGCTACGACCAGAGCGCCGCCGTCACCTACATCTGGGTCAGCCAGGCGCTGCTGGTCACCGTCGCGGTCTGGGGCGGCGGCTTCCAGGACGACGTCCAGGACCGGTTCCGCAGCGGCGACATCGCCATCGACCTCTACCGCCCGGTGGACTTCCAGGGCTGGTGGCTGGCCACCGACCTCGGCCGGGCCGGCTACCACCTGCTCGCCCGCGGCACCCTGCCGATGCTGGCGGGGGCGCTGGTCTTCCGGGTCCGGCTGCCCGAACACCCGCTGACCTGGCTGTACTTCCTGCTGTCGGTGCTGCTCGCGGTGGTGGTCAGCTTCGGGCTGCGCTTCCTCGTCTCGCTCACCGGCTTCTGGCTGCACGACTCGGAGGGGGTGCGCTCGGTGATGCTGGTGGTGTCGATGTTCTTCTCCGGGATGCTGCTGCCGCTGGCGCTCTTCCCCGGCCTGCTCGGCGAGATCGCGCCGGTGCTGCCGTGGGCCGCGCTGATCCAGGTGCCGACCGACGTCTTCCTGGAGCGCTCGACCGGGGCCGCGCTGCTCGGGGCGCTCGGCTTCCAACTCGTCTGGGGCCTCGGGCTGGTCCTCCTCGGCCGGGGCGTCCAGCTGCTCGCGACCCGCAAGGTGGTGGTCCAGGGTGGCTGAGCCGACCCTCGCCCGCGCCGCGGCCCCGCCCGCCGGAGGCGACCCGCTCCCGAACGACCCGCTCCCCACCGGTCCGCTCCCGACCGAGCGGGGCCTGCTCGCCCGGACCCGCTGGGCGCTGCGCGCCTGGTGGCTCACCGCCGCGATGTGGACCAGGGCGACGATGTCCTACCGGGCGTCCTTCGTGCTGATGCTCGCCGCCAACCTGGTGATCACCTTCCTCGACTTCGTCGTGGTGATCCTGATGTTCCGGCACACCGACCGGCTCGGCGGCTGGACCCTGCCCGAGCTCGGCTTCCTCTACGGCACCTCGGGCTTCGCGCTCGGCATGGCCAACCTGCTGGTCGGCAGCGTCGACGGCCTGGGCCAGCGGATCCGGGCGGGCACGCTGGACACCATGCTGATCCGGCCCGCCCCGGCGCTGGCCCAGGTCTGCGCCGAGCGCTTCTCGCTGCGCCGGATCGGCCGGCCGGTGCAGGCGGTCGGGGTGCTGGCCTGGTCGCTGGCCGCCCTGGACGTCGACTGGACCTGGGACCGGGTGCTGCTCGTCCCGTCCCTGCTGGTCTGCGGCACGGCGATCTTCGCCGCGGTGTTCGTGGGCTTCGCCACCCTCCAGTTCTGGTGGGGCGAGGCCAAGGAGATCCAGAACGCCTTCACCTACGGCGGCGCCACCGTGCTGCACTACCCGCCGACCGTCTTCGCCAAGGAGCTGGTGGCGGGCACCGTGTTCGGCGTCCCGCTGGCCTTCGTCAACTGGCTGCCCGCGCTGCGGATCCTCGACCGGCCCGACCCGCTCGGCCTGCCGACCGCCTTCCAGTACGCCTCGCCGATCGCCGCCGTCCTCGCACTGGTGGCGGCCGGGCTGGCCTGGCGCGCCGGGCTGCGGGCCTACCGCGGCACCGGCAGCTGACCCGGCCCCGAACCCCCTCCGAAAGCAGGACTCCCATGGCACTGATCGAACTCGACGACGTCCGCCGCACCTTCACCGTCCGCGCCAAGGCCGGCCGGCTGAAGCGCGAGAAGCGCGAGGTCCGCGCGGTGGACGGGCTGAGCTTCACGGTGGAGGCCGGCGAATGCGTCGGCTACATCGGCCCGAACGGCGCGGGCAAGTCCACCACCATCAAGATGCTCACCGGCATCCTGGTGCCCTCCGGCGGCCGGCTGCGCGTCGCCGGCGTCGACCCGGCCCGGGAGCGCGTCGCGCTGGCCCGCCGGATCGGCGTCGTCTTCGGGCAGCGCACCACGCTCTGGTGGGACCTCCCGCTCCGGGACTCCTACGAGCTGGCCCGCCGGATCTACCGCATCCCCGAGCACCGATACCGGGCCAACCTCCGACGCTGCGTCGAACTGCTCGACCTCGGCGCCCTGCTGGACACCCCGGTGCGCCAGCTCTCGCTCGGCCAGCGGATGCGCGGGGACCTGGCGGCGGCGCTGCTGCACGACCCGCAGGTGCTCTACCTGGACGAGCCCACCATCGGGCTGGACGTGGTGAGCAAGGGCCGGGTGCGCGACTTCCTGCGCGAGGTCAACCGCGACGAGGGCACCACCGTGCTGCTCACCACCCACGACCTCACCGACATCGAGCAGCTCTGCGGCCGGGTCATGGTGATCGACCACGGCCGGGTCGTCTACGACGGCGGCCTGGAGGGGCTGCACGCGGCGGGCGACAGCGAGCGGACCCTGGTCGTCGACCTCGCCGAGGCGCGGCCGCCGATCGAGGTGCCCGGCGCCCGGGTGGTGAAGGTCGACGGGCCGCGGCAGTGGCTGGCCTTCCCGGCCCAGCAGAGCGCCGCCCCGATCGTCGCCGCGGTCGCCGACCGGTACCCGATGGTCGACCTGTCGGTCCGCGAGCCGGCCATCGAGGACGTGATCGCCCGGATGTACGCGGAGGTCGCGATCGGCTGACCGGCCCCGGCGCGGCGGGCGAGCGTCCGGTCCGGTGGCCGGGCCGGGCGCACGGCGTTCCCACGGCGGGGGCGCGTCTTTGTGGGGCGCGCCCTCCGCATGCGCCGGCAACGGGCAGACTGGCGGGGTGAGTGACGATGCCTTCAGCGGGACCGGGCCCGGGGTCCGGTTCACCGCGGCCGACGAGGAGAAGAGACGCGGCGTCCGCCGGATGAAGACCATCGCGACCGGCCTGCTGGCCTTCGCGACCCTGGTCTTCGCCCTGGCCACCTGGGCGAAGGCGGCCGGTGCCGGCGCCTGGGCGGGCTACCTGGCCGCCGCCGCCGAGGCGGGCATGGTCGGCGCGCTCGCCGACTGGTTCGCGGTGACCGCGCTCTTCCGCCGTCCGTTCGGCCTGCCGATCCCGCACACCGCGATCATCCCGACCAAGAAGGACGCCTTCGGCAAGTCGCTCGGCGACTTCGTCGGCGACAACTTCCTCTCCGGCCAGGTGGTGCGCGGCCGGCTCGCCGCGCTCGGCATCGCCCGCCGGCTGGGGGAGTGGCTGGCCGCGCCCGGCAGCGCCGAGCGGGTCACCAAGGAGGCGTCGGCCGCGCTGCGCGGCGTCCTCGCGGTGCTGCGCGACGACGACGTCCAGGCGGTCGTCGGCGAGGCGGTGACCAGGCGGGCCGCCGCCACCTCGGTCGCCGAGCCGATGGGCCGGATGCTCGGCAGGGTGGTCGCCGACGGCGGCCACCACGGCGTGGTCGACCTGATCGCCGTCCGGGTGCACGACTGGCTGACCGAGAACCACGAGGAGGTGGTCCAGCGGGTCACCCAGAAGACCCCGGGCTGGACGCCGAGGTTCCTCGACCACCAGGTCGGCGAGCGGGTCTACAAGGAGCTGATGCGGTTCGTCACCGACATCCGGGACGACCCGCACCACGCCGCGCGCGGCGCCGTCGACAACTTCCTCGCCGACTTCGCCACCGAACTGCAGAGCGACCGGGAGACCATCGCCCGGGTCGAGCGGGCCAAGGCCGACCTGCTGGTCCGCCCCGAGGTGCAGGAGCTCATCGCCTCCACCTGGGCCGCCGTCCGCGCCCTGGTGCTGACCGCGGCCGAGGACGAGGACAGCGAGCTGCGCCGGCGCATCCGTGACGGCGTGCGCGACTTCGGCGCGCGCCTGGCGACCGAGCCGAAGCTCCAGGCCAAGGTGGACGGCTGGCTCCAGGACGCCGCCCAGTACCTCGTCGACACCTACCGTGCGGAGATCACCTCGCTGATCTCCGAGACCGTGGCCGGCTGGGACGCGGACGACGCGTCCCGCAAGATCGAGGCCAACGTCGGCCGTGACCTGCAGTTCATCCGGATCAACGGGACCGTGGTCGGAGCGCTGGCGGGACTGCTCATCCACACCGTGGCGGTTGCCCTCGGAGGGTGAGCCACCTGTGCTTATCCTTGCGGACACAGCTTGATACGCGCGTAGAGAAGAAGGGCACCACCGTGGTCCAGCCGGACGGAAGTCGGATCGGAAACCCCACCGCGAACCGGGGCATCGAGGCGTTCATCGCCGGGATGCCCAAGGCGGAGCTGCACGTCCACCACGTGGGCTCGGCCTCGCCGCGGGTGGTCGCCGAGCTGGCCGCGCGCCACCGCGGCCGGTCGAAGGTGCCGGTCGACCCGGCCGCCCTCGCCGAGTACTTCACCTTCACCGACTTCGCCCACTTCATCGAGGTCTACCTCAGCGTCGTCGACCTGATCCGCGACGCCGAGGACGTCCGCGCGCTGACCTACGGCGTCGCCGAGGACATGGCCCGGCAGAACATCCGGTACGCGGAGCTGACCATCACGCCGTACTCCTCGGTCAGCCGGGGCATCCCCGACGTCGCCTTCATGGAGGCCATTGAGGACGCCCGGGTGCGGGCCGAGAAGGACCTCGGCGTCGTGCTCCGCTGGTGCTTCGACATCCCCGGCGAGGCCGGTCTGGCCGCCGCCGAGGAGACCGCCCGGCTCGCCGTCGACCTCGCCCCCGAGGGCCTGGTCAGCTTCGGCCTGGGCGGCCCGGAGATCGGCGTGCCGCGCCCGCAGTTCAAGCCGTACTTCGACCGGGCGCGGGCGGTCGGTCTGCGCAGCGTCCCGCACGCGGGCGAGACCACCGGCCCCGAGACGGTCTGGGACGCCCTGCGGCTGCTCGGCGCCGAGCGCATCGGCCACGGCACCCAGGCCGTGCGGGACCCGGCCCTGATGGACCACCTCGGCGAGCACCGGATCGCCCTGGAGGTCTGCCCGACCTCGAACATCGCGACCCGCGCGGTCGAGCGGATCGAGGAGCACCCGATCCGGCAGATGGTCGACGCGGGCCTGCTGGTCACCGTCAACAGCGACGACCCGCCGATGTTCGGCACCGACCTCAACACCGAGTACGCGGTCGCGGCCCGGCTGCTGGACCTGGACGAGGCGGGCGTCGCCGCGCTGGCGCGCAACGCGGTCGAGGCCTCCTTCCTGGACCCGGCCGGCAAGGCCCGGATCGTCGGCGAGATCGACGCCCACCTGGCCGGGTGGGGCACGGTCTGACCTTCCCCTGGAATGCCTGCGGGCCGGTGCCGTCCTGGACGGTACCGGCCCGCGGTGCGTCCGGCGGCGGGGCCCGGGCCGACGTGTGGCGCCACTCTTTCGGGTTGTGGCGCCAAAAGGGCTTGGTGTGGCGCCATCGGTGTGCCATCCTTGGGTCATGGACCTCTCGCCGTACGTCGACAACCTCCGGAACGAGCTCGCGGTCGCAGCGAGTGCGGGCGGGGACGAAGCCCGTGCCCTGGCCGAGCGCCTGACTCTTCCGCTGGAGTCGGCCGTGCGGCTCACCCTTCTCAACGCCCTCTCCGCCGCGATGGGCGAGGTCACCCGTGATCTCGCGCCCGGCTCGGTGGACGTCCGGCTCCGGGGGCTGGATCCGGAGTTCGTGGTGATGGCGCCACCGTCGCCGGAGGTGTTCCACGACGCCGGTGAGCGGTCACCGGCACCGGTGGCGCCGCCGGTGGCACCGGTGGGGCCGGAAGGGGAGGACGGCAACACCGCCCGGATCAACTTCCGTCTGCCCGCCCACCTCAAGACCAGGGTCGAGGAGGCGGCCGGTCAGGAGGGCCTCTCGGCCAACGCCTGGCTGGTGCGCGCCGTCGCCGCCGCCCTGGAGCCGGGCGAGCCCGTCCGGGCCGTCGGGCGGACGGTGTCACCGACCGGGCAGGGGTTCACCGGCTGGGTCCACTAGGTCCCGCGCTTCCCACTCCTTCTCCTTCCACCCCGTCCGACCGGCGGGTTCATCCATCAGAGCCAAGAGAACGGGACAGCCATGCCTTCTTTCGACACTCCCGGCCCGATCAGCGCGACCATCGAGTTCGACATCGCGTCCGTCCGGATCGCCGCGGGCAAGCGCACGGACACCGTGGTCGAGGTCCGGCCGGCGGACCCGGCGGTCGAGGCGGACGTCAAGGCCGCGGAGCAGACCAGGGTCAGTTACGCGGGCGGCGCCCTGGTGGTGAAGGGCCCGAAGAAGCGCTCGCTCTTCGGGCGGGCGGGCTCGGTCGACGTCACCGTCGAGCTGCCGGCCGGCTCGGAGGTCCACGGCAACGCCCCGATGGGGGACTTCCTCTGCGAGGGGCTGCTGGGCGACTGCCGGGTGCGGACGTCGGTCGGCCGGATCCAGGTCGAGCACGCGGACTCCGTCCACCTGCGGACGGACCACGGGGACGTCCGGCTGCGGCGGGCCGACGGGGACGCCGAGGTCAACGGCTCCGGCCGGGTCGAGATCGGCACCGTGGCGGGCACGGTGACGGTGAAGAACCTCAACGGCGAGACGGTGATCGGCGAGGCCGGCGGGGACCTCAAGGTCAACTCCTCCAACGGCCAGATCCAGGTCGGCGCGGCCCTCGGGGACGTGGACATCAAGACGGCCCAGGGCGCCGTCCGGATCGGTGAGGTGGTCCGCGGGCGGGTCGTCCTGCAGAGCGCCATCGGCGAGCTGGAGGTCGGCATTCGCGAGGGCACGGCCGCCTGGCTCGACGTCCACACCAAGCTCGGCAGCCTCCGCAACTCGCTCGGCGCCGCGGCGGGCCCCGGCGAGGCGACGGAGCGGGTCGAGATCCGGGGGCGGACGCAGCTCGGTGACATCGTGATCCGGCGCGCCTGACCACCCGGTCACGGCCCGGCGTACCCGGTAGCGAAGGAGGCGTGAGCCATGACCCTGAGGCCGGTCCCCGCCGCCCCGATCACGGCGGCGGTCTCCGTGGCCGGACTGACCAAGTCCTACGGGGGGAGAGTGGTGCTGGACGGCATCGACCTGACGGTCCCCGAGGGCACGGTGTTCGCACTCCTCGGGGCGAGGGGAGCCGGGAAGAGCACCGTCGTGCGGATCCTCTCCACGCTTGTCCCGGCCGACGGCGGGGTGGTGCGGATAGCCGGGCACGAGCTGGTGCAGCGGGCGGGCAGGGTTCCGCAAGGGGGCAGGGCCCCGCAAGCGGGCCGGGCCCTGCGAGGGGGCGGGGCGCGGAGTGCGGGTGCGGGTGAGGTCCGGGGCGTGGGAAGAGCTCGGGGCGCGGGTGAGGTCCGGCGGGCGATCGGTGTCGTCGGCCAGGTCTCGGCGGTGGACAAGCTGCTCACCGCCGAGGAGAACCTGCTCCTGATGGCGGACCTCCACCACCTGGGCCGTCGGGAGGGGCGCAGGCGGGTGGCGGAGCTGCTGCGGCGCTTCGGGCTGCGGGAGGTGGCGCACCGACCGGCCGCCGGTCTCCCAATCGGCGTGCTGCGCACATTGGATCTGGCGATGGCGCTGGTCGGGGAGCCTCGGGTCGTCCTGCTAGACGAGCCGACCGCCGGCCTCGACGCGGCGGGCCGGCGGGCGCTGGGGGAGGCGGTCCGGGGCCTCGCCACCGAGCACGGCCTCACCGTCCTGCTCACCACGCGGCACCTGGAGGAGGCGGATCGGGTCGCCGACCGGACGGCCGTGCTCAACGGCGGCCGGATCGTGGCCGAGGGCACGGCGGCCGAGCTGAAGCGGTTCGTCCCGGGCAGTCACCTGCGGCTGAGCTTCGCCGGCCGGGCCGAACTCCGGGCAGCGGCGGAGCTCTTCGACTACGCGGCGCCGGACGAGGAGGCGCTGGCGCTGTCCATACCCGGCGACAACTCGATCGTCACGGTGAAGGCCGTGCTGGACGCCCTGGACCTCGCCGCCGTCCGCGCGGAGGCGCTGACGGTGCACGGCCCTGACCCGGAGGAGGTGCTCACCGCCCTGCTGTCGGCGGGGTGACGGGTGAGGGCGGTCGAGCAGGGCGGGGCGGGCAGGGTGCGCGGGCAGGGTGCGTGGGCTCAGCCGAGGAACTCGACGCGGTCGATGAGGCCTTCGCGGACCCGGTAGGCCACCAGGACGCGGACCGGTTCGTCGGACAGGCCGTGGGCGACTTCGTGGTCGACCACCCAGTCGCCCTCGGTGAGCCGTCCTACGATCTCCGCCCGGCAGCGGCCCGCGGCGAACTGCCGGGTGTAGGTGTCGCGCAGGGCCTGACGGCCTTCCAGTCGGCTGCCGTCCCGCCGCAGAACGAGGACGTCCTCGGCGTAGGTGGCGACGAAGGCGTCGATGTCGTGGTTGTTGTAGGCGGTGAGCTGCTGCTCGACCACGTCCTGCGGGCTGGTCATGCGAGGGTCCTTACTGGTTCGGAGTGTGGGTCGGTTCGGAGCGTGGGTCGGTTCGGAGCCGGGTCAGTTCTTCATGACGAAGACGATTCCGACGACGACCGCGATGAGGAGCGCGGCGATCATCCCGACCGCCATGGGGCCCACCCGGTCGCGGAGTTGCTTCGACGGCTGGACACGGATGCTCGGATCCGTGCTCAGCTCCCACCAGTTGAGGATGCGCTGGAAGTCCACCTGGAAGTCGGGGGACGGGTAGATGTCGCTGTGCTGGAGCCCGGGCAGTGAGCGGCGCCGGCCGTTCGTGAGGTGGATCCGGGGCACGAGCGAGTACCCGTACTGGTTGTCGGTCTCGCGGATGTCGATCCAGCGGATCTCGTGCCAGGGATAGGTGCGGCCGCGACCGAGGCCCCAGCAGATGGTGATGCCGGAGGCGTCCACGGTGGTCCAGGACCGGAGCACGACGGAGGTGGCGAGGCCTACCAGCACCAGGGTCCCGCCGAGCACCCAGCCGAAGCCCGCCGGGCCGAGACGGTAGGCGGCGAAGACTCCCTCGACGGCCAACACCACGCAGAGGACGCCGAGATGAAGCCAGGACGGACGATACCGGTCTTTCCCCCGGAAGCTCAGTTCGATCACCGTTCGCACACTACGCCCCGGGCCCGGTGGAGAGGGAGGGAGCCCGGGGCGAGCCCGGGTGTCAGACGTCGAACTCCCCGTTGCGGATCCCGGCGAGGAGGTCGCGCCACTCATCGGTGGTGAGTTGGGCGACGGCGGAGGGCTGGAGGCTGCTGCGGAGGTAGACGGTGTCGGGGGTGATGGCCACCTCGGGGCAGTTGTTGGAGTTGGCGCACGCGGCAGGGCGCATCCAAGAAAGGTTCTCCATTGGCCTACATCTCCCTCTTGATGGTTGAGATCAGGTCACGTGAATCATCAGCGGAAAGAGACCTATCGGTCATCTTCGCTATGATCGCGCTGTACTTGTCCAAGTACTCCGTTGAGTGGAGGTAGATCGGTCCATCCACGGAGTCGTACTGGACCGTATCAAGGCGTGGCACTGGACCATTTGCATAGATGATCGCCTGGCCGGATCCTACGAATCCTCCTGATTCGAAGGGCACAACGCGCAAAGTCACATGGGGAAGATGTGAGAGTTCAAGCATCCAGTCCAGCTGCTCACGAGTGACCTCGCGACCCCCGAAGCGCATGCGAAGAGCCGCTTCGTGAACCAGTGCCGTGTATGGCTCGGCGCCGCCCGTCATGAGAATCTCGGACCGCTTCATGCGATGCTCGACGCGAGTCTCGATGATTCGAGGCGTAAGTGGCGGCTGAGCCTCCACGAAGACAGCCCTGCTGTAGCGTTCGGTTTGCATGGGGCCGGGTGGATGGCAGATCTGGTATGAGTGCATGCCCTTGGCATGGAACTCGAACTCGGCGATTTCAAGAAACCCTGCCGGTACGGTTCCCCGATACTCTTCCCACCAGCCCTTGACTCGCTCACCCGCCATCTCGGCGAGAGCGTTGACGTACTCGGAGTCGGATTCCTTGTATCTGTCGGCAAGGGCGATCACTCGCTCGGGAGTCACTGTGTAGCTCCCCTGCTCGATGAGCGTGACCTTCGTGCGGGCCAGTCCGAGGACTGCGGCGGCTTCAGCAGTCGTGACACCCGCAGCGTCGCGCATCTTGCGTAGTTCGGAACCGATGCGCTGCCGTCGTGCAGTCGGGGGAGATGACATGGGGTCAAGCATCCATCGCGACCGTACTGGGAGTCCAGTTGCAGAGAGGGACATGTACTAGACCGGGTGGTACATGTCCCTCGCATGCCCTACAGTCTGTGATGCACCGCTCACCGAACGGGTTGTCAGTAACGCCAACCCCTAGGGCAGTTGGTACCTGCTGCCCGGGCACCGAAGAGCATCCGTATGTGGTCCTTCCAGCGCCGCTGCGGACTTGCTCACGGCGACACCCTCACCGGTGTGCCCCACCTACACCGCAGGGAGATTCCCCGTGTGTAACCGCAACTCCCCTTCCCTCACCCTCGCCCGCGAGGGCCTCCGCAGCGCCATGGCGCGGAGCGGCTGGCACGCCGAGGCCATCGCCGACGCCGAACTCGCGCTCGCCGAACTCATCGTGAACGCCTGGCGGCACGGCCGGACGTCCTCGCCGGTCGTCCTGGTGTTCATCAACGACACCACGCTCCGGGTCTCCGTGAACGACGACAGCTGCGAGCTGCCGGAGCAGCGCCACCCCTCCGACCTCGCCGAGTGCGGGCGCGGCCTCCAGCTCATCGAGGGCCTCACCCACCGGTGGGGCGCCGAGCCCTGCAAGCGCGGCAAGGCCGTCTGGTTCGAGCTGGACGCCGTCGCGTGAACGTCATCCACCTGCCCGTTCCCCCGCGGCCTCACGAGGCCGGCACCACCACCGTCCCCTACCTCGCCGTCGAACCCTCTCCGGACGCCGCCGTCCAGCTCCGGCTGGCCGTCGACGACCCCGTCGGTGCGGATCCCGATGAGCAGCTCGTCTTCCGTCTCACCACCCGGCAGGCCGAGGACCTCATGCACGGCCTCGCCTGGCGGCTGGGCTGGCGCTGCGGCAGGCCCCTCGGCGCCATCTCGACGAGTCCGCCGTGCTCGGACTCCTGAGCCTGATCGTCCTGTCCGCCGTCGTCGGCGCGGTCTGTCAGGCGAGGAGCGACGCCCTGCGCCGCGACGCCGCCGACCGCGCCGGGGCGGCCCGGCGGCCGGTCAGCGCAGGCGCGACGAGGAGAGGATCGACGCCAGGTGGGCGACGACCATCCCCCAGGTGATCACCGCGATCGCGGCCAGCGCGACCCGGGTCGGCCCGAGGTTTCCGACCGCCGCGTCCGCCACCGCCGTGGCCAACAGCACCAGCGAGGCCTCGATGCCGTTGGTCACCCGGTGGATCTTGAAGATGGAGGCGAACCGTCGCGCGGTGGCGATGCCCTGCGAGCGCGGCTGGGTCGACTCCTCGTCGGCGGGCGCCAGCCCGCTGCGGGCCCGGGCCACGTCGACCAGGTCGGTGGAGGCCTTCAGCAGGACGACGCCCAGCGCCGTCGCCAGGCCGACCGAGATCCACAGGTCGGACCCGCCCCGGGCGGCCCGGATGCCCGCACCGATCATCAGCGCGGCATCGGCCAGGTAGGCGCCGAGCCGGTCGACGTACACACCCGCCGTGCTGAACTGCCGCTTCCAGCGGGCCACCTCGCCGTCGACGCAGTCGAACAGCAGGAACCCCTGGAACAGCAGGGCGGCCAGGACGGCGCCCGTCAGCCCGGGGATCACCAGGGCGGCCCCGGCGCCGACGCCGCAGACCACCATCACCCAGGTCAGGGTGTTCGGCGAGACGGACGTCCGCACCAGTCGCCGCGTCGTCCGCAGCGAGATCCGGCGCATGTAGAGGCGGCCCGCCCAGTGCTCACCGTTGCGGCTCTGCATCTTGGCCTGCGGCTGGCAGACCTCCCGCATCTCGGCCAACGTCGGGGCTGCGACCTTCACGAATTCCTCCACCTTGTCCGGCCGGACTCAGAAACGATCAAAGGCTACGGCCTGCCGTGGCCACGGTCCGGGGCGGGTCTCCGAGTGGCGTCGCCGGGCCGGCGCGGAGGCGCGAGGGTGCGGGGTCAGCCCGCGAAGGTCAGTGCGGCGGCCGCGACGAACAGCACCTGGAGAGCGGTGCGGGGGCCGATCGGGGTGACGCCGGGGAGTCGGCGGCGGGCGGCCGAGACGTTCGCCGGGAACATCGCGATCATCATGAGGATCAGACCCGCGGACGCCAACCTGGTGGTCGCCGGGATGAGGACCAGGACGGCGCCGGCCAGCTCCAGCAGGCCGGTCAGCGTGATCAGCAGCTCCGGCCGGGGCAGGCCCGGCGGGACCATGGCGACGAGTCCGCTCCGCAGGCGCGGGAGGAAGTGCGCGGACGCGGTGAGCAGGAACATCGCGGCCAGTCCGACCCGCAGGGCGGGGTGCCAGCCGTCGAGCACGTCCACACCGGCCAGTCCGGCCAGGCGGGCGGCCAGGAATCCGGCGACAAGAGCGATCAGGGGTGCCATCTCGGCCTCCGAAGGTGCGGGTGGTGCCCTGCGTGCAGGGCATCTTGACACCATCAAGTTAGGTGCGGCCGCGCCATCTTGTCAATGGAAAGTTATGATCGGGGCATGTCTGCCCAGCCCTATCACCACGGTGACCTGAGGAATGCCCTGCTCGCCGCCGCCGCCACGGCCATCGAACAGAGCGGGCCCGCCGCGCTGAGCCTGCGCGAGCTGGCCCGCCGGGCCGGCGTCTCCCACGCCGCGCCCGCCCACCACTTCGGCGACAAGGCGGGACTGCTCACCGCACTCGCCGCCCAGGGGTACGAACTCCTCGCCGACGCGGTACGCGCTGCCGGGCCGGACCTGGCCGGGGCGGGGATCGCCTACGTCCGGTTCGCCGTCGGGCACCGCGCCCACTTCACGGTCATGTTCGAGCCCGGCCTCCACCACCCGGACGACCCGCACCTGTCCGCCGCCCGGGCCCGCGCCGACGAGGCCCTCGCCGACGCGCTCGCGGCGTCCGCCCCGCAGCACGCGCGGGAGCGCGAACTCAAACTGGCGGCCTGGTCGATCGTCCACGGCTTCGCCCAGCTGTGGAACAGCGGGAGCCTGCCCGACCGCGCCGGGGAGGACCCGGCGACGATCGCCCGCGCGGTGATCGGCAACCTGCTGCGCGCCTGACCCGCCCCGGCGGCGGGGCCCCACCCGCCGCCGGACCGTGCGCCGCGCGCCGGTCAGATCAGCGCCACCGCCGGCACCGGAGCCGTCCCGCCCCGGTGCAGCCAGCCGCGTTCGGCGGCCGACCAGGCGGACGTGGTCAGCAGGTAGAGCGCGGCGGCCAGCGGCACCAGCGCCGCGAACAGCACGGTGCCGAACGACAGGTACGGCATGACCGCCATCAGTCCGGCCTGCCCGGGCTGTCCCGGCTGCGCCGGCTGCTTCGGAGCGGCCGCCTGCGCACGGCGGGCCCGGCGGAAGTTGACGTACCCCACGGCGGCCAGTCCCGCGTACAGCGCGCCGAACACCACCCACTGCGCGGCGCTCTGCGCGCTGCCCGCGTGCAGGCCGAGCGGGACGCCGAAGAGGGTGTGGCCGAGCAGGTCGTTCGGGGTGGTGAACAGCCGGTACATCACCGAGAAGAACGGGATCTGGATCAGCATCGGCAGGCACCCGGCGAACGGCGAGGCCTTCTCCTCCCGGTACAGCTCGGCGAGCGCGGCCTGGAGCTTCTCCGGCTTGCCCTTGTGCTTGCGGTTCAGCTCGGCGACCTTCGGCGCGAGCCGGGCCCGCGACTTCTCGCCGCGCGCGGCCGCCCGCGCCAGCGGGTGCAGGGCGAGCCGGACGCAGACGGTGAACAGGACGATCGCCAGCGCGGTGGGCACCAGCTGGGCGAGGGAGGCGACGACGTCGTGGGCCAGGCCGACGGCCGGGTCGAGCACTGCGAAAACGGACATGGTGGAGCGAGCCCTCCGGGGTCTCAGCGTCTCAGGACATGAGTGATCGGCGGAGGGCGGCCGCGTGGACGGCGGTGGAGAAAGGGGTGGTTACGCGGCCGCCGGGGCCGCGCCCGGGGCCCTGGGGCGTCGCCTGCCCCGGGCGTCGGGATCGCGCTGCGGGAGGAAGGCCGTCCGGAGCGCCCGGCGCCGCAGCGTCCCGTCCCGGACGGCGGCCGGCGCCCGCGCGCCCAGCAACCGGGCCGCGGCCAGCGTGCCCGCGACGGCGCCGGCCAGCAGCACCACGGCCGCGGTGGCGGCCACCGAGGTCAGCGTCCCACCGTCGGTGAGCACCTCCCCGGTCAGCACCCGGAGCAGGCCGAGGAGCATCGCGACGAATCCCACGGTGAGCTCCTCTCCTGCCGAGTGCCGAGTGCCGAGTGCCGAGTGCCGGGCACCGAGTGCCGGGCGTACGGGCTGATGAACCGACTGGTGTGCCGACGGACGCGCCGTGCTCGGCGGTACCGAGTCCGGGCGTTGTCGACGATGGTACGACGCCCGGCGCTCCCGGGGGAGCGCGCGCTCACGGCGGGCGGCCCCGGCGCTCCCGCGCACCGTAGCCAGCGGTGCTACCCGGGGCTACCTTGGAAGGATGAAGACGATTACCCAGCGGGAGTTCCGGAACAACTCCGCCGCGGTGATGGACGCGGTGGAGGCGGGCGAGACCTTCCACATCACCAGGAACGGGGTCGAGGTCGCGGAGCTGCGGCCGGTCGCGGAGCGGCGGCGGCTCACGGCCGAGGAACTGGTGGCGCGGCACGTGAAGCTGCCGAGGGTGGACTACCAGCAGATGCGCAAGGAGGCCGAGGAGTACTTCGGCCCCGAGGAGCTGGTGGGGGACGACGGCGACGACCCCTTCGAGCGGCGGCGTGGCTGAGCGGCGCAGGGCGCCCCGGCGCCGCCCGGCCGGGGTGCTGGACACCTGCGTCTACATCGACCTGGCGCTGCTCAACCCGGCCGAGCTGCCGGCCGTGCCGGAGCTGACCGCGATCACCTTCGCCGAGCTCCAGCAGGGCGTCTCGATGGCCCGGGACGCGGTCAGCCGGGCGTCGCGGCTGGAGGTGCTGGGCGCGGCGATGGCCGACTTCGACCCGCTGCCCTTCGACGCGGCCGCCGCCGCCCGGTACGGGACGCTGGTCACGCTGACCATCGCCGCCGGGCGCCAGCCGCGTCCGCGCCGGATCGACCTGATGATCGCGGCCGTCGCCTCCGCGCACGGGCTGCCGCTGTACACGCGGAACGTGGCGGACTTCCGGGGCCTCGGCGCGGCCGTCGAGGTCATCGGGATCTGACCGGATCCGGCTCAGTCCGGCCGGCTCCGGCCGGGTCCGACCGGCTCTGACCGCCCGCGCCGCGCCCCCGGAACGGGTCAGCCGAGCCGGACGGTCGTGCCGGTGGCGGCCGAGGTGCGGGCGGCCTCCAGGACGGTCAGGGTGGCCACGGCGTCGAGCGGGTCGACCGGCGGCGGAGTGCCCGGGTCGGCCAGGGCGGCGGCGACGCCCGCGTAGAAGGCGGGGTAGTCGCCCAGGTCGGTCGGGACGGTGGTCGCGTCCTCGTCGGTGCCGACGGTGCCGTACCGGGAGGGCTGGTCGGCGCCCCACGGTGCCCCGGCGCGGCCGGTGCCGTCCGGGCGCTGACCGGCGCGGAGGTCCTCCTCCTGCGGGTCCATGCCGAACTTCACGTATCCGGCGGTGTCGCCGAGCACCCGCAGCCGGGGCCCGACGAGCGGGGTGATGGCGCTGGTCCACAGGTGGGAGCGGGTGCCGCTGGCGTGGGTGAGGGCGAGGAAGGCGTCGTCGTCGACCACCGCGCCGTCCCGGCGGGTGTCGATCTCGGCGTAGACCGTCTCGACCGGGCCGAACAGGGTGAGCGCCTGGTCGACCAGGTGGCTGCCCAGGTCGTACAGCGTGCCGCCGCCCTCGGCCGGGTCGGCCAGCTCGCGCCAGCCCGCCTTGGGCTTGGGGCGGAACCGCTCGAACCTGGACTCGAAGCGGTGCACCCGGCCCAGCGCGCCCTCGCGGACCAGCCGGGCGGCGGTGAGGAAGTCGCCGTCCCAGCGCCGGTTCTGGAAGACGGTGAGCAGGACGCCCTGCGACCGCGCCAGCGTGCAGAGCTCCCGCGCGTCGGCGGCGGTGGCGGCCAGTGGCTTGTCGACCACGGTGGCCAGCCCGGCGCGCAGCGCGGCCCGGGCGAGCGGGACGTGGGTGCGGTTGGGCGAGGCGATCACGATCAGGTCGAGCGCGTCCCGGTCGGCCAGCAACTGCTCCGGGGTGTCCACGGCACGGGCGCCGGGGTGGTCCGTGCGCAGCTGGGCGCGGCGGTCGGGGTTGGCGGTGACCACCGCGTCCAGCCGGAGCCCGGGGGTGCTGGCGATCACCGGGGCGTGGAAGGCGGCTCCGGCCAGACCGTAGCCGATCAGGCCGACGCGGAAGGGGCCGTCGTGGTCGCGGGAAGGGCGTGAGGAGGGGCTCATGCGCCTTACTCAATCACGGTGCGCCAGCACGAGGTGTCCGATTGGCCCCGGTTTCGGTGCCGTCGATGTGACGGACGGTGAGGCGGCCGGGGTGGTTCGACCGGGACGCCCGCCGGTGGGGCGGCGGGCGTCCCGGCGGCCCGGGGGTGGGGCGGTCCGGGGTGGCCGGGGCCGGCGGTCGGGTCAGCGGGCGTGGGCACCCGGGGTGCGGCGGCGCTGACGGTGGATGACGGCGACGACGGCGCCGGCCAGGAGGAAGGCCGAGCCGATCGAGGCCAGGACGCCGAGGGAGCGGTCGGAGCCGGTCTGGGCGAGCCGCTCGTGATCGGTGGCCGGCACCGGGGCGGGCGCGGCGGCCTGCGCAGGAGCCTGCGCGGGAGCCTGCGTGGTGGGACCGGGGTCGGCCACCGCCGCAGGGCCGGCCGTGGGCGGCGGCGTGGTGGCGGGGGCGGCGGGGGTGGTGGCCGCGGCCGTCGGGGCGGCGGTCGGCGTGGCCGGAGCGGTGGTGTGGTCGTGCCCGGCGGGGTGGCCGGACGACGGAGCCGGGGCGGTGCCGCCCGGAGCGGGTGCGGGCGGCGTCGCGGGTGTCGTCGCGGGTGTCGTCGTCGGTGCGGTGCCGCTGCCGTCGAAGACCACGTCCGAACAGGAGTAGAACGCCTCCGGGCTGTCCGAGCGCTGCCAGATCGCGTAGATCAGCTGGCGCCCGGTCTTCCCCGCCGGGACCTTGCCGGGCAGCACGTAGGAGCCGTCCGTCAGCTGCGGGTCGGTGACCGTGAGGAACGGCTGGGGCTCCAGGTTCGCCCAGGTCAGCGGCTTGGTCGGGGAGTAGCTCGCGTTGGTGACGTAGAGCTGGAAGGTGCCCCGGTGCGGCGCGGTGGCGCGGTAGCGGAAGGTGAAGTCCGACCCGGCCGTGAGGTTGGTGGCGGGCCAGTCGGCGCGCGGCAGGTCGAGGCCCTTGTACAGGTCCGAGCCCGCGCTGCACAGCCGGCCGTCCGGGATCAGCTCGCGGTGGCGCCCGGCGGCGTCCCCGATCCGCAGGCTCATCCAGTCGTAGAGGGCGGCCGTGCCCCCGGCGGCCACGGCGGCCTGGCAGGCCGCCGACTTCGGGTGCTCGGCGCCCTCCAGGTAGCAGCCCTCGATCCGGCTGAGCGGATTCTGCATCGAGCCGTGCGCGTCGGCGGGTCCGCCACCGACCCCGACGGTGAGGCCGGCGGCGGCGAGGGTGAGGACGGCGGCGGGGAGGCGGTGGCGCACGGGCATGGTGAGGGGACTCCTTCGCGGGAGCGGGGTGAGGGTGGTGCCGTTCACGCTAGCCGGGCGGCGGGGGCCTGCTGAGGGGTGCTCAGAGAGGTTAGGGGCGGCTTAAGGAGCCGTTGAGGCGGGAGAGCCGCAGGCCGGTCCCGGAGCCCGTCCGGAGCCGGTCCCGGTGCGGGTCCCGGGCCGGGACCGGCGCGGTCGTCCGGGCCTGGGCGTTCCGGTGGGCGGGACGTACTGCCGTCGGGCTGGTGTGCGGATTAGGCTGTGCCCCGTTGGGGCAGCCAGCAGTACCCCCGGCGGTCCGGTGTCCCGAGGTGGGTCCGGCCGGTGGGAGGCGCAACGGTGACGGCGGTGCGCCGCAGATTTGGTACGACCATCGCAAGACGTTGCAACTTCGGGAGACACGCACGTGGCAGAGCGCAAGCCCATCGAGTCCTGGCTGACCGACATGGACGGGGTCCTCATCCACGAGGGCACGCCGATCCCCGGCGCGGAGGAGTTTCTGCGCCGGCTGCGGGAGTCCGGCAAGCCCTTCCTGGTGCTCACCAACAACTCGATCTACACCCCGCGCGACCTCAGCGCGCGCCTGGCCGGTATGGGCCTGGAGGTGCCGGAGGAGTGCATCTGGACCTCCGCCCTGGCCACCGCGAAGTTCCTCAAGGGCCAGCGCCCCGGCGGCACCGCCTACGTGATCGGCGAGGCCGGCCTGACCACCGCGCTGTACCAGGCGGGCTACGTGCTGACCGACAACAACCCGGACTACGTCGTCCTCGGCGAGACCCGCACCTACAGCTTCGAGGCGCTCACCAAGGCGATCCGCCTGATCAACCAGGGTGCCCGCTTCATCTGCACCAACCCCGACGAGACCGGCCCGTCCACCGAGGGCGTGCTGCCGGCCACCGGCTCGGTCGCGGCGCTGATCACCAAGGCGACGGGCGTGGAGCCCTACTTCGTCGGCAAGCCCAACCCGCTGATGATGCGCGAGGCGCTGAACAGCGCCGGAGCCCACTCGGAGACCGCCGTGATGATCGGCGACCGGATGGACACCGACATCGTGGCGGGCATGGAGGCCGGCATGGAGACCATCCTGGTGCTCACCGGCCTCACCGCCGCCGCCGACGTGGAGCGGTTCCCGTACCGGCCGACCCGGGTCGTCCAGTCGATCGCGGACCTGGTCGACCTGGTCTAGCCTCTGCTCTGATGACGCGGGCCCCGCCCGGCCGACGGCCGGGCGGGGCCCGTCCGTTTGCGTGCGCCTGTTGCGTATGCGGAGGAGGGGGCGGGATGGGTACGGCGGGGGAGTCCATCGACGAGAAGCGGGTGACCTGGGCGGAGCTCTACTTCGACCTGGTCTTCGTCTTCGCGGTCACGCAGGTCTCCGGCCTGCTGCACCACCACCACGACTGGGGCGGCGTCGCGCGGGCGCTGGTGGTGTTCGTCCCGGTGTACTGGTGCTGGGTGGGCACCACCGTGCAGGCCAACATCCGCGACGTGGACACCCCGAGGGACCGCCTCGGGATCCTCGCCGTCGGTCTGGCCGGCCTCTTCATGGCGCTGGCCGTGCCCGGCGCCTACGAGGGCCGGGGCGTGCTGCTCGGCGCCGGGTACTGGGCGGCCCGGGTGCTGCTGCTGGTGCTGCTGATCCGCGTCCCGGGCGTCTGGCGCGGGCCGTACGGGGTGGGCGTGCTGGTCAGCGGGCCGCTGCTGTTCGTGGGCGGGCTGCTCCCGGAGGGGCCGCGACTGGTGCTCTGGACGCTGGGCGCGCTCTGCGACCTGTCCGGCCCGGTGCTGTTCCGCAACCGGCTGGCCAAGGTGGCGTACCACCCGCAGCACATGCCGGAGCGGTTCGCGCTGTTCCTGCTGGTGGCGCTCGGCGAGTCGATCGTCGGGATCGGCGCCACGGCCGCCGCCGTCCGCCTCGACGCGGCCGAACTGGCCGCGGTGGCGGCGGCGTTCACCATCTCCGCCGGGCTCTGGTGGCAGTACTTCGTCTACGCGGCGGACGCCATGCGGCACGCCGTCACCGTCGCGGACTCCCGCCGGGACGTCATCCGCCGGGTGTTCCAGTACGGCCACCTCGCGCTGGTGGCCGGGGTGATCGCGGTCGCGGTCGGCTTCGGCGAGACGGTGGCCGACCCGCGGCGGGCCCTCGGGGCGGGCTCGGTGGCGCTGCTGTACGGGGGCTGCGGGCTGTACCTGCTGACCTTCGGCTACACCCGGTGGATGATGTTCCGCGCGGTGTCGACCACCCGGATCGTGGCGGCGGCGGTGGTGTTCGCCCTGGTGCCGGTGATGGTGCGGCTGCCGGCGCTCGTCGTCCTGGTGGTGCTGGCGGTGCTGGTGGTGGCGCTGAACGTGGTCGAGCACGTCCGGGTGGCGCGGGCCGCCGCTGCCGCCGCCCCCGCGGACGGTGCCGAGCCGCCCGGTGTCGAGCCGGTGGGTGCGGGCGCCGCGGCGGAGTGAGTTGTCGGTGGAGCTGTGTAGCGTTCGGTGTGGAAGAGGGCGGGCGGCGCAAGCGGCGCGGTACGCCGGAGGTCGGGGCGGTGCGGCGGTGAGCGGCCGTCCGGTGGGAGGTTGATGTCGTGACGGACACGGTCGAGGCAGGCGTGGTCGAGGCAGCCGGGGTCGAAGCAGCCGGGGTCGAAGCAGGGGCGGTCGGCGGGCTGGAGCTGCCGGAGTCCTGGCGCGAGGTGCTGGGCGCCGAGGTGGAGCAGCCCTACTTCGCCGCGCTGGCGGCCTTCCTGGCGGCGGAGCGCGCGGAGCACCAGGTCTTCCCGCCGAGCGGGCAGGAGTTCTCGGCGCTGGAGGCCACGCCCTACGAGAAGGTCCGGGTGCTCGTCCTCGGCCAGGACCCGTACCACGACGACGGCCAGGCGCACGGCATGAGCTTCTCGGTGCTCCCGGGCACCCGGACGCCCCCGTCGCTGCGCAACATCTTCAAGGAGCTGAACGCCGACCTGGGCGTCCCCGCCCCGGACAACGGCTACCTGATGCACTGGGCCGAGCAGGGCGTCCTGCTGCTCAACGCGGTGCTCACGGTGCGCGCGCACGAGGCCAACTCGCACAAGGCCAAGGGCTGGGAGAAGTTCACCGACGCGGTGATCAAGGCGGTGAGCGCGCGCGACGAGCCGGTGGTCTTCGTGCTCTGGGGCAACTACGCCAAGAAGAAGCTGCCGCTGATCGACACCACCAAGCACGTCGTGGTCCAGGGCGCCCACCCGTCGCCGCTCTCGGCCAAGCTGTTCTTCGGCAGCCGCCCCTTCTCGCAGATCAACGAGGCGCTGGCCGGCTTCGGCGTCGACCCGATCGACTGGCAGGTGCCGAACCTGAAGCAGGACTGACCGCACGGCGGGCCGGGCATCGCGCCGGCCCGCCGTCACCGGCCGTTCACCGGCGTCGGCCGGAGGCCGGTACCCGGTGTGCGAAGCTGGGTGCCGACCTGGTCGCCGGACCGGGTCTGGGAGGGGCGGTACGTGCGCCGGGTATGGCGAGGGGCGGGGTTCCGGCTGGCCGTGGGGGCGGCGCTGCTGGGGCTGACGGCAGGGGTGGCGGGCTGCGGCGGCGGGAGTTCGGCCGACCCGCCGGGGAGTGCGGGCGCAGGGTCCGCCGCGGCGCCCGCGCCCACCGGTTCCACCACGGCGAGCGGCGGCGCCGCCGGCGCCGGGCCCGTCCAGCTGCCGGGTCAGACGTTCTACGTGTCCGACCGGACGTCCGCGGCCCGGCAGTTGGCCGCGCTGCGCGGTCAGGGCCGGACGGCCGAGGCCGACACCCTCGCCGGGATCGCCTCCCAGCCCTCCTCGCAGTGGCTCGTCGACCAGGCCGCCCGGGGCAGCGTCGAGCAACTGAGCCGCCTGGCCGCCGAGGTGGACCGAACCCCGGTCTTCGTCGCGTACAACATCCCGCACCGGGACTGCGGCCAGTACTCGGCCGGCGGCGCGGCCGACGCCGCCGCCTACCGCTCCTGGATCACCGGTGTCGCCGAGGCGATCGGTGACCGCAAGGCCTGGGTGGTGCTGGAGCCGGACGCCGTCGCGCACACCCTGGACGGCTGCGGGGTCAAGGGCGAGACCGCCGCCGAGCGGTACGGCCTGCTGGCCTTCGCCGTCCAGGAGTTGAAGAAGCGTCCGCAGGTCCGGGTCTACCTGGACGCGGGGAACCCCGGCTGGGCCCAGGACCCGTCGGCGATGGCCGGGGCGCTGAGCAAGTCCGGCGTCGCCGTGGCGGACGGCTTCGCCGTGAACGTCTCCAACTTCTACAGCACCGACCGCGACGCGGCGTACGGCGCCGAACTCTCCGCCGCGCTGGGCGGGAAGCACTTCGTCATCGACACCAGCCGCAACGGCAACGGCCCGCTGAGCAGCGAGGCCTGGTGCAACCCGCCCGGCCGCGCGCTGGGCGAGCCGCCCACCGCCGCCACCGGCCGGCCCGGGGTGGACGCGTACCTGTGGATCAAGAACCCGGGTGAGTCGGACGGCGAGTGCGGCCGCGGCGAGCCCCGGGCGGGCGAGTTCTGGCTGCCGTACGCCCTGGGGCTGGTGCGCGGGGGCGCGTAGCCGGGCGGCCGCGCCGGGTGGTCGGGCGCGCCGGGTGGTCGGAGCGCCCGGGGATCAGGCGGTCACCTGGATCCAGCGCGCGACCGAGGGGGTGCCGGCCCGGTCCGTCACGAACAGCATGTACCAGCCGGGCGGCAGCAGATCGGGGTTGCCGGGCAGGGTGAGGGCGACCCCGCCGGCCGAGCGGGCGCCGACGTCCAGGGCCACCGAGCGCTGCTCGACGTCGGTCGCGTGGGTGACCGAACTCGGCCGGACCAGCTTGGCGGTGGCGATGCCCGCCGGGTCCGGGGTGCCCACCGTGAGCGTGCTGCCGAGCTTCGCGCCGGCCGGGGCGTCGGTCACCCGCGGCCGCGCGCCGTGGAACAGGTACGGCGGGGTGTAGATCTCGATCCGCTGCTCGAAGGTGCCCGGTTCGGTGTCGGCCTTGTCCGCGAAGAGCGGGTCGGAGCCGAGGACCACCACCCGGCCGTCGGGCAGCAGCAGTGCCTCCGAGTGGTAGTCGCGTCCGACGGTCGGCTCGGCCGCGGCGCTGAAGGTGTTGGTGTCCGGGTGGTAGACCTGCGACTTGAGCAGGTCGCTGCGGTGCTTGCCGCGGTAGTCGCGGGAGCCGCCGGTGGTGAACACGGTGTCGTTCGGCAGGATCACGCTGTTGAGGTAGCGGGTGCCGCCGGCGGGCAGGTCCGGCCCGGGAGTGAAGGCGGGCTTCGGGGCGGAGAGGTCGGCGATGTCGGTGCGCGCGGTGGAGAGCGGTGACTCGCCGACGCCCCCGCCGCCGAGCAGCATCACCTTCTGCGCCTGGGCGGGTGGCAGCAGGACGGAGGACGAGGTCTCGGTGAGCGCGGGGTCGCGCAGCCCCGGGACGGGCTGGAAGCTGTTGTCCCGCAGGTCCCAGAGCCCCGGGTCGCGGCCCCGGTCCGCCGGACCGTAGCCCGCGTTGGAGCCGGAGTAGAAGAGCTTGCCGGAGGCGGTCAGGAAGATCGACGGGTAGGTCGGGAAGTAGCGGTCGGGCGCCTTCGACCAGGTCTTGCGGCCCGGGTCGTAGATCTCGTTGTCGTTGCCGCCGAGGATCTGCCCGGTGTCGTCCAGCCCGGAGACGGTGACCACCCGCCCGTCGCCCAGCCCGGTGAGCGTCGGGTACCAGCGGGCGTACGCCATGTCGGTGACCTGCTCGTACAGCTCGGTGTCCGGGTTGAACTCGAAGGCGGAGCGGATGCCCTGGAAGTCCTGCTTCTCCAGGGTCAGCCGGTCGGCCATGCCGTAGAGGTTGCGGGCGTCGGCGCCGTCCAGACCCTTGATCGCGTACTGGGCGGGGGAGTCCTCGACGGACCCGGTGCCCGCCGCCACCGCCTCCACGAACACGTGCTGCTCGCCGGCCTTCACCACCGTCCGGTCGCCGGAGCCGGTCTTCGTCGCGGCCGGGACGGTCACCTCGGCGGTGGACAGGTAGGTGTGGCCGCCGGGGCCGGTGAACACCGTGCCCTGGGGGAAGGTGCGGGCCGCGTCCGGGTTCTCGTTGCGCACCCGCATGGTGCCGGCCGCCTTCTTCACGGCGCCGTCCAGCGCCTCGTAGCGCAGGGTGCCGCCGGCCACCAGCAGCCGGCCGTCGGGCAGCGCGGTGTGGCCGCCGCAGAACATGTCCGCCGGGGTCGGGATCCGCCGGTAGGTGTTGGCGGCGGGGTCCCAGAGCAGGCTCTTGAAGGAGCCCGCGTCGAAGCTGCGCCGGTCGTTCCCGGAGCCGGCGATGATCAGCACCTTGCCGGTGCGCAGCAGGCTGGCGTGGACGGCGTTGATCCGGAACCCGGCCGGGAGGACGACGGTCTGCCAGTGGCCGTACTCGGCCTTGTAGGCCGGGCGGTTGATCACGTACTGGTGGTACTGCTCGTGGGCGAAGCCGAGGACGGCCGGCGCGTTCATCCCGGCCACGGTCAGGGCGACCGTGCTGCCGAGGGCGAAGCGCCTCGTCCGGCCGGCGTTGCGGATCCTCACGGTGGGTGGTCCCTCCTACTGCGGCGCGACGACGGGCGGGTTCGACGGGCTGGTTCGACGGGCCGGGGCTGAGCGGCCGGGGGTCAGAGGCCAGGGGTCAGCGGCCGGTGGCGGCGGGTGCCGTGGCCTCGGTGGTCTGCGTGCCGGGGGCGGCCCCGGCACGCTCCCCGGCCCGGGGCTGCCGCGGGACCCTCGGGGCGGCGGAGCCGGTGACCGTGAGCGTGGAGATCGGCCGGGTCCGCCCGCGGCGGACCGCATCGGCGGCCAGCACGAGCATCGGCAGGAGGCTCAGCAGCAGCGCCAGGCAGGCCCAGGTGCGCATGGCGAGGTGGTCGTGGCCGGTGAAGAACGAGGCCGTGACCGCCCCGCCGAACACCAGCGCCCAGAACAGGTGGACGCGGAACGTCGCCACCCGGTCGGGGCTGGCCGAGTGGCCCTTCGGCGTCACCACGAACCGGCTGCGCCGGCGGAGCAGGGCCTGGAGGAGCGAGGCCGCGTAGATCGGCCCGCACAGCGCCGACATCGCCATGCCCGCCACCCCGGACGACCCGGCCGGCTCGTGCGGGCTGACGTTGTGCTTGCGGTTCCAGGTGTAGAGCAGCACCTGGAGGGCGGCCGCGTCGCTGTAGAGCATCATCCAGATCTCCGAGGAGACGTGGACCCCGGAGGCCCCGAAGCCCAGGTAGAGCACGCTCGACACCCCGCCGAGCAGCCAGGTCAGCGCCGCCATCGGGTAGAAGCAGACCATCAGCGTGTAGTTGAGCAGCCGGCCGGGCGACAGCCGCCAGGCGGCCCGCCAGTACTGGGTCAGGAGCGTCTCGTAGGTGCCCCGGCTCCAGCGGAGCTGCTGGGAGAAGAAGTCCGTCCAGGAGGAGGGGCCCTCGCCGACCGCCAGGACGTCCGGGGTGTAGACCGACCGCCAGCGCGCCCCGGTGGCCGGGTTGCGGCGGCGGTGGAACTCCAGTCCGGTCGCCATGTCCTCGGTGATCGAGTCGGACAGCCCGCCGATCGACCGCAGCGCGCCGATCCGCACCGCGTTGTTGGTGCCGACGAACATCGGCGCGCCGTAACGGTTGCCCGCCCGCTGGATCAGCGCGTGGAACAGGAACTGCTGGCTCTCGGAGAACCGGGTGACCGCCGAACCCGAGCTGCGGTAGTTCCCGTACACCTGCGGGCCGACCACGAACGCCACGTCCTCGTCCCGGAAGTACCCCAGCATCCGCTCGCCGAACTCGGGGAGCGGCACGTGGTCGGTGTCCACCGAGAGCCAGAAGTCGTAGGCGGGGCCGTGGGCCTGGAGCCAGCTGTTGTAGTTGCCGTGCTTGCTCCCGGCGCGGAACCGCCCCTCGGGCCGGTTCCAGGGCCCGATCCCGCGCCGGCTGAAGTGCCGCACGCCGAGGTGGGCGCAGAGCGCGCGCATCGCGGGATCGTTCCCCTCGTCGAGCAGCCAGACGTCGTACGGTCCGTCGTGCCGGACGGCGAGCGCGGCGACCAGGGTGGTGCGCACCAGCTCCGGCGGCTCCTTGCCCGGTACGCAGGTGGTGAGGAACGCGACCCGGGTGCCCGGTTCGGGCGTGACCGGCACGGGGTCGCGGGCGACCAGCGTGGCGTGGGTGTTGGAGACGACGTTGACCAGGCGGAACAGCTCGACGACCGCGATGATCGTGACCATCGCCTTGTCGGCGATCAGCAGCCAGGCGTGCGTCTCGCCCGGCCGGACCGGCCAGTGGCCGGGGAGCAGCAGCCAGACCAGCAGCACCGACTCGACCGCCGGGGCGGCCAGCAGGAGCAGCGCGGCCCGGATCCGGTGCGGCTCCCGGCGCAGCAGGCTCCGGTAACGGACGCGGTAGGGGCCGGGGGTGTCGCCGCCGTCGCCCGGGGTGGTGGCCGGACCGGCGAGCCGGCTGAAGTGGGCGTAGTCGTACGGGGCTTCGGGGACGGCCAGGGAAGCACCGGGCGCGCTCTCTTCGCGCGGGCGCCGCGAGAACTGCTTGACCAACTGTGGCTCCCCCCGTGGCCGGCCGCTCGGGCCGGCTCGATCGTGCGTGCTCCGACCGGAGGTGTGCGATCCGATGCCCAGTGGCTGTGCCTGGGCGTCCTGGACGGCCGCTCCCCCCGGAGCCTGGCCTTCGAAGCGGGGCGCCGCCCGGGCGACTGCGGTGTCGCCGGGCGGCTCCCGGGCGGCATCGGTGAAACGTGTACGACCGATCATCGCGCGCGGTCGTCCGGCCACTTCGAAGGCGGGTCCCGGCGCGCTCTCCGGACTCCCTTCCGGGTGCGCGGGACCTTCTGGCTGCCCCAACTCTCCCGGAGGGTTGACGTGATCGCAACCAGTCCTCGAAACGATCATCGCGCGGGGGTGAGGATATGACGATTCCCGGCCATGCGGCCCGAGTTGGTGTGGCGAGGGGATGATTCCTGCCTCGCGTCCGCGGGCTGGTCGGACGGACGAGCGAAGGCCGGACCGCCGTACGGGTGGTCCGGCCTCCGCGCGGGTCCCTCGGTCAGGACGGCGGCAGCAGGGCCGTGCCGGTCGCGGCGCGGACCTCGTCGAACGAGACGCCCGGCGCCGTCTCGACCAGGCGCAGCCCGCCTGGCGTGACGTCGACGACGGCCAGGTCGGTGACGATCCGGTCGACGACACCCCGCCCGGTGGCCGGGAGCGAGAGCTCCTCGACGATCTTCGGGGAACCGTCCCGGGCGGTGTGCTCCATGACCACGATCAGCCGGCGGGCGCCGTGCACGAGATCCATCGCCCCGCCCATGCCCTTGACCATCTTGCCCGGGATCATCCAGTTGGCGAGATCGCCGGCGGCCGAGACCTGCATCGCACCGAGCACCGAGACGTCGATCCGACCGGACCGGACCAT
This sequence comes from Kitasatospora sp. NPDC028961, assembly GCF_055564815.1. Lineage (NCBI taxonomy): Bacteria > Bacillati > Actinomycetota > Actinomycetes > Kitasatosporales > Streptomycetaceae > Kitasatospora > Kitasatospora sp. NPDC028961. Next base: position 82,412 of record NZ_JBVHVO010000012.1, on the reverse strand, counting down.
GCCGAAGGAGAACGCCGAATCGAAGTACGAGGCGCCGGGGGTGACGGTCACGGTCTCCTTGCCCGCGTTGATCAGATCGGGGTCCTCGGTGCCCTCCAGGGGGTACGGGCCGACGCCGAGGACGCCGTTCTCCGAGTGCAGCACCACCCGCACGCCCGGCGGGAGGTGACCGGGGATCAGGGTCGGCAGGCCGATCCCCAGGTTCACGTACTGGCCGTCCCGGAGCTCCCGCGCGGCCCGCGCGGCGAGCGCGTTCCGGGCGTCGGCAGCGCTCCGGGCGTCCGCGTCGGAAGCGCTCCGGGCGTCCGCGTCGGAAGCGCTCCGGGCGTCCGGGGCGTTCCGGGATTCGGGCGCCCGGCCCGGGGCGGCGACGGACCGCGGGGCGGCGGCGAAGGTCTCGGCGGTCATCGGCTCAGGCCTCCTGCAGCGCGGTGCGGACGGTGCGGCGCTCCACGCGGCGGTCGGCGGGATCGGCGAGGACCAGGCGGTCGACGTACACCCCGGGCAGGTGGACGGCGTCCGGCTCCAGCACGCCCGGTTCGACGATCCGGTCGGCCTCGACCAGCGTGGTCCGGCCGGCCGTGGCGCAGAGCGGGTTGAAGTTGCGGGCGGCGGCGTGGAACACGCAGTTGCCGTGCCGGTCCGCGACCTCGGCGCGGACCAGCGCGAAGTCGGCGGTGACGGCCTCCTCCAGCAGGTAGCGGCGCCCGCCGAACTCCCTGACCTCCTTCGGCGGCGAGGCCAGCGCCACCGAACCGTCCGCGCCGTAGCGCCAGGGCAGCCCGCCCTCCTCGACCTGGGTGCCGACCCCGGCCGGGGTGAAGAACGCGGGGATGCCCGCGCCCCCGGCACGCAGCCGTTCGGCGAGGGTGCCCTGCGGGGTCAGCTCCACCTCCAGCTCGCCGGAGAGGTACTGCCGGGCGAACTCCCTGTTCTCCCCGACGTAGGAGGAGGTCATCCGGGCGATCCGGCCGGCCCGCAGCAGCAGGCCGAGCCCCCAGTCGTCCACCCCGCAGTTGTTGGAGACGACGTGCAGGCCGGTGGCGTGGGTGGCGGCCAGGGCGCCGATCAGGGTGCTGGGGATGCCGCAGAGGCCGAAGCCGCCGACGGCCAGCACCGCTCCGTCGGGGATGTCCCCGACCGCTTCGGCGGCGGAGTCCAGGACCTTGTCCACAGGGTCACCTCGTGAGGGGGGAGGGGGCGGAGGAACGCCCCACCACCGTCCCCGAGCGCGGGGCACGGCGACCATGTCGCCCGGCCCCACGCCGGTGCGCGGACACATGGCCGGCGCCCACACCCGACACGCCCACACCCGACACGCCCACACCCGACACGCCCACACCCGGCACGCCCGCGCCCCGGGCGTCCGCGTACCGCGCCCGCGCCCCGGGCGTCCGCCCGCCGCGCCTCAGGAGTCGGTCACCCGGCGGCGCCGAGGAAGGTCCCCCACCCGCCGGCCGGCGCCTGCCCGACGTTCAGCGAGCGCAGCTTGCGGATGGTGGACTGGTCCTGGACCTCCAGCCACTCGACCAGCTGGCGGAAGGAGACCAGCCGGACCTCCGGCTTGCCGGCGATGGTCTTGAGCGTCTCCTCGACGGCGTCCATGTAGATCCCGCCGTTCCACTGCTCGAAGTGGTTGCCGATGAAGAAGGGCGCGCGGTTGCCGTTGTAGGCCCGGTCGAACCCGGCCAGGTAGGAGTCCCGGGCCTGGGAGCGCCAGTCGTCGTACTTCGCCGGGTCGCCCTTGGTGCTGCCGGCCGACTGGTTGGCGAGGATGTTGTAGTCCATCGAGAGCACCTGGAACGAGTGCCCGGGGAACGGGATGCTCTGCAGCGGGAAGTCCCAGACCTTGCCGTCCTGCACCTTCTGCGGCCATATCTGAAGGCCGCCGGAGGAGCTGGCGTCGTACTTCCACCCCAGGGCGGCCGCGGTCGGCAACAGGGCCTTCTGCCCCTCCAGGCACGGGGTGCGCCCGCCGATGAGCTCCTTCTTGTAGTCGAAGGGGAGCGGGTCGACGTCGGTGAAGCCGGTGTTGGTGCGCCACTGGGTCACGAAGGAGACCGCCTGGTCGATCTCGCTCTGCCAGTCCTCGGGCGTCCACTTGTTGACGCCGTTGCCGTCCGAACGAGTCGAGCAGAAGTGCCCGTTGAAGTGGGTGCCGATCTCGTGGCCGGCCAGCCAGGCCTGGCTGATCAGCTTGATCGTGCTCTTCACCGCGCCGTCCGAGAGGTACGGGATGTCGGACGCGCCGACCGAGTGCTTCGGCGGGTGGTACAGATCGGCCTTGCCCTTGGGGAGGGTGTAGATCCCGGAGAGGAAGAAGGTCATGGCGGCCTTGTGTTCCTCGGCCAGCTTCAGGAAGCGGGGGAACTGGTTGTCGTCGGTGCCGCCGGCGCCGTCCCAGGAGAAGACCACGAACTGCGGCGGCCGCTCGCCGGGCTTGAGCTTCTCCGGCTTGGGCTGGTTCGGCTGGGGGCCGGTGTCGGAGGTGGAGCCGTCCCCGATCGGCGTGCCCTTCGCACCCCCCTTGGTCGGCGTACCCGTCGCCGTCGGCCCGCCGGTGCCGGTGCCGGCGCCGCCGGGGGCGGAGGAACTCGATCCTGAACCCGATCCGCTGCTGGAACACGCCGCCGCCGCCCCGAGCGCGACGGTCGCGGCGGTGGCGCTGAGCACGGTCCTGCGCGAGATGCTGGTCATGGTCTCCCCTGGGTGCCGCCGGCCGGGTCGAAGGGCGCCAGTGGGCCGCACCGGTCATATCGGGCAATAGATATGTAATACGCCGTTAGCATGTCATGTGGACGCGGAAGGCATCAAGGAAGAAGAAGCCCCCGAGGTCCAACAACAGTCAACACGCCTACCCGGCACCGACCGGCTGCAACGGTCGGCCTTCTGTTGCGGTCCTGTGACGTTTTGCACGGTCTTGGGCGATCGGCTCCCGCTGGGGGCGGGCGAGCGGTCCTCCGCGCGCGACCGGAACCGCGAACTCCGGTACGCCGCGGGGCCCGGCGCCGCAGGGGCGGAGGCCGGAGTGAGAGCTGGGCCGGAGGCCGCACGGGCGCGGCACCGCGCGTCGACGACGCCGCGGTGCCGTAGGAGTCCTCGACGCGGTTCCGCGCCCACGCCGGTGCGGCGCGGCGTCAGGTGACGACGAGCCGGCGGTTGCGCCGCACGATCCGGGCGATCGCGGTGCTGATCACGGTCGCGGCGGCGCAGGAGACCGCGAGGCTCAGCCAGGCGGTGTCGAACCAGTGGCTGTTGAGCCAGCCCAGCGTGACGATGTAGGCGGCCCAGACCAGGGCGGCCAGGGCCGACCAGCGCAGGAAGCGGTACGGCTCGGCGGGGGAGTGCCCGATGGCCAGGTCCAGCACGGTCCGGCCGGCCGGCACGAACCGCGCGACCACCACCATGGCGGCCGCGGCCCCGGTGGTGCGCCCGTCCAGCGCCTGCTGGACCCGGGCCACGCTGGCCGCCAGCTGCGGCCGGTGTTCGAGCCGTCGCTGCAGCGAGGGGGCGCCCCGGCGGGCCAGCCGGAGCAGCAGGAGGTCTCCCAGGAAGGAGGCGATCGCCACCCCGAACCCCAGTACCACCGGAGCGCCGTCTATCTGGGCCGTCTTGAGCACGGCCAGGATGACCAGCGTCCCGCTGGGGATGAAGGGGAGAAAGGCGTCGCCGAGTACGGCGCAGAGAGCCAGGGCGCAGATCCATGAGGATCCGATCACCGTCGCGATGTCCAAGTCAGGTACTCCCTCCAGGCTGCCCGGGGGAGCAGATGGCTGCAGGGGACAACGCTAGCGCCTCGACTTTTCATGCCATGAAGCACCCCGGCTGTGCTCGGCCTCACACGACGCGAGCCCCTGGAGCGGGGTGCCGTTCCAGGGGCTCGCGGGGATCGATCGGTGCTGGTCCAGCCCGACGACCTTGCAGGTGGGAGTGGATCCCGTTGGGTGATCCGCTCTGCGTCCTAGCCTGCCGGACGCCGCCCGCCCGTCGCGAGCCCTGCGGCTGGCGACTTCCCGCGCTGGCGTGAAGTCGCCACACGTGTTCGCGCGCTGGCTCTGAGTCAGCCGAACGGTCGGTAGGCGGGTGGTCGCACGGTGGAGCGGGGGAGCGGGAACACCCGGCCCGGCGGCGTGGTTGACCCCCCTTGGCAGTGGCGGGGCCGCGGACGAGGTGCGCGGCCGTCCCAGACGCCACACGGACACCGGCAGGACGGCCAGGAGGGCGGACGGCATGACCACCGACGACCAGCAGGAGCGCGGGCCCGGACCGCGGAGCCACGCGGCGATCCGGGGCACCGCCCGGGGCTCGGCGCCCGCGCCGCTCTCCATCCTGGACCTGGCCACCGTGGGCGCCGGCTACACCCCGGCCGAGGCGCTGGCCTCGACCACGGCCCTGGCCCGCAGCGCCGAGGAGTGGGGCTACCACCGGTTCTGGGTCGCCGAGCACCACGGCATGCCGGGCGTCGCCAGCTCGACGCCCGCCGTCCTGCTCGCCCACCTCGGGGCCCACACCACGACGCTGCGGCTCGGGTCCGGCGGCGTGATGCTGCCCAACCACGCGCCGCTGGGGATCGCGGAGCAGTTCGGCCTCCTGGAGGCGCTGCACCCCGGCCGGATCGACCTCGGGCTCGGCCGCGCCCCCGGCACCGACCCCGCGACCGCCCGGGCGCTGCGGCGCGGCCTCGCCGAGGGGGCCGACGACTTCCCCCAGCAGCTCTCCGAGCTGACCCACTTCCTGGACGGCGACTTCCCGGACGGCCACCCCTACGCCCGGCTCGCGGCCGTCCCCCGGAGTGCCGGCCGGCCGCCGATCTGGCTGCTCGGCTCCTCCGGCTTCAGCGCCCAGCTGGCCGGCCGGCTCGGTCTGCCGTTCGCCTTCGCCCACCACTTCAGCAGCACCAACACCATCCCGGCCCTCGACCTCTACCGGTCGTCGTTCCGCCCCTCGGCCGTGCTCGCCGAGCCGTACGCGCTGATCGGGGTGAACGCGGTCGCGGCCGACGACCGGGAGGCCGCCCGCAGGCTCGCGCGCTCCTCGGCGCTCGGCATGCTGCGCCTGCGCCGGGGGAACCCGGGCCCGATCCCCACCCCCGAGGAGGCCGAGAGCTACCCGTACAGCCCGGTGGAGGCCGACTTCGTGGACGACTGGCTGGGCAACGTCGTCCTCGGCTCGCCCGGCGAGGTCGCCGACGGGCTGGAGTCGCTGCGCAAGCGGACGGGGGTGGACGAGCTGATGGTCACCTCGCACATCCACGGCCACGAGGCCAGGCACCGCTCGTACGGGCTGATCGCCCGGGCCTACGGGCTCACCGGCGAGGCGGCCGCCGGCGCCTGAGCCCATCCGGCGGGTCCGGTTCCCGGCCCGGCCGCGCCCCCGACCAGAGGGCGCGGCCGGGCCGTCGTCACGGCGTGGCCGGCCGCGGGCGGCGCTCGCGGAGTATCGCGGCGACGTGCTCCGCCTCACCGGGCTTGGCGAAGTACCAGCCCTGCGCGGTGTCGCAGCCGGTGAGCCGCAGCCGTTCGGCCTGCGCCGCGCTCTCGATCCCCTCGGCGGTCACGGTCAGCCCGAGCGTGTGGGCCAACTGCACCATGGCGCCGACGATCTGCTCGTCGGCGTCGCTCCGGCGCGAGCCGGCCCCGGGGAGGCCGGTGCGGCCGGCCGGGTCCGGGTCGCGGAAGCCCTCGATGAAGGTGCCGTCCAGTTTCAGGACGTGCACCGGCAGCCGGGAGAGGTAGGCGAGGTTGGAGTAGCCGGTGCCGAAGTCGTCGATGGCGATCCGGACGCCCATGTCGGCGAGGGCCTGCAGGGACTGCAGCGGCCGTCCGCCGGGGCCGAGCAACGCGCTCTCGGTGATCTCCAGTTGCAGGAGCCGGGCCGGCAGGCCGGAGCTCTCCAGGGCCCGGGCCACGTCGGCGACCACGTCGGAGTCCCAGATCTGACGGGCGGCCAGGTTGACGCTCACGAAGGTCTCGTTGTCCGGGAACTCCGTGAGCCAGCGCCGGGCTTGGCGGCAGGACTCCTCCAGCACCCAGGTGCCCAGCGGCACGATCGCGCCGGACTCCTCGGCGAGCGGGATGAAGCGGTCGGGCGAGAGCGTCCCGTAGCGCGGGTGGCGCCAGCGGACCAGGGCCTCGGCACCGTGCACGGCGCCGTCGGCGAGGCCGACGAGCGGCTGGTACTCGACGGTGAACTCGCCGCGCTCCAGGGCCGGACGGAGCGCGGTGGCGAGCAGCTGACGGGTCAGCTGGTGGGCGCCCCGGTCCGGGTCGTAGAGGGTCCAGCGGGCCCGGCCGTCGGCCTTCGACCAGTACAGCGTGGAGTCGGCGTCCTTGACCAGGTCGGCGGGCGTGGTCTCGTGCACCGACCGCTCGACGACGCCCACGCTGGCGGTGACCGCCAGCCGGTGCCCGGCCACGTCGAAGGGGCGTTCCAGCGCTTCGAGGAGCCGGGTGGCCAGTTCGGTGAGCTGCTCGCTGCCCCGGCTGTCGGCCACCAGGACGGCGAACTCGTCGCCGCCCATCCGGGCGACCAGGTGGGAGCTGTGGTCGGAGACGCCGTGCCGGAGCCGGGCGGCGACCGCGATCAGCAACTGGTCGCCGATGTGGTGGCCGAGGGTCTCGTTGATCGCGGCGAAGCCGTCGAGGTCCAGGTAGCAGACCCCGACCCGACGGCCGTCCGGCCGGTCCGCCGCCGTCTCCGCGGTCTCCGGCGCGGTGATCCCGGCCGTGAGGCAGGCCGCGTCGAGCCGGTCGAAGAAGAAGGTCCGGTTGGGGAGCCGGGTCAGCGGGTCGTGCAGCGCCTGGTACTCCAGGCGGTCGCCGAGCCGGCGCTGTTCGGTGATGTCCTCGACCATGGCGAGCGTGTACTGCGGGCTGCCGGCGCCGTCCCGGATCAGGGAGATGGTCACCTTGCTCCACACCGTGCGGCCCTCGCGGTGCTTGAGCTGCTTCTCCACCCGGACGCGTTCGCGGTCACCGCGGACCAGCTCGGGGAAGAGCCGGTCGGGCATGCCCTCCGGGTCGATGATGTCGTGGATGTGGGTGTGGACCAGGTCGACGACCCCGCAGCCGACCAGGGTGGCGAAGGCCGGGTTGACCTCGATGATCCGGTCGTCGGGGTCGAGCAGGGCCATGCCGATCCCGGCGTCGCAGAAGGCGGCCCGGAACCGGGACTCGCTGGCGCTCAGCGCGGCCAGCAGGCGGTCGGTGCTCCCGGGCGTGGGAGCGGGGGCGGGATCCGCCGGGTCGGCGGGCCGGTGCGTTCCGTCGGCGAGCGGGGCCGAGCAGGTGGGGCAGCGGGCGGCGCCCGGCGCATCGTCGGCGCCCGGCCGACGTCCTGACCCCGCGTCGGGCGCGCCGTCCGACGCGGCACCGGGTGCCCGGTCGGTGCCCTGGGCCGGGCGGAGGTTCGGAAAGCTGAGGTGGCGGTGCTGTTGCGGTTGTTCGTGCCGCACGCTTGGGTGTGCGTCGGCCCCCTCGTTCTGGCCCGGCACGGCATGCTCCCGTCCGCTGCTGACGCTTGATGCTGGTCAGGCCGGTCACCTGGAACTGCGGCGGCCGGCTCCCGCGCCCTGTCGAGGTCCTCACGGTCCGGTGCGCAACGCTCGCTGTGGAGCGTTCGCGTGGGGGATCCGCGTGAAGAACAGGGCGCTGCGGCCGATCATAGGACGCGGCGGCAACACGCGGTGACCGCCGCCAGGGTGATTTGCCTGCTTTCACGGCATCTGAGGTGGTACATGCAGACGCCCCCGGTACACATCACATGATGTGCGCCAGGGGCGTGTGCTCCACAAGTGCGCCCCGGGCGCTTGTCGAGCGCTGGGAGCGCGCCGCCGGGGAGCGGCGGGCGGCGGTGCGTCAGGCCAGCGTGGCCGTCAGGGTGATGGTCGTCCCGGTCAGGGCCTGGCTCACCGGGCAGTTCGCCTTGGCGTCCTCGGCGGCCTTCACGAAGCCCGCCTCGTCGAGGCCGGGCACCTCGCCGACGACGGTCAGGTGGATGCCGGTGATGCCGGTGCCGGGCTGGAAGGTGACGTCCGCCTTGGTCTGCAGCTTGGTGGGAGGGTTGCCCGCGCCGGTGAGGCCGTGCGAAAGGGCCATCGAGAAGCACGCGGAGTGCGCGCCCGCGATGAGCTCCTCCGGGCTGGTCTTGCCGTTCGGCGTCTCGGCGCGCGCCGGCCAGGAAACCGGGAACTCGCCGATGCCGGACGAGTCGAAGGTCACCAGACCCTTGCCGTCGAGCAGGCTGCCGTCCCATTCGGTGTGCGCGGTGCGAGTGGTTGCCACGATCGGTACCTCCATTACTGGGGGACTGCCGTCCCGTCACTTCCGGTCATGCCGCGCACCAGCCTACGGGCAGGCCGGGGGCCGATCACGGGTAACGCTCCAGGGCGCCGCACCCGAGGGCGGCCGGTCCGCCCGCCGGCCGGCAACGGCCCTGGCCGGGCGGCCGATCCGCGGTCCGGCCACCGGTCCGGGCGGCGTCCGGATCGTGGACGGCTGAGCCAAATGGTGCGGATGCGCGGCGAGTGCCCTGTTAGATTTGCCCGGGCCCGAGCCCCGGCCGACGGACGGTCGGGTGCCCACCCCCAGAGAGCCGCGGAGCCGCCCCGATGACGGATCACCCCACGACCCCCGAGACCGGACCGTCCGACGGGATCGACGACGCCGTCCGGGCCGAGCTGACCAGCCTGCGCGAGAGCATCGACAACATCGACGCCGCGGTGGTCCACATGCTGGCGGAGCGGTTCAAGGCGACCCAGCGGGTCGGCCGGCTCAAGGCCGAGCACAAGCTGCCCCCGGCCGATCCGGCGCGGGAGCGCGACCAGATCCGCCGCCTGCGGGAGCTGGCGGCCGGCGCCCACCTGGACCCGGTGTTCGCGGAGAAGTTCCTCACCTTCATCATCGCCGAGGTCATCCGCCACCACGAGGCCATCGCCCGCGCCTGACCGCACCGGCTCGCGCCGGCCCGCGCTTCCTCGCGTTCCTTCGTGTCCCTCCGCTCTTCCTCACGTTCCGGCCCCCGCGCCGGGCCGCGTCCCGGGGGCCGGCCGGCCCCCGGCGGGACGGGTCCGCGATGTCTGGCACGGGTAAAAGCGCGATTTCGCGTGGCTTCCCCGGTGGCGTAGCGTGCAGGTTCCCCCAGCCGGAGAGGTGGAGCAGCGACGATGGCGGTGAACCTGCCCGAAACGCACGGCGATGCCGGGAGCGCTCAGGCCCCGGCCGCCGGCCCCGGACGCGGCGCCGACGGTGCTCCCGGTGGCCGGGCGGAAGCCCGCCGGGCGCGGTCGCGCAAGGCGTCGAGGGGCGGCAAGGGGCCCAGGAGCTCGAAGGCCCGCCGGTCCGGGCGCCGCCCGCGGCCCTGGTGGATCGAGATCCCGGTGATGGCCGCGGTCGGGCTGCTGGTCGCGCTGCTGATCAAGACCTGCCTGTTCCAGGTGTTCATGATCCCGTCCGGGTCCATGGAGAACACCCTGCGGATCGGCGACCGGGTCGGCGTGAACAAGCTCGCTCCGCTCACCGGCTGGGAGCCGGAGCCGGGCCAGCCGGTGGTGTTCAAGGACCCGGGCGACTGGCTGCCGCCCCAGCCGACCGACGGGAACCCGGTCACCCGGGCCGTGGGCTCGGTGCTGGGCTTCGTCGGCCTGGTGCCGCCGAAGGACGACAACTACCTGGTCAAGCGGGTCATCGCGACCGGCGGCCAGACCGTGCAGTGCTCCGGCACCACGCTGACGGTCGACGGGGCGAAGGTGGACGAGCCCTACCTCCACCCCGGCGACGACTCCTGCGCGGGGCTGGACTTCGGCCCGGTGACCGTGCCCCAGGGGTACGTCTGGGTGGAGGGCGACCACCGGAGCGACTCCGCCGACTCGCGCTACCACCAGCGGGGCCCGGGCGGCGGCGCCGTACCGGTGGACAACGTGGTCGGGCCGGTGTCGGCCGTCGTGTGGCCGCTCAGTCACCTCGACTGGTTCGGCTGGGTCGGCCGCTGACCGCGGCGGCTCCCCGCTCCCCGTCGTCCGGGGCCCCGGCGGCCCGCGCCAGGCGCTCGCCGAGCGCCGTCGCCCCCGCCCCCGTCAGGTCGTCCGTCGGTGCCGCGACCTCCGTCGGTGCCGCGGCGGGGGACGGCTTGCTCGCCTGGGCCGCGAACGCGCCCGCCAACACCAGCAGGCCGCCGGCCGTCTGGGGCAGGCCCAGGTGCTCGCCGAGCAGGATCCAGGCCAGCACGGTGGCGACGACCGCCTCCAGGTTGGCCACCACCCCGGCGACCGGCGGCGACAGGCGCCGGACGGAGACCACGCCGGTCAGGTAGGCGAGCACGGTCGCGACCAGGACCATCCAGGCGGCCGGGAGCAGTGCGGGCAGCGAGTGCCCGTTCATCACGACCTGCCCGCCGAGCAGCCCCCAGTCGGCCTCCCAGGGGCGGGTGAGGACGGTGAGCACGACCGCGCCGATCAGCAGCCCGAAGGCGCTGACGGCGATCGGGTCGACCGGGCGGTCGCCCCGGCTGCCGGCGTCGGCCAGCACGAAGTAGCCGACCTGGCAGCAGGCCGCCCCGAGCGCGAAGAGCACGCCCAGCGCGTCGAAGCCCAGGCCGTTCCAGACCTCCACCACGCAGGCCAGACCGGCCACGGCCACCCCGGCGCCGACGGCGGCGCCCCGGCTGATCGGCTTGCGCTGGACGAACTTCACGTAGCCGATGAGCAGCGGCGGTCCGAGGTACTCGATCAACAGGGCGACGCCGACCGGGATCCGGGAGATCGCCGCGAAGTAGCAGGCCTGGACGCCGGCGACGGCGAGCAGCCCGAAGCCGATCAGCAGGCCGGGCCGGCGGAGCACGGCGGCCCGGTGGCGGTAGGCCAGCGGGAGCAGGACGACGGCGGCGCCGGTCACCCGGAGCCAGACCACGTGCAGCGGTGAGAGTCCCGCCTCGATCAGCGGTTTGGCGGCGGTGCCGGAGCCGCCGAAGGCGAACGCGGAGACCAGGGCGAGGGAGAGGCCGAGAGTTCTGCCCGGAGCGTGGCCGGTCAGGGGCTTTGAGCTGTGCACCGAGGCATTGTGACAGTCATACCGCCGATTCGGTAAGGCGCCATTTCGTCATTTGGTCCTGCACTGAACTGTGCGCAGTGGCGGGGTCCGCCACGGTGGCCGCCCCGACCGCGGGAACGCGGAACGGGCCCGGGGGGGGGGGGGGGGGGTTTTTTTTTTGCGCTCTTTGCCGAAAAGCCCCCTACATTTCCACTCCGCTGCCCGTCTATCTCTGGACCCCCGAGGCTCCCCTCTCCC
>NZ_JBVHVO010000012.1:46913-71120 GCF_055564815.1 Kitasatospora sp. NPDC028961 | reverse complement strand
TTGTTTGTTTTGTTGTTTATACGGGGAGGGGGGGGGGGGGGGAGGTCCCGCAGGGGTGCCACCCCCGAAAGGGGAAGAGAGGAGCGGGCCGAAGCGGCGCCGGGGGGACCCCCCCCCCCCCCGGGCCCGTCGGACGACGCCGCCCGCGGCCGGCTACTGCCCGGTGCCCGCGGCTGGCTACTGCCCGGTGCCCGCGCCGGCCCCCGCCGGCGACCCCGCGCCCGTGCCCGCACCGGACCCGGTGCCCGTCCCCGTGCCGCCCGAAGGCTGGGGCGCGGTGGTCGGCCCGGTGGTCGGGGCCGTGGTGGGCCCGGTGGTCGGCTGCGGCGACCGGGTGGGCCGGCCGGTCGGCTGGGAGGTCGGCTGCTGGGTCGGCTGCTGGGTCGGTGCGGTGGTCGCGCCACCGGACCGCGAGCCGTCCTGGTCCGTACCGGCGGAGCCGCCCGGGCCGCCCGGCGTGCCGGTCGGGCCGGAGCCGTTGCCCGCACCGCCGGTCGTCCCGCCGGTCGCGCCGCTCCCGGGCGTGGCCGGCGGCGAGGCCGACCCGGACGGCGACGGCGAGCTGTCGGCGGTGCCGGCCGTGCCGCTGCCGCCCGACCAGTCCTTGCCCGAGGGCTCGGCGAAGTCGGTGACCGGCTGCCCCTTGAGCGCGGCCTTCATGTAGCTCGTCCAGATCTGCGCGGGGTACTGGCCGCCCGCCGCGCCGTCGATCCCGCCGGTACCGCTGAGGCTGACCTGGGCGCCGCTGCCCGGGTCCTGGCCGAACAGCGCCACCGAGGTCACCAGCTCGGGGGTGTACCCGACGAACCAGACCGACTTCTGGTCGTCCGTCGTCCCGGTCTTGCCGGCCACCGGGCGGCCCAGCGACTTCGCCCGCCAGCCGGTGCCGCCCGGGTCGCCGACGACGCCCTCCAGCATCGAGGTCACCTGGCGGGCGGTCTCCTCGCCGACCGCCTGGGTGGTCTTGTGGGCCGGCAGCGCGAGCGCCTCGCCCTCGCGGTCCACCGACTGCACCAGCCAGGGGGTGATCTGCTTGCCGCCGTTGTCCAGCGTGGCGTACACGCCGGCCATGTCGAGCACGCTCGGGGTGGCGGCGCCGAGCGGGATGGACGGCACCGGGTCGAGCCCGGGGGTGTTGCCGGGCAGGCCGAGCGCGACGGCGGTGTCGCGGACCTTCTGCAGGCCGGTGTCCTGGGCGAGCTGGGCGAACACCGAGTTCACCGACCAGTCGGTGGCCTGCTGCAGGGTGACCTGGCCGTAGCTCTTGTCGCCCTCGTTCGGCGGCGCGTACGGGGTGCCCTTGCCGCCGCGGACCTTGCGCCCGCTGGTGCCGTCGTAGACGGTGCGCGGGGTGACGGTCTGGCCGGACTGGGTCTTGGCGCCGTTCTCCAGGGCCGCCGCCAGGGCGATCGCCTTGAAGGTGGACCCGGCCTGGTAGTCCCGGCGGGTGGCGTTGTCCACGTAGTGCTTGGTGTAGTCGACGCCGCCGTAGAGGGCGACCACGCCACCGGTCCTCGGGTCGACGGAGACGGCGCCCGCCTGGGCGTTCGCGTCCTTCTTCCGCTTGTCCGGGTCGAGGGTGTCGTGCAGCTGCGCCTGGACCGAGTCCTGGAGGGCCTGCTGGCGCGCCGGGTCGACGCTCAGCTTGATGGTGTAGCCGCCCTTGGCCAGCTCGGACTCGGTGATGACGTTGTTGGCGGTGAGGTACTCGGTCGCCGCGTTGACCAGGTAGCCGGCCTGGCCGGAGAGGCCGAGCTGGGCCTGCGGGCCCTTGACGTCGGGGAAGGCGGTGGCGGCCCGCTCCTCGGCGGAGAGCCAGCCCTCCTTCACCATGCCGTCCAGGACGTAGTTCCAGCGGTTGACCGCGTTCTGCTTGCCGGCCGGGGTGGCGGTGGCCACGTCGTAGGCGCTCGGGGCGTTCAGCAGGGCGGCCAGGTAGGCGCCCTGCGCCGGGTCGAGCGCGGCGGCGTCGACACCGAAGTACTGCTGGGCGGCGGCCTGGATCCCGTAGGCGCCGCGCCCGTAGTACGAGGTGTTGAGGTAGCCGGACAGGACGGCGTCCTTGGTCTCGGTGGCGTCCACCTTGATCGCTATGAAGAGTTCCTTCACCTTCCGGGTGACGGACTGCTTCTGGCTCAGGTAGGTGTTCTTCACGTACTGCTGGGTGATCGTCGAGCCGCCCTGGGTGCCCTCGCCCTTGGCCGTGTTGACGGCGGCGCGGACCAGACCGGACACGTTGACGGCGCCCTCGTGGTAGAAGTTGCGGTCCTCGGCGGCCAGCGCGGCGTGCTGGGCGGCGGGGGAGACCTTGTCCAGGCCGACGTTCTGCCGGTTGGTCTGGCCGGTCCGGGCGACCACCGAGCCGTCCTGGTAGAGCCAGGTGTTGCTCTGGGCGGTCGCGGCGGCGTGCGCGTCCGGCACCTTCACCAGGGCGATGCCCAGGGCGAACAGGCCGACGCCGAGCAGCAGCGCGGCCGCGAGGCCGAGCAGGCTCATCCGCCAGGTCGGGATCAGCCGGCGCCAGCCGGTGCGCTTCGGGCGGCGCGGCCTGCGGCCGCCGGCCGGACCCTCCGGGGAGCGCTTCAGGCGCTCCACCGGGCGGAGCCCGAGGGACGGCGTGCGTCGGCCGCTCCGGGTGTTTGGGGACAAAGCGGCAGCCTTTCCTGCGGGCGAACCGTGCGGCCAGCACAAAACGGGAATGTCGACGGTTGGGGACCTTTGCCCCGTTTCCGGTGTACAGCCCAGGACGTGCCGAGCGGGCCGGTTGGCTCCGCCGAAGCGGCAAGCGAGACCGACATCACACGCAAAACGGACGCCGAAGGGCAAAAAATCAGGGAGCCTCTCGCGACTGCGAGAGGCTCCCCAAGTGTCTGTGCGCCGCCAGGGACTCGAACCCCGGACCCGCTGATTAAGAGTCAGCTGCTCTAACCAACTGAGCTAGCGGCGCCTGCTGACCTGGAGAACAATACACGGTCCGGCCGGGTGCCCCGAACCACCGGGGGCGAAGGGCCCGTCCACCCCCGGCGCGGCGCCCGTTTCCGCCCGGTTGGGGCGGAGTTCGTGCCCGGTTAGGGTGGGAACGTGCCCAGCTCCCACCCCGGCCGCCGGGGGACCCGGCTCGCCGTCGTCCTGCTGCTCCGGCCGGCGGGCGAGGGGGTGGAGCCGCGATGACCGGACCGGGGGCGCACGGCTCCGCGATGTTCCTGCGGATCGACGGGACGCCCCTGCACGTGCGCGCCGAGGGCGGCGGACCGGTCTGCCTGCTCACCGGGGGGCTGGGCAGCAGCTGGTTCGACTGGGACCTCGTGGTGCCCTTCCTCACCCCCTACCGGACGGTGGTCCGCTTCGACCGGCCCGGGTACGGGCTGAGCGCCTCCGAGCCCGCCACCCGGCCGCCCCCGACGGCGGCGGGGGAGGCGGCCCGCATCCGGGGCGTGCTGGACGCCCTCGGACTGCGCGAGCCGTGCACGGTGGCGGGCCACTCGCTGGCGGGGTTCCACGTCGAGGCCTTCGCGCGGCTCCACCCGGGCCGGACGGCCGGGCTGGTCCTGCTGGACGGCAGCGTCGAGCCGGACCCGCGGCCGCTGCCGGCCCCGGGGCTGCGCGACCTGGCGGCCCGCACGGTCGCGGGCGCGGCCACGGCCGTCGCGGCGCCGTACCTGCTCGGGCCCACCGTGCGCGGGCTGGTCGCCCGGGCGACCACCGTCCGCCACGAGGACCTCGCCCCGGCGCCGCTGGTCCGGCACTGCTACCGGACCGGGCGCGCCCTGCGCGCCCTGCTCCGGGAGAACGCGCGCTACCTCGACATGGCCGCCGAACTGGACGAACTGCGGGGCACCGCACCGCTGCCGCCCGGACTGCCGGTCACCGTGCTCGCCGCCGACGACGGGTGCCGCGGCAGTCGCACCCGGGACTGGCTGGCCGAGCAGCGCGGTCTGGCCGCGCTGCTCGGGGGCGACTTCCGCAGCACGGCCCCGGCCGGGCACCTGCTGATGTTCGACCGCCCGGACGCGGTGGCCTCGGCGATCCTGGACACCCGCTGAGCCCCGCGCCGGAGCCCTGCGCCGGAGCCCCCCGGCGCAGGCCCCGGAAACGCCTCAGGCCGCCCACCGGAGTGGACGGCCTGAGACCTTGCCATGTGCGCCGCCAGGGACTCGAACCCCGGACCCGCTGATTAAGAGTCAGCTGCTCTAACCAACTGAGCTAGCGGCGCCTGCTGACCCGCACGACATTACACGGAGTCCGGCCGATCTGCCGAATCGAGACGATCCGGTCACGCCCGGTGACGGTCGGCGCCGCCGGGTGCCACTACTCCGGGTAGTGGCACGCCGCCTGGTGGTCCAGGTCCGGCGCGGGGCCGGTCAGCGGCGGGGCCTCGGTCTCGCAGCGGGTGCGCGCCCCGGCTTCGAGCCCGGCGTAGACGGGGCAGCGGGTGCGGAACGGGCAGCCGGTGCGCCGCGCGGTCGGCGAGGGCGGGTCGCCGGCCAGCAGGATGCGGCTGCGGGCCCGCTCGGCGGCCGGGTCCGGCAGTGGCACGGCGGAGAGCAGCGCCCGGGTGTACGGGTGCCGGGGCCGCTCGAAGACGGCGGAGACCTCGCCCTGTTCGACGGTCCGCCCGAGGTACATCACGCTCACCCGGTCCGCGAGGTGCCGGATCACCGACAGGTCGTGCGAGACGAAGAGGTAGGACAGGCCCAGTTCGGCCTTGAGCGACTGGAGCAGGTTGAGCACCCCGGCCTGGATGGAGACGTCCAGCGCGGAGACCGGTTCGTCCAGCACCAGCAGCTCCGGCCGGACGGCCAGGGCCCGGGCGATCGAGATCCGCTGGCGCTGTCCGCCGGAGAACTGGTGCGGGTAGCGGACGGCGTGCGCCGGATCCAGGCCGACCTGCCGCAGCAGTCCGGGCAGCCGGCGGCCGATCTCCGCACGGTCGGTGCCCTGGGCCCGCAGCGGTTCGGCGACGATGTCACCGATCGGCATCCGGGGGTCGAGGCTGGCCATCGGGTCCTGGAAGACGATCTGCAGGTGGGACCGCATCCGGTGGGCGGCCGAGCGGGAGAGCCCGGCGGTGTCCTGCCCGAGCAGCTCGATCCGGCCCGACTCCGGCCTCGCGAGCCGCAGCAGCTCGAACAGGGTGGTGGACTTCCCGGAGCCGGACTCGCCGACCAGGCCGAGCGTCTCGCCCTGCCGGATGTCCAGCTCGACCCCGTCCACGGCGTAGACCTCGCCGATCCGGCGCTTGAAGACGGTGCCCTTGAGCAGCGGGAACGTCTTGGTGAGGCCGCTGACGGAGAGCACCGCCGGGCGCTCCCCGCGCGGCCCGGGCACGGCGGCCGCGGCCGGTGGCACCGGCGGTACGGGGTAGACCTCGGCGGGCGCGGGCCGGCGTTCGGCCAGTTCCCCCGCCCGTACGCAGGCGGCCAGGTGCGCCTCCTCGGCACGCCCGCCGGACGCCGCCGGTCCGCCCAGGCCCGGTTCCGCCGTCCGGCACCGCTCCTCGACCAGCGGGCAGCGCGCGGCGAACGGGCAGCCGGGCGGCAGTTCGGCCATCGGCGCGGGGGCGCCGGGGATCGGCACCAGCGGTCCGCCCCGGCCGTCCAGCCTCGGCACCGCGCCGATCAGGCCCAGCGTGTAGGGGTGGCGGGGCGCGGCGAAGAGTTCGTCCACGCCGGCCGTCTCGACCACCCGGCCCGCGTACATCACGGCGACCCGGTCGGCCATCCCGGCGATCACCCCGAGGTCGTGGCTGACCAGGACGAGCGCGGCGCCGGTCTCGCGCTGGGCGGTGCGCAGGACGTCGAGCACCTGGGCCTGGATGGTGACGTCCAGGGCGGTGGTGGGCTCGTCGGCGAGCAGGATGTCGGGGTCGTTGGCGATGGCCATGGCGATCATCGCGCGCTGGCGCATCCCGCCGGAGAACTCGTGCGGGAAGCTGTCCAGCGCGCGGTCCGGGGCCGGGATGCCGACCAGGTCGAGCAGTTCGGCGGCCCGCTTGCGGGCGGCCTGCCTGTCGAGGCGCTGGTGGATCCGGAGCGCCTCGACGATCTGGTCGCCGATCCGGTAGACGGGAGTGAAGGCGGAGAGCGGGTCCTGGAAGACCATGGCGACCCGGCTGCCGCGGATGGCGGCGAGCTCACGGCCGGGCAGGCCGACCAGCTCCCTGCCGTCCAGGGCCACCGAGCCCCGGACCCGGGCGGTGCCCGGCAGCAGTCCGAGCACGGCCAGGGCGGTCACCGACTTGCCTGAGCCGGACTCGCCGACGATGCCCAGGGTCTCGCCGCGGCGCAGGCTGAGGTCGACGCCGCGGACGGCGGGGACGGTGGCGCCGCGCGGTCCGGTGAAGTCGACCCGCAGGTCGCGGACGGCCAGCAGCGGGGTCTCGACGGTGGTGGTCACGTTCTTCCGCGCTTCCTACGAGTCCTACGAGGGGTACGGGCGACCTCGGTGGTCGGGTCGAGGGCGTCGCGCAGCCCGTCCCCGATCAGGTTGACGGCCAGGACGAAGAGCACCAGCAGCCCGGCGGCGAAGTAGAACAGCCAGGGGAACACCGGGGCGTCGCTGGTCCCGGCGGCGAGCAGGGTGCCGAGCGAGACGTCGGGGGCCTTCACACCGAAGCCGAAGTAGGAGAGCGCGGTCTCGCTCATCACGGCGCCGCCGACCGCGATGGTGGCGTCGATGATGAGGAAGGAGGCGACGTTCGGCAGGACGTGCCGGGTGATGACGCGCAGCGGCCGCACCCCCATGAACTGTGCGGCGCGGACGAACTCGCGCTCGCGCAGCGAGATGGTCATCGAGCGGACCACCCGGGCGGTGATCATCCAGTTGAAGAGGGCGAGCAGCAGCACGAAGGCGAGCCAGCCGGTGCCCTTCAGCCGGGGCGAGATGATCGTGATGATCAGGAAGCTGGGGAAGACCAGCATCAGGTCGACCAGGAACATCAGCACCCGGTCGGTCCAGCCGCCGAAGTACCCGGCGCAGGCGCCGACCAGGGAGGCCAGCACGGTCGAGAAGAGCGCCACCAGCAGGCCGATCACCAGGGACTTCTGCAGTCCGCGGACGGTCTGCGCGAAGACGTCCTGGCCGACCCCGTTGGTGCCGAACCAGTGGCTGCCGGAGGGGGGTTGGCGCAGGGCGGTGTAGTCGGGGGTGGCGTAGTCCCAGGGGGTGAGGTACTGGCCGCCGAAGGCGAGCGCGAACAGCAGCAGGACGACGACGGTGCCGGCCACCGCCCAGCGGGCGGCGAGCAGCCGGGCCAGGACGAGCCGGCCGCGGCCGGCCGCCGCGGGGGCGCCGACGGGTGGGGCGGCGACGCCCGGGGCGGCCGCGACGGCGGGTAGGTCGAGCGCGCCCGGGGCGCCCGCGACGAGCGGCAGCACGGGTGTGGCCGGTACGGCGGGGGCGGCGGGCGGGGCGGGTACGGCGGAACCGGTGGACCGGGCGGGCTCGGCGGGCTCGGAGGGTTCCGTGGTGACGGCGGTCATGGCGGCTCTCCTCCGGTCAGGACCGCACGCGCGGGTCGAGGGCGGCGTGCAGGGTGTCGGCGAGGAAGCCGGAGGCGAGCACCACCACCGCGGCGAACAGGTTCACGGCGACGACCGAGTTGACGTCCTGTTCGTTGATGGACTGGATGAACCACTCGCCCATCCCGTGCCAGCCGAAGATGGTCTCGGTGAAGGCGGCGCCCGTGAAGATGCCCAGGAAGCTGTAGGCGAACATCGTCGACATCGGGATCACCGCCGTCCGCAGCCCGTGCTTGACCAGGGCGCGGCCGCGGGTGAGGCCCTTGGCCTCGGCGGTGCGCAGGTAGTCGGAGCCGAGCACGTCGAGCATGGTGCCGCGCTGGTAGCGGCTGTAGGTGGCGAGGCCGCCGAGCGCCAGCGAGAGGGTGGGCAGCAGCAGGTGCAGCGCCCAGTCGCCGAGGTGGGCGCCGATCCCGCCGGCCAGCCCGGGGGTCTCGTAGCCGGTGAAGGGGATCACCTCGTGGCCGGCGACGTCCTTGGCGGCGATGGCGCCGTTCTTGAGGAAGAGCGCGACCAGGAAGACCGGGGTGGAGAGCATCACGAAGGAGAAGACGGTGAGCAGCCGGTCGGACATCCGGTACTGGCGCACCGCGCTCCAGGCCCCGGCGGCCACGCCCAGGGCCATCCCGAGCAGACTGCCGATGAGCAGCAGGCGCAGTGACACCCAGATCCGCCGGCCGAAGTCGTCCGCCACCGGGGTGTCGTGGATGGTGCGCCCGAGGTCCCCGTGGAGCAGGTCGCCGGCCCAGCGGCCGAAGCGCTCGACGACGGGGGTGCGGTCGTTCAGGTTGAGGTCGGTGAGCTGGCGCTCGACCGAGGCGGCGGCCGGTCGCGGCACCTTGGCCTCGAAGTAGGCGCGCGGCTGGAGGGCGGCGGCGGACAGCGCGTACGCCAGGAACACGGCGGCTATCAGCAGCACCGCGTAGTAGCTGAGCCGCTTCGCCAGGTAGCGGAGCATCAGCGGCCGCCCGGGGTGGGGGCGGGGCCGACGCGTGGGGTGGGCATCGGTGGGTGGCCTTCGGTCGGTGGCCCTGGTGGAGCCGTCGGGGAATGTCCAGGTCAGGAGTGTTGCACCGGCTCAAGGCCGGGGTGTTGCGGCAGTGTTGCCGTGCGTTTCGTTTGGATCAGGTGTGAACTCCGCCCCCTGGTACTCGTGCTGATCGGCTGTTACGTTCGCTCCGCCGGCACCGACTTGGCTGCCCACGCTCAAGCTTCGCCACACCTCGCGACGCTCAACCCTCACCAACCTGATGGATTTCACCCGGGGGGAACCCTCATGGACGCTTCCACCACGCCCGTACGCCGTGCCGGCCGGGCCGCCGTGCTCGCCCTGGCCGTCGCGCTGGCCGCCACCGCGTGCAGTTCGGGCGGCGGCGGGTCGGCCGACAAGGTGGCCAAGAGCGAGCCCCCGAGACAGGGCGCGATCGACGTCAACGCCAAGTCGCCGGACCAGCTGCGCGACGGCGGGGAGGTCCGGTTCCCGCTCTACCAGTGGATCACCCAGTGGAACCCGTTGCAGGTGGACGGCCGCTACGGGGACGCGGTCGAGATCATGCGGGCCCTGGAGCCGAACCTCTTCACCACGGACGAGACCGGCACCTTCAAGCCGGCCCCCGACTACCTGGTGGACGCCAAGGTCACCTCGACCTCGCCGCAGGTCGTCACCTACAAGCTGAACCCGAAAGCCAAGTGGTCGGACGGCAAGCCGCTCGGCTACCTGGACTTCAAGGCGGACTGGGAGGCCAGCGGGGGCAAGAAGGACGGCTACAACATCGCCGACTCCTCCGGCTACGAGCTGATCTCCGGGATCGAGCAGGGCGCCGACGCCTCCGAGGTCAAGGTGAGCTTCTCGGAGCCGTACGCGGACTGGCAGAACCTGTTCCGTCCGCTGATCCCGGCAGCCGGGATCAGCACGGCCGACGACTTCAACAAGGGCTGGGTCGAGAAGATCCCGATCACCGCCGGCGCGTTGAAGATCGGTACGGCGGACAAGACCGCGCAGACCATCACGCTGGTCCCGGACCCGGCCTGGTGGGGGAACAAGCCCAAGGTCGAGAAGATCACCTTCCGGGTGATGTCCCAGTCGGCGACCACCCAGGCGTTCCTGAACAACGAGATCGACTTCGCCACGGCGGGCACCGCCACCGCGTACGGGCAGCTCAAGGACGCCAAGGACGCGGTGATCCGGACCGCCAGCCCGTGGGACGAGGTGCACATCTCGTTCGGCGGCGGCGGCCCGCTGGCGGACCAGAAGGTGCGCCAGGCGCTCGGCAAGGCACTGGACCGCCCCTCGCTGATCAAGATCGCCAACAACGGCGTGCCGGTGGAGTTCAAGCCGCTGGGCAACCACATCTTCATGCCCAACCAGGCCGGCTACCAGGACAACTCGGGCGAGTGGGCCAAGTTCGACCTGGCCGCCGCCAAGAAGGCGCTGGACGAGGCGGGCTGGAAGGAGGCCGGCAGCGGGCAGCCGCGCACCAAGGACGGCCAGCCGCTGACCCTGCACTGGGTGCTCACCGACGCCGCTCCGCAGGCCCAGCTCGACCTGGCCACCGCGGCCCAGTCGATGTGGCTGGCGGCCGGTGTGAAGGTCGAGCTCGACAAGGTCCCGAGCAACGACTTCTTCACCAAGTACGTCAACCCGGGCAAGTTCTCCATCGCCAGCTGGCGCAACACCGACTCGTTCCCGCTCTCCAGCAGCCTCGGCAACTTCCGCCTGCCGCAGGGCGACAACGTCTTCGGCAACTACTCCAAGCTCGGCACGCCCGAGATCGACGGGCTGCTCAAGAAGGCGGCCGGCACCATCGACCCGGTGGAGGCCGCGAAGCTGTACAACCAGGCGGACGCCAAGATCTGGGAGCTCGGCCACACCGTCGAGCTGTACCAGCGGCCGACGGTCGTCGCGAGCCGCAAGGGCCTGGCGAACTACGGCGCGTTCGGCCTGGCGAGCGTCGACTACACCACGGTGGGCTGGGAGAAGTAGCGGCCGCCACCGCGGCGGTGGTGGCGCCGGCGGCACGGCGGGCGTCGACGGCACGGCGGGCGCTGGCGAGCAGCGCGGTGATCACGAGGCCGGTGGTGCGGACACGGGTGGAACGGCTCCGCCGCCCCCGCTGTCCTGCCACCGGTCTTGACCTTCCGCGATGCCCGCAGGCACCCGTGTCGTGGGGTCCGTCCGGACCCGCGCGCCTCCAACCGGGGAAAATCTAGCGGGGAGATCCGGGTGGCCGGGCCGTCCGGCGGGGGCGCGCCGGAAACCCGTCGTGCTGTCACCCGGTTCGCGCACCGCGTCGTCAACTCTCGCTGACGGCAAGGCGGAACGGACCGGGGCGCCCGGAGCGGCGCGGTGCGGGAGCGGCGTGCGGGCGTACCGGACGCGGGTCGGCGTGGCGCGCCCGGGGGCCCGAGCGGTCTCCCCGCGCGGGCGTGGGGCGCTCCGGCCGGGCGCGGGGCGGCCGCGCCGGTGCGTGCGCCGGGCCCGGGCCGCTGCCAGGATGCGGCGGGTACAGCCCGCCCGCCCCGGAGCCCGGAGAACCGTCCATGACCAGCGATCCCGCCGCAGCACCCCGCCCGCACCACGTCGACCCGCGTCCGGTGCGCCGGATGGTCCCGCGCAGCCGGGACGAGCCGCACCGGGTCGCCACCCCGCTGGAGCTCTTCTTCGACCTCTGCTTCGTGGTCGCGGTCGGCCAGGCCGGTCGGGAGCTCGCCCACGACCTGGCCGCCGGCCACTACGGCGACGGCCTGCGCGGGTACGTCTTCGCCTTCTTCGCGATCTGGTGGGCCTGGATGAACTTCACCTGGTTCGCCTCCGCCTACGACTGCGACGACGTCCCCTACCGGGTCACCACGCTGGTCCAGATCGCCGGGGTGCTGATCCTCGCCGCCGGGGTGCCCCGGATGTTCGCCGAACAGGACCTGGTGCTGTCGGTCGTCGGCTACGTGGTGATGCGGCTGGCGATGGTCACCCAGTGGCTGCGCGCGGCGGCCAGCGAGGAGGGGCAGGCCCGCGGGGTGGCACTGCGCTACGCGGCCGGCATCACGCTCTGCCAGCTCGCCTGGGTGGTGATGCTGCTGCTGCCGCACGACGCCCGGGCGTACGTGATCCCGATCGGCATCGTGGCCGAGCTGTCCGTGCCGGTGATCGCCGAACTGCGGCTCCGGACCAGCTGGCACCCGCACCACATCGCGGAGCGGTACGGCCTGTTCACCCTGATCGTGCTCGGCGAGACGGTGGCGGCGGCGACCGTGGCGGTGCAGTCGGCGGTGGACGAGCACGAGGGGCTGGCCCGGCTGCTGCCGGTGGCCGGCGGCGGTCTGCTGATCTGCTTCTCGGCCTGGTGGATCTACTTCGCCCGGCCGGTCCACGACCACCTGCGCACCAACCGGCAGGCCTTCTCCTGGGGCTACGGCCACTACCTGGTGTTCGGCTCGGCGGCGGCGATCGGCTCGGGCCTGGAGGTCGCGGTGGAGTCGGCGGTGCACAAGGCGCACGTCTCGGAGACGGTCGCCACCGCGACGGTGACCGTGCCCACCGCGATCTACCTGTTCACCGTCTGGCTGCTGCACTCGCGGCACACCAAGAGCGGGGTGGAGCAGGCCATGCTGCCCGCCGCCTCGGTGGCGGTGCTGGCGTGCACGGCGGCGGGCGGCTCCGGCGTCCTGGTGGCGGGCCTGGTGACGGCGGCCACGGTGGCGGTGGGCGTCGTGCTGCACGCGCGCAGCGACGCCCGGGCCGCCGCCGGCGCGGTCTGAGGCTCCGGCCGGCCGGGGGCGGCCGCGGCCGGGTGCCCGGTGGAGTCGCCGTGCGGGCCGCCGGTGGAGTGGCCGGTGGCTTGCCCGTGGGAGTGGCCGACCAACTGCTGGAGCGCCTGGCCGTGCCGGGACAGCCAGCCGAGGTAGGTCGGACTGACGCGGGCCAGGTCCAGGTAGGCGGCCCGCAGCTCCCCGTAGAGCGCGTCCAGGGCCGGCGGGCTGAGCGCCCGCGGCCGCCAGGTGAGCAGCAGCCGGACGGCCAGCGGGTCGCCGTGCACCGGCCGCACGACGGTGCCGGGCCCGGGGGCCGAGGTCGGCTGGCAGGGGCGGACGGCTTCGCCGGAGGCGACCAGCTCGGCGGCGGTCGCGTTGTCGCGCACCTGCACCACGCGGGGGTTGAGCCCGGCCTCGCTGAAGACCCGGCGCATCGCGGCGTACTCGTGGTCGGCCGTCGGGTCGACCATCCAGGTGTCCTCGGCGAGGTCGGCCAGGTGGACCACCGGCCGGGCGGCGGCCGGGTGGCCCGCGGCGAGCGCGACGAACTGCGGCTCCCGGGCCATCAGGACCCGGTGCTCGGTGTCCGCCGGGACCTTCAGCGGGAAGCCCTCGCTCTCGTGCACGAAGGCGACGTCCAACTGGTCGGCGGAGACCATCCGCAGCAGGGCGTTGGCGGAGATGTCGATGTGGATGGTGGTGTCGGTCTCCGGCAGCCGGTCGTGCACCCGGCGCAGCCAGGCCGCCACCGCCCTGCTGCCCACGCTGCCGATCCGCAGCCGCCGGGCGCGCTCGCCGCTGGCGGTCTCACGGGCCTCCTGGCGGGCGGCGGCGACCAGCGCGGCCATCTCGGCGATCACCGGCCGGGCCCGGGACAGCACCGAGTGGCCGAGCGCGGTGGGCCGGCTGCCGGTCTGCTCGCGGGTGAACAGCGTGCCGCCGACGGCCCGTTCGATGCGGTGCAGCTGCGTGGTGAGGGAGGGCTGGGTCATGCCGAGCTGGAGCGCAGCCTTGCGGAGGCTGCCGCTGTCGGCAATCGCGCACAGCACCCGGAGGTGTCTCACGTCGAGCTCCACGTCGGGAGCATAACGGTCAATTCGGTGTGACGCCAGGGACATGACAGGTCGTCCGTCCGAACACCCCCGGCTCCGCGGGTGATTGCCCGGTGCTATCGCCGGTTGACATCATCCGCCGCGCGGCCGCGCTGACCCAAGCTCTGGGGACAGCAAGCATTCATCCGATGCCCGCGACCGGCCCCCACCGGCCGCGGCGCACCCCACCATCGGAGCCCCCACATGCACCGCATTCCGCGGACGTTCTCCGCTGCCCTGGGCCTGGCGCTCGCCGCCGGCCTCGCCGCCCTGCCCGGTACCGCGACCGCCGCCCCCGCGACCGGCGCGGCCCAGCACTACACCGCCGCCGCCTCGGCGCACCCGGGCACCGGGAGGGCCGACAACCAGGCGTTCTACGAGGCCGTGATGAAGTCCGCGCGGGCGAAGCAGGCGGCCACGCCGTACCTGAAGGCCGTCGTGGTGACCTACGACGCGAGCAACGCGCCGTCCTTCGCCTCCGAGATATCCCGGAGCGCCCAGATCTGGAACGGCTCGGTCGCCAACGTCCGCCTCCAGTCCGGCGCGAACGCCGACTTCTCGTACTACGAGGGCGACGACCCGAGCAACGGCTCGTACGCCAGCACCGACGGCCACGGGTCCGGCTACATCTTCCTCGACTACACCCAGAACCAGGAGTACGACTCCACCCGGGTCACGGCGCACGAGACCGGCCACGTGCTCGGCCTGCCGGACCACTACTCGGGCCCGTGCAGCGAGCTGATGTCCGGCGGCGGCCCGGGCCCCTCCTGCACCAACCCTTACCCGAACAGCACCGAGCGCAGCCGGGTCAACTCCCTGTGGCGCAACGGTCTGAGCGCCACCACGCGCTGACCGGTCCGCGGGCGCCCGCGCCCCGCCGGTCCCTCCCGCCCCACCTCGTCGGACCGCTCCACCGCCCCACGGTGGAGCGCTCCGCCCGCCCCACCGCTCCGCCCGCTCCACCGTTCATCAGTTCACCCGTTCACCCGTTCGCCGTGGCCCACCCCCAGCGGCCCCGGCACCCGCGAACAGGAGCCCCCACATGAACCGCATCTCCCGCACGCTCTCCGCGGCCGTCGGCCTGGTGCTCGCCGCCGGCCTGGCCGCCCTGCCCACCACCGCCGTCGCCGCGCCCGCCCCGGCGGTCCAGGGCTACACGGCCACCACCGCCTACGCCGGCTCGGCCGCCGAGGACGCGAACAACCAGGCGTTCTACGAGGCCGTGATGAAGTCCGCGCTGGCCAAGCAGGCGGCCACGCCGTACCTGAAGGCCGTCGTGGTCACCTACGACGCCAGCAGCGCGCCGACCTTCCGCAACCAGATATCGCAGAGCGCCCAGATCTGGAACGGCTCGGTCACCAACGTGCAGCTGCGCTCCGGGACCAACGCCGACTTCTCGTACTACGAGGGCAACGACTCGCGCGGGTCCTACGCCAGCACCAACGGGCACGGCCAGGGCTACATCTTCCTGGACTACGCCCAGAACCGTCAGTACAACTCCACCCGGGTCACCGCGCACGAGACCGGCCACGTGCTCGGCCTGCCGGACCACTACTCGGGCCCGTGCAGCGAGCTGATGTCCGGCGGCGGCCCGGGCACCTCCTGCACCAACCCCTACCCGAACAGCACCGAGCGCAGCCGGGTCAACTCGCTCTGGCTCCGCGGCTGACCCCTCGGCCGATCCCCGGTCGGACTGCGTGACCGCGTGACCGCGTGACCGCGTGAACCGCCGACAGGGCCCGGCCGCTCCCCCCGAGCGGCCGGGCCCTGTCGGTGCCGCGTGCGAGCATGCCGACGAGGACCAGTCCACCGACCGCGAGGTACCGCCGCCATGCCGCTCTCCGTCCCCGACCGCCTGGCCGACCTGCCGTACGCCCACCTGCTGCGCCCGCACTCCGGCCCGCTGCGCAGCGACGAGCGCTACGACACCGTCCACTTCGACGGTGGCGAGTACACCGACCAGTCCGCCGGCGGCGCCACCTTCCTGGAGTGCGCCTTCACCGGCGTCGCGCTGAGCGGGGTCAGGCTGCGCCGGGCCCGCTTCAACGAGGTCTGGGCCCAGGCCGGCCGCTGGGTGGCCTGCGACCTCAGCGACACCGAGTGGCAGGACAGCGCCGTCACCGGCGGGGTGCTGGCGGGGGTGGCCGCGCACGGTTCGGCGCTGCGCCGGACGGTCTTCCGCGGCTGCAAGCTGGAGGCGGTCAACCTGCGCGCCGCCGTCCTGCGCGACGTCGTCTTCGAGGACTGCCTGCTGCGCGACGTGGACTTCGGCGACGCCAAGCTGACCGAGGTCTCCTTCCCGGGCTCCACCCTGGAGGAGGTCCGGTTCCGCGGCGCCAAGCTGACCAAGGTGGACCTTCGCGGCGCCGTCCGGCTGGGCCTGCCCGACGGCCACCAGGGCCTGCAGGGCGCCGTCATCAGCTCCCCGCAGCTCCTCGAACTGGCACCGCTGTTCGCCCAGGCCCTGGGGATCACGGTGAAGGACTGACCCGGGGCGGTGAGCCCGCCGTTCAGACCGGCGTCGCTCGGTGACGACCGGGCGAACAGTCCGCCAACCCTGCCCCGGCCCTCTGGTGGGGCGGTCCGGGCGGCGGGAGGATGCTGCGCGATCGAGCCCCAACTTGTGTGCACAACATCGCCAGTGAAGGGACGGGCTGGGCTGATGGCCGAGCTGAGTCGTAGAAAGTTCGTCGCGTTGTCCGGAGCCGCCGCGGCCGGCCTGGCCGTGGCCGGGACCACCGGTGCGGGGGCGGCGCCGGGCGCGCCCGCCGCGGCGCCGTCGGCGGCGCTGTCGCAGACCGGCACCATCGCGGACGCGAAGCACATCGTCATCCTGATGCAGGAGAACCGCAGCTTCGACCACTACTTCGGGATGCTGCGCGGCGTGCGCGGCTTCGCCGACCGCAGCGCGATCCAGATCGCCAACGGGTACAGCGTCTTCAACCAGCCCAACGGGCTCGGGCGGCAGTACCCGTGGCAGTTCAGCGCCACCAAGCCGGCCGGCGGCGCCGACCCCGAGCGCCTGGCCCAGTGCAACGGCGACCTGGCTCACGGCTGGTCCGACCAGCACCGGGCGTGGAACGGCGGCAAGATGGACTCCTGGGTCGCCGCCAAGGGCAACGTCCGCACGCTCGGGTACCTCACCCGCCAGGACATCCCGTTCCACTACGCGCTTGCCGAGAACTGGACCATCTGCGACGCCTACTTCTGTTCCGTCCTCAGCGCCACCGGCCCCAACCGCACCTACCACTGGTCCGGTCAGATCGACCCGGACGGCGCGGCGGGCGGCCCGGCGAACGACGGCGGCGACGAGAAGGGCCTGCGCTGGCAGACCTACGCCGAGGCGCTGGAGGGCGCCGGCGTGAGCTGGAAGGTCTACCAGAACGCGGCCGACAACTACGGCGACAACGCCCTGGCCTACTTCACCGCGTTCAGCTCCGCCCCGGCCGGCAGCCCGCTCGCGGTCAAGGGCATGGGCTCCGTCCCCAGGGCGACCGGCCGGACCCCGGACGACATCGTCGCCGCGCTCAGGGCCGACGCGCTGAACGGCACGCTCCCGCAGGTCTCCTGGATCGTCCCCGACCAGGGCTCCTCCGAGCACCCCTACTCCACCCCCCAGGACGGCGCGCACTTCGTCCACAACGTGATCGACGCCCTGGCCGCCGCCCCGGACGTCTTCAACTCCACCGTCCTCTTCCTCAACTACGACGAGAACGACGGCTTCTTCGACCACGTCCCGCCGCCCGCCGCGCCGGCCGGCACCCCGGGCGAGTTCTACGGCGGGACCAACATCGGCCTCGGCTTCCGCGTCCCGATGATCGCCATCTCGCCCTGGACCCGCGGCGGCTGGGTCAACTCCGAGGTCTTCGACCACACCTCGGTGCTGCGCTTCCTGGAGAAGTGGACGGCCGCCATCGGCAAGCCGGCCACCTGCCCCAACATCACCGACTGGCGCCGCCGGGTCTGCGGCGACCTCACCAGCGCCTTCGACTTCGCCAACCCGGTCTACGGCCTGCCCGCCCTGCCCAACACCGACGCGGTGATCGGCATGTCGAGCTGCGGACCGCTGCCCAACCCGGCGCCGGTCGACAACAAGCTGCCCGTCCAGGAGCCCGGCACCCGTCCGGCCCGCGCCCTGCCGTACCAGCCGAACGCCAACCTGGACCGCCTGGAGTTCGGCTCCGCCGGGGCGATCAAGGTCTGGCTGACGATGGCCAACGAGGGCGCGGTCGCCCAGAAGTCGGCGCACTTCGCGGCCTACGCCAACGCCTACCGCAGCGGCGGGCCCTGGCAGTACACCGTCGACCCGGGCGGCAACCAGAGCGACTTCT
This sequence comes from Kitasatospora sp. NPDC028961, assembly GCF_055564815.1. Lineage (NCBI taxonomy): Bacteria > Bacillati > Actinomycetota > Actinomycetes > Kitasatosporales > Streptomycetaceae > Kitasatospora > Kitasatospora sp. NPDC028961. The sequence goes on along the minus strand of NZ_JBVHVO010000012.1, from coordinate 53,429 downwards.
TCAACTGCGGCACCGGCTTCGGCGGCGGCCCGTACGACCTCTCGGTGGTCGGCCCCAACCGCTTCCTGCGCCGCTTCAGGGGCGATGCCACCAAGGCGGGCAAGAACGCGGCGGTCACCGCCTCGTACGCGGTCGAGCCGGGTACCGGGAAGCCGGCGCTCTACGTCAAGCTCGCCAACACCGGCACCACGGCGCTGACCTTCACCATCACCTCGAACAACTACCGCACGGACGGCCCCTGGACGTACCAGGTGCCGGCCGGCGGCAGCGTGAGCGACTTCTTCAACGTGGTCGCCTACACCAACGGCTGGTACGACTTCACCGTCACGGTGACCGCGGACAGCTCCTGGTCGCAGCGGTTCACCGGCCACCTGGAGACCGGCACGGCCAGCGTCAGCGGCTGATCCCCGGGCGCTGGATCCAGCCACCGGATCCAGCCGCCGCCGGACTCGGCGGCCCCCGGGAGGACGACGGTCGGTGATCCCCCGGGGGCCGTCCGCACGCGGGCTCCCGGGGGCCGGGGCCCGGGCGGCCCGCCAGCGGATGCGCCCGCCGGACACCGGTGTGAGAGTGGGGGCAGCCCGGAAGTCGTCCGGAGGAGGAGTCATGGGCATCTTCGACAGGTTCCGCCACAAGGCGCACGACGCCGCCGGGGAGGCCAGGTCCTCCTCACTCGGCGGGAGCCACGAACAGGACACCACCGCGATGACGGACCCCGCCCAGCGGGCCGCGCTCGCCCACGACGAGGCCGCCGACGCGTTCGGCGCCGAGACCGAACGGGCCCGCCGGGTCGGCGAGGCCCGGCAGACCCCCCGGGTCACCGAACGGGAGGCCGAGGAGCGGGCCCGCGAGGACATGACGGCCGAGGGCGATCCCTGGGACTGACGCCGACCGCTGATCGCCGACTGCCGACCGCTGATCGCAACGCGCCGTAGGGACGCGCCCGCCGGGCGCGTCCCTACGGCGTTCCCGGGCCCCGGTCAGTGCCCGCGCGGCGGCAGCGGCGGCCGCCGCAGGTTCGGCCGCGGGGTGTCGTCCGGCGGCGGGACGGCGGCCGGCGCGTCCTCCAGCAGGTCCAGCGCCAGCCGGACGGCCGTGACCAGCTCGGGGTGCTGGCCCCGGGCCCAGTCCTGTGGGGTGCGCAGCACGTGCACGTCCGGCTCCACGCCGTGGTTCTCCACCGACCAGCCGAGCCCGCCGGTGAACCAGGAGGCGTTCTTCGGCACCGAGATCTGCGTCCCGTCGCCGAGCGTGTGCCGCCCGGTCATGCCGACCACCCCGCCCCAGGTGCGGTTGCCGACCACCGGGCCGAGCCGCAGCAGCTTGATCGCGGCGATGATGACGTCTCCGTCCGAGCTGGTGGCCTCGTCGGCCAGGGCCACGATCGGTCCGCGCGGCGCGTTGCGCGGCCAGCGCACCGGCTGGCGCCCCCGGCTGAAGTCCCAGGCCAGCACCGGCCGGGTGAGCTTCTCCAGGACCAGCTCGGAGACGTTGCCGCCGGCGTTGCCGCGGACGTCCAGGACCAGCGCGGGCTTGTCCAGCTCCCGGCGGAGGTCCCGGTTGAACTGGGCCCAGCCCGAGCCGCCGAGGTCCGGGATGTGCAGGTAGCCGCACCGGCCGTCGCTGAACTCCCGGACCAGGGAGCGGCGCTTGGCCACCCAGTCCTGGTAGCGGATGGGCCGCTCGTCGGTCAGCGGGGTGACGGTGATCCGGCGGATCCCGGTGCCCCGGCCGTCCCGGCCCTCCCGGCCGCGCAGGGTCAGCTCGACGCTGGTGCCGCCGGTGCCGGCCAGCAGCGGGGCCGGACCGCGCACCCGGTCCACCGGGCGACCGGCCACCGCCAGCAGCTCGTCGCCGTCCCGGACGCCCTGGGAGGCCAGCGGGGCCCGGGCCCGCGGGTCGGAGGACTCGCCGGGCAGGATGCGGTCGACCAGCCAGCGGCCGTCGGCGGCGTGGCGGGCGTTGGCGCCGAGCAGGCCGAGCGGCTGCTGGACCGGTGAGGGCCCCTCGCCGCGCCGGGACGGCGTGACGTACGCGTGCGAGGTGCCCAGCTCGCCGAGCAGCTCGCGGAGCAGGTCGGCGAAGTCGTCCGGCCCGGCGATCCGCTCCAGCAGCGGCTCGTACTGGGCGACCAGCGCGGGCCAGTCCAGCCCGGACATCCCGGCGTCCCAGAACTGGTCCCGGACGATCCGGGCCGCCTCGTGGTACGCCTGGCGCCACTCGGCGGCCGGACGCACGGTGTGGGTGATCCGCCGCAGGTCCACGGTCGTGCCGGCGGACGGCGCGGTGACCGGGACGATCCGCAGGGTGCCGGCCGAGTAGACCGCGACCGAGCCGCCGTCGCCCGAGACGGCGTAGCCGTCCAGCTTGTCGGCCAGCGTGCTGCGGGTGCCCCGGGCCAGGTCGAAGTACTCCAGCGAGGGGCGGCCGGAGGTGTCGTCCGGGTTGGTGAAGGTCTGCCCGAGGGTGCCGGAGATCGGCCAGCGCAGCCAGACCAGCCCGCCCCGCACGGCGTCGGTCGCCGAGTACTTGGAGGCGATCACCGGGAACGGCAGCAGCCGCTCGCCGATGCCCTGCGGGTCCACGTGCACGGTGCCGTCCCCGCCGCCGTCGCCGCGCGGGGCGCCGTCCTCGGCGGGGGCGGCGAACGGGGACGGGGTGTCGGCGGTGAGCGGGACGAGGTAGGGGCGGCAGCCGAGCGGGAAGGAGAGGTCGCCGGTGTGCACGTCGTGCACCGGGTCGAAGCCGCGCCAGGACAGGAAGGCCAGGTAGCGGCCGTCCCGGGTGAACACCGGCTGCTCGTCCTCGAAGCGGCCGTCGGTGATCTCGGTGATCGGCGCGGGCACGTCGGTGCGGGTCAGCCGGATCCGGCGCAGGGAGCGGCCCGCGACCGGCTGGGACCAGGCGATCCAGTGGGAGTCGGGGGAGAAGCGGGCACCGCCGACCGGCCCGTGCTCGGAGGCGGCCAGTTCGCGGACGGCGCCGTCCGCGGTGGCGACCAGCAGCAGCCGTCCGTCGGAGGCGGCGGCGGCCAGGTGGGTGCCGTCGGGGGAGGCGGTGAGCTCCAGGACGCGGCCGAGCCGGCCGGCGGCGAGCACCCGGTGCCGGTGCGTCCCCGTGCCGTCCGCCGCCGTGTGCGCGCCGTCCGCCGCCGTCCCCGGATCGTCGCCCCCGGGCCCGGTGGCGTCGTGCCCGGGCAGCGGGACGATCTCGACCGCGTCCTCGCCCTGCGCGTCGGTGATCCAGCCCGCCTCACCGGTGTGCCCGAGCAGGACCGGCAGCCGGGTGCGCACGCCCGGGGTGTCGGCGAGCGCCCGGGCCGGGCCGTCCCGGTGGGTGAGCCAGTACTGGCTGCCCCGCACGGTGATCAGCCCGGCGCGGCCGGTGTGGTCGCAGGCCAGGTCCTTGACGTGGGAGGCGGCGCTCACCTGGTACGGCCGCCGGCCGGCCCGGGCGCCGCCGAGCGGCACCCGCAGCCGGTGCGGCGCGGGCGCGTCCAGGCCCTCCAGCACCCAGAGGTCGCCGGCGTGCTGGTAGACGATCCGGGTGCCGTCGGTGGCGGCCTCCCGGGCGTAGTAGGAGGCGTGGTCGGTGTGCCGGCGCAGGTCGGTGCCGTCGGGGCGGCAGGAGTAGAGGTTGCCGATGCCCTCGTGGTCGGAGAGGAAGGCGATCCGGTCGCCGACCGGCATGGGTGAGGCGAGGTGCCCCCGGTGGCCGGCCAGGACCTGCTCGCCGTCCACCCAGAGCCGGCCGGTGGCGCCGCCCCGGTAGCGCTTCCAGGCGGCCGGCTCGTGCGGCGCCGAGCCGGTGAGCAGCACGGTGTGCGCCCGGCTCAGCTGGGCGTCGCCGACCGGCCCCCAGGGCATCCGGCGGCCGGGGGAGCCGTCCGGCGGCAGCGCGTGCGCCCAGGTGTAGTGGCCGAAGGGCTCGTGGTAGGAGGTGACGGCGAGGAGTTCGCCGTCCGGCAGCCAGCCGCGCAGCCGGGTGTCCTGGCTGCCCCAGTAGCTGAGCCGGACGGCCTCGCCGCCCTCGACCGGCGCGGTCCAGATCTCGGGGGTCGGGCTCTGCCAGGCGGTCCAGGCCAGGGTGCGGCCGTCGGGGGAGATCCGGGGGTGGCTGACCCTGGTCCGGTCGCAGCTGACCCGCCAGGCACGGCCGACGGTGCCGCCGGGGGAGAGCGGGGCGATCCAGACGTCGTCCTCGGCGGTGAACGCCAGCAGGCCCCCGCGCAGGTGCGGGTAGCGGAGGTAGCCGGATGCCGTCATCTCTCCATGGTTCGACGGGGTGTTACGCGCGGCAACCGGACGCGCCGCGCGGCACGGTCCGACCGGTCTGGACCATTGACACCGCACGGCCGAATCCACTTCAGTGGTCTAGTCCAACTAGGGTGCGCGGTCGGGCCGAACCCCCACTGGCACGTACCTTCGCCGTGCCCTCGGACGTCCCCCACGATCCGCGCCCCCGCAGGAGTCCCCGCATGCGCAGAACACCTGTAGCCGCACCCGTCCCGCCCCGCCGGCGCCCCCGCACACTGCTCGCCGCCGGCACCGCCTCGGCCGTCGCCGCCGCGACCATGGTCGGCCTGACCCTCGGCCTCGCGCCCGCCGCCTCGGCCGGGGAGTTCCTGGTCAACGGCGGTTTCGAGAGCGGGGCCAGCGGCCCCTGGAGCTGCTCCGCCGGCACCGGCAGCGTCGTCACCGGCCAGGCCCACAGCGGCAGTTACGCCCTCGCCGCGGCCGCCTCGGCCGGTGACACGGCCCGCTGCGCCCAGACCGTCACGGTCGCCCCCAACACCACCTACACGCTCAGCGCGTACCTCAAGGGCTCGTACGTCTACCTCGGCGTGGACGGCGGCACCAGCACCTGGACGCCGGGCACCGGCGGCGCCTACCAGAAGCTCAGCGTCAGCTTCACCACGTCCGCGACCCAGACCAGCGCCACCGTGTACACCCACGGCTGGTACGGCCAGGGCACCTACTACGCGGACGACGTCTCGCTGGACGGCCCCGGCGCGCCCAGCCCGACGCCCACCGTGACGCCGACGGTCACGCCCACCGTCACCCCCACGGTGACCCCGACCGTCACGCCCACCGTGACCCCGACGGTCACCCCGACCGTGACGCCCACCGGCACGCCCACCGGGCCGGCCGGCAGCCACGCCCTGGTCGGCTACCTGCACGCCAGCTTCGCCAACGGCGCCGGCTACACCAAGGTCGCCGACGTCCCGGACTCCTGGGACTTCATCAACCTCTCCTTCGGCGAGCCGACCTCCGTCACCTCCGGCGACATCCGGTTCAACCGCTGCCCGGTCACCGAGTGCCCGGGGGTGGAGTCCGACGCGGACTTCAAGGCCGCGATCGCCGCCAAGCGGGCCAAGGGCAAGAAGGTGCTGATCTCGATCGGCGGCCAGAACGGCCAGGTCCAGCTCACCACCACGGCCGCCCGCGACGCCTTCGTCAGCTCGGTCTCGGCGATCATCGACAAGTGGGGGCTGGACGGTCTCGACATCGACTTCGAGGGCCACTCGCTCTCGCTCAACACCGGCGACACCGACTTCAAGAACCCGACCAGCCCGGTCGTCGTCAACCTGATCTCCGCCGTGAAGACGCTGAAGGCCAAGTACGGCCCGAACTTCGTCCTCACCATGGCCCCGGAGACCTTCTTCGTCCAACTCGGCTACCAGTACTACGGGTCCGGCCCGTGGGGCGGCCAGGACCCGCGCGCCGGCGCCTACCTGCCGGTGATCCACGCCCTGCGCGACGACCTCACCCTGCTGCACGTCCAGGACTACAACTCCGGCTCGATCATGGGCCTGGACAACCAGTACCACTCGATGGGCGGCGCCGACTTCCACGTCGCGATGACCGACATGCTGCTCAAGGGCTTCCCGGTGGCGGGCAACACCAACAACGTGTTCCCGGCGCTGCCCGCGAGCAAGGTCGCCATCGGCATGCCGGCCACCACCAACGCGGGCAACGGCTACGTCGCCCCCGCCGAGGTCAACAAGGCGCTGGACTGCCTCACCAAGGCCACCAACTGCGGCAGCTACGTCCCCAAGGCCGGCCCCCAGCCGAACCTGCGCGGCCTGATGACCTGGTCGATCAACTGGGACCAGTTCGGCGGCCGGGAGTTCTCCAAGAACTTCGACAGCTACTTCCGCCGCTGACCGACCACCGCTGACCGACCGCCCCGCCGGGCGCGCCGGACGGGATCGCCCCCGTCCGGCGCCCGGCGCCACGAGGTCCGGCTTCAGGGGCCCGGAAACGCCGGAAGGCCCCTCGCTCTCACGAGGGGCCTTCCGGTTGTCTGTGCGCCGCCAGGGACTCGAACCCCGGACCCGCTGATTAAGAGTCAGCTGCTCTAACCAACTGAGCTAGCGGCGCCTGCTGACGCGGAGAACATTACCTGGTCAGCAGCCGAAACTCACAATCGGGGGGCCGAACGGCCCCGGGGGGGGGGGGGGGGCCCAGGAACGGGGGTAGGAGCCCGGGGGGTGGGGGGGAAGCGGGGGCCTCG
>NZ_JBVHVO010000012.1:0-46903 GCF_055564815.1 Kitasatospora sp. NPDC028961 | reverse complement strand
GGGGAAGGAGTGCGTTTCACGAACCGGGGGAGGGGGGGGCCGTGTGGAACGGGAGAAGCCTCATTGGGAAAACAAAAAAAACCATTGTGGGGGCCCCCCCCCCCCCCCGCGCCCCGGCCCGCCGCCGGGGGCCGGGGCGCGGCGTCCGGGGATCGGGGGCGCGCCGGGATCACGGGGTGAGCACCACCTTGCCCCGGACGTGGCCGGTGCCGACCATCCGGTGCGCCTCGGCCGCGCGCTCCAGCGGGAAGGTGTCGGCGATCTCCAGCCGCAGACCGCCCGCCTCCCAGAGTTCGACCAGCTCGGCCAGCCGGGCCGCCGTCCGCGGCCCCCGCAACATGCGCAGGCCGAGCCGCGCGGCGGTCGGGAAGTCCACGATGGTGCCGATCCGGTCCCGGTCGGCGACCAGCTCCACGGAGGCCTCCAGGGCGCCGCGCCCGGCCGCGTCGAAGGCCGCGTCCACCCCCTGCGGCGCCACCGCCCGCACCCGCTCGACCAGCCCGTCCCCGTACCCGACCGGGATCGCGCCCAGCTCGCGCAGATAGGCGTGGTTGCGTTCGCTCGCGGTGCCGATCACGGTGGCGCCCCAGGCGCGGGCGAGCTGGACGGCGACCGTGCCGACTCCGCCCGAGGCGCCGTGCACCAGGACGGTGTCGCCCCGGCCGACCCCCAGCAGGGTCAGCGCGACATGGGCGGTCTGCCCGGAGGCGGACAGCGAGCCCGCCTGCTCCCACGGCATCCCGGCCGGCTTGGGGACCAGCTGGGAGCCGTCGACGGTGACGAACTCGGCGTGGCTGTTCAGCGGCCGGAAGCCCAGCACCTGGTCGCCGACCGCCCAGCCCCGGCTGTCGGGGCCGAGCTGGTCGACCACCCCGGCGAACTCGTTGCCCGGGACGGCGGGCAGCTCGACCCGCACGCCCGGTGGTGCCCAGCCCTCCCGGACGGCGAGGTCGGCGGGCTGCACCCCGGCCGCGTGGACCCGGACCCGCACCTCGCCCGGTCCGGCGGCGGGGGTGGGTACCTCGGTCACCCGCAGTACCTCTGGGCCGCCGAACCGGGGGACGGTCACAGCCTTCATCTGGAGCTCCTGCCTCGTGGTCCGCGCTCTCGGTCCTGCCTGCGCCCCGATCATCGAAGGTGAAGCGGACTTGAGGTCAAGGGCCCTCCGGCGTGTTGCGTCAACTGAGCGCATTGTCGGATTTATCCTCGACGGCGGCCCGAGTCGCGCCCGGCCGCCCCCGTCGTCCGCCACCTGCCCGTCGCCACCCGCTCTCCGCCAGCCACCCGCCGCCACCCGCTCTCCGCCACCGATCCGCCGTCGAGAGGAACCTCCCCGTGGGCCAGCTGCCCCTGCTCTTCGTGGTGCTGCTCGCCTCCGTCGTGACCATGCCGCTCGCCCGGCGGACGGGCGTGCCGCAGCCCGTGCTGATGACCCTGCTGGGCATCGTCATGGCGCTGGTCCCGCAGATCCCGGACGTCACCCTCGACCCGGACCTGATCCTCCCGCTGGTCCTGCCGCCGCTGATCTTCGCCGTCGCCCGGCGCTCCTCGGTCCGCTACTTCCGGGCCAACATCCGCTCCATCCTGCTGCTCGCGGTCGCGCTGGTGGTGGTCACCACCACCGCGGTCGCCGGCACCGTGCACGCCCTGCTTCCCGCGCTGCCGGTCGCGGCCGCCGTCGCGGTCGGCGCGCTGGTCTCCCCGCCGGACCCGGTCGCCGCCGTCGCGGTGGCCGGCAGCATCGGCCTGCCGCGCCGGCTGGTGTCGATCCTGGAGAGCGAGGGCCTGTTCAACGACGTCACCGCGATCGTCATCTACTCGCTGGCCATCGACGCGGTGGTCAGCGGCGACTTCTCGCCCGGCCACGCGGTGCTGCGCTTCGTGCTCTCGGCCGTCCTCGCCGTCATCATCGGCGTCGGCCTCGGCTGGCTCAACGCCAAGCTCGCCTCCTTCCTGGAGGACCCCACCCAGCAGGTCGCGCTCAACCTGCTGGTGCCGTTCGCCGCCTACACCCTGGCCGAGGAGATCCACGGCTCCGGTGTGCTCGCCGTCGTGGTCTGCGCGCTCTACCTGGCGGAACGCGCCGCGGAGGCCGACGCCGTCTCCTACCGGCTGGTCGGCAACGCCTTCTGGGAGATCGTCGAGATCCTGATCACCGGGGTCGCCTTCGGCCTGATCGGCCTGGAGCTGGCCACCGTCCTGAAGGAGGCCGGCACCGGCTGGACGAGCATGCTCGGCGACGCGGCCGCCGTCATCGCCGTCGTGGTCGTGACCCGGCTGCTCTGGCTGCTGCCGGCCGGCTGGCTCTCCCGGAAGCTGCGGGCCGACGTGGAGGAGGACACCCCGATCAGCTGGCAGGAGAGCGTGGTGCTCTGGTGGTCCGGGATGCGCGGGGTGGCCACCGTCGCGCTCGCCCTGGCCGTCCCGCTGACCGTCGACTCCGGCGAGGGCTTCCCCGAACGCGGCCGGCTGGTCTTCATCGCCTTCAGCGTCGTCCTCTTCACCCTGCTGGTCCAGGGGCTCACCCTGCCGTGGCTGGCCAAGCGGCTGCACCTGGACATCGACCAGGACAAGCACGAGCAGGCGGTGCGCGAGCTCTGGTGGCGGGCCGCCCGGGCCGGGCTCGAACGGCTCGGCGAACTGGAGGAGCAGGACAAGCTGCCCGCCGAGGTCGCCGACCGCCTGCGGGACCGTCAGCACGACCGGCTGGCCCGGCTCTGCCCGGAGAAGTACGCCGAGGAGGAGGCCAGCGAGGCCAAGCTGCGGCTGAGCCAGTGGCGCGCCGCGTACAGCGTCGAGCAGGAGATGATCGCCGCCTCCCGGCGCGAGATGCTGGCCGCCCGCAGCGAGCTCGGCGCCGACCCGGAGCTGGTCGACCGGGTGCTGCGCGGGCTCGACCTCCGCTCCGAACGGAAGTGACGCGCCGTCCGGGGGCGCCGGCGGCGCCCGCGCAGCCGGCCCGGGGGCACCCCGGCGTCGGCCCGCCGGGCCGGTGGCCGCCGGGCCACGGAGCGTCCCCGAACGGAATGTGCGCAGGTGGTCCCGACGTTGCATAGGCTGGCCCCGGGCAGGCCGTCAACGGAGTCGGCGCACCATCAGTACCCGCACGACCTCGCGAAAACCCTCCCGCCTGGCCCTGCCGGTATCTGCACCCAGATGAAACGAGGAGCCACCGATGTCGGAGACCCGTGCCGACTCCCGTACCCCCCTGGACCGCACCCCGCAGTGGGCCGCCCTCGGCAAGCACCGCGCGGAGCTGGGCGAGACGCACCTGCGCGAGCTGTTCGCCGCCGACCCGGAGCGCGGCCGCCGCTACACCCTCCAGGTCGGCGACCTGCACGTGGACTACGCCAAGCAGCTGGTCACGGACGAGACGCTGACCCTGCTGCGCGAGCTCGCCGAGGCCACCGGCGTCGCCCGGCTGCGGGACGCGATGTTCCGCGGCGAGAAGATCAACAACACCGAGCACCGCGCCGTCCTGCACACCGCGCTGCGCGCCCCGCGCGGCGCCGTCGTCGAGGTGGACGGCGAGAACGTGGTGCCGGCCGTGCACGCCGTCCTCGACAAGATGGCGGCCTTCGCCGAGCAGGTCCGCGGCGGCGACTGGCGCGGCCACACCGGCAAGCGGATCCGCACGGTCGTCAACATCGGCATCGGCGGCTCCGACCTCGGCCCCGCGATGGCCTACGAGGCGCTGCGCTCCTTCGCCGACCGCGACCTCGACGTCCGCTTCGTCTCCAACGTGGACGGCGCCGACCTGCACGAGGCCGTCCGCGACCTCGACCCGGCGGAGACGCTCTTCATCGTCGCCTCCAAGACCTTCACCACCATCGAGACCATCACCAACGCGGTCTCCGCCCGCGGCTGGCTGCTCGCGGGCCTGGACGCCGGCACCGAGGCGGTGGCGAAGCACTTCGTCGCCCTCTCCACCAACGCCGAGGGCGTCGCGGACTTCGGCATCGACACCGCCAACATGTTCGAGTTCTGGGACTGGGTGGGCGGCCGCTACTCCTACGACTCGGCGATCGGCCTCTCGCTGATGATCGCCATCGGCCCGGACGCCTTCCGCGAGATGCTGGACGGCTTCCACCTGGTCGACGAGCACTTCCGCACCGCTCCCGCCGAGGAGAACGTCCCGCTGCTGCTCGGCCTGCTCGGCGTCTGGTACGGGGCCTTCTTCGACGCCCAGGCGCACGCGGTGCTGCCGTACTCGCACTACCTGTCGAAGTTCACCGCCTACCTCCAGCAGCTGGACATGGAGTCCAACGGCAAGTCGGTGGACCGCGAGGGCAACCCGGTGAGCTGGCAGACCGGCCCGGTGGTCTGGGGCACGCCCGGCACCAACGGCCAGCACGCCTACTACCAGCTGCTGCACCAGGGCACCAAGGTCATCCCGGCCGACTTCATCGGCTTCGCCCGGCCGGTCGCCGACCTGCCCGACGGCCTGGTCGCCCAGCACGACCTGCTGCTCGCCAACTTCTTCGCCCAGACCCAGGCGCTGGCCTTCGGCAAGACGCCGGAGGAGGTCGCGGCCGAGGGCGTGCCGGCCGAGCTGGTCCCGCACAAGACCTTCAAGGGCAACCACCCGACCACCACCATCCTGGCCGGGGAGCTGACCCCGTCGGTGCTCGGCCAGCTGGTCGCGCTGTACGAGCACAAGGTGTTCGTCCAGGGCGCGATCTGGAACATCGACTCCTTCGACCAGTGGGGCGTCGAGCTCGGCAAGGTGCTCGCCAAGCGGATCGAGCCGGTGCTGCTGACCGGTGAGGGCGCCGACGCGCTGGACAGCTCCACCGCGGAGCTGGTCGCGCGCTACCGCTCGCTGCGCGGCCGCTGAGCCCGCGGGGTGCCGGACGGGATCGACCCGTCCGGCACCCCGTACCTGCCCCAAGGACCGGAAAACGCCGGAAGGCCCCTCGCTCTCGCAAGGGGCCTTCCGGCTGTCTGTGCGCCGCCAGGGACTCGAACCCCGGACCCGCTGATTAAGAGTCAGCTGCTCTAACCAACTGAGCTAGCGGCGCCTGCTGACAGAGAAGACTTTAGCAGCGGCGCGCGGCCCGGCCAAAATCGAATACCCGGAGCCGGGGGCGGCCGCGGCGCCCGGCCCACCGGCAGCGCCGGGCTCAGCCGACCGGCCGACCGGGCTGAGCCCACCCGCGGGGCCGGGCTCAGCCCATCGGCAGGGCCGTCGAACCGGCCCGCTCGGCCGACTCCCGGGCCGCCCGGACGCAGGCCCAGAGCACCACCGAGGCGCCCGGCAGCCACGGCTCCCGGGCCTCCGGGGCGACGATCCACCGCCCGGCACCCAGACCGGGCGAGTCCGGGCTGTGCAGCATCCGCTGCACCGGCGGGACGGTCACCGCGTCGCCGCGGCCGTGGCAGAGCAGCGGCGGGACGTCCCGGGCCCACTCCTCCCAGGCGAGCAGCCGCCGCAGCCGGGCCGCCGCCCCGGGCCGGACGAACAGCAGGGTGCGCCCCCGGTACACGGCGACCGGGCCGCAGCCGGGGCCGGAGGTCCACAGCTCGTCCAGCACCCGCCGGCCGAACAGGGACGGCATGCTGATCACGTCGAAGGCGCGCCCGCAGGGCAGCACCGAGGGCGCCCACGGGCGCGACTCCCAGAGGGCGCGCATGCTGCGGGGGTACTCGCTGGCGGAGGCGAGCCAGGCCTCCCCGGCCACCGTGACGTACTCCACCGACTGATAGGTCCAGATGTCCACGGACAGCAGAGTGGGGTGTCCGCCGGGTGTCCGGGAGGGAAAGCGTGGTTCGCCGGACAGCACGGCGGGGAGCGGCGTACCCTGCCGCGCCGCATATGCCACTGGCGAGGTTGCCGACCCGATCGCGGCCCGGCCCCCGATCGCGGTCCGGTCCCCGGGAGGGGTCAGCCGTCGTGGCGGCGGGGCTGGAGCAGGCCGCGGCCGTACTCGATCATCTTGGTCGCGTAGTCCGGCGTCCAGTCCGCCCGCTCGGCGATCTCGGCCTCGGAGAGCGCGTCGAACCGGCGGGTGTCCGCGAGCTGCGCGGCGGCGACGGCCTGGAAGTCGGTGGCCCGCTCGGCGGCCGCGCGGAAGGCCAGCGCCAGCTCGGTGGAGCGGCGCAGCAGCTCGGCCGGGTCCTCTATCGACTCCAGGTCGAAGAACCGCTCCGGCTCCGGCTCGGCGAGGTTCGGCTCGAACAGCAGCTGGACCGGGCGCCGGCGGCGGGCGGGCGCTTCACCGGCGCCTGCGCCCGGACCGGCCGGCACGGTCGAACGGCTCGGGTCGGACGCCTGGGCGTGGGAGTCGGGCATGGACGGACACCTCCGGGGGCTCGGTGGGGGCGGACTGCGGCGGCCGGGGAGGACGCCGCCCGGTCCTGGCCGCCGTCCATTGTCTCGCGGCGACTGCCGGTAACGGAACGGTGCGAGTCCGGGCGCTATTCCCTCCCGGCGCGCCGGGGGCGTGCACCCGGCGGGAGGCGCCGCCGACCTGCGGGAACGGGCCACCGCCCCCGGCCGGCCCGCTCAGCGCGCCAGCCGTACCCGGTGCCCGGCGAGGTGCTGCAGCACCTGGTGGTTGGCCTCCCAGCCGTCGGGGAACTTGACCGAGACGCCCAGCTGGACGGGTTCGGTGGCCGGGTGCTCGTCCAGCAGCTCGGCGATGCCGGCCCGGGCCACCACGATGCACGCGTGCCGGTGCCGGGAGGCGAGCACGCAGAGCCGGCCCGTCTCCAGGTGGAAGGCGGTCGCGTCCGGCCGCCCGGAGAGCGGGTGCAGCACCACCGTGACGTCGTACTCCCGGCCCTGCAGCCGGTTGGCGGTGTCCACCGTGACGGCCGGGCCGGTCGTCGGGTCGACCGGGACGCCGGCCCTGACCAGCGCCGCCCGGACGGCCGCCGCCTGGTCCCGGTGGGCCGTGCCGACCGCGATCCGGCCGGGGGCGAGCGGGACGGTGCCCTGCTCGGAGTGGGCCGTCAGACCGCGCTCCAGCAGCCGGCGGACGGTCGCCGCCACGGCGGCCACCGCCTGCGGATCGGTCCGGACGGTGTGCCGGGCGGGCAGCTCCAGCAGCGCCCAGCCGTGCTCGGCCGCCCGGTCGATCGCCGCGTCCAGCGCGGAACCGTCCGGCCGCACCGAGGCGGTGAGCAGCCGGTCGCCGGGCCCGGTGCCGGACCGGAACGGCGTGTACGGGTAGAACGCGTCGGAGATCAGCGGCGCCGCGCTGGCCGGCAGCCGCCAGGAGACCGGCAACCGGTGCGGCTCGATCTGCGGGTTGTGCGCGAGCAGCGTGACCACGGCGCTGCTCGACGGGTCGTACGACAGCCCCGCCCACTGCTCGGTGCCGACCACCGTGAACGGGTCCAGCTGGCCCGGGTCCCCCACGAACAGGGCCCGCTCGAACAGCCGGGCCACCGCGAGCAGGGCGTCCGAGCGCATCTGGTACGCCTCGTCGACGATCGCGTGCCGCCACGGCGCCTCGGTCCTCACCCACTGCCACTTGGCGGCCGTCGAGACCACCACGTCGTGCTCGGCCAGCTCCGCCACCTTGTCGGAGGGCGTGACGTTGGGGTGCCGCAGCACCTCGGGGCCGGGCCGGGAGTCCGCCGCGTGCAGCCGGCCGATCGTCAGCCCGGGCGCCTTCTCGGCCAGCCGGTCGACCAGGTCGTCCACCTGTCCGTTGGTCTGCGCGACGATCATGAGGCGCTCACCGGCCTCGACCAGCTCCCGGGCGGCCCGCACCACCAGGGTGGACTTCCCGGCGCCGGGCGGGGAGTCGACCACCACACCGCGCGGGGCGCCGACGGCCGGGCGGACGGTGGCCTCCAGGATCCTGGCCACCGCGGCGTCGGCGGCCGCCCCGGGGGCCTGCTCGCTGTTCATCGGCCGGGTCACTCCCACTCCTCGACGGCGGTGGCGGCTGCGGCGCCGGCGGCGGCCGGCCCGGTGGTGGCGGCGGCGCCGGGCGGGCCGCCGTGCGTCCACGGCGTGTCGTCCGGCTCGGGCAGCGGCGCGGACTGGCGGACGGTCAGTTCGAACAGGGTGAAGGTGATCCGCTCGCCGGGCTCGGGCAGGCTGCCCGGCTCCGGCTCCTTCCGGCGCCCCATGCCGGACAGCACCCGCAGGGTGATGGTGCCCGCCACCGGGTCGACCGCGGTGATCACCGCCTTCTGCGGGCTCGGCGCGACACCGGAGTCCGCGAGGGGGGAGGCCCGGACCCGGTGCGCCTCCCGGCCGAGGTCCGCGTGCGGGCGGTCGGCGGTCCGGACGGTCACCAGCGGACGCGGCTTGGGCGAGCGCCCCGAGGTGTCGTAGTCCGGCACCACCTCGGTGACCACACCCGCGAAGGCCTCGCCGGCCAGCCGGTGCTCGGCCATCGCCAGCGGGTCGTCCAAGGCCTCCTGGACGTCCAGCCGGGCCTGCTCGCGCTCGCGCTGCGCCAGCTTCCGGGCGGCCGTCACGGCGTCGTCCTGCCGGGGCTGCGGCGGCTCGCCGGCCGCCAGCCGGTCCCGGTGGCCGGTGTAGGACCAGCGGTCGCCCGTCCAGCGCTCCGCCAGGTGCCCGGCCGGCGGCAGCTCGCGGAGCAGGTCCAGCCCGTGCCACACGTCGTGCCAGGTGGGCAGCAGCACCCGGGAGAGCACCGCGCGCAGCTGCTCGACGGCCGTCCGGACGGCGGCCCGGGCCTGCTCCGCGTCGCTGCCGCCGGGCTCCTGGGCGGCGTGCGCCAGGGCGGCCGCGGCGGCGTCGTAGCGGGCGATGGCCGGGCCCAGCACCAGTTCGTCGAAGCGCGGGTCGGTGGCCGGGCCGGCGGGCGGGTGGAGCAGCTGGCCGGCCCCGTCCCGCGCGGACTCGGCCAGCTCGGCGGCCTCGGCCCCGGTCAGGCCGGCCGGCGGCGCGTGCCAGGCCAGCCGGGCGGCGAGGTGCTGGTCCTCCAGGTGGCTCTGGCCGGTCGCCCAGTGCCGGGAGAGCAGGCCGGTCATCGCCAGCAGCAGGCTGGAGCCGGGCACCTGGGCCCGGTCGGTGAGGTGGGTCAGCCAGCGGCCGAGCAGCGGCACCCGGGCCGGCGCCGGGTAGGGGCCCGGCTCGTCGTCCTCCACGGTGCGGCGGAAGCGGGTGGAGCGGCCGAGCAGGGCGAGGTGGTGCACGCCCGCGGCGTTGGGCACGATCAGCTGCGGCGCGTCGGCGCACAGCTCGCGGAAGACCTGCGTCTTCTCGCCGGTCTCCGGATCCTTCTCGGAACCCTCGATCTGCTCCACCTCGTCGGCGAAGGACTCCAGGTAGGGCAGCAGGTCGGCGGCCAGTTCGGCCAGGAAGTCGAAGCGCAGGGTGCGGTTGAGCGGCTGCGGGACGATGTGCAGCCGGGGCGCCGAGCGGTCGGTGCCCAGCAGCACGGCCAGCGGCGCGCCCGCCTCGCCGGCGGCGGTCAGCGGGACGACCACCATCGGGCGTTCGGCGAGGTGCCGGTGGCGGACGGTGGCCAGCGGCTCGGCCCGGCCGCTGCGGACGGCCTCCAGCCGGGCGAGGGTGCCGAGCAGGCTCATCGGGCGGCTCCGGCCCCGGCGAACGCCTCCGCCGGGGGCGCGGCGAGCGGCCGGCCTAGCGCCTCGGCGCGCAGCGCGGCGGCGTACGCGAGCCGGGCGGCGGCCTCGTCGTTGCCGTCGCCGCTGTCGTCCTCGTGCTTGTCGTCGTGGCCGGCGTCGGCGGGGCTGTCGTCGGCGGCCGTGGTTTCGGGGTGGGCGGCCTCGGGGCGGGGGCCGGTCTCCTCGGCGGCGGCCAGTGCCTCGGTGACGGTCCGGATACTGCCCAACTCACCGCGCACGCCCCGGCCGAGCTGCTCGACCCGGTCCTCGCAGCGGGCCCGGGCACGGCAGTGGAAGCCCAGCTCGCAGGTGGAGAGGCAGTCCGGGCTGTACGCGGCCGGCACCGCCTCGACCGACTCGGCCAGCTGCTCGGCCGAGCGGGCGGGGGCCCCCGTCGGATCCGACGCGAGGTCGAAGCCGGCTCCCGGCGGCAGCGCGTCCAGCAGCCGGCCGATGCCGGTCATCCGGCTGAGCTGGCGGCGGGTGGTGGCCAGCTCGCGCCGGACGTCCACGGTCACCGCGGTCGGCCGGTTGCTGAAGTCCTTCGGGCAGACCAGCAGCACGCTCAGCCGGGGGCTGCCCGGCAGCCGCTGCTCGACGTACGGGTTGCGGTCCGGCTCCCGGCCGGCCAGCGCGGCGGCCGTCTCCTGGAGCGCCAGGACGTAGACGGCGGCCTGGCGGGCGGCGGCACCGACCTTGGCCGGGTCCGCACTGCCGTCCAGCACCGGGAAGGACTTGATCTCGATCACGGTGCACCGCCCGCCGTGCACCACGACCGCGTCCGGCTCCAGGTAGGCGGTGCTGCCGGCCACGGTGAGCCGCAGCAGCGGGTGGTCCAGCAGCGTCCAGGCCTGCGGATCGGCGGCGGCCTCGGCCAGTGCGGCGGTCGTCCGCTCGGCCCGGACCGCGGGGCCGGATCGGCGCAGCAGATCGGGCACGGCGAGCGGGGCGCCGCCGTCGGCCGGCAGGCCGAGGTGGCGGCGCAGCGGCTCCAGCAGCGCCGTGTAGTCGTCCTCCTTCAGCCGTGACTCGAAGATCACGCCGCGGGCGAGGGCGAACGGGGACTGGCCGAACGGGGCGGGCCGGCCGAGCCGGGCGGCCAGCGCCGACTTGTCGACCCCGGCGGCGTCGAGCACGGCGCGGCGGTGACAGCCCGGATTGGCGGCGAGCGCGGCGAGCGCGCGGGCGTTCAGGCTGCGCTGCGGTGCGGGACCGCGCAGGTCGGCGAGCCGCTGGGCGAGCGGCTCAAAGTGCCCGTGGGACGGGACGTTCGTCGAGACGTTCATGGTGCGGCCCAGTGTCGCACCCGGGTCCGACAATCCGGTCCGGTCCGGCCATCCGCGGCCATCCGCGCCGATTCCGGGCGGTGGGCGGGCGGGTGTGCCGGTCGCCGCCCACCCGGGGGCCGATTCGCTGCGGCGGCGCCCGGGCTCGTAGGAGGTCCGCAGGTGAGGGATCATGGAGTGCCGGTGCTCAATGGTGAGACCGACCGTTGCCACCGCCCCGCTGCGAGGAGCCACTCATGCCCGCCCGAATCGTCCTGGTCCGCCACGGCGAGACCGAGTGGTCGGCCACCGGCCGCCACACCGGCCGGACCGACATCCCGCTGACCGAGGAGGGCCGCGCGATGGCCCGGGCGCTCGGCGCCCGCCTGGCCGATGCCCCCTGGAACGGCCTGCCGGACGCCCTCGTCTACACCAGCCCGCTCGGCCGCGCCAAGGAGACCTGCGCCCTGGCGGGCTTCGGCGACCGCGCCGTGGACCGGCCGGAGCTGCTGGAGTGGGACTACGGCCAGTACGAGGGCCGGACCGGTCAGGACATCCGCGCCACCGACCACCCCGGCTGGCTGATCTGGCGGGACGGCGTGCCCGGCGGCGAGAAGCTGTCCGAGGTCGCCGCCCGGGTGGACGGCTTCCTCGCCGGCCTCAACGACGAGCACGGCGTGCCGGACGAGGCGACCACGGTCATGCACGGCGCCGACCGCGACGTGGTGCTCTTCGCGCACGGCCACCTGCTGCGCATCCTGACCGCCCGCTGGCTCGGGCTGCCGCCCGAGTACGCCCAGCGCTTCAAGCTCGGGACGGCGGCGCTCTGCGTGCTGTCCTGGGAGTACGGCGCACCGGCGGTCGAGGTCTGGAACGACCTCAGCCACCTGGAGGGCGTGCAGCACTGACCGGCCGCCGCGCCCCGCGTCCGACGGTCGGTCAGGGGCGGGGCGCGGTCGCCGGCACCGGCGACCGCCGGCACCGGCCCGCTCAGGCGGCCGCCGCGAGGTCGTACTCGGTCAGGAACCGGCCGACCTCCGGCACCGTCCGGTGCGGGCGCAGCCGCTCGGCGGTGTCCGCCAGCATGCTGCGGATCCGGGCCGAGCGGACCTCGCCGAACAGGGCCACGGCGGCCGTGCCGTGGCCGGCGGCGCCGGCCACGTCCCCCCGGCCGAGGCGGTCGTGCGCCAGCTCGGCGGTGTACAGCACGCGGTTGCGCACGAAGTGCGGCTCCTGGAGGGCTATGGCCAGCCCCGCCTGTTCGCTGGCCCGGTCCCAGTCGCCCAGCGCGGACCAGCACTGGGACTGCAGCCCGGCGATCTCGGCCTCGCCGAAGAAGGACATCCACTCGGGGTCGGCCTCGGAGGGGCCGCGGTCGAACAGCGTGTACGCCCGGCCGATCGCCCGTTCGCAGGCGGCCCGGTCCTGCAGCAGCGCCCAGCCGCCGGCCTCGCGCATGGCCAGCAGGGAGAGCAGCCGGTCGGAGTCCAGCTGCCGGGCGGCGGCCTGCCCGGCCTGGGCGGCGCGGAGCGCCTCGCGGGGGCGTCCGGCGTCCCGGGCGAGGAAGGCGCTGTTGCAGAACACGTGCGCCTCCAGGGCGGAGTCGCCCGCCATCCGGGCGGTGGCGAGCGCCTCGGCGTAGAGCGACCGGGCGTCCGCCAAGCGGTTCGAGTCGTGCGCCAGCCAGCCCACCGAGATCGCGAGTTCGCCGGCACCGGCCTGAAGTCTTCGCTCCGTCTCGGCGCTGTACTCGCCCTCGTTGAGCAGCACGTAGGCGGTGCGCAGCGACTGCCCGGCCAACTCGAACAGGGCGTCGGCGCCGTACACGTCGTCGGCCAGCCGGATGTCCCGGACGGCCTGCTCGACGTCGAGCACCTCCGCGGCGCCGATCCGGCGGGGCGGGGGCACCGGCCCGGGGCGGCCCGGGACGAAGCCGGTGCCCGGCTCGGGGTCGAACAGGCCCGGGGCGGCGCCGGGTCGGGCGGTCTCCTCGGCCCCGGGTGTGCCCGGGGCGGCGCGGTCGGCGGCCCAGGCCGGCCGGTCGATGCCGATCACGGTGGCCAGCGCGGCCGGGCCGCCGGCCAGGAACGTACGGCGACGCACGTCGTCGTTCTCCTCGTCGAAATGGTGCGGTCCATCGGGCCCCCGGAGTGACGCCGGGGACCTCGGCGACGCAGGTCCGTCCGGTGGGGGTGGTTCCGCGTACGGCGAGGCAGCGTACGGGAGTTGGATGGAGTGCGGCGAGCGCGGGGCGGGCAGGGGCGGGAACTGCGGGTGGAGCCGGGGTGGTGCGGAGCCCGCACCGCCGTCCGCCGAGCGGCGGCGGACGGAGGTGCGGGGGGCGAAGCCGAGGTCGGCCAGCGAGCGGTCCGGCCACATGTGCCGGAAGACGCGCTCGTAGGCGTAGTTGGGGCAGCGGATCTCGCCCGCCTCGACCCGCCCTACGTAGCGGGCGTCGCAGGAGACGTGCTCGCCGATCTCGCGGGCGGCCCGTCGTACGGCCATCGCGAACTCGCCCGGCGAACGGTCGCCGCGCAGTGCGCGCATCACGGTGTTGGGTGACGGGCGGTTCGGCTCGGCCGGTGGGGTGGCTGCCATGGTGCGCTCCGTGGTCGTGCGGGGTGCTGGTGCGAAGTGGGGCGGTTCCGGAGGGTGTCGGTCCTGGGTACGGTGGTTCGGCCCGGTGGTGGTGCCGTGCGGCCCGTCGGCCGACCGGGGCCCGCTCGGTCGCGTGGACTCCGCTCGGCCGCGGGTGGCCCGGTGGGGCCGGCCAGCGGGTGGGCCCGGTGGGGCTGGATGGGCCCGGGCTCGCAACCGACAGTACCCGGAGTCACCGACTGGACACAGCGCGTTTGTGGATGATGTGCTGTCAATTGCGGTCAAACCGGGCGCTGTTGCCTGGATCTGCCATGAAATGCCATGCCTTGCTGTAAGGCGCCCCGTGGCCTCGACCGTGTCCCCGGCGTTGTCCTGTTACGTGGAAGCCCCGGTCGTCGCCCAGGCCCACCGCCCGCAGTGGCGGCCCCCGCCCCGGAGCAGCGGCACTTCCGATCGGACGAGGTGACAGGAGAGCCCGTGATGGCCATCGGAGTACCGCAGTACCACCGCCTGGTCGCCGGAGGGGTGCTGGCGGCCGCCGCCCCCGCCCTGCTGCCCGAGGCGGCCGACGACCGCGGCCCGGGCCGCGGGCCCCTGGAGGGCGGCCGGGCCCCGTACGGCGGCGGCAGCGGGCCGGCCCGCCGGCTCGGCGCGGAGGGCGGTGTGGTGGTCACCGGCTGCGACACCGTCACGGTGGCGCTGCGGCACGGCCTGGAGACGGTCGACATCCTGCGGCTGCGCCGGGCCTGCGGTGCGGCGCTGCAGAGCCGCAACGGCAGCACGGTCTCCTTCTTCGTCCCGGCCGGCACCTCCGAGACGTGGCACCTGCCCGGCAGCTCGTGTACCGCCGGCGCCCTGCTCCTGCCCGCCACCGATCCGCGCTGGGTGATGCCACCGGTCGGAGCGGACTTCACCGCCCGCCCCACCGACGCCTGGGTCCTGCGTTCGGCGCTCTGCGAGGCCGCCTGCACCCTGACCGCCGGCGGCCTCGGACCGTTCTGAGACCCCTTCCGAGGCCCGTCAGGAAGGCCCGCACCGAACGGTGCCGCCCATGCTGCCCGGGCCGCGGAGACACGTCGTGCCCGTCGTCGGGCGGGGCCACCCGGACCGCTTCCGGACCGGCCCCCCCTCTCCTCCTTCCGCCGGTCCCTCGCTGAGCTGCGGAGACCTTCGGCACGACGGCGATAATGGCCGGTATGGGACGAAGCAGCAGGGCCGGCCGCGGCACGGACAAGGCCCGTACCGACAAGGGCCGTACCGACAGGGGCCGTACGGCGGCGGAGCCGCAGTCGGCGGTCACCGGCCCCGGCGGCCGCACGCACGCCCAGGGGGCGCTCACCCGTCCCGTCGACTCCGGGCTGGCCGAACTCCGCCCGGACCGTGACCGTCCCGCCGCCTGGTCGCTGCTGATCGACGGCGCCCCGCAGTCGATGGTCGACCTCGCCGACCCGAGCCACCTGGGCTTCGAGTACCAGCGCCGGCTCGGCCACCTGATCGACCTGGTCGCTCCGCCCGGCCGGCCGGTCACCGTCCTGCACCTCGGCGGCGGCGCCCTCACCCTGGCCCGCTACGTGGCGGCCACCCGCCCGCGCTCCCGCCAGCAGGTCGCCGAGATCGACACCGCGCTCACCGAGCTCGTCCGGACCGAACTCCCGCTGGAACGCGGCTGGCAGATCAAGGTCCGCGGCGCGGACGCCCGCAGCGTCCTGGAGCGGACCCCCGAGGGCACCGTCGACCTGGTGATCGCCGACGTCTTCTCCGGCGCCCGCGTCCCGGCCCACTGCACCACCGTCGAGTTCACCGCACTGGCCGCCCGCGCGCTCGCCCCGGGCGGCTGGTACGCCGTGAACATCGCCGACGGGTCGGCCCTGTCCTTCGCCCGCTCGCAGATCGCCACCCTCGGTGCGGTCTTCCCGGAGCTCTGCCTGGTCGCGGACCCCGCCGTGCTGCGCGGGAAGCGGTTCGGGAACCTGATCCTGGCCGCCGCGCACACGTCCCTCCCGATCGCCGAACTGAGCCGCAAGGTGGCCTCGGACGCCGCCCTCGGCCGGGTCGAACACGGCCGCGCGCTGGCCGACTTCGCCGCCGGTGCGGCGCCCGCCACCGACGTCACCGCCGCCCCCTCCCCGGCCCCGCCGCCGGAGGTCTTCCGGTAGACGTCGGGGCGCGCCCGGCCTGCGCCGCCCGGCTCCCGCCCACCCGTCTCCCGCCCCGCCCGTCTCCGGGTGTTCGGCGGGAGTCCGAAGGCAGGCCCTAGACGCCTGCGCGCCTCAGCGCCAGGGCGCCCTGGGGGAGCCGTCCCCACAGCGGGGGCGACGCCCGGCCGCCGGACCTCGTCGGGCGCCGGTCGGGCCTGGGCGCGCAAGGGCCGGCTCAGTGCCCGCGCGGCAGCCCCCGGTGCTTGCACATCGCGGCGCCGGTGAGCAGCAACCCGGCCGCGATGGGCGCCAGTACGGCTGTCCCGGTGCCGGAGAGGCCGTGCCCGGCGAACTCGGCGGCCGTGCCGGTGACGGCCGGGCTCTCGTGCGGCGCGGACCGGTCGGCGACGGCGGTCCGGGCACTCTCGCCGCCGCCTGCCCCGGGGTTTCCCACGGTCTGCGCCCGACGGTCGGCGGTTTCGCGGTCGGGCGGCGGAGCGGCGGGGCCGTGCGACCCGGTGGCGGTCGGGGCGGACGGTCCGGCCGGAGCGCCGCCGACCCCCGTCCGACCGGGTTCGGCGGCCGGCTCGCCGGTGTCGGCGTCCCGGGAGGCGCGGGTCTCGGCGGAGCGGGTCTGGGCCGGCACGGCGGCGAGCAGCCCGGAGGCGATCGCGAAGGCGTCCGGGACGGAGGCCCGCTGACCGGGCAGCGGCAGGTCGCCCGCTCTGATCCGGTCCTGGAGCAGGCCGCCGACGGGTGCGGCCGCGGCGCTGAGACCGGGCACGGGCACGGCCGCGGTGGCCGGTTCGGCGAGCCGGCCGAGGACGCCGGGCGACGCGGCCTGCCCGGGCGGCGTGCGGCCGGGGGCCGCCTGGCCCGGGCCCGACTGTCCGGCGGGTGCCGGGTCGGCGGACGGCTGATCGGCGGAGGGTCGGTGGGCGGCTGCCTGCCCGCTGGGCGCCGGACCGGGGGAGTGCGGCGCCGCGCCCTGACCGGCCGCGCCCACGGGGTGCCCGGCTGACCCCCCGTCGAGGACCGGGCCGCCGTCCAGCGTCCGGCCGACGGTGCGGCTGACGGGTTCCGGCAGCGGCCCGGCCGCCGCCGCGTAGGCGCCGGCCGCTCCCAGGCCCCAGAGCTGCGCGAGGAGCGCCCCGCCCGCGGCGACGACACGCGGGCGGGGCAGCCACCGGCCGCCGGGGCGCCGGGCGGCACCGACGGCGCGTCGGACGGGTTCCGGGGCCTTGGTCGCGTGATTGGCTCGCACGTGAGTTGAGAACGAGCGAACGGGCCGTGAGGTCACGGGCGTCGTCACGGACAGTCATCACGCGGACCAGGTGTCATCGGCTCGCCGGTCCCGCCGACGGACCCGGTGACCGGGCCAGGGCTCCTGCGGGGATCAGGAGTTGGGGCGCAGCGTCCAGATGACGGTCATGATGCCGGTCACGGCGCCGTCGGCACGGGTGATCTCGACGGTGACGGGGAACTCCGGCCGCTCGCCCTTGTCGAGCTCGGCGACGATGTCCGCGGCCGGACGGCCCAGCACCGCGGTGGCGGTGACCGTGCCCATGGCCAGCTTCTTGTAGGAGATCTCGGCGCTCACCGCGAGCGGCACGGCCCGCGAGAGCTGGTCACCGAAGGCGCCCAGCACGATGCAGCCGCTCGCCGACTCGGCGAGGGTGAACATCGCGCCGGCGTGCGGGCCGCCGACGTGGTTGTGGTACTCGGGCTGGTCCGGCAGCCGGAGGACGGCACGCTCCGGCGTCGTCTCCAGGTACTCCAGCTTGAGGGTGCGTGCCATCGGCACGGTCGAGTCGAGGAGCTGGCCGATCGAAGGTGTGGTCATGGCAGCAATGTTACTAGTCGGTAGCTTCTGGCGGCAGGCCTCCCGGAGGGGAAACCGCGGGAACCGGGAGGAGGCGGGAGGTCATGGGAACGCGAAAACGCCTGAGGGGCCGATCTCTTGAAGAGATCGGCCCCTCAGGCTCTGGGGTGAGTGACGGGACTTGAACCCGCGGCCACCTGGACCACAACCAGGTGCTCTACCAACTGAGCTACACCCACCATCTGTCCGGCTCGTTCCCGCTCTTCGCGTTCCCGTTCCGACAGGAAGAACAATACAGGATCCGGAAGGGTGCTCGCGCCAGGGTTTCCATCAGCCCGGTGCGGGCCTTTCCATCAACCCGATGCGGACCCTCCCGGGGCCGGCGGCGGCCTTCGCGTCCGGCCCGGGAGGTGCGGACGGGTCAGTCCGTCGGGGCGTGGTACTTCTCGGCGATCGCGCGCGCGGTGTCGGTGTCCGGGCCGGGCTGGGGGACGAACACCGCCTCGCGGTAGTACCGCAGTTCGTCGATGCTCTCGCGGATGTCCGCGAGCGCCCGGTGGTTGCCGCCCTTCTGCGGGCTGTTGTAGTACGCCCTCGGGTACCAGCGGCGGGCCAGCTCCTTGATCGAGGAGACGTCGACGATCCGGTAGTGCAGGTGCCCCTCCAGAGCCGGCATGTCCCGGGACAGGAAGCCGCGGTCGGTCGCCACGGAGTTCCCGCACAGCGGCGTCCGCCCGGCCTCCGGCGCGTGCTCGCGCACATAGGCGAGGACGAGTGCCTCGGCCTCGGGGAGCGTGACGCCATGCTCCAGCTCGTCGAGCAGCCCGGAGGAGGTGTGCATGGTGCGTACCACCTCGGGCATGTTCGCCAGGGCCTCGGCGGGCGGGCGGATGATGACGTCGACGCCCTCGCCGAGGACGTTCAGCTCGGAGTCCGTCACCAGCGCCGCGACCTCGACCAGGGCGTCCCGGTCGAGGTCGAGGCCTGTCATTTCACAGTCGATCCATACCAAACGGTCATTCACGCCACTCACCCTACGGCGCGATCACGCGCCACGGGCACCGAAGGAGCCGAGCGGGGTGCCGGGGCGCAGGACTCGGAGCCGTGCGCGTCCTGACCGTGGCCGTCCGGCTCGTGCGCCTCCCGGGCCGTACCGGCCTGGTGGGCGGGGTGGACCGGGTGAGCCTGGTGACCGTCCCGGGCGGGACGGGGGTCACGCGGCTCTCGGGACCCGTCCGGGCTCGCGGCCCGGCCGCCCTGCGGTCGGACCTGGGGGGCGAGGGCCTGGCGGGCCCGGCCCTCCGGCGTCGCCGGCGCGGCCGACGCCGACGCCCGGCCGGTGGCCGCACCGTGCCCCCGGCCGCCGGAGCCGTCCTCCGACGGTCGCTCGGCCGCGCTGCGGTGCCCCTGTCCCTGACCGCGGGCCCCGGGCTGCGGCTGACCGTCCTCCGCCGCGGCGTGCTCCGCCGTGCGCGGCGGCCGGCCCGCCCCGGGACCGGCCTGCGGCGGGACCAGGGGCGGCCGCGCCGGGCCCCGCCCCGTCCCCGGCTGGCCGGAGTGCGGCTGGTGGGCCGCCTGCGGATGCGGGTAGGGCTGGGCGGCACGTGCGTGCACCCCCTGCCCGGACGGCTGGCCGTGCTGGCCGTGCTGCCCGAGCGAGCCGTGCTGGCCCGGGCCGCCGGAGGGGTACGGCAGTGCGGGTGCCGGCCCGTGCTGGCCGGGGACCACCCCGCCCGCCGCCGTGGCGGCGGCCGCCAGGGCCGCCGCGGCATGGGCCGCGGCCGACGCCGGCACGGCACCGGCCAGCCGGAGGTCACCGGCGTGCAGCGGCGCCGGCGTCGGCGAGGCCGAGCCGGGGCGACGGGCCCGGTAGCTGGTCCGGTACGCGGCCGGCGAGACCCCGAGCTGGCGCCGGAAGTGCCCGCGCAGCGCCACCGGCGACCGGAAGCCGCAGCGGCGGGCGACATCGTCCACCGACAGCTCCGACGTCTCCAGCAGCCGCTGCGCCTGGAGCACCCGCTGGGTGATCAGCCACTGCAGCGGGGCGCTGCCGGTGAGCGTGCGGAACCGGCGGTCGAACGTCCGCCGGCTCATGTAGGCACGCGCGGCCAGCACCTCGACGTCGAACTGCTGGTTGAGGTTCTCCAGCGCCCAGGTGACCACCTCGGCGAGCGGGTCGTTGCCGATCTCCTCCGGTAAAGACTGATCGATGTACTGGGCCTGGCCTCCGCCGCTGCGGCGGCTGGGCACCACCAGTCGGCGGGCCAGCGCGTTGGCGGCCTCGGCGCCGTGGTCGCTGCGCACCACGTGCAGGCAGAGGTCGATTCCGGCGGCGGTGCCGGCCGAGGTCAGCACGTCGCCGTCGTCGACGAAGAGCTCCCGCGGGTCGACGTGGACCCGGGGATAGCGCTTGGCCAGGGTCGGCGCGTACATCCAGTGGGTGGTCGCGGGGCGGCCGTCCAGCAGGCCGGCGGCGGCGAGCACGAAGGCGCCGGTGCAGAGGCCGATGATCCGCGCGCCCTCGTGGTGGGCCTTGCGCAGGGCGGTGATCGCCTCGACCGGCGGCGGCTGCGAGATCGAGCGCCAGGCCGGGACGACGATGGTGCCCGCCCGGGCGAGCGCCTCCAGCCCGTACGGAGCGGAGAGGGTGAGGCCTCCGGTCGTGGCCAGCGGCCCCTCCTCGCCGGCGCAGACCAGCAGGCGGTAGCGGGGCACTCCGGCGTCCTGGCGGTCGACGCCGAAGACGGAGAGCGGGATCGAGCTCTCGAAGATCGGGGCGCCGCCGAAGATCAGCACCGCGACGGTCTCGCGCCGGCGCCGGCCCGAGAGCTTCCGGGGGGCGGCGGACATCAGGGGGACCGAGGGGCCGTTCAGGCCGGATCCGCCGCCGGCGCCGTAGCCGCCGTGGCCGTTGACGCCCTGGCCGCCGTGGCCGCCCTGGCCCTGGCTGTTGGGGCCGCCGCCGTTCGCGTTCTGGCCGCTCTGGCCGCTCTGGCCCTGGGAGCCGGGGCTGTGGCCGTTGGGGCCGTGGAGGTTGGGGCTGTGGCCGCCCGAACCCTGCCCGCTCGGACCCTGGCCGAAGGTGCCTCCGGGCAGCCCGGTGGGCGTCGTCGCGGCGCTCGGACCGGTGGAGGGCGGGAACGTCGCGTCCGAGCCCGGATGGCCGAGCGCCCGGCCGAGCTGGTGCCCGCCGGGCTGGGCGCCGGACTGAGCTCCGGGGTGACCGCCAGGATGGCCGGGAACCGACGGGCCGGCATACCCGGCCGTCCCCTGGCCCTGGAGGCCGCCGTGGCTGACGACAGGTCGGCTGACGGGTCGTCCGGCATGCTCCGGGGCGCCCGAGAAGGTGCCTGTGCCGGAGCCCGCTGGTGCGGAGGGGGTGTGTGAGGCCGGTGAGGCCGGAGTGTTCACCGAGGTGTACGGGACGTATGGGGCGGCGCTGGAGGTGCCGGGGGAACGGGGGTTGGCAGCGGTGGCCGAAACGCCGGTGCCTCTCACGGACCGACCCGCGATATCGGCCACGGCCTGGTCGCTGTCAGGACCCGCGTCGCTCCTGCTCACCCTGCTCAAGGCGCTCAAGCCCCCTCGGTGGTGTGGTGTGGTGGTGCGGCACTGCTGGCCAAGATCGAATCTATCGGGTGGACCGTTGCCGTTGTGACAAGTTCACCATCCGACGCTATGTCGACATGGCAATTTGGCGTGATGCATTCGATCACGAAGCGTGGCACCCGTCGACCCTTCTGGGAAGGGGGCCGGTGCAACGGTGGCTGGTTGTCGCGGGGCCGGTCCTGGGGTGCCCCGCTTCGGCGTACCCGGCCGGCGGGTCTGGGCTGCGGCTTTGCCCAAGGGCGAGGGAGTCGCGCGAGATTGACCGAAAATAGGCGGTGCACGGGAGGGCGCACGCCTCTCGAAGTGTGCGCCTCCCTGGCTCCATCCGGCCAGTGCCAGGGCTGCGGATCGGACGCCGGTCGCCCGCGCTACCGTCCTGTCGTGAACAACCTCAGCCGGCTCGAACAGGCCAACGACAACGCCGCCGCCTTCTGGCTCGCCCAAGCGCGCGCCCACGGGTGGCAGCACCTCATCCGTCCCGGGTTCACCGCGGTCCGCTGCGCCCGGACCCCGGACGACGCCCACCGCATCGTGGTGACCCGTCCCTATGACCAACCAGCCGTGCTGGAAGACGAACTGGCGGCCCTGCTGGTGGAGTGGTCCACCACCCGGCTCACGCTGGAGGACCCCTACCTCGGACTCGACATGTCGCGCCACGGCTGCGCGCACGGCCGGGCGATGCCCGTGATGGTCCGTGAGCCCGGCGCGCTCGAAGCACCCTTGCTCGGCGCGCTGCCGTCGACGGGCGCCCGGGCCGGCGGCGACCTGACGGTAGATGAGGCGCTGGACGCCGACGCCTTCGCCGAGGTCGAACACGCGGTGGTCGACGGCTTCCCGATCGAGGACCGCCAGCCCTGGATACGGGGTGTGATGCTGCCCGAGCGCCTCCTGCACGAACCCGGTTGCCGGGCCTGGCGGGCCAGGATCGCCGGTGAACTGGCCGGCGCCTGCCTGACCTTCGACGACGGCCGCGCCACCGGGGTGTACTGGGTCGCGACGCTCCCCGAACACCGCTCCCGGGGCGTGGCCCGTGCCGTCCTGGAGACGGCCCTGGCCGCCGCGGACCCCGACCGCCCGGCGACCCTGCTCGCCACCGCCCTCGGAGAACCGCTGTACCGCAAGCTCGGCTTCACCGTGGCGGCCCGCAGCCACTGGTGGACGAGGTCGGCCCCCGCGGAGTCGGCCCCCGCGCAGCCGTAGCAGGCCGTGCGCCCGGTCCCGTGTGCCCGGCCCCGCGTGCCGCGGTAAAGGTGGCGAGCAGGGCCGTCGGTCGGTCGCCGCGGTCGGTCGTCGGTCGTCGGGCGGTCCGGCGCCGGGCGCAGTCGGGCCCGGGCCGTCCGTCCGGCCGGCGACTCACCCGGCCGGTGTTCCCCGGACGCTCCTCGGCGGTAGGTCGGCCACGGGTGACTGCGGCAACTCCGGCAGAACGGTTTCAGACACGGACGGCCGCCACGGCGGCCGGAGCGCCGCTGTCCGGGCGGCCCCCGGGAACAGGCGCACGCGGGCCGTCCAGGGCGGAAAGCGGGGCCTGCGCGCCGGTTCGCGCGCCGGACAGCGCTGCTGCGGGCGCCGCCCCGTCGGCGGGCCCCCGGAGCCGCCGGCCGCCTACCATCGCGGCCGTGCCCACCGCCCGCCGGTGGCCCGGTCCGGCGGCCCGGATGCCGGGCCTGGCGCCCGGCGCGCTGCGTGCGGCGAGTACCTGCCCGACGGCCTCCGGCAGACCGGCCGCCTTGAGCGTCGGCCGGTAGCCCGGCTCGGCCCAGGGGCGGCCGTGGTGCAGCCAGACGCTGCGCAGCCCGGTCAGCTCCGCGCCGGCGATGTCGGCGGGTGCGTGGTCCCCGACCATCCAGGTGTTCGAAGCCCAGTCGCCGGTGGGCGCGATGCCGCACCGCTGCGCGGCGATCTCGAAGATCAACGGGTCCGGCTTGACGCACTCCGCCTCCTCCGAGATGACCCAGCCGTCGACCATCGGTCCCAGCCCGGTCCGGCGGATCTTCTCCAACTGCGGCCGGGTGTTGCCGTTGCTGACGATGCCGAGCGTCCACCCGGCCGCACGCGCCGCCCGCAGCGCGTCGATGTTGCGGGAGGGGCAGTGGATGTGGGAGTTGATGCCGCGTCGGAAGTGGGCGAGCAGGAAGTCGAGCGAGTCGTCCAGGCCGTAGCGGCGCTGGATCGCGGACAGTACGGTGCTGCGCGGCACGTACCCGCCGCCGTCGATGGTGACCAGCCAGTCGAGGTCGTCCGGTGGGAGGCCTCGCTCGGTCAGGAAGTCCCGGGCCCAGGCTCGGAAGGCGGCGTCCCTGGGGAGCAGCGTGTTGTCGAGGTCGAACAGGAGCAGCGGCATGTCGTGCATGGTGCCAGCGGCCGCGGGTATGCACGTGGCAAATGCCAGGCAGCGTCGCGAACCCGTGCGAATTGGCTGAAACGGATAGTGGCAGGCGTGGCAGGGATGGGGCCGGGCTTGGAGTGCGGGGCGGCTGTTCGGGGCGGGGGAGACGATCCGGGGGAGGTGGGGGTGGCCACAGCGGTTCGGCGGCGGACCGGTCGGCGCGAGGCCCACCGGGAGCGGCCCGACGGTGGAACGCTGCGCGGCCTGGAGCCGGGCAGAGGAGGGCCTGACGTCGATCCGGACGCGGCGCGGGGGTGGACCCGGATGCGGCCCGCTCCGGTGGGCCGAGGGACGGCGGCCGGGGGACGGCGCAGAGGGCGCGGTACGGCGCACGGGCTGTGGGCTGTGGCGGCCTCGTTCGGACGTCCTGCGATGCCGGTGGCCGGTGTCGGGTGGCGACGGATCGTTGTCGATCAATGACAGTCCGGTCACGGTGTCCCGGTGGCCTGTTGCATCGCTCCGTTCGCTCAGTCAAGCTCCAGAGACCCTCCTTTGCCGGAGGGGGCGCGACCGCGCGCTGGCAGGGGGCGCATCGCCGGCGGCGGGCGCATCCTCCATTCGCGGTAACAAAGCCGTTCCGAGGCTTTGCCGCTGGGCTGAGTCTCCTGCCCGTCGTACTCTGAAAGGAACAGGTCACAAACGGTGGTGCTCGGCGCAGACCGACGTCTTCCCGCGTGCGGGCCTGCTGCCCGGGCAGCGTTGTCCTCTCTTGTCGGCCCATCTTCCTCGAAGAGCCTTGAGCCATGGCTGGTTTTGAGTCCTCCCGACCGGTTGAACCGGATGCGGTCCGCAGCGCGGGCGCAGTGCCCGGGGGAGACAGTGGTTGTGCACAGACCGGAGTCGGCGCGGACCCTGAGGTGGGCGCGGACGCCGTGGATATCCGGGGATTCTCCCGCCTGCTTCGCACTATCGCGCGCCGGGGCCGCTCCGGCTCCCGCCAGCAGCGGGGCGACCACCGGCCCGACCCGGCGGAGTCCGCGATGACGGGCCGCCTGGGGCCGGGTGCCGACCACCCGGGAGGTTCCGGCCTGCCGAGCGCCGCCGGCGAACCCGCGGTGCAGCAGAAGCCCGGTGGCTCGTGCGACCCCGCCTTCCAGCACGGTGTGGTGGTGGGATTCGACGGCTCGCTGTCGAGCGAGCGTGCCCTGGCCTATGCGGTGGGCATGGCTCGTCGCTCGAAGTGCGGGCTGGTGATCGTGCACGTGGCCAATCGCCTGCCGGCCACGGTGTGGGCGGGCTGCGAACCTCCCGTCTTCGTCGACCTTCCCGATCACCGGACCGAGGTGCTCGGTCTGGAGCTCGCCTGCGCGGACTTCCTCGCCGGGGTGCCCTGGATCCTGGTCGAGCGGGGCGGCGACATCTGCCATGAGATCGAGGAGGTCGGCCGCGAGTACGCTGCGGACGCGATCGTCGTCGGCAGCACGCACGGTCTGCTCGGCAAGATCTTCGGATCGGTCTCCGGTCGGCTGGCCCGTCGCGCCAACCGTCCGGTGATTGTGATTCCCTGACGGTTCATCGGCTACTGGGGGAGCGCTGATCCGGCGGCTCCGTACCGGGTGCCCGGTGGCGGTGCCTGCCGCCGTCGTCGGCGCGTCCGCCCGCTGTGCTTTCGTCCGGTGCCTCGGGTGCCTCCTCTCCGGTGGTCCGGATGTTCATGGATCTCTGACGACTGCCGTGAAGGGCAGGGCGGCCTGCCCGGGCCCCGCTGTCTCTCGGCCCCGTCTCTCGGCCTGCTGGTGCACCGGCAGGCCGAGAGACGGAGAGCCGAGGGCGCCGACGGCGCCCCGGAGCTGGTGCGGGTGCTTCAGGAGGTGACGCCGAGCTCACGGGCGATGAGCATGCGCTGCACCTCCGAGGTGCCCTCCCCGATCTCCAGGATCTTGGAGTCACGCCAGAAGCGCGCGACCGGGAATTCGTTCATGAAGCCGTACCCGCCGTGGATCTGGGTCGCTTCACGGGCGTTGTCGACGGCGGCCTCGGACGAGTACAGCTTGGCGATCGCGGCCTCCTTCTTGAACGGTTCGCCGTGCAGCAGCCGGGATGCGGCGTCCCGCCAGGCCAGGCGGGAGGTGTGGGCGCGCATCTCCATGTCGGCGAGCTTGAACTGGATGGCCTGGTTGGCGCCGATAGGACGGCCGAAGGCCCGGCGCTGGCCGGCGTAGAGGACTGACTGGTCGACGCACCCCTGGGCCAGGCCGGTGGCCAGGGCTGCGATCGCGATGCGGCCCTCGTCGAGGATCCGCAGGAACTGGGCGTAGCCGCGGCCGCGCTCGCCCAGCAGGTTGGCCGCGGGGACGCGGCAGTCGGTAAAGGACAATTCGCGGGTGTCGGATGCGTTCCACCCGACCTTCGAGTACTTCTTGGACACCTGGAACCCCGGGGTTCCGGTGGGCACGATGATGGAAGAGATTTCCCGCCGTGGCGAGGGGAATTCGCCCTCTTCACTCGAACGAGCGATCGGTTCGGTGAGCGCGGTGACGGTGACCAGGCCGGTGATCTCGGTACCGGAGTTGGTGATGAAGCACTTGGTGCCGTTGATGACCCACTCGTCGGTGGCCTCGTCGTAGCGCGCCGTGGTGCGGGTCGCGCCGGCGTCGGAGCCGCCCTCGGGCTCGGTCAGGCCGAACGCCCCGAGCAGCTCGCCGGAGGTCAGCCGCGGCAGCCACTCGCGCTTCTGCTCCTCCGTCCCGAAGCGGTAGATCGGCATCGCGCCGAGCGAGACCGCGGCCTCCAGGGTGATCGCCACCGAGGAGTCGACCCGGGCGAGCTCCTCCAGGACCAGGCAGAGCGCGAAGTAGTCGCCGCCCATGCCCCCGTACTCCTCGGAGAACGGCAGGCCGAAGAGGCCCATCCGCCCCATCTCACGGACGATCTCGTAGGGGAACTCGCCCTGCTCGTAGAACTCGCCGATCTTCGGCGCGACCACGTCCTGGGCGAACTCGGCGACGGTGCGCCGCAGTTCCTCGTACTCGCTGTTCAGCCGGTGATCGAGCATGGTGATCCTCCTGGGGCCCGGCCGGGGTGGCCGCGGGCGTGATCGGGATGACCGCATGTCGGTCCGATGATGTGACGGACATGCGGGCTGTCGAGCGGGTCGGGTGGTACGGCGAGATCCGGCCGGACCGGGTCGCGGCCGACGCGGGTCCTCGCGGGGTCTCGAAGCGTGCGGGGCGGTCAGTCCCGGCCGTCGCCGAGCAGCGCCTGGACGGTGCGCGACGGGCTCGGCCGGCCGAGTTGCCGCGCCATCCAGCCACTGGTGGAGACGAGGGCGCGGAGGTCGACGCCGGTCCGGATGCCGAGGCCGTGCAGCATCCAGACCAGGTCCTCGGTGGCCAGGTTGCCGGTGGCGCTCTTGGCGTACGGGCAGCCGCCCAGGCCGCCGGCCGAGGCGTCGACCGTGGTCACGCCACCGCGCAGGGCGGCCAGGGTGTTGCTGAGCGCCTGGCCGTAGGTGTCGTGGAAGTGCACCGCGAGCCTGTCGACCGGGACTCCGGCCCGGCCGAAGCCGTCCAGCAGCGCGGTGACCTGGCCCGGGGTGGCGACGCCGATGGTGTCGCCGAGGCTCAGTTCGGTGCAGCCCATCTCCAGCAGCCGCACGCCGAAGCGGATCACCTGCTCGGCCGGCACCGGGCCCTCCCACGGGTCGCCGAAGCACATCGAGAGGTAGCCGCGCACGCGGACGCCGGCGCCGGTGGCGCGTTCCACCACCGGTCGGAACATCGCCATCGCCTCGTCCGCCGAACGGTTGAGGTTGCGGCGGGCGAAGGTCTCGGTGGCGCTGGCGAACACCGCGATGTCGGTGGCGTGGTGGGCGAGCGCCCGGTCCAGCCCGCGCTCGTTGGGCACCAGGACCGGCAGTCGCAGCCCGGGGTGGCGGGCGGGCAACCCGGCCAGCCGGGGTGCCAGTTCCTCGGCGTCGGCGAGCTGGGGCACCCACTTCGGGTGGACGAAGCTGGTGGCCTCCACCGTGCGCAGGCCCGCGCCGGCGAGCCGGGCGATGAACTCGGCCTTGACCTCCACGGGGACGAGGGCGCTCTCGTTCTGCAGGCCGTCGCGCGGCCCGACCTCGTGGATCCGGACCTCCTCGGGCAGGCCCGGGGCGCGGACCTCGGCGGGCAGGCCCAGGTCGAGCGCGTCGGGCTCGGGCGCGGCGGCGGTCATGACCGCACCTGGGCGGCGACCGCACCGAGCGCCGGGCCGTCCGCGGGCGATCCGGCGGAGGCCGGTCCGCCCTTCCCCGGTTCCTCCCCGCCCGGTCCGTCCTCGGCCGGGGTGACCACGACCAGCAGCTCCTCCATCGCCACCGTGGCTCCCGCGGTGGCCCGCAGCTCGCTCACGGTGCCGTCGTGCGGGGCGGCGATCACGTGTTCCATCTTCATGGCCTCCAGGACGAGCAGCGGTTGGCCCTTGCGGACCAGCTCGCCGGCCGTGGTCTTCACGACGGTGACCGTGCCGGGCATCGGGGCGGTGAGGGCGCCGTGGTGGGCGCCGCCGGCGGTGGTGCTCTCGCCGACCGGGTCGTAGCCGTGCACCGGCCAGGCGTCGCCGTCGATCCCGAGCCAGGTCACCGGGCCGGTGGCCGTGCCGGGGGCGCCGTCGGCGGCCAGGGCGAACGTCGTCTGGAGCCCGTCGGCGGTGAGGTGCAGCCGGTCGCCCGACCGGACGGCCCGGGCCCGGTGGACCGGTCCGGAGCCGAGCCGGATGTCCACCTCACGGGTGACGCCCGGGGGAATGTCAGTGGCCTCGGCTACGTTGCCGACAGTGACCGGACGGATGCTCACCGACACCGGGTCCTGGCCGGGGGTACGGAGTCGATGGGCGGTCCAGGCCGCTTGGCCGCCGATGCGCCAGCCGGAGGGAAGGGAGAAGGGGTCGGTCCAGCCGTCGCCGTCGGCGGTGGGAGTGAGGCTCAGGTGCCGCGCGAGCGCGGCCGCGTAGTAGAGGAGGTGGGCGGGCGTCGGAGCCTCGGTGGGCCGGGGGGCGGTGCCCCCGGCGGCTTCGTCGGAGTGGTCGGGGTCTGCGTCGGCGGCGCCGGTGTCGGCGGTCGGAGCGGTGGAGGCCGCGTTGGCCGGAGCGTAGGGCGAGGCGAGCAGTGCGGGCTGCTGCTGCGCCGTCTGCTCCACCAGCCCGGTGTCGAGGCGGCCGGCGACGACATCGGGGTGGGCGAGCAGTCGCCGCAGGAAGCCCGTGTTGGTGGTCACGCCCAGGGTCCGGGTGTCGGCCAGCGCGGCGCGGAGCCGGCGCAGTGCGGTCGGGCGGTCGGGCCCGTACGCGATGACCTTGGCGAGCATGGGGTCGTAGGAGCTGGTGATCTCGGTGCCCGGGGCGACACCCGAGTCCACCCTGATGCCTTCGCCCTGCGGCTCGTCGAGGACGAGGATGCGTCCACCGGTGGGGAGGAAGTCCCGCTCCGGGTCCTCCGCACAGATCCGGGCCTCGATGGCGTGGCCCAGGAAGGAGATGTCCGGCTGGGTGAAGGTGAGGCGCTCGCCCGAGGCGATCCGCAGCTGCCACTCGACCAGGTCCAGTCGTCGCTGCTGGGTGCCGCCCGTTCCGGCGGAGCCGTCGGTGGTGCCGCCGACGGCGACGGCGAGTTCGGTGACGGGGTGTTCGACCTGGAGGCGGGTGTTCATCTCCATGAAGAAGAAGTCCCGTACCCCCTCGGTGGGGACGGGGGAGTCCGGGTCGAGGCCGGGGACGATGAACTCCACGGTGCCGGCCCCGGTGTAGCCGCAGGACTCCGCGGCGCGGACGGCGGCTGCGCCCATCGCGGCGCGGGTCTCGGCATTGAGCAGAACGGAGGGTGCTTCCTCGATCAACTTCTGGTGGCGGCGCTGCAGGCTGCACTCGCGCTCGCCGAGGTGCACGGTGGTGCCGTGGGCGTCGGCGAGCACCTGGACCTCGATGTGGCGCGGCCGGTCGACCCACCGCTCCAGCAGCAGGGTGTCGTCGCCGAATGCGGTGCGGGCGACCCGCCGGGCGGCGGCGATCTCGGTCGGCAGCTCGGCCCGGTCCCGCACCAGGCGCATGCCCTTGCCGCCGCCACCGGCGGACGGCTTGAGCAGCACGGGGAAGCCGATCTCGTCGGCGGCCGCGACGAGTTCCCCGTCGGTGGGCGCGGTGGCCTCGCTGCCCGGGACCACCGGTACGCCGGCGGCCCGTACGGCCTCCTTGGCGTTGATCTTGTCACCCATCAGCTCGACCGCAGCGGGAGGAGGACCGATGAAGACCAGGCCCGCGTCGGCGCAGGCGCGCGCGAAGGAGGAGTTCTCGGCGAGGAAGCCGTAGCCGGGGTGAACGGCCTGGGCACCGGTGCGGCGGGCCGCGGCGAGGATCTGGTCGGTCCGCAGGTACGTCTCGGTGGCCGAGCTGTCACTGCGGTCGGCCGGTCCGAGCCGTACCGCGACATCGGCCTCGCGGACGTGCGGTGCGTCGGCGTCCGCGTCGCTGAAAACGGCGACGGAGCGCACGCCGAGCCGCCGCAGGGTGCGGATCACCCGGACGGCGATCTCGCCACGGTTGGCGACCAGAACTGTGTCGAACATGGGAGGCGATCCTCCGGGTCGAGGGGAGCCGTGCGAAGGAGGTGGTGGGAGGCGGCGGCAGCAGCAGCGACGCGTCGTGCGCGGCCGGGCGGGCCGCCGTCGGGCCGGGCCCGGGTCGGCACGCCCGGTGCGACACGCGGGCCGACGAGCGGGTCGAGCGGTCCGGCGGCTCGGGTCTGGCGGGTGTGCCGGGCCCGGGAGGGCCGCTCGTCCGGAGGAGGCTCCGTGGTGACGCGCGGCCCTGCCCGGGCGGCCGTCACATCCGGAAGACGCCGTACGGTCCGGGCGGCGGGAGCGGGGCGTTGGCGCAGGCGGTGAGGGCGAGTCCGAGGACGGTGCGGGTGTCCATCGGGTCGATCACTCCGTCGTCCCAGAGCCGTGCGGTGGCGTAGTAGGCGTTCCCCTGGCGGTCGTACTGCTCCCGGACGGGGCGCTTGAACTCCTCCTCCGCCTCGGTGGGCCAGGACTCGCCGTGGGCTTCGAGCTGGTCGCGCCGGACGGTGGCCAGCACCGAGGCGGCCTGCTCGCCGCCCATCACGGAGATCTTCGCGCCCGGCCACATCCACAGGAAGCGGGGCGAGTAGGCCCGGCCGCACATCGAGTAGTTGCCGGCCCCGTACGAGCCGCCGATCACCACCGTCAGCTTCGGGACGCGGGTGGAGGCGACGGCGTTCACCATCTTGGCGCCGTGCTTGGCGATGCCGCCCGCCTCGTACTGCCGCCCGACCATGAAACCGGTGATGTTCTGGAGGAAGAGGAGGGGGATCCCCCGCTGGTCGCACAACTCGATGAAGTGGGCGCCCTTGAGGGCGGACTCCGCGAAGAGCACACCGTTGTTGGCGACGATGCCGACGGGGTGGCCGTGGATCCGGGCGAACCCCGTCACCAGGGTCGCGCCGTACTCGGCCTTGAACTCGGCGAACCGGCTGCCGTCGACCAGCCGCGCGATCACCTCGCGGACGTCGTACGGCGTCCGGGGGTCGACCGGGACGGCTCCGTACAGACCCGCCGGGTCGACGGCGGGCGGCTCGGCCGGGGCCAGCGGCCACGGCCTGGCCGCGCGCGGGCCCAGCCCGGCGACGATGGTGCGCACGATGGAGAGGGCGTGGGCGTCGTCCTCGGCCAGGTGGTCCGTCACGCCGGAGGTGCGGGAGTGGAGGTCGCCGCCGCCGAGCTCCTCGGCGGTCACCACCTCGCCGGTGGCGGCCTTCACCAGCGGCGGTCCGCCGAGGAAGATCGTGCCCTGGTTGCGGACGATGACGGCCTGGTCGCTCATCGCCGGTACGTACGCGCCGCCCGCCGTGCAGGAGCCGAGCACGGCGGCGATCTGCGGGATCCCGGCGGCGGAGAGGCGGGCCTGGTTGTAGAAGATCCGGCCGAAGTGGTCACGGTCCGGGAAGACCTCGTCCTGCATCGGCAGGAAGGCGCCGCCGGAGTCCACCAGGTAGACGCAGGGGAGCCGGTTCTCCAGCGCGACCTCCTGGGCGCGCAGGTGCTTCTTCACCGTCATCGGGTAGTAGGTGCCGCCCTTGACGGTGGCGTCGTTGGCGACGACGACCACCTCGCGCCCGGCGACCCGGCCGATGCCCGCGATCACGCCGGCCGCCGGAGCGGCTCCGTCGTACATCCCGTCGGCCGCCAGCGGCGCCAGTTCGAGGAACGGCGAGGCCGGGTCGAGCAGCGTGTCCACCCGGTCGCGGGGGAGCAGTTTGCCGCGGGCGGTGTGGCGCGCCCGGGCCTTGGCCCCGCCGCCGAGAGCGGCTGCGGCGAGCTTCTCGCGCAACTCGCCGACCAGCGCACGATGGGCCTCGGTGTTGGCCCGGTAGGCCTCCGAGCCCGGGTCGGCGGCGGTGCCGAGCCGGGGGGCGGGCGCGGCGGCGCCCGGTGGAACGGCTCCGGCGGCCGCGCCGTTCGTCGCGCCGCCCGCCGTGGTTCCGGCCGCTGCGCCGCCGTGGACGCCGGTGGGTGCACCGGCGGTGGAGATGACCATTCCAAGAGCTCCCTTGCTCTCGGCACCAGGTGGGCAGCAGAGCCCGGGTGTGCCTGCGACCCCCACGTTAATGAGCGTTAACTCGTGCCGCCCAGGTTAACGGGCGATAACCCGACTGTCTACGATGGGCAGCATGCCGAACGTCCCAGGCGCCTCCGCGCTCCCACGCCGTGACCAGATCCGCAGGGAGGCCGCGCGGCTGTTCGCCGCCCGGGGCTTCCTGGGCGTGGGTGTCGACGAGATCGGCAAAGCCGTCGGCATCAGCGGGCCGGGGCTCTACCGGCACTTCGCCGGCAAGGACGCGATGCTCGCCGATCTCCTGATCGGCATCAGTGAGCGCCTCCTGGAGGAGGGCCGCCGCCGGGCGGGTGGCGGCGACGGCGGCGCCGAAGCGCTGGACGCCCTGATCAGGGGGCATGTCGACTTCGCGCTGGACGACCGCGACCTGATCACCCTGCACGACCGCGAGCTGCTGAACCTCAAGGACGAGGACCGCCGGACGGTCCGCCGGCTCCAGCGCGGCTACGTCGAACTGTGGGTGGACGTGGTCCGCCGGGCCCATCCGTCGCTGGCCGTGCCCGATGCCGAGCCGGTGGCGCGGGCCGCGGTGCACGCCGTCTTCGGGCTGATCAACTCGACTCCGCACAGCCTCGGCCCGAGTCCCGCCCAGGAGGACCGCGGCGCGCAGGAGGACCGCGTCGCCCTCCAGCGCGACAGCATGGCCGCCCTGCTGCACAGCCTGGCGCACGGCGCCTTCTCGGCAGCCGCCGGCACGGCCGCGCGCAGCTGAATCGAGCGGCGCGGGCGGCCGGGCCGGTCGGGGGCGGCCGGGAGGGCCGCCCGGTCGTGCGCCGTCGCACCGAACGGTCCGACGGCAAGCGGTCGACGGCAAGCGCTCGACGGGGCCGGGCCGGGTCCGGCTGACCACCCGCCGGACGACCGGGGTCGGCCGTCCGGCCTAGGCCCAAAGGACGGCGCCGGGCTGCGTCGGTGGCCGGTGGGCGTTCGGCGCGATCTCGTTCACCCTGGAGGGTGACGGCCGAGGCGCGCGCCCCGGCCGGGAATCACCGCAGGCCGCAGGCTGTTGGTTCCTCAGCCGGGCCGGTTCACCCGGCCTGCCCTGGCCAGAAAGTCCATGGCGGCCACCGGACGAAATGGTTAGCATCCCTAAATATGCCTGAGACTCATGGATCTACGGTGGAGCTTTCCCCGAGCGGCACCCGGACCGGCCCGCGCGGCACGAAGGGGCGGCGGGGCGGTACCGGCCTGCCCGGCGGCAAGCACGGCGGGCAGGCCGCGGACGGAGCCCGGCCGGACGGCGCCGGGGTCCCGGCCGACGGCGGCGGGAGCCCGGGCGAGGGTTCGGCCGACGGGACCGGCACGGGCTGGCTGCGCCGGCTGATCGGCTACTGCTGGCGCTCGCGGCGCAGCGTGCTGCTCGCCTTCGGCGCCTCGATCGTCGGGATGGCCGTCACGGCGCTGGTGCCGCTGGTCACCAAGTTGATCATCGACGACGTCATCACCGCGCACACCCGCTCGCTGGCGCCGTGGGCCGTGGCGCTGCTGGCGGCGGCCGCCCTGGTGTTCGCCTGCACCCAGGTCCGTCGCTACTACGGGGGCCAGCTCGCCCTCGACGTCCAGCACGACCTGCGCAGCGACCTCTTCCGTTCGCTCGGCCGGCTCGACGGCCACCGGCAGGACCGCCTCGACACCGGCCAGGTGGTCGGCCGGGCCACCTCCGACCTCCAGCTGATCAACGGCCTGCTCTCGATGCTGCCGATGATGACCGGCTACCTGTTGATGTTCGTCATGTCGCTGGCCGTGATGCTCTGGCTGTCGCCGCCGCTCACCCTGATCGCGCTGGTCATGGGCCCGGCGCTGTGGTGGGTCTCGGTCCTGAGCCGCAAGCGGCTGTTCCCCGCCACCTGGGCGGCCCAGCAGGAGGCGGCCGCCGTCGCGGGTGTGGTCGACGAGTCGGTCGGCGGAGTCCGGGTGGTCAAGGGCTTCGGCCAGGAGTCCCAGGAGCTGGACAAGCTGGCGGCGGCCTCGCACAACCTATTCGCGGCCCGGCTCCGGTCGATCCGGCTCAACAGCCGCTACAACCCGGCGATGCAGGCGATCCCGGCGCTCGCCCAGGTCGCGGTGCTGGCCTTCGGCGGCTGGCTGGCGGTCGAGGGCCAGGTCACCCTCGGCACCTTCGTCGCCTTCTCCACCTACGTCGCGCAGATGACCGGTCCGGTCCGGATGCTGACCATGGTCATCACCGTCGGCCAGCAGGCCCGGGCCGGTGTGGAGCGGGTGCTGCAGCTGATCGACGAGCGGCCGCTGGTGCAGGAGCGCCCGGACGCCGTCACCCTCGACTTCACCCGCGCCGACGGCTCCCACCCGGCCCAGGACGGCGCCGGACCGCCGCCGGCCGCCGCCGACGACCGCTTCGGGCGGCCCGTCGGCCCCCGGACCGCCGAGGTGGCGCTGGAGTTCGACCAGGTCGAGTTCCGCTACGACCCCGAGCACCCCGCCCCCGTCCTGCACGGGCTCACCCTGAAGCTCGCCCCCGGCGAGACGCTGGCCCTGGTCGGCGCGTCCGGCTCGGGCAAGTCGACGGTGGCGCAGCTGGTTCCCCGGTTCTACGACCCGGCGGGCGGCGCGGTCCGGCTCTACGGCCATGACCTGCGCGACCTCACCCTCGACTCGGTGCGGTCGGCCGTCGGCATCGTTCCCGAGGAGAGCTTCCTGTTCTCCGAGACGGTCCGCACCAACATCGCGTACGGGCGGCCGGACGCTACTGACGAGCAGGTCGTGGCGGCCGCCCGCGCCGCGCAGGCGGACGAGTTCGTCCGGGAGCTGCCCGACGGGTACGCGACCAAGGTCGGTGAGCAGGGCCTGACCCTCTCCGGCGGCCAGCGCCAGCGCATAGCCCTGGCCCGGGCGATCCTCACCGACCCGCGGATCCTGCTGCTCGACGACGCCACCTCGGCGGTCGACCCGCAGATCGAGGCGGAGATCCACGACGCCCTGCGGTCGGTGATGGCCGGCCGCACCACGCTGCTGATCGCGCACCGCCGGTCGACCCTCCAGCTGGCCGACCGGATCGCGGTCCTGGACCACGGCCGCCTGCTGGACATCGGTACGCACGAGGAACTCGACGCCCGATGTCCCCAGTACCGCGTCCTGATCTCCGACCCCGAGGCCGGCCGGACCAAGCCCCCGACCGCCACCGCCACCACCGCCGGTGCCGTCACCGCCGACACCGACACCGAGGCCGAGTCCGAGCCCCGGACCACGGGCACCTCCGCACAGCCGCCCGCCGTCGCCCCGCCGACGCCCGCCCCGCCGACGCCCGCCCTGGCGACGCCCGCGCTGGCCAAGGCGGCCCGCACCGCGGACCCCGCCCTCCTCGACAAGGTCGCCGCCCTCCCGCTGGCCACCGACACCCCGGCGGTCGCCCGGGCCGAGGCCGAGGCCGGCGACCCGGACTTCAGCCTCCGCCGCCTGCTGCGCCCGTTCCGCCGGCCGCTCGCCCTCGCCCTGCTCCTGGTCACCCTGGACGCTGGCGCCGGGCTGGTGCTGCCGATCCTGATCCGGCACGGCATCGACGACGGCGTGAGCAAGGGCCTGATGTCGGGCGTCGCCGTCGCCTCGCTGGTGGCGCTGGTGATCGTGCTGCTGGACTGGGTGGTGCAGAGCGCCGAGAGCCGGGTCAGCGGCCGCACCGGAGAGCGGGTGCTCTACACCCTCCGGCTCAAGATCTTCGCGCACCTCAACCGGCTCGGCCTGGACTACTACGAGCGCGAGCTGTCCGGCCGGATCATGACCCGGATGACCACCGACCTGGACTCGCTGACCTCCTTCCTGCAGACCGGGGTGGTCACGGCGGTGGTCAGCCTGCTGACCTTCCTCGGCATCTTCGCCGCCCTGCTGATCATCGACGCGGGCCTGGCCCTGGTGGTCTTCGCCGTGCTGCCGCTGCTGGTGGTGGCGACGCTGGTGTTCCGCAAGAAGTCCAAGACGCAGTACGAGATCTCCCGCGACCTGATCAGCACGGTCAACGCCGACCTCCAGGAGAACGTCGCGGGCATGCGGATCGTCCAGGCCTTCCGTCGGCTGGACGCCAACACCGACCGCTTCGTCGCCCGGGGGATGGCCTACCGCGAGGCCCGGGTGCGGGCGCAGCTCTACATCTCGCTGTACTTCCCGTTCGTGCAGTTCCTCTCCAGCGTCGCCGCCGCACTGGTGCTGATCGTGGGGGCCTCGCGGGTCGACGCCGGGACGCTGACGGTCGGCGCCCTGGTGGCGTACCTGCTCTACATCGACCTCTTCTTCGCACCGGTCAACCAGCTCTCGCAGGTGTTCGACGGCTACCAGCAGGCCGCCGTCGGTCTGGGCCGCACGCGTGAGCTGCTGCGGACCCCGACCACCACCGCCGAGGTCGCCGATCCGGTGCCGGTGACGGCGGCGCTGCGCGGCGAGATCGAGTTCGTGGGCGTCGGCTTCGCCTACAACGGCGGCGCCGACGGGGCCCGGGAGGTGCTCACCGGAGTGGATCTCCGGATACCCGCCGGCCAGACGGTGGCGCTGGTCGGTGAGACGGGCGCCGGCAAGTCGACCCTGGTCAAGCTGGTCGCCCGGTTCTACGACGCGACCTCCGGCACCGTCCGGGTGGACGGCGTCGACCTGACCAGGTACGACCTCGCGCAGTACCGCCACCGGCTCGGCGTCGTGCCGCAGGAGGCCTACCTGTTCGCGGGCACGGTGCGCCAGGCGATCGCGTACGGCCGGCCCTCGGCCACGGCGGCCGAGGTGGAGGCGGCGGCCCGGGCGGTCGGTGCGCACGACATGATCCGCCACCTGTCCGACGGGTACGACCACGAGGTCACCGGCCGTGGGCGGAACCTCTCGGCGGGGCAGCGCCAGCTGATCGCGCTGGCCCGGGCCGAACTGGTCGACCCGGACATCCTGCTCCTGGACGAGGCCACCGCCGCGCTCGACCTGGCCACCGAGGCGGCGGTCAACCACGCGGCGGACCGGCTCAGCGGCGGCCGCACCACGCTGGTCATCGCCCACCGCCTCACCACCGCGGAACGCGCCGACCGGGTCGTCGTCCTGGACCACGGCAGGGTGGTCGAGGACGGCACGCACACCGAACTGCTCGCGCGGGGAGGCGTGTACACGCGGCTCTGGCAGGCGTTCATCGCCGACAAGCACCCGGTGCCCGACGACGTCGCGGGCCAGGTCCTCGGCCGCTGATCCTCCCGGTCCCGCAGTCCGCCGCCCGGCCCTCGCGCCGAACCGGCGTCAGGCCGCGATCAGCGAGGTGAGCAGCGCGGACGCGTCGATCCCGCGCGGCAGGTCGCTGACCTGACCGTCACCCACCTCCACCACCCGCCAGCCGGAGCCGTCGGCCCGGCTGGCGAGGTCGGTGGTGACGAAGCGGCAGCCGAGGGCACGGACCAGCGGCCGGACGTCGGTGAGGTCCGGTTCGGCCGACTGGCCGGGCGTGTCCGGATGGGGCCCGACCAGCACGGGTTCGCCGTCCAGCCACCAGACCCGGGCCTCCACCGCCCGCTCGTCCCCACCCCGGCGGGCCCCGGAGGCGCCGCCGCTCGCGCCTTCCCCCGGTGCGTCCGGTCCGTCCCCGTTCCCGCCGTCCCCGTTCCCGCCGCTCTCGTTTCCGCGGCTCCCGCTCCGCCCGCTCCCGGCGCCCCCGGCCCGTCGGAACTCCTCGTACCGGCGCAGCACCACGCCGCCGGTGAGGTACTCGCCCTGCAACTCGACGAAGCGCGTCACCACCCGCCCGACGGCGGCCAGGTCGGCCATGTCGGGGACGTAGCAGGCCTCGTGCCACTCGTGCTTCCGGGACTTCACGTAGTCCTTGACGATCGCCGGACCGCGCCCGCCGAGCCGCTCGACGGCGGCGGCGAGTTCCGCCGGCTCCGGCCGGGCCGCCGTCCGCACCGGAATCCAGACGCTCGGCGGTGTCGCCCCCTCGAACACGCCGTACCAACCGGGCAGTTCGTGCGCCGAGGCGTACCCGGCCGCGCTGGTCAGCAGATGGGCGCCGCGCCCGGCGAGCGCCTGGGCAAAGGCCGCGTAGTCGGCCGACGGAACCATCCAACCCCGGTACCAGAGCGGGCCGCAGTCCCGCGGTACCTGACGGACCGCCTCCTTCGCGTTCCCCGCGAGCAGTGCGTCGTGGTCGACGAGGTACAGCTCACCACCCAGGCCCCGCAGGACACGGGCCTCCCAGGCGAAGTGCGGATCGGGCCGGTGCGGGTTGAGCGGGTCAGCCGGGAAGAGGAGCGCGGGTGCGGGCATGGGCGTCAGGCTACGTCCACCGGCCGTTTCCGGGGGTGCCAACACCCCTTCTCCGCCGGGG
This sequence comes from Kitasatospora sp. NPDC028961, assembly GCF_055564815.1. NCBI lineage: Bacteria > Bacillati > Actinomycetota > Actinomycetes > Kitasatosporales > Streptomycetaceae > Kitasatospora > Kitasatospora sp. NPDC028961. The sequence goes on along the minus strand of NZ_JBVHVO010000012.1, from coordinate 8,613 downwards.
CGATGCCGTTCCCGCGGCCCACCGTCCGCTCGACGCCGCACCGCCCACAGCCCGTCCGACGCCGCCCGCGAATCGACCCGTCCGCGAATCGACCCGCCCGCGAATCGACCCGCCCCGCAATCCGTTCGACGCAGCTGGGCCCGAACTGGGAAGGTGACCCGATGCGAAATCTGTGGCGACGCGCGAAGCGAACCCCGAGGCAGGCCGCCCGGACGGTGGTACTCGACGAGAACGGGTCGGTCTTCCTCCTCCGCTCGGACAACAGCGAGGTCGGCGTCCACTGGACCATGCCCGGCGGCGGCATCGAGAAGGACGAGACGCCGTGGACCGGCGCCCGTCGTGAGCTCTGGGAGGAGACCGGCTGGACCGATCTCGAACCCGGTCCGTTGCTCTGCACCTGGGAACACGACTTCACCTGGCACGGCATACCCGTCCGCCAGCACGAGCACATCTACCTGACCAGCGGGCCGCGCCGGGAGCCGGTGGGCGACCTCAGCGCGATGCACGCCGCCGACCGGATCCTCGACTGGCGCTGGTGGACGGCCGACGACCTCACCGACGAAGACGCCGACGCGGTCTGGCCCCCTCGGCTCGCGGAGCTGCTGGCCGATGTCCGGGAGGGCTGGCTGGCCGACCGCCGCGAGCCGGTGCCCGTCGAGTTCGGCTACGTCCCGAACGTGCCGAGGGTCTGACGCGCCCGACGCCTCGGAATCATGGACGAGGCGGCGCCCCTGGCGGTCGGCCCGGCGGCTCCCGACGGCCCGTCCCCCGCGGCTACGAGGGCTGCTGCTGCCCCCCGCGTCGGCCCGCCCGCCCGGCCGGGCCGACCTGCCAGCCGTGCAGGTCGAGCTCCCGGTCGTGCAGCGCGCCGGGGTTGATCAGCACCGAGAGCTGCGCGGAAGCCAGCTGGTCGAGGGCGACGCCGGTGGCGGACAGCAGTTGGTCGGTCGACACCGAGACGGCGATGGCGGGTCGCCAGCCCGGCAGGATCACCAGACTGGTGCCGCGGCCGATGCGCACGGGCTCGGCCGCCACCCGGACCGGCTGCCGTTCTTCGGGGCGGCCGACGGCCTCGGGGAGCTGGGGGGTGCCGCCGATCAGGATGCCCAGCGGCGTCTCGGCGCTCCCGTCGGGAGCGCCCCCGCCGGTGGCGTTCCCGTCGTTACCGTCCGCCTCCGCACCGGCGCCGGCCACCGGCCCCGCCGCCCCGACGAGCGGGTCGGGGGTCGTCGGCGGCAGGAGGAGCGCAGGAGCGGCGGCCCCGGCGCCGGAAGCCTCCAGCGGCCGGTCCGGTTCGGGGGCCTCCGGGTGCATCCGGCGTAGCCGCCGGGAGGGGGAGGGCCGCTTGGACAGGACGGTCCGCAGCTCCGCCTGAGCGGCCCGGAGCACGGGGACGCTGCGTTCCTCCGTCGGCTCCGGCGCCCGGAGCCGTACGAACGCCTCCGGGCCGGTGGTGGACGCGGTCCGGGGCTCGTCCGTCGTTCCCGCTTCGGTGCCTCCGAGGGCTTCGGCGAGCAGCGCGCGGACCTCGGCGACCGGCCGACGACAGGCGGCGGCCAGCTCGGCGAGCGAGCGGCCCTGGCCGTGGGCGGTGCGCAGCCGGTCGGCCAGCCCCGCGCGAAGCCGGGCGGCCGTCTGTCCGTTCGCGTCGACGGCACGCCCGGCGCCACCCGGGCCATCGCCGCCATCGCCGCCGACACCGCGTCTACCGGCGCCTTCACCAGGGCCTTCAGCAGCGCCGGTGCCGGAGTCCCGGACGTCCTCCCCGTCGGCCCCACCGCCCCGGGGCCGCGGTACGGACCCGTCGGAGGAGGCCCCGCCGGCACCGTGGTCGCCGGCCGGGGCCGCCAGCGTGCAGCGCGAGTCCACGGTTGCGGTGCTCGCCCCGGTTCCCGGTATGCCCTCGGTGACAGGCGTCCGGTGGGACCCGTGGGACGCGCAGGACACGATTCCGTCGGACGCGCCGCCCCCGGACGCGCCGCCCCCGGGCACGCCGACCGCGAGCGCGCCGACGGAGGACGCGCCGGCGGTGGGTGGGCCGGACGGGGGCAGGTCGGCGGCGTTCTGATGGAGCGTGGTCATCGGCAGGTGCCCTTCGGGGTACGGTCCCGATGATCCTCCCGCACCCCGGGACCAGCTCCAAGCGCCTTACCGGCGGGTGTGTGCGAGGACACCGCCCTGGTCAGCTCCGCTCCCGCCCGGTCGCCCGCCGTGCCGCCCGGGCTCAGGTGCTCGGTGCGACGAACCCCTTGAGGTCGGCCAGCACGGCATTGGCCGCCAGGACGCCGAGCCCGAGGAACCAGGTCTCGTCCGAAACCGGCCGCGCCTGGCCGGACTTGGTCGCCCCGAGGGTCTTCCAGAGCGCGCCGCCGAGTACCGCGTCCTGGTTGGTGGAGCTGGGGGTGCCGTACACGCCGTAGAAGATCCAGTCGGCGTCGGCCTTGTCGATCTGCTCGGGGCTGATCTCGACCGCGAGTTCCTTGACCTGCTCGATCTTGGGCTGCGGCAGCGGCACGTCGGTGAGGATGGTGCCGATGAAGGAGAGCTCCGCGTAGAGCCGGGTCTTGCCGGGCATGAAGCGCAGCGGCGTGATGGTGGGCCGCTTGTCGCCCAGCCCGGCGCCGATCGCGGTGGCCGCGGCCTGGTACGCGTCGAGCTGGGCCTGGGCCTGCGCCTCCAGCCCGAACGGCGCGGCGTTGAGCTTGAAGTTCTGCTTCCAGGGGTAGCCCGGGCGCAGCGAGAAGACGGTCGGCGCGATCTTGGAGAGCTGCGCGTACTGGTCCTGCGCGCGCAGCTGGCTGCCGAGGATCAGGTCGGGCTTGAGCGCGGCGATGGCCTCCAGGTTGAGGCTGTTGATGGTGCCGACGGCGGCCGGGCTGCCGACCGCGTCCTTGAGGTAGGCCGGCATGCTCTTGGAACCGTCGGTGTAGACGACGCCGACCGGTTGGATGCCCAGGGCGACGACGTTGTCGAGCTCGCCGGTGTCCAGCACCACGACCCGGACCGGCTTGGCCGGGATGACGGTCTCGCCCATGGCGTGCTTGACGGTGCGCGGGTAGACGCCGGGGGCGGCGTCGGTGCCGAAGTCCTTCATCTTCTCGATCACGGCGGCGTAGTCGTCGCCGCCCTGCTTGACCGACTTCTGGTTCGGCGAGGAGCCGGACGAGGCCTGCGTCGACCCGCTCGCGGCTCCGCCGGAGCTGCCACAGGCGGTGAGCAGCCCGCCGAGGCCGAGGACGGCACCACCGGTGAGCCCGGCGGCGAGGAACCGCCGGCGGGACGGGGTGCGGCTGACGAGGGTCCGGTCGGCGGGGTGGGGGGCCACGCGACGCTCCTTCTCGATCGATCGATGTTAGGTGAGGCAAACCTATCCGACGGTTCGGTCCGGATCGATCGAGGGTTCGGGGTGCGGGGGAGAAATCATCTCAACCCATGACACAAGGGATAAATCAAATCGCCCTCAGTCCTTGGAAACCAAGGTACATGAGTCGAGCTGCCATGAATCCACCGCCCCGCCTCCCTTTACGACGAAGGAATCGAATCGAGTGGCTCAGATCACCAAGGGTTGGCCTACACAACCTTCGACGCCTCCACCTAGGGTGCGCAGGTGTTTGATCAGCAGCTCTCAGAGCACGGAAGCAGCGGACGGGCAACGGCGCCCGCCGCTCCGCAGGGCGCCCCGGACAGTGGCGCCAGTGGTGGAGTCCCCGACCGGGGGGCGGCGGGGGCAGCGGGGGACAAGGGCCTACGGGGGAACTCGGTAGGCCTGTTGAGCAGCGTGGTCCTGGGCCTCTCCACGGTCGCCCCGGTCTACTGCCTGACCGCGACGCTGGGCCCGACGGTCACGGCCGTCGGCGTGCAGATGCCCGCGGTGTTCCTGGCCGGCTTCCTGCCGATGCTGCTCGTCGCGTTCGCCTACAAGGAGCTGAACAAGGACTTCCCGGACTGCGGCACGTCCTTCAGCTGGACGGTCCGGGCCTTCGGCCCCCGGGTCGGCTGGATGGCGGGCTGGGGCCTGACGGTCGCGACCATCATCGTGCTCTCCAACCTGGCCGGGGTGGCGACCGACTTCCTCTACCTGATGCTCGGTGAGATGACCGGCAGCGGCGGAATCGCCGAACTGAACGACAACAAGGCCGTTCACCTGCTCACCGTGGTCGTGCTGATCGCCGCCGCCACCGCGATGAGCTACCGGGGGATGACGGCCACCAAGTGGTTCCAGTACAGCCTGGTCGGCCTCCAGCTGGCCGTCCTGGTGCTCTTCTCGGTCATCGCCATCGGCAAGGCCGCCGCCGGCGACCTGCCGCACTCGATCGGCTTCTCCGCCTCCTGGCTCGACCCGCTCCAGGTGAGCTCGTTCAGCGCGTTCACCGCCGGGCTGTCGCTCTCGATCTTCATGTACTGGGGCTGGGACACCTGCCTCACCATGAACGAGGAGACCCTCGGCAGCGCCAAGACCCCGGGCCGGGCCGCGATGATCTCCATGGTCACCCTGGTGGGCTCGTACCTGCTGGTCGCGATCGCCGCCCAGATGTTCGCCGGCGTCGGCGCCACCGGTACCGGCCTCGGCAACCCGGACACCGCCGACAACGTCTTCTCCGCGCTGGCCCGGCCGGTGCTCGGCTCGCCGTGGAGCATCCTGCTCTTCCTGGCCGTCGTCGCCAGCGCCGCCGCCAGCCTGCAGACCACCTTCATCCCGGTGGCCCGCACCCTGCTCGCGATGAGCTCCTACCGGGCCGTGCCGCCGCGCTTCGGCACCGTGCACCCGCGCTTCCGCACCCCCGGCTACGCGACGGTCGCCGCCGGCGCCGCCACCGCGGTGTTCTACGTCGGGATGAGCCTGATCAGCGAGAACGTCGTCCAGGACACCATCCTGGCGCTCGGGCTGATGATCTGCTTCTACTACGCCCTGACCGCCTTCGCCTGCGTCTGGCACTTCCGCGCCTCGCTGCGCACCAGCCCGCGGAACCTCGTGCTGCGCGGCCTCGCACCCCTGCTCGGCGGGGTGCTGCTCGCGGGCGTCTTCCTGCAGACCCTCACCGACGCCTGGGACCCGGCGTACGGCAGCGGCGCCGTTCTCGGCATCGGCTCGGTGTTCGTCATCGGCGTCGGCATCCTGCTGCTCGGGGCGGTGCTGATGACCTGCTACGCCGCGTTCCGGCCCGAGTTCTTCCGCGGCGAGACGCTGCACGCGGGAACACCCGCGCTGGTCGTGGAGGACTGACGCTATCCTCGAACGCATGAAGCGCTTCGCAGGTCTCGACTGGTGGCCGTCCTAGGACGGCCACCAGCCACGCCTGACCAGGGCCGTCCGGATGGACGGCCCTGTCGCGTTCTCCGACGGGACGGGCCCGGAACCCCGGACGGCCACCACCACCGCCGTTCCGAGGAGAGATCCGATGACCACCACCGTCCCCGCCACCACCTCCACCCATCCCGCCGTCGACCATCCGACCGTCGACCGGCCCGGCGCCGATCTGGACGAGCTGATCCGCCGGGACCCTGGCGCCCACCGTGTCCTGACCGGCGACCGCCCCACCGGCCCGCTCCACCTCGGCCACTACTTCGGCACCCTGCAGAACCGGGTCCGCCTCCAGCGCCTCGGCACCGAAATGTTCGTCGTGGTGGCCGATTACCAGGTCATCACCGACCGGGACGTCGCCGACCGCCTCGCCGAGCACACCGAGAACCTCGTCCTCGACTACCTGGCCGCCGGGCTCGACCCGGACCGCGCCACGATCTTCGCCCACAGCGCCGTCCCCGCCCTCAACCAGCTCCTGCTCCCCTTCCTCAGCCTGGTCAGCGTGGCGGAACTGGGCCGCAACCCCACCGTCAAGGACGAGATCGCCCACTCCGGCCAGTCCGTGGTGAACGGGCTGATGTTCACCTACCCCGTCCACCAGGCCGCCGACATCCTCTTCTGCAAGGCGAACGTCGTGCCGGTCGGCCAGGACCAGTTGCCCCACCTCGAAGTGGCCCGCACCGTCGCCCGCCGCTTCAACGCGCGCTACCCGCACCCGGACGGCACCGGTGTGTTCCCCCGCCCGGACGCCCTGCTGTCCGCCGCCCCCATGCTGCTCGGCACCGACGGCGGAAAGATGAGCAAGAGCCGCGGCAACGCCGTCGCGCTCTCCGCCACCGCCGACGCCACCGCCCGGCTGATCCGCGGCGCCAGGACCGACACCGACCGCCGGATCACCTACGACCCGGCCGCCCGGCCCGAGGTCTCCAGCCTGGTCCTGCTCGCGGCGCTCTGCCAGGACCGCGCACCGGAACTGGTCGCCGAGGAGATCGGTGACGGCGGCGCCGCCGCGCTGAAGCGCACGGTGACCGAGGCCGTCAACGAACGCTTCGGCCCGATGCGCGCCCGCCGAGAGGAACTCGCCGCCGACCGCGGGTACGTCCGACAGGTCCTGCGGGACGGTGCCGAACGGGCCAACGCCGTCGCCGACGCCACCCTCGCCGAGGTCAGGGCGGTGATGGGATCGGTCTGAACCGAACGGGGCATACCACCTCCGGGCGGCTCCGGCCGGTCTGAGCGCGCGTCACCCCTCCCCACAGTGCCATCCGCACCCTGGAAGGATCCCGGCCATGGACCAGTACCCGACCACGCCCGGCCGCGGGCTGACCCGCCCGCCGCAGCTCCGTCCGGGGGACCACGTCGTCGTGGTCGCCCCCAGCAGCCCGATCGACCCCGAGCGGCTCACCGCCGGGTGCGCGATCCTGCGCTCCTGGGGGCTGCGGGTCACGGTCGCCCCGCACGCCCTCGACACCCACCCCACCCTCGGCCACCTGGCCGGCACCGACGCGGACCGGGCGGCGGACCTCCAGTCCGCCTGGCTCGACCCCACCGTCGACGCCGTCATCTGCGCCCGCGGCGGCTACGGCGTCCACCGCATGGTCGACCTGCTCGACTGGGACGCGATGCGCGCCGCCCCGCCCAAGGTGCTGGTGGGCTTCAGCGACGTCTCCTCCCTGCACGAGGCCTTCGCCCAGCGCCTCGGCGTGGCCACGCTGTACGGGCCGATGAGCTCCGGCGCCTCCTTCATCGCCGACGGACCGACGGCCGAACACCTGCGGCGCACCCTCTTCGACCCCTCGGCCACGACGGTCCTCACCTCGGCCACCGCCTCGGCCCTCGTCCCCGGCCGGGCCCGCGGCATCACCGCCGGGGGCTGCGTACACGTCCTCACCGCCGAGCGCGGCACGCCCGCGGGCCGGCCGTCCTACGCGGGCAGCATCCTGATCCTGGAGGACGTCAACGAGCATCCGTACCAGCTCGACCGCCTCTTCACCCAGCTGCTGCGCTCCGGGGCCTTCGAGGGGGTCGCGGGGATCGCCCTCGGTTCCTGGGAGGGCTGCGGCCGCCCCGAGCGGGTCCGGGAGCTCATGCTCGACCGGCTCGGGCCGCTCGGCGTCCCCGTCCTGTGGGAGCTGGGCTTCGGCCACTGCCCCTCCACCCTCACCGTCCCGCTGGGCCTGCCCGCCCTGCTCGACGCCGACGCCGGGACCCTCACCCTGGAGACGCCCGCACTCGCCGCCCGCTGAGGCCGGCCGCGCCGGGATCAGTAGGGTGCGGCCATGAACGAGGACACCCTCATCACCCTCGCGCTCGGCCTCCTCCGGGGGCCGGGAAGCAATGCCCGCGCCATCCTCGGACTTGCCGGCCCGCCCGGCGCCGGCAAGTCCACCCTGGCCCGGTACCTGGTCGCCGAGGTCGAGCGCCGGGAGGGACCCGGCAGCGCCGCCTACCTCCCGCTCGACGGCTTCCACCTCTCCGCCGCCCAGCTGGACCGGCTCGGCCTGGCCCACCGCAAGGGCGCGCCGGCCACCTTCGACGCGCACGGCTACGTCGCACTGCTGCGCCGGGTCGCAGCAGACCGGTTCCAGCCCATCTACGTCCCCGACTTCGACCGCCGCCTCGACGAACCCGTCGCCGCGCGCCATGTCGTGCCGCCGCAGGCCCGCCTCGTCGTCACCGAGGGCAACTACCTCGCCGCCGCCGAACACCCCTGGCCGGACGCCCGCCGACTCATGCGCGAGCTTTGGTACGTCGACGCCGACGACAGCCTCCGCGAGGAGCGCCTGGTCGAGCGCCACCGGGCCGGTGGCCGCGACGAGGCCACGGCCCGGCAGTGGGTCACCGGCAACGACCACCCGAACGGCGAGTATGTGAAGGCCGGCCGCTCGCTCTGCACGCGGACGGTGCCCGGCACCGGGTTGCCTCAGGCTCCGGACGGGCGTAGTGTTCTCTAGTCGCTCGGCTGGGAGCACCGGACACGTGTCTACGCGGACGGTCCCGGAGCGGCCAATCCCTTGAAACATCACTTCCCGGTTCGGGCTGGGTTGTGCTTTGTCATTTCGACGGCAGGCACGGCTCATGCCTTATTCGGTGTGCCTGTTTATATGGATTGCGGCCGGATTCGCCTTTCGGGGCGGGGATCGGCTAGAGTTTGAAACGTCGGACAGGGCGTCAAGCCCGAGAAGACACCAGCGAGTTGGATGAACGAAGCGCCGGAAGCGGAGCGGAAAACATCTGGTAAGCTGGAAACACGAAAGAACGAAGCGCCCGGAGGGCCCGCTGGAAGGCGGTCCGAAGGAAGTGTCCGTTCC
>NZ_JBVHVO010000011.1:1770-245563 GCF_055564815.1 Kitasatospora sp. NPDC028961 | reverse complement strand
ACCCCGAAGGGCTTCACCGTTCGACTTGCATGTGTTAAGCACGCCGCCAGCGTTCGTCCTGAGCCAGGATCAAACTCTCCGTGAATGTCTGCCCGACTGTGCTCAATGAAGAGCGCGGGCTGCACTCGCGTCGAGCGGCACGGCAACCACCGGAATAGGGCGGCCCCGCGCACTGCGTCCTCGCTAGTGTTTACTTCATAAAGGAATCTCCAACCCCGATCACAAGGATCAAGGCCGGGGATGTCAACATATCTGGCGTTGACTTTTGGCACGCTGTTGAGTTCTCAAGGAACGGACACTTCCTTCGGACCGCCTCCCAGCGGGCCCTCCGGGCGCTTCGTTCTTTCGTGTTTCCAGCTTACCAGATGCTTTCCGCTCCGTTTAACGGCGCTTCGTTCATCCGATTTGCTTTCCTTCAGCCTTTCGGCGCTTCCGACTCTAGCAGATCGCTCTGCTTCGTCTTTCCGCGCTTCCGGCTTTCCAGAGGTTGTCGGATTATCGACCCGGGGGCCCCTCCGACCTGCTGAACTCTAGCCGAACCGCGCTTCACAAAGCGAATCCGACCGCAACCGACTTAAACACGCACAACAATTCGAGCGGAGGCGCACCGAAACGCGACCCAGCCGGGAAGAGAGGTGTGAACAAGAGGATTGGCCGCCCCGGGACCGTCCGCGCTATTGCGTGTCCGGTGCTCCCAGCCGAGCGACTAGGAAACACTACCCGCCCCTGGCGGCTGAGGCAAACCTCCCCGGCCGGCCCGGACCGGGGCTCGGCGGTCCGCCCGCGAGAGCCTGCCAGAGCCCCGGAGAGCCCCCGGCATGACGTCGGCGGTCCGGACGCCCGATGGCCGGATGTGACAGATCGCCGTCATTGCGGTCGTCCGGGTGCTGCCGTGACGATGGATGCATGCCCACTCCACACCGTGTCGTCATCGCGGTCTTCCCCGATGTCGACCTGCTCGACGTCACCGGTCCGGCCGAGGTCTTCGCCCTGGCCAACCGGGAGACCGGCGGCCGGGCGGGCTACGAGATCCGGCTGGCCGGCCCCGACAGCGGGCCGGTCGTCACCTCAGCCGGGGTCCGCCTGGTCGCGGACCTCTCCTTCTCCGAGGTGGGCGCCGCAGTGGACACGCTGCTGGTGCCCGGCGCGGTGGAGCTGCACCCCGACGGTCCGGTGGCCCGGGTCGACGAGGCCGTCGTGGAGTGGGTGAGGGAGACGGCACCGCACGCACGGCGGATCGCCTCGGTGTGCGTGGGAGCGCATCTGCTGGCGGCCGCCGGACTGTTGGACGGGCGGCGGGCGACCACCCACTGGTCGACCGCGGCCCAGCTCGCCGCCGACCACCCGAAGGTCAGGGTCGACGCCGACCCGATCTTCGTCCGCTCGGGCCGGGTGTGGACCGGCGCGGGCATCAGCACCTGCATGGATCTGGCGCTCGCGCTGGTCGCCGAGGACCACGGCGAGGACCTGGCCCTGGCCGTGGCCCGACAGCTGGTGATGTATCTGCGGCGGCAGGGCGGCCAGAGCCAGTTCAGCGTGCCGCTGAGCCGGCCCGCCCCGGCCCGCAGGGACATCGACGAGTTGCGCGTCTTCATCACCGAGCATCTCGACGAGGACCTGTCGGCCCCCGTCCTGGCCGCGCGGATGTGCCTGAGCGAGCGCCATTTCGCCCGGGTCTTCCGCCAGGAGACCGGCACCAGCCCGGCCGCCTACGTGGAGGCGGCCCGGGTCGAGGCAGCCCGCCGCCTGCTGGAGACCACTGACCAACCACTGGAGCAGGTCGCGGCGGGCATCGGGATGGGCTCGGTGGAAACGCTGCACCGTGCCTTCCGCAAGCAGATCAGCACCACCCCGGTCTCCTACCGTCGCCGATTCCGCACCACGTCCTGATCGCACGACATCCTGGTCGCACCGGCGTCCGGGTCGCACCGGCCTCGTCGCCCCTGCGTCCGGATCACCGGACGCCCTGACCGCTCCCTCACCCGGCCGCCGCGGCACGCGAGTCGTCGCGACCGAGGCTCCGCCATGCCTGATTCCCGGCACCGGTACGGATACGGGCCGCCCGAATCCGCCCTTGTCCACCCCTTCTCACGTCCAACCCGTTCCGGTCCGGCGTCGCACCTTCCGGTCCGGCTTCCGGTCCGGCTTCCGACCGAACCAGTCATCCGCCCGAAAGGACACCTCCAGCCATGTCTGCCTCCACCACCCTGCGTGACGTCATCGGCCTCGACAACACGCCGCCGCGCCTCGGCGAGAGCACCCTGATCATGATCGACTTCCAGAACACCTACCGCGGTGGCGTGATGGCGCTCGACGGCGTCGAGCCCGCCCTGGCCGCCGGGGCCCGTCTGCTCGCCGCCGCCCGCGCGGCCGGCACGCCGGTCGTCCACATCGTCAACGACGGCGGCGAGGGCACTCCTTATGACATCCGCGCCGAGATCGGTGCGATCAGCCCCGAGGTGGCACCGATCGACGGCGAGCCGGTCGTCGTGAAGCAGTTCCCCAACGCCTTCCACCAGACGGAGTTGGAGAAGACCCTGCGCGACCTGGGCTCCGGACTCGACCTGGTGCTGGCCGGGTTCATGACCCACATGTGCGTCACCTTCACCGCCCAGGGGGCGTTCAACCTCGGCTACCGGCCCACCGTCGTCGCCGAGGCGACCGCCACCCGCTCGCTGGCCGCGCCCGAGGGCGGCCTCGTGCCCGCCGCCGGACTGCAGGCGGCGAGCCTGACCACGATCACCGACCTCTTCGGCATCGTGGTCCCCACCGTCGACCAGCTCGCCGGCTGACACGTCGGCGCTGCCGCCCCGAGACCCGCCGGGCCGACGGTCGGCAGCGCCCCTGTTCCGCTCGGGGGTCGGGACAGGGGCCGGGGCCGCCCCGGGTCCACACAGCTGCGCGGTGTCGGCCCGGCCACCACCGTGCTGCCGCGACGGCCGGCAGCGGAGTCGGCCGGGCGCCGGGCGCATCCGGGGGCCGGCCGGGGCCGGGGTCAGCCCGGTCGGGGCTCGGTCCGAGCTCTGCTAATGTTGGCGGGCAACATCAGCGCGGGCCTATAGCTCAGACGGTTAGAGCGCTTCCCTGATAAGGAAGAGGCCACAGGTTCAAGTCCTGTTAGGCCCACCGCTGGAACCCCCGGACGTCTGTCGTCCGGGGGTTCTTCTTTGCCCGTCGCGCTGCCTCTCCCCGGGCGCGGCCTCCCGCCCCGGGCACCGCGTCCGCGTCCCGCGCGGGGCTCGGCGTGCCCACCGGCCCCGGGCGGTGTCGGTCCGCCGGACGGCGTGGGTCGACCGCCCGGCGGGGTGGGTCAGGAGAGCAGGCCGTTGTAGTCCGGCAGCTTGAAGGTGCGCTCGGCATGGCCGCCGTCCAGGTCGGTCCAGTTGTTGCCGACGCTGGCGATGATCGTGTAGCCCTCGTTCTCGACCTCGACCCGCTCGTCCGTCTTGTACTGCTGGACCGGCTTGAACAGGTCGCACAGGTCGCGCCCGTGCAGCTCGTCCACGGTGTAGCCGGCCGCGGCCAGGCTGTGCCGGGTGATCGGGTCGATGAAGTCCACCCGCGCGGTGACGAAGATGATCGCGACCCCCCGGCTGTGGGCGTACTGCGCCAGCTCCACGACCGGCGCGATGCCCGACATCGCGAACGGGTGGAAGTGCGTGGCGAGCGTGGTGTTGTCGATGTCGAACACGATCGCGGGCTTCTCGCCGGTGGGCGTGGCCGTGCGCTGCTCGACGTACGCGCGGGCGGGCGCGATCGCGGCGCCGACGTCGGCCAGCCACTGCGCCTCGGTCACCGCACCGCTGCTCGCGGCGGCGGCGAGGGCCGGGGCCTTGACCGGAGCAACCGGGGCCGCCGGGGCCTTCGGGGCCGCGACCGCCGGGGTGGCGAGACCGGCGGTGATCGCGGCCGTGAGGGCCGCTGCGGCAACGAGCCGTGCCTTGATGCTCATATCGGGGAGGAGGCCTTTCGTCTGCGGGGGTCGTCGGTCGGCGCGGCGGTGGGGGTCGGTCGGTGGCGCGAGTCGCGACGACGTTGTGGCCTGGGGGAGCGGGCCTCCCTCGGACGAGGTCCTCGCTCGACGGGGCCGCCGCGGGTGCCGGTCGACGGAGGGTCGAGGGCATGCCGAACGGCCGGCTGTCGGCAGGAGTCGCCACCGGGGGGCCGAGCGCCTTCCGTCCGGCGGGAGCCGGGCGGGAGGGGGCCGAAGTCGCCGCCGACCGGGTCCGTGCAGCCGGGTCGCCCCGCGCGGCCGGGCCCGGCGTCCCATGAGGGGGCGTCAGGCGCGGTCCACCGGAAGGTCCCTGGACCCGGGGCAGTCGTTCCGCCCGGGCGAGAACGTACACCAGCCGACGGGGCGAGCCAATACCCGCGGGTAACAAAGAATCGGCGGGCGGGAGAACATCAATCGGCGGGGCCGGACCCCGACGGCACGCCGCACGATCCGGCCCCGCACGACGCGCCACCACCGGACGCTGCGGGGCCGTCACCGCCGGATGCCGGGGCGCCGTCACCGCCGGACCCTACGGGGCCGTCACCACCGGGCGCCCGGGCGCCGTCGCCGGCCTCGGCCGACCCGTCGGCGCGACCGTCACCGCCGGCCCGGAGCGCCGCCGAGGATCGCGGTGAGGCCGTACTCGAAGCGCTCGTCGAAGGAGTCGGCGGCGAGGTGGCCGAGGACGCGCCGGAGGGCGGGGTGGGCCGTCTCCGAGAGCGCGTCGGCCAGCCGGTCGCCCAGCGGGCGGCGCGCGGCGGCCTGCTCCTCCTGGGTGAGGCCGAGGGTGAAGTAGATGACCGACCAGGTCGTCCAGGCCGCCCCGCGTTCGTCCCGTCCGCCGTCCAGGAGCGCGCCGACCAGGGCGTCGGCGAGGCCCAGGGTGTGCGGCTCGGCGGCATAGGTGCCGACGACGAGCGCGGCGCCGTCGCGGTGGGCCAGCAGGGCGCGGCGGTAGCGGCGGACCAGCTCCCGGGCGCGGGCGTCCGGCGCGGCGGGCAGGTCGCCTAGGGAGATCTCCCCGATCACGGCGTCCGCCATCAGCTCCAGCATCCGGGCCTTGGTCTTCACGTGCCACAGCACGGTGTTCATCCGCACGCCGAGCCGTTCGGCGACCGCGCGGGTGGACAGGGCGTCCAGGCCGGTCTCGTCCAGCAGCTCCAGGGCGGCCCGGATGACGGTGCCGGGGTCGAGGCGTCCGGCCGCTTGCGCATTGGTCATTGACCTAGTTTACTGCGACCCGTTGATTTGGTCAGTGACCAAGAGAGGTGGACCCCATGACCGAGCAGCACGTCGTCATCGCCGGAGGCGGCCCCGTCGGGCTCTGGCTCGCCGCCGAACTGCGGCTGGGCGGGACAGCCGTCACCGTCGTCGAGGAGCGCACCGCGATCGACGAGCGCTCCAAGGCGCTCACCGTCCACCCCCGCACCATCGAGGTGCTGGCCTCCCGAGGAGTGCACACGGCCTTCCTCGCCGAAGGGCTGCGGATCCCGACCGGGCACTTCGCGATGCTCGACACCCGGCTCGACTTCCGGGGCCTGGACACTCCGTTCCCGTTCACCCTCGCCCTGCCCCAGGCCCGCACCGAAGAGCTGCTCCAGGAGCACGCACTGCGCCTGGGCGCACGGATCGTCCGTGGGCACCGCGTCACCGGATTCACCGCTCACGACCGGTCGGTGACCGTCCACGTGGAGGGGCCGCGGGGCCCGTACCAGGCGGAGGCCGCCTACCTGGTCGGCTGCGACGGGACCCGCAGCACCGTCCGGCAGGCCGCCGGGATCGACTTCCCCGGCACGCCCTCCACCGTGCTCGGCCTGCTCGGCGACGTCACGCTCGACCGCCCGCCGCGACCGGGCTTCGGCATCCACACCCTCCAGGGCGCGGTGATGGTCGCGCCGCTGCCCGGCGGGCGGTTCCGCGTGCTCGGCATCGACCCGGACAGCCTCACCACCGAGTGGCCCGGCGACCTCACGATGGACGAGTTCCGGGCGAGGACCGTCGCCGTGACCGGGGACGACTTCGGCATGCGGGACCCCTCGTGGCTCTCCCGGTTCGGCAACGCCGGCCGGCTGGCCGCCGAGTACCGGCGCGGGCGCGTCCTGCTCGCGGGCGACGCCGCCCACCAGCACTACCCGGCGGGCGGCGTCGGCATGAACGTCGGCATCCAGGACGCGCACAACCTCGGCTGGAAGCTGAACGCGACGCTGAACGGCTGGGCCCCGGAGGGCCTGCTCGACACCTACCACGCCGAACGTCACCCGGTCGGCGTACAGCTGCTGGAACACAGCCGCGCCCAGACCGCCCTGATGACCACCTTCACACCCGAGGGCCTCGACCTGCGCGCCCTGCTGAGCGGGCTGATCGCCACCCAGCCCGCCTTCGGCCGCGCGCTGGCCGAACGGCTCACCGGGCTCGCCGTCGCCTACCCCGCCCAGGACCCGGCGGCCCACCCGCTCACCGGCACCCGCGCACCCGACCTCGCCCTCGCCGGTTCGGAGGCGGGCCTGTTCGCCCTGCTGGACCCGACCGCGTACCTGCTGCTCGACCTGACGCCCGACGGCGCCCTCGGCGCCCGCGCCCGGCCCGGGCTCGCCGTCCGCTCCGCCGTCCTCGACGGGCCCCCGGCCGCATGGGCCGGCGTACGCGCGGCGCTGGTCCGCCCCGACGGGCACGTCGCCTGGGCGGGCACCGACCGGGACGACGCCGAGCTCTCCGCCGCGCTGGACGGGGCGCTCGCGACCGTACTTCTCCGGGCCGCCTCCGATCGGCGGCGGCGGGTCTCGGCCCCATAGACGGCGGGTCTCGGGCCGGTAGGCGGCCGGGGGCGGGCCCGCGGGCGGCCGATCTCGGGCCCGAAGGCGACCGAGGGCGGACGGTCTCGCCGTGCGGGCCACCTGGCCCCCGAAAGGGGTGAATCGGATAGAACGATATAAATCGCGCAAAACGTGAATCAGGTGTCGTATGTCGGGTAGAACACCCGTGCGGCGTTCGCCCGGCCTACGCCGCTCCGCACCCTGCCGGGTGCCACCGGGACCTCCGGCCGAATCCGGCCATCGGTTCCGGAGGGAAAGAGACCCGGGGTCGGCGCACGTCACGCGCCGCCGCCGGGCGTTCACCCGATGCCCTGGAGATACACGTGTCCACCACCCTGGAGAACGTTCCCCGAGCCCCCGTACCCGCCGGCCTGCCGGCCGACCTGCCACCCCGGCCGACCGAGGCCGAGTTGCGCTCGATGGGCAAGACCGAGGCCCGCGAACTGAGCGACGCGCTCTTCGACCGCCTGATCGCGCTGCCCCGGGAGTCGCACGCCTACAGCTACGTGCGCGGCACCGTCATCGAGCTGAACATGCCGCTGGTGCGCTTCATCGCCGCCCGCTTCCGGCACCGCGCCGAGGACATGGACGACATCCTGCAGGTCGGCACCATCGGCCTGATCAAGGCCGTCGACGGCTACGATCCCGGCCGCGGCGTCGAGTTCGTCACCTACGCGATCCCCACCATCGCGGGCGAGATCAAGCGCTTCTTCCGCGACACCTCCTGGCCCGTGCGCGTACCGCGCAGCATGCAGGAGCTCTACCTCACCGTCGCCCGCGGCTCCGACCGCCTCGAACAGCGGCTCGGCCGCCTCCCCCAGCCCGAGGAGATCGCCGAGGACCTCCACCTCACCGTGGACCAGGCCACCGAGGGGCTCGTCGCCGGCCGCGTGTACCGGCCGGACTCCCTCGACGCCCCGCGCGACCAGGACACCGACGAGACCGGCAGCGCCATCCTCGACCGCATCGGCATCTGCGACCCCGGCATCGAACTCGCCGACTTCCGCACCGCCGTCCGGCCGCTGCTGGCCCAGCTGCCCGCCCGTGAACAGACCGTCCTGAAGCTCCGGTTCTGGGACGGCTGCACCCAGTCCCAGATCGCCGAACGCATCGGCGTCTCCCAGATGCACGTCTCCCGGCTGCTCACCACCACCCTGGCCCGGCTGCGCGAGCAGCTCGACGACCAGGACGCCCCCGGCTGGGACGACCTCCCGCACGAGCCCCACCGGACTGACCCGGACTGACCCGGGCCGGCACCGCCAGGCGTCGAGGCGGCCCGCCCCTCGTGTGGGGCCGGCCGCCTCGACGCGCCCGGGCGGGACGGACCTCGGTCAGGACGGACCGGCGGCCCCGGTCGTCACCCGCAGGGCGACGTCGATGCCCCGCAGGAAGTGGTCGAGGTCACCGGGATTGCGGGAGGTCACCAGTCGCCAGCCGTTGGCATCGTCCGTGACCAGCGGTTCGTCGAGCCAGGTCGCGCCGGCGTTGGCGAGGTCGGTGCGCAGCGACGGGTACGAGGTGAGCCGCTTGCCGAACGCCACCCCGGCCTCGGCGAGCAGCCAGGGCCCGTGGCAGATGGCGGCGACCGGGCGGCCGGAGGTGGTGAAGGCGAGCACCGCGTCGACCGCCTTCCGATGGAGTCGGAGGGTGTCCGCGTTGATGGTCCCGCCGGGGATGAGCAGCAGGTCGTAGTCGGCGGGGTCGACCTCGTCGAGGGTGTGGGTCGGGCGCACCCGCTCCCCCGGTTCCTCGTCCCCGACGAGCGTGCGGATGTCGTCCGCGGTGGGGGCGGCGATGTCGACCCGCACGCCGTCGTCGCGCAGGTGCTGGGCGGGGACGAGGAGCTCGTCCTGTTCGACCCCGTAGTTCGTCACGATCGCGAGGACCTTGGTGTCGCTGGTCATCGTTCCTCCTGAAGGTCGGGATTGGGTGGGCGGAGACGTTCCTCGGGGCTCGGCCGTTCGGTGGGCGGGCGCAGCCCGTGGGCGGGGGCGCGACCGCCGGCACCCCTCCGCGCCCCGGGAGCCGGCGGGTACCCGGCTTCGCGCCCGGCATGCCGGATTGGTGGCGTCCGGTTCGGGTAGCCGCGCGGCATCGGCGGGCGGGTGGCGCCCGCCCCGGACCACCGGGAGGCAGTGGTGAGCATCAGACGACGGTCCTGGGCCCTGGCGGTGCAGAACCGGTCCGGCCGGGAGCAGGACGCGCGGGAGCGGGACGGGCGGGAGCGGGACGGTGCGGGTGGCGCAGGTGGTGCGGGTGGCCTGCGACGGCGCCCCACGGACGGCGCGGGCCCACCGGGCGCCGCCCCGTCGTCCGCCGAGGCACCGGCGGCGGGGCGCGGTGAGGACCGGCCGCAGCCTCCGGCCGCCGACAGCACCGCCCCCTGAGGGCGGCCCCGGCACCGGTCGGAGGCCCGCGTCGACCGACGGTGCCCGGTTCCCGGCGCCGCCGGTCGAGGCACCGTTGGTCGCCGCACCGTCGATCACGGCAGCGCGTACGCCTGGAGGCAGGGGTGCCGGCCGCTGCCGGCCGGCGCCGTGAGGACGGTGGCCACGCCGCCGGTGATCTCCACCCGCAGGCTCCCGTCCGCGCTCTCCCAGACCGGTTCGCCGTCGGGGCCCGTCGCGTCGGTCGCATGGACGACGACGGTGGTGGGCGGGGCGTGGCCGCCGACCGGGCCGGGCAGTGTCACCGCGTAACGGCGTTCGAGGCTTCGCATGGCGGGCTCCTGCTCCCCACCCCCGGCTGACCGGCCCGTACCGTACCCGCGGCACCCGGTCGGGGCGGGCACGATCACCCGGCACCACGGCCGACGCCGACGGGCCGGCGATCCGGTCGGGACCGCCGTCCGGACCTCCGGGCCTTCCGGAACTCCTCCGGTACCCGGGCGGGTCCCCCGTAGCGGCCCGCCCAAACGCCGTCTACGGCGGTACACCCGGCGGTGTGGACCCGACCGCGTGTCGTTCCACCGGCGGCCGGATTCGGGTTTGGCGGAGCGGTGCCCGGCAAGCCGCCCGGTATGGATGCCTCAGCTCTGCACCTGCACCCGTGGTCCCGCCGGCTGCGCCGGGCGCTGGACGCCCCGGCGCACTGGGAGTTCCTCGACGCCCCGGCCTCCTCGCTCGCCGACGCCGTGGAGTCCGTCCCGCTCGGGCCGTCCCGCGACGCCCTGCACGGGGTGTGGCTCGGCCACCCGCTCCACCCCGTGCTGGTCCAGCTCCCGATCGGCTGCTGGATGTCCGCGGGTCTGCTGGACTTCACCCCGGGCGGCCGCCGGGCGGCCGGCACCCTGGTGGCGGCCGGGCTGCTGGCCGCCGGGCCGGCCGCGCTCGCCGGCTGGGTGGACTGGGCGCGACTCGACCCGCCGCGCCGGCGCACCGGCCTGGTGCACGCGCTGTCCAACACCACCGGTGTGCTGCTGTACGCCGGATCGCTGCTGGCCCGCTGCCGGGGGCACCACGCCCGTGGCCGGCTGCTCGGCCTGGCCGGGCTGACCGCCGTCTCGGTCGGTGGGGCGCTCGGCGGGCACCTCTCCTACCGGCTGGCCGCCGGGCCCGACCGGTCCGCCGCGGTGCCCCGGCTGGCGCCGCCCGACTGGGTCGGCCTCGGACCGGTCGACGACTTCCCCGACGGCGAGCCCGTCCGCCGGACGGCGGGCGAACTGACGGTGGTCGTGGTCCACGAGGGCGAGCGCTACCACGTGCTCGCCGAGCGCTGCGCCCACCTGTCCGGGCCGCTGTCCGCCGGGACGGTGGTGGACGGCTGCCTGCGCTGCCCCTGGCACGGCAGCGAGTTCCGACTGCGCGACGGCGAGGTGGTGCGCGGCCCGGCCACCGCGCCCCAGCCGGTCCTGGAGACCAGGGTGCTCTCGGGCCACCTGGAGGTACGGCTGCCGGGAGCCGGCTGACGTCCGGGCCCGCCGAACCCCGTTCGGCCCCGTGTCCCCGGGCGCAGCCCGGGTAGGCGGTGCCGAGGAAGACGATGCCGAACGATCGAATCGAGCCCAGGAGCAGCCCTATGGGGACACCCCCGAACGACCCCGTACCGCCCAGTCCCACCCCGGCCCCGGGCCCCGGCCCCGGCCCGCAGCCCGGCCCCCTGCCCGGTCCGGTCCCCGGCCCGGGCGGTCCGGATCCGGTACCGCCCGCACCGCCCCGGCCGGGTCCGGACCCGCAGCCGACACCCGCCCCGGGACCGGATCCGCACCCCCGCCCCGGCCCCCTCCCGGGCCCGGGCCCCGCACCGGAACCCGTCTTCTGACAGGTCTCGCCGATCCCGGGCCCGCCCGCGGGCCCGGGATCGGCGAGCGCTCCCCGGCGGCGGCCGCCGCCGGGAGCCCCTGCGTCGAGGCGCTCCTGGAGGCCGGTCGCGGTCAGGCCCGGCCCTCTTGGTCGGCGACCTGCCGCAGCGTCCGTCCGCTGCGCACCGAGCGGGCCCGCCGGGGGTCGGGGGCGGGCCGGCCACCACCGTGGCCGTGCCGCACCAGCAGCCAGGCCGCGCGCTCACCGGTGCCGTCCTCGCGGAACCGGGTGAGTGCCCAGTCCCCGCGCAGCTTGCGGCCGGCCAGCCGGAACGACGCGTGACCGGCGTCGAGCGCCTCCGCGAACGGGAGCTCGTGGCCGCGCCGGTCCGTACTGCGGTTCTCGTATCCGCCCTCGTCCCAGATGATCACCGTGCCGCCGCCGTACTCGGCCTCGGCGATGACCCCCTCGAAGTCGCGGTACTCCACCGGGTGGTCCTCGGTCGGCATCGCCAGCCGCTTGTCGTGCGGGTCACCGGACGGCCCCTTGGGGACCGCCCAGGACTTGAGCACGCCGTCGACCTCCAGGCGGAAGTCGAAGTGCAGGGTGCGGGCATCGTGGATCTGCACCACGAACCCGGGCCGCGCGCCCGGTGCGGCGCGGCCGCCGCCCTCGGGTTCGGCGGTCCTGGCGAAGTCGCGCTTGCGGTGGTAGTCCGACAGCGCGCCCGAGCCGCCCATCCCGTCCTCCCTCCACCTCGTACGGCGCCTACCCACGCCCCCGCGCCCGACCCGCGCACCCGCCCGGTTCCCGGTCCCCCGGCACGGCCCCGCCCCGGGCCGGGTGGGAGTAGCGGTCGCGCAACTTGCTGCCACGGGGGCGGGATGTCCACGTACCGCCCGGTGGGGCCATGCTGGGGGAAGGGCTGTCGAGGGGGCGGCCGTCGGACGACCCGGGGAGGCGCGGCCATGGCCGTCGGGAGCACCGTGCGGGACCGCGGGGCGCCCGGGCCGGGGGCCGCCCGGCACCTGGTCCACTGTCCGCCGTCCTGGGACCACTGCCTGCTGGAGGCGCCGAGCCGCGGCGAGGAGCGGTTCCGGCTGATCGGGGAGGTCCCGGGGGCCGACGACGGGCCAGGCCACTTCCACGATCCGCTGCTGGTCGTCGAGGCGGTCCGGGAGACCGCCGAGTTCGTCGGACGGCAGTACTTCGGCGGGCCCCCGGACCGGACCGGGTGGTTCCGCCGGTTCGGACTCGACGTGACCGAGGTGGCCGCCTGGCGGGCCGGGCGCGGTCCGACCCGGCTGGCCGCCGAGCTGCGGGCCACGCCGACCGCGACGGTCGACGGGGTACCGCGCGGCCTCGACCTCCGCCTGGAGCTGTCGCTCGACGACGTACCGTGCGCGACGGGCACCGCGAGCCTGGCGTTCGACCCGCCCGGGCCGCCCCGCGAGCGGGCCGGGCGGTGGGCGGTGCGCGCCGCCCCCGGGGCGGCGGACGCCCCGGCCGACCCCGGTTCGGTCGGCCTCGCCTCGGCGGCGGACGTGGTGCTGAGCGAGCCCGCCTGGGACTCCCGCGGCCGGCTCGCCACCTGGGTCCTCCCCCGTCGGGACCGCCCGGCCGACGGCCGGCTCTCCGCGCCGCTGCTGCTGGAGGCGGCGCGGCAGGCCTCGGTGCTGGTCGCCGGGCGCGCCGGCGGGCTGGTCCCCGGGCGGACCCTGCCGGCCTCCTACGACGTGCGCGTCCGCGGCCTCGGCGAGGCGGACCCGCCGGTGCACTGCGCGGCCGTCGCCGGGCCGGTCGGGCGGGACACGGCGGGGCGGCCGGCCGTCCCGGTCACCCTGACGCTGACCCAGCACCGGCGGACCGTCGCCGAGGCACGCACCACCGTGGTGCAGGACTTCTGACCCCCCGCCGGCCGGCGGGCCACCATCACCGCCGTCACCGTCGTCACCGCCGGGGACCCGGCGCACGAGAGCACAGCGAGTACGAGGGGTGGGCCCGGTGAGGTTCCGGATCCTGGGACCGATGGAGATCGAGGGCGGCACGGGCCCGCACACACCGCGGGCGGCCAAGCTGCGGGTCGTCCTCGGCACCCTGCTGGTCCACGGCGACCGGGTGGTCTCGGTCGACAGCCTGGTCGCCGAGCTGTGGCGGGACGAGCCGCCCCGCACGGCCACCGCCACCGTGCACGTCTACGTCTCGCAGCTGCGCAAGCTGCTGCACGCCGCCGACCCCGACCGGGGCCGGGAGCTGCTGCGCACCCAGTCCCCGGGCTACCGGCTCTGCGTCCCGCCGGACCGGCTCGACCTGTCCGAGTTCGAGCGGCTGCACCGGCGCGGCCGGGAGGCACTCGCCGCCGGCCGCCACCGCGCCGCCGCCGACCTCCAGCGCCGGGCCCTCGCGCTCCGGCGCGGCCCGCTGCTCTCCGACACCCCGCACGGGCCGCTGCTCGAAGGGGCCGCCGCCCGGCTCGCCGAGGCCGGCGTCGCCGCCCTGGACCAGCGGATCCGGGCCGACCTCGAACTCGGCCGGCACCACGAACTGATCGCCGAACTACGGTCGCTGGCCGCCGAACACCCGTTGCGGGAGGAACTGCACGGCCACCTGATCCTGGCCCTGTACCGGGCCGGGCGGCAGGCCGAGGCGCTGGAGGCCTTCGCCGAGCTGCGCCGGACGCTGGTCGCGGAGCTGGCGATCGAACCCGCGCCGCCGCTGCAACGGCTGCACCGGCGGATCCTGGCGGGCGATCCCGGGCTGCTGCGCACGGCGGCGGGCGGCGGCCGGGCCGTCGCCGTGGCCGTCCGGGCCGGGCAAGAGAGGGCGATGCCGCCCGCCGACCCGGTCTTCGCGGGCCGCGGCACGGCCCTCGCCCAGGTCGAGGAGCTGCTGCGGGACGCCCCGGCCGGATCGTTCGTCGCGGTCGCCGGGCAGCCGGGGGTCGGCAAGACCGCGTTCGCCCTGGAGGCCGCCCGCCGCAGTGACCCGTCCTTCCCCGACGGCCGGCTCTTCCTGGACCTCCACCCCGAACGAGGGCGGCCGTTGCGCGCCACCGAGGCGATGTCCACCCTGCTGCGACGGCGCGGGGTACGGCCGGCGAAGGGCGCCGGGGCGGGCGAGCTCCGCGCCGCCTGGCAGGCCCAGCTGGCCGGTCGTCAACTCCTGCTGGTCCTCGACAACGCCGACTCCGAGGCGCAACTGCGCCCGCTGCTGCCGACCACCGGCGGGAGCAGCGCGATCGTCACCGCCCGCCGGCTGCCCGCCGGGCTCGGCGGCATCCGGCCGGTGCTGCTGGACACCCTCGACGCCGAGGAGGCCCGGCTGCTGTTCGCGGCGGCCGCCGGCCCGGAGCGGGAGGCGGCCGAGCCCGCCGCCGTCCGCGAACTGCTGGAGCTGTGCGGACGGCTGCCGCTTGCCGTCCGGGTCGCCGCCGCCCAGCTGACGGCGCGCCCGCACTGGAAGGTCGCCTGCCTGGTGGACCGGCTGCGGGACGAACGGTACCGGCTCGGCGAGCTGCGGATCGGCGAACTCGACGTCCGGGAGCCGCTGTTGCGGGCCTACCGGGACGCCCGGCCGGAGTTGCGGCAGGCCTTCCGGCTGCTCGGGCTGCTACCGGCCGGCCGGTTCGACCGCGCGACGGCCGCTGCGGTGCTGGGCCGCTCCCCGGCCGAGACCGCTCGCCTGCTGGACGGGCTGCTCGACGACCGGCTGCTGGCCGCCGACCGGACCGGCCACCACCTCCCCGAGCTGCTGCGGGTCCTGGCCGTCGAACGGCTCACCGAGGAGGAGGACCCCCAGGACACCGGGGACGCGATCGAGCGGCTCTGTGCGGAGCACGCCCGCGCGGCCGAGCGGGTCACCGCCGTGCTGACGCACGCCCGGCCCACCGGGGAGGAGCCGCACGAGCCCGCCGGCTGGTTCACCCGTGAGCGGGAGGCGCTCGTCCGCGCCGTCCGGCAGGCCCACCGGGCGGGGCGGCCGGCCGCCGTCGTCCGGCTGGTGGCTGCGCTGGACGGCCACCTGGAGACGCACGCCGCCTGGGACGCCTGGGCCGAGACGCACGCGCTCGCCCTGGACGCGGCCCGGCGCTGCGGCGACCGCGGGGCCGAGGCCCGGACGCTCCGCTCGCTCGGCGATCTCGCCTGGCAGCAACGGCGCCCGGAGGAGGCCGGGGAGTACTACGGGCTGGCCCGCCGGGTCGCCGAGGAGTCCGGTCACCGGGCCGAGCTGAGCCGGGCCCTGGTCGGCCTGGCCGAACTGCGGATGGACGCCGGGGACGGCGCCGACGCCGACGCCCTGCTCGCCTCGGCCCACGCCACCGCGCTCGCCGACGACTCCGGACCGGCCGACCCGCGGGCCCGGTTCGACGTGCTGCGCGCCCTCGGACTCCACGCGCTCGCGGCCGGTGACCACGTCCGGGCACACGCCCGCTTCACCGACTGCCTCGACCTCGCCCGCACCCTCCACGACCGCCGGCTGGAGTCCTTCGCCCACCGCGCCCTGCGCACCGCCCGGCCCGGCCCGGGCCACCACCTGGAGGTCCGCCCCGGCGTCTGGCGCCTGCCCGCCCCCGGCCGCCGGGCCGAGCCGGCGGGGTAGCCGAAGGGGTAGCCGAACGACGGGCGGCCCCGGCGGGGCGGGCCGGCCGGTCCGAGGGCGGGCGAGGACGGCCAGGCGGTCGAGCGAGAACGACCCTGGGAACGAGGGGCATCGGAGCGCCGACCGCCGGGACCGGGCCGAGTGCCCCGGCGGCGGGCGGGCGAGATCACACGCCGGCCGGGCCGGTCAGGGTGCGGCCAGGCGGGTGGCCAGGGTGGCGAGTTCGGTGCGCCAGGCGAGGGTCAGCGGGGCTGCGGCGACGACCCGCCGGATGCGGTCGAGGAGGTGGCCGATGGTGCGCTCGGCGCGGTCCGGGTCCTCGCCGCCCAGCAGCATCTCCCGCAGCAGGTCGCCGTACCAGTCGCGGTCCCCGCTGCCGCTGACGAAGCCGCGCACCCGCCAGGCGGCGTGCAGCAGGCGGGCGTAGTCCTGGTACACCACCGCCAGGTCGCCGCGGCCCGCCAGCGCGGCGCCCATCAGCAGCGGGTGCTGGAGCGCGTACCAGCCGGTGCCGCAGCCTCGGGCGCAGCCCGCGAGGCAGCCGGCCGGCCACGGGTCGGCGAGGTAGCGGCTGGACAGCTCGGAATCGACGTAACTGCCGCCCAGCCGGCCGATCCGCAGGTCGTGCCAGACCTGCCGGGCGGCGTCCGGCAGGCCCGCGGCGAGCCGGTCGGCGAGGGCCGTCGCGAGGTCCCCGATCAGGGAGGCCATGCCGACGCCGAACCCCTGGGCGTCACCGCACCAGCCGTTGCGCTCGTGCTCGGCCGCGTGCCGGACGTGCAGGGTCGGCGCGCCCTGCCGGAGCGGGGCGTTCTCCCGGGCGTCGCGGCGGATCAGGTAGCAGGTGTCGAGGAGTTCGAGGGCCGCCGCCGCGTCGACGGCGGGGCCGCCCGCCGGATCGCCGCCCGCCGCGAGGTAGCCGGTGAGCAGCACGGTCGGCCGGATCCGGTCGCCACCGGCGGCGACCAGGTCGGCCAGCGCCTCCACCATGCCCGCGGCCGGCGGGTCGACGGCCCGGCAGCGAGCGTGCTCGGCATGGAGCTGACCCCGCAGCCGCTCCTCGACCCGGGCCAGCATGCCGGTGCGCAGCACCTCGGGCAGGGCCGCGTCCGGCGGACCGGTGTGCGTCGTCATGGTGTCTCCGTGGGTAGGCGCGGCGTCGCACCGGGCCGGTCCGGCGGTCGGCCGGTCCGGCCGACGCCGCGGGCCCGGGGGGCTCCCGCCGCCGGTCCTGGCTGTTCACCGCGGTGCCGGACTCCCGTCACCCGGTCCGCCGGGCCGTCACACCCGGCCGCCCGAGCCGAGCAGGTGGAGTTCCGCGGGCAGTTCCCGTCGGCAGGTGATGTTGAGCTTGCGGTAGACCCGGGTGAGGTGCTGCTCGACCGTGCTGACGGTGATGTAGAGCTTCATCGCGATCTCGCGGTTGGTGTGGCCGTGCACCGCGAGCATCGCCACCCGCTTCTCCGAGTCGCTGAGCCTGGCGTGGAGTTCGGCGAAGTCGACGCCCCCGCACCGGGTGTCCTCGGACGGCCCGCCGGGTCCGCCGGGGCCGGGGGCGATCTGCTCGCACAGGGCCTGGGCGCCGCACTCCTTGGCGAGTTGCCAGGCCCGGCGGCCGACCATGCCGGCCCGGTTGGCGTCGCCGAGTTCCTTCAGCACCCGGGCGAAGTCGGCGAGCGTGCGGGCGAGTTCGTAGCGGTCCTCGGCCTCGTGCAGCTCGTCCACCGCGCGGGCGAGCAGCGCGTGCCGCTCGCGGGGCTCGCACAGGCCCGCCCGTACGCGCAGGGTGAGGCCGCAGATCCACGGGTGGGCGGCGTCCCGGTGGGCGAGCTGCTCGGCGATGAGCCGGGCGGCCTGCGGGACTTCGCCGAGCCGGATCAGTGCCTCGGCCGCGCCGCTGCGCCAGGGCATCAGCAGCGGCCGGTCCAGGCCCCAGCGCTTCAGGCTGCGGCCGATGTCGAGGAAGTCGCCGAGTGCGGCGTGGAAGCGGTGGGTGGCGAGGTGGTACTCGCCGCGGGCCCGCAGGTGGGCGAGGCCGTGGATGCTGCCGGTCAGGCCTTCGGGCAGCGGGCGGCCGAGTTCGCGGGCGGCGGTGTCGTGGCGGCCGGCGGCGGTGGCTGCCCGGATCAGGGTGGCCGCCACGCCCCCGGCGTAGACGCTGCCGCCGCGTTCGGGCAGCAAGGCCAGGGCGGCCTCGGCCCGCTGCTGGGCGCCCGCCAGGTCGCCCTGCCGGAGCAGGGCCTCGGCGTGCAGGGCGGTGAAGGTGGTCTGCCAGCCGGGTGCGCCGCGCCGGACGGCCTCCTCCAGGAACACCTGGCACCAGGGCAGGGCGCGGGCCGGGCCGTCGGTGGCGAGCAGCGCCCGGACGGCCTGCACGATCGGGGCGGCGGTGCCGTCGCCGAGCGTGGCGCCGCGCAGGAAGGTCTCGGCCGCGGCCCCGGCCGCCCCGTCCGCGGTGTACTCGGGGACCGCCCACAGGGTGGCGGGCCCCTGGGTGCGGGCGGGCAGCGGTTCGCCGGGCCGGGCGCCCGCGGCCGACGGGGCCGGGCCGGCCCACCGGGGGAACGCCGAGAGGCCGTCCAGCGGGTCGGCGCCGCGGCCGAGCCGGGCCGGCTGTCCGGCGCGCTCGGCCTCGCGGGCGGCGGCCAGCCGTTCCAGGGCCTGGCCGGCCTCGTCGATCCGGCCCTGTTCGGTGAGCAGCCGGGCGAGCGGTCCGAGCCGGGCCGGGCCGAGCCGGCCGGCCCTGAGGGTCTCCAGCGGTCCGGCGAGGCTGCGCTCGGCGGCACTGGGGTTGGTCCGCCAGGTGATGGCGGCGAGCATGGTGCGGAACTGGGCGCGCTGTTCGTCGTCGGCCCGGCCGCGGTGGGCGAGTTCGAGGCAGGCGGCGGCCCGGTCGGTCGCGCCGTCGGCGAGCAGTTGCTCGGCGGCGGTGGAGAGCACCGCCACCGCCCACGGCAGCTCGGTGGGGCCGACGGCGAGGAGCTGGGCGGCCACGGCGGTGGTCGGGGCGCCGTCCTGGTAGGCGAGTTCGGCGGCGCGGCGGTGCAGGGCGGCCCGGTCGTCCGGGTCCATCCGGTCGAGCACCGCCTGCCGGGCGACGGGGTGGCGGAAGCGGTAGCCGTCCAGGATGCCGGCGGCGCCGAGCGTGGCGCTGCCCCGGACGACGGCGCCGTCGGTGCCGCCGAGCAGGCGGACGGCCAGTTCGCGCGAGCCGAGCTCGCCGAGGACCGCGACCACCTCGGCGAGGCGGCGCGCGACCGGTCCGCAGCGGGTCAGGCAGGCGAGGACGGCCTGGGTGAAGGCGCCGCCGAGTTCGGGGGCGCGGCCGCCGGCCCGGTGCTCCTCGATCAGGGCGCGCAGCAGCAGCGGGTTGCCGCCGGCGGCGTCGGCGGGCGGCGGGGTTCTGCCGTCGGCCGGGGAGGCGGCGAGTTCCGTGCGGACCAGCCGGTCGACGGCCTCGGGGCGCAGCCGCTCGGCCCGGATCCGGACGAAGCTGCGCTGGCGCAGCAACTCGGTGCCGTAGACGGGGTCGTCGCCGCGCTCGTGGACCGACTCGGTGCAGACCAGCAGGACGCGGGCGGCGCGGGTGCGGCGGACCAGGTGGAGCAGGTACTGGCAGGACAGGTCGTCGATGTGGTGCAGGTCGTCGATGCAGATCACGGCCGGCGTGGTCTCGGCCAGCCGGTGCACGGCGGCGCACAGGGACTGCATCACGTCGATCCGGGACGGGTCCGGCGCCCCCGCCGGGTCCGGCAGGGATCCGGCGGGGGCGGCGGCGAGCAACTGGCCCAGCACACCGAGCGGGAGGTCGTGCTCGACGGCGGTGCCGATGGCGCGCAGCACCAACGCGCCGGAGGCGGCCGCGCGTTCGGCGACCGTCTCGACGAGTTCGCTCTTCCCGCAGCCGACCGCGCCCTCGATCAGGACGATCCTGGGGGTTCCCTGCAGGCTGTCCGCGAGGGCGGAGTCCAGTACGGCCAGTTCTCGTTCACGGTCCATCAGCACTTTCGGCCCCCGGCTTCGTCCGCGTCACGGTCGGCGCGCCCGCCTCACGGCGATCGCCGGAGAGTCGTGGGCGCGGTTGAGACTTGCCACCCGGAAAGTGATCCGCCGGCGGTTCGAGTCTAGGCAGTCGGGACCGCCCGGACGGGCCGCCGAGGGCCGTCCGAAAGCTGCACGGCAACAACTTCCCCCCGCCTCGACGGCGGCTGTCCGGGGCGGGGTGACGAGGGGTCGGGCCGGGTACGGCGGGGGTCCGACCGGCCTGCGCGCGGACCGGCCTGCGCGCGGACCGGTTTGCCGCGACCGGACGCGGTGGTTCCGGCGGGTGTCGGGGAAGGGGTGGCACCCGGGCGCCGGCGCACCGGCGGGCGGGAGGCTGCCGGGCGCCGTGTCCGGGGCGAATGGCCGTCAGGTCCTGGCCGGGCGGCGGCGAGTCGGCCCACGTCGGCGGTCACGACCGGTCGGGCCGCGGCAGCGCGGAGTTCGACGGCGGGCCGCCGGACCTCCCGGTGCGTGACGTGCGGGCCGGGAGCGGAGAACGGGGCGGAGGCCGCGGGCCGGGGAGGGCACCGGCGGCGGCGCGAGCGCCGGGGCGAGGGAGTACGACACCTCGGGGCGCTCGGAGCGGGTCGTGATCGGCGGGCGGGGGCGCGCTCCGGCCGGTCGGCGGCGGGCCCACCGACGACGGTGGAGCGCGCGGCCCGGAACGGCGGGCGGGGAACGACTCACCGCGCCCGCCCCGGTGGTCCGTCAGCCGGCGGGCGGGGCGGCGCCGGGCGGCCGCCGGCCGGGCCGGGGGCATCCGGGCACTGCCCCGCGCCCCCGGCCGGTCCGACGGATGTTCGCGGGGGATCAGCCCCAGCGGTCGTCGTCCTCGGTCGCGGTGACCTTGAAGCCCAGGCGCGCGTCGGCGGCCTTGATGAGCAGTTCCTTCTTCAGGCCCCAGTCGTCGCTCGCGACGGGGGACGGTATGAGGTGGGTGATCCCCCACCGGTCGTCTCCGGGGCCGGTGACACCGACGCCGGAGGCCGAGCTGTGGCCGAGCCCGAGCAGGGTTGCGACACCCACCGCGAGCAGGGCGCTCTTCGCCGCCACCCGAATCCTGATGGTCGAGACCTTCATCTTGTCCCCCAAGCAGTCGGAACAGGTCGGAAACTCCGGCAGGGCGACGGCCGCACAGCCTTTCACCGCTTGCCTGGGCTCTACTCTGCCGCGCGGACAACGCCCGGTCCGAGCGGATCACCATGGCGTAAAGTTGCATGGCAGGAACTTCGCATTCCGACGGGGGCTTCAGAGTGTTCGGACACCCACAGCTTCAGACCGGCTTCGCCGAACTAGACGATCTGAGTGCGAGCGCCTATGGACACGCCGTCGAGTCGGGCCGCTTCGACCGGAATGCCATCGCCGCCGTGCTGAAACTGGACGAGGCCGAGGTCAGCCGCATCGAGCAGGTGCTGCGGCTGATGCACCTGCTGCAGCCGAGACCGGGCGACCCGAACGTCCTGGTGCCGGTCAGCCCGGACGTGGCCGCGGCCGACCTGGTCGGGCCGGCGGAGCATCAGATCCGCGACCTGCGGCAGGCGGTCACCGACGTCCGCAGCAAGTTGCTGTCGCTCAGCCCCCTGTACTTCGAGGGCCGCCGGCTGCGCAACCGGTTCGAGGCGTTCGACGTGGTCACCGACGTCGACGCGATCCAGAACATGCTCGACCACCTGGGGCAGACCTGTCGCAAGGAGGTGCTCACCGTCCAGCCGGGCGGCGCCCGCCCCTCCACGCTGCTGCCGGCCGCGCGCAAGTCCGCCGAGGGCATGCTGGAGCGCGGGGTGCGGATGCACACCATCTACCAGCACACCGCCCGCAGCGACCTCCCGACCAAGGCGTACGTCCGTGACGTCACCGCGATGGGTGCCGAGATCCGCACCGCGGACCAAGTGATCGACCGGATGCTGATCTACGACCGCGAGACGGTGTTCCTGCCGGTGCGCACCGCGGACGAGGAGGAGTCGACGGGCGCGGCGATCGTCCGTGAGCCGACCCTGGTGGCCTTCCTCTGCGCGGTGTTCGAGCACCTGTGGGACAGCGCGACCCCGTTCGTCTACGACACCCCGACCACGGACGACCTCAAGCAGTCGATCATCCGGCTGATGGCCCGGGGCTACAAGGACGAGATGGTGGCACGCCGGCTGGGCATGTCGGTGCGCACCTGTCGTCGTCACATATCGGAGATCACCGAGGAGCTGGAGGCCACCAGCCGCTTCCAGGCCGGGTACAACGTGGCGATGGCGGGTCTGCTCGGGAAGGGTCCGGCGGGCGCCGAACCGCCGCCGGAGCCGCCCGCCTGACCGGTCACGGGCTCGCATCACGCGCGGTCGTGGTCGAGCCCGGTTGTCATATTCATGTCTTCGAGGGGGCCGGGCCCGGCGTCGTAGACCGCGACGCCGACCCGGTACCCGCTGTCCAGTTCGAAGGTGTGGAACCCCCACTCCTCGCCGGTCCCGGTGCTGCCGTCGGGTCGCCGCACCGGGACGGGCCGGCCGTCCGGACCGAAGCCGAACTCCGTGAAGTCGAACCGCATGCCCTGCCCGGTCGCCTTCCGGTACGCCTCCTTGAGGGTCCACAGCCGCACCAGGGCCGGGTTGCGCTCCTCCTCGGCCTGCGCCGCCAGCGTGATCAGCTCGTACGCGGTGCACACCTGGCGGCTCAGGCCGCCCTGGTGCATCGGGCGCTCGGCGGGCTCGGCGTCCACCCCGATCAGGCCCCGGGTGGTGATGCCCAGCAGCAGCAGGCCGTCGGCCTGGCTGAGGCTGATGTCCACCCGGTCGCAGCCGCGCAGGTACGGCCGGCCGGTGGGGCCGTACGCCAGCTCCGGGGCGTCCGGGCCACCGCCCGGGAGGGCGGCGGCGGCGTGTTCGAGCAGCGCTCTGGAGGCGGCGTGGCGGTGGCGCACCTCGGGGTGGGCGAGGTCCAGGTAGCGCGACCGGTCCCGGTCGAGCGGCCCGCGCGGTTCCCCGCCGCCCGGCGGGACGGGCACCAGGTCGGCGAGGTCGGCGTGGACCACGGCGGTGCCGTACGCGGCCAGGTCGGCGCGCACCCCGGCCCAGGACCCGTCGAGGGCGGCCACCCGCCTGGGCCGGCCGACCGGCGGTCCGATCGTGGAGTTTCCCGGGTCGGTCATGCTCGTCGCTCCAGAACTGGGTGGGTCGCTGCGGGGCCGCGCGCCTGCGGGAGGGCGCGGTGAGGGGCGGGGACGCGGTGACGGGTCGCGGCGCGGTGACGGGTGATCGTGCGGTGACGGGTCGCGGCGCGGTGGGCGGGGTCCGTCGACGCCCCGGAGCGCGGCGCACGACAGGCCGGGCGGGCACGGCCGGGCGTCCCGGCGGCCGGGCCGCCCGGCTCCGCCGGCGCGGCGGCCCGGGCCCGCGCGCGCCCGGTGAAGCTGACGGAACGTGACATGACACCCCTCGGGTCGTCTCCGGTCCTGCGGGTCCCGCACACCGGGCCCGTCGTACGCCCCGATGGTCGCGCGGACCGCTAAAGCCCCGCTTAGGTGCGGGATTTCTCGCGATCGGTGCCCGGGGCGGCCGCGCACCCGTGGGCGGTCAGCGGCAGGGGCGGCCCGCCCCGCCCGAGGTGGCGGCCCCGGGCGCGGACAGCGCGCACGGCAGCTCCATGGTCAGCCGGGTCGGGCCGCCGGGCGGGCTGCTCAGCGTGAGCGTGCCGTCGAACGCGGCGAGCCGGCACTGGATGCCCCGCAGCCCGCTGCCCAGCCCGGGGTCCGCGCCGCCGTGACCGTCGTCGGCCACCTCGGCCCGCAACCGCCCGGCGGCGTGCGAGAACTCCACGCTGGCGCGCCGGGCACCGCCGTGCTTCACGGCGTTGGCGAGCGCCTCGCTGACGGCGAAGTAGACGGCCGACTCGACCGGCGCCTCGGCCCGGCCGGGTACGTCGGCCCGCACCTCGACCTTCAGCGGGACGTCCAGGGCGAGGGCGCGCACCGCGGCGACGAGTCCCCGCTCGGCGAGGACCGGCGGGTGGATGCCCCGGACCAGGTCGCGCAGCTCCTGGAGGGCCCGGACGACGTTCGCCTGGGTCTCCGACACCAGCTCCTTCGCCGCCTGCGGATCGCGGTCGATCAGCGCCCCGACCGCGCCGAGGCGCAGGCCGACCGCGACCAGCCGGGCCTGGGCGCCGTCGTGCAGGTCGCGTTCGATCCGGCGCAGTTCGGGAGCCCGGGCCTCGCCGAGGTCCGGGCGGCCCCCGACCGGCGGCCCGCCCCGGCCGGTCGGCGCGGCCCGCTCGGTGGGGCCGAGCAGGGAGGTCGGCGCGGCCCGCTCGGTGGGCCCGAGCAGGGCGCGGGTCCAGCGGCCGTGCAGGCGCAGCACCCGCTCCGCCAGACCGAGGCCGGCCGCCGCCAGGGCGAAGCCGAGGAGCGCGGTGTCGGCGCCGTCCAGCGGGAGGAGGGCGGTGTGCAGGGCCGGCTGCGCGAGGCCGGCCAGGCCGCAGCCGACCAGGAGCAGCGGGACGGCGGCGGTCGCGCCGCCGATCAGCGGGTTCAGCAGCACCCAGAGGTAGTCCCGCCAGGTCGCCGGGTCGGTCCAGAGCCAGCGGACGGTGCGGGTGTCCCCGGTGGGCCGGCCGCTCCGCTGGTGCTCCCCCGCGGTCGTCCCGCGGAGGGGCGGCGAGCGCTCCGGCTCCGGGCGCGGCAGGTAGGGCGACGGTACGGGCACCCCGGACCACGCCCCGGCCAGCCGCCGGGCGAGGCCGGCCGCCGCCCTGGTGAGTCCGGTGACCGCGGGGAACAGCGGGAAGACCCCGAGGCAGAACCAGAGCACGAAGCCGATCAGGGTCGTGACGAGCAGTCCGAGCGCGGGCGGGACGAGGACGGCCAGCACCGCCAGCCGGCCGAGGGCCGTCGCGTGCCCCCGCGCCCGGGCGACGGCGGGCAGGCCCGTCGGCCGCTCGGCCGCTGGGGACGGCATGCTGCTCACGGCTCCTCCGGCGGTCGGTTCGGTAGCGTCCGCTCGACGCCGTCCACTGCGGTGGTCGCTCCGGGACCTTCGGCTCCGACAGTAGGGCGCACGGGTGGTGGGCAGGAGCCACTCGGCCACCCCTTAGGGGTAGCGGCGGCCCCGACCCCTGTTCGCGGGCCCCGGAACAGGGGTGCCCGTCGCGAAGTCAGGGGTTCGCCACCGCACGGCCGGCGCCCGGTGTCCGGTCCCCCGCCTTCCCGTGGTTCGTGCACCGAGGTCGTTCCGCTCGCCGGTCCGTTCGACCGACCCGCCGGGAGCACACTCGCCCCTCCCCCGGATTCGGCGATTTCCGATCGTTTTCCCTCCTCCTGTCCATTCCACCGGTCGTCCTGTGCACGGAATCGATTCGGCGGGATATCCCTGAGGCGTCTTGAAATCGAACAGTCAGGAAAGCCGGTGGGGGTAGGCCCACTGCGTACGGGGCATAGCGGGGTGGCCGGGCGGCCGGGCGAACCGTAGGTTTTCCAGTCCGGGCCGACACCGGCACGCGCAGCCAGCATTCGAAAGGACAACCGATGTCCGTGGTGATCGAGGTGCGGAACCTGCACAAGACGTACGGTGACC
This sequence comes from Kitasatospora sp. NPDC028961, assembly GCF_055564815.1. Taxonomy (NCBI): domain Bacteria; kingdom Bacillati; phylum Actinomycetota; class Actinomycetes; order Kitasatosporales; family Streptomycetaceae; genus Kitasatospora; species Kitasatospora sp. NPDC028961. The sequence goes on along the minus strand of NZ_JBVHVO010000011.1, from coordinate 220,320 downwards.
GGGTCGCGGTCGATGACGTCTCCTTCTCCGTCGAGGAAGGTGAGATCTTCGGGATTCTCGGGCCGGCGGGTGCGGGCAAGACCACGATCCTGGAATGCCTCGAAGGGCTCCGGGACCGGGACCGCGGCCGGATCGAGGTGCTCGGCCGCGATCCCCGGCCGGAACGGACCGGGGTGACGCGGCAGATCGACGCCCGCCTCCAGGACGACCGGTCACCCGACCACCCGCGGATCGCGGAGGCGCTGTCGCTCTTCAGCTCGTTCTACCGCGACCCCGGTGACTGGCAGCGGCTCATGGACGCGCTCGGCTTCACCACCGGGAACGGGACCGAGACCACCGGGAACGGGACCGAGGTGGCCGGTCCGGCGTCCGGTCGGCCGGACCAGCGACCGGACCAGGTGCTGGCGAGCGCGCTGGAGCAGGTCGGGAACCCGAAGGTGGCGGTCTTCGACGAGCTGACCACCGGGCTGGACCCGCGGTCGCGGCAGGACACCTGGGAGCTGATCGAGGCCGTTCGCGCCAGTGGCGTCACCATCCTGCTGGTCACCGGTTCCTGGGAGGAGGCCGAGCGGCTGTGCGACCGGGTCGCGCTGATCGACCGGGGCCGGCTCACCGTCACCGACACGCCGGCCAGGCTGCTGGAGCGCGTCCGGAGCGGGCAGCGGATCCAGTTCCGCCCGTCCGCCCCGTTCGACCACCGCCTGCTGGCGCGGCTGCCCGAGGTCAGCGGCGTCAACCGCCAGGGCGACCACGTCGTGGTGACCGGCACGGACGAGGCACTGGGGAAGGTCACCTCGCTGCTGGCGCGGCACCAGGTCCTGGCCGAGAACCTCCGCGTCGACCAGGACGCCCTGGAGGCGTTCCTCGGTCTGATCAGCAGGCGCTCCGCCTGAGCCCGCACGGGGGCGCGCGGACCGCGGCGCCCCCGGACACCGTCCGGCCCGGTGCCGCCCTACTCGGCGGCGACGACCTGGGCCCGCCGGTTCAGCTCCTGGGCGAAGTCCTCCCAGATCTGGGAGTTCTGACGGGAGAGCTGGACGATCAGCTCGATGCAGTGCGAGGGCACGGACGCGCAGATGTCCGACATCTCCTTGGCGCCCAGCACGTTCTCCTTGAACATCCGCAGCAGCCGCCGGCCCAGCTCGTTCTGCCGCAGCGACGGGTCCCGCATGAGCTTCTCCAGCGTGACGGTCGAGGGCGGACCGACGACGACCGGGGTGCGGTCCGGCTGCTGCTCCCGGGCGGAGCCCGCCGGGGTGCCGGCGGGGGTCCGCTGACAGGGCACGGGACCCTCCCCGCGCTCCAGCCGCCGGCGCACGTCGAGCGCCGTCGCGGGCGAGACGCCGGCCGACCGGGCCACCTGACGCAGCGAGGCCTCGGGGTTCTCCCTGATCAGCTCCGCCACCCGCAGCCGCCCCGTCGCGCCGTTCAGCGGTCGGACCTTGCCGTCGCGCCCCACCCGGAAGTTCGACGCGGGCACGCAGTCGGAGGAGCGGCGCAGCTCGGCGACCGCCCTGGCGCCCAGTCCGGTCGACTTGGCGACGGCGCGGTCCGACATGGTGGGGTGCGACTTGAGGATCCGCAGCGCGGCCGCGTTGCGATCGGCCTGCGACAGCGGAAGGCCGTGCTCGATGTTCGACTCGACCGCCTTGAGGAACGCCTCCTCGCTGCTGCCGTCGAAGAACCTGACGTCGATCGTGTGGCGCCCCTTGAGGGAGGCCGCCATCAGCCGGTGGATTCCGTCGATCACCCGCATCGTCCGCCGGTCGACCAGAATCGGCGGCAGCGGACTCTCGATCGCCGCCAGCCGCAGGACGTGAATCTTGTCCTCACCCTCCAGGCGCGGTGAGTCCCCGGGCAGGATCTGCATGATCGGAACCGAGACGATCTCCGACTCGCCAATCCAGTGCTCATCAATTCTGAGCGGCATGACACTGTGGGCTAGAAGTCCCATACTGCACCCCCATGACAACTCGGTCGAGTCATTTGCAGCGGAAGCGGAAGCTGTCTGTTCCGGCAGGTCGGCAGCCGGAGGAACGTCGCACCGACCCCTAAAAGTCAATAGCGTTCGATCGGATTAACCAGAACCGCACGCTAGCAGCCCCGGACACCGCCCCGGAAGCTTCCGTCTGGGGATATAGGGGTCCCCTCACCGGATGTAAGGGCCCCCCGATTCCCCCCTCCTACCCGGCCTGCTCCGGCCCCGGCCGGCCCCTGCCCGGGGATGGCCGGGGGTGCTCGACGGGGAGGCAGGGGGTGCTCCACGGCGTGGCCGGGGGTGCTCGACGGGGTGGCCGCGGCGGCCGACCGCCGGCCGCCGGAAAACGCGGCGAAGCTCCGGTCGGGGGGACTCGAAAGTTCACCCTCGGCCGGAGCTTCGCCGCGTTCACACCCACCGCCACCTGGGCGGTTTCTTCGTCTCGTGCCGACAGGCTAGGCCGCCTCGGCGGCCGCCTCCTCGACCGGCGCCTGCGGCACCGCCGGGACGCTGAGGCCCGGGACCGTGAGGTCCGGAACCGTCTTCACCGTCTCCAGGGCCGACTCGATGGCCTCGGCCAGGGAGGGCGCGACCTCGTCGTCGAACTCGATCCTCGTGACCGGGACCTCCGCGTTGGTCGGAAGCGCATCGGTCGAGAAAGTCGCGCCGGCGAAACCCGCGTCCTGCAGGATCGTCGATTCCTCGTCGGAGATCTCCCGACTGAGCACCAGAGAGAACTTGTGTCCCACGTACGTCACCTCTCAATGTCGCCGCGTATTTTGGAACAGTAACCGGGATCATCGGGGCAACGCAACAGGCAGCCACGCTCCCTCGGTTCAAAGGAATACCAGTCGGCCGGCCGCCCGGCCACCGTTCAACTGTCACCCGCTCGCCAGTTGAGCGGATAACGCGGGGCCGGGCCCGCCGATCTCCTTGCCGCCGTTCCGGCAATTCGCTATGTTCGGGTTCAATTGACAATCCGGTATGACGACCTTCTGGAGTGGCATGTCTCGGCCTTCGCCCGGAGATGAACTGTGGTGCCGACGTTTTCACCCTGCCGAAAACGCGACCGCCCGACTCGTATGCCTCCCGCACGCGGGCGGCTCGGCCTCCTTCTACCTTCCGGTCTCGGCGGCACTGAGCCCCGCGGTCGACGTCCTCGCCATCCAGTACCCGGGGCGGCAGGACCGGCGGCTGGAGCCGGCCATCGACGACCTGGCGGTCCTCGTCGACCGTCTCTACGAGGTGCTCCGGCGCCAGCCGGAACTCCCGCTCACCTTCCTCGGCCACAGCATGGGGGCCGTCATCGGGTTCGAGCTGACCCGTCGACTGGAGGCCGACGGGCACGCTCCGGTGCGGCTGTTCGCCTCCGGGCGCCGCGCGCCGTCAACGGTCCGGCAGGAGAACACCTTCCGCAGTGACGACGCCATCCTGGCCGAGGTCCGCCGGCTGAGCGGCACCGCGTCGGCCCTGCTCGGGGACGAGGAGATGATGCGGGCCGCGCTGCCCGCCCTCCGGGCCGACTACACGGCGGTCGAGGGCTACCGCTGTGCGCCCGGGATCACGGTGAACAGCCCGATCACCGTGCTGACCGGCGACAACGACCCCAAGACGACCCTGGACGAGGCGAAGGCCTGGGCCGAGCACACGACGGCGGAGCTCGACCTGCGGGTGTTCGAGGGCGGGCACTTCTTCATCAGCGAGCGGAGCAAGGACGTCATGCAGGTCCTCGTCGAGCACTTCCGGGGTGCGGGCGCCCGGACCGCCGGCTGACGGTCCGGCCGCACACCCGCCCCCGAGGCCTTCATGGCCCTCAGGCCCCGCAACGGCCCGGCTCGTCCGGGCGGTTGCGGGGCCTTCGCCGTCCGTCCCGCCGCGCCCTTCGCGCCCGCCGCGCTCCGCCGGCTCGCCGACGGTTCGCCGGCCGATCGACGACGGGCCGCCCGCGGACCCCGGACACGCCGGAGCCGTGCACCGACCGGACGGTCCCGGTCGGTGCACGGCTCCGGTGCACGGTTCCGCTCTGCCGTACGCCGTCGACGTGCGGGTCGTCCGGCGTCCCGGTCGCGCTACTCGGCCACGTACGTGCTGTGGGTCCAGACGAAGACCCGCAGCTCGCGGTCGTCGACGAGAGTGGTCTCGGAACTGGCCTCGAAGTGCTCGTAGCGGTTGCCGAGCGGGACCTTCACCTTGGTCGCACCGGTATCCGCCACGTGGCGCAGCCGCTCCGCACCGGTGAGCACGGGGGCGCCGGTGAGGAACACGTTGGGTGCACCGTTGTCGTTCATGATCACCATCACTTCTCTGGGGTTCGGGATTCCTGTTCTTCTCCGGTCTCGGTTCCTCGACGTCCCTCGACGAGGCGCGCGCGGTGGTTCCGCTCTCCCCCGGGGCCGGGTCGGCCCGGCCGGAAGAGGGAAGGGCCGGGTGCTTCGGGGGAGCGCACCCGGCCCTGGCCTTGCGCATGATCGTAACAATCCCAATCACCCTTGGCCGTGCGGCAGTTGAACAGTCGAACGGCCTGCTCGGGAGGGCTCCGCGGGGAGTGGGTCCAGACCCACCCACCCGTACGGACAGACCCATGTCGGGGCGGGCCGGCGATCCGTAATGTCGTTAGCACAACGACACGAAGGAGCAGGAACCATGGCGAACACCAGCGACATCACGGCCTCGGCGGCGCAGCTCGGCGAGTCCCGCACGCAGGACGCATTCGACACCGTGAAGAAGTGCATCACGCTCTTCGGCGCCGTCGGCGCCATCGTCCTGGGCACGGTCGCCGTCATGGCGTTCACCGGCCACGAGGCCTCGCCGTTCATGTGGATCCGCGGCGCGATCCTCTTCCTGATCACCTTCCTGCTGCACCGGATGACGGCCCGCGCCGCCCAGGGCTCCTACAAGGCCTTCGACCGGGTGCGCACCCTCTCCACGATCATGCCGATCGCGATCATCGTCGTCGACCTGATCCCCGGCCTCTGCCCGGTCTGGTACGCCGTCCTCCAGGGCCTGTCCGCACTGGCCCTGATCGGCGTCGCCGTCCTCACCCGCGGCGCGGCGCTGAGCGCCGTCTTCCCCACCCCCGACAAGAAGTGACGTGCTGAGGACCTGCTCCGCCCCTCCGATGGCCGGACCCCCCTGGGCATCCGGCCATCCGGCGTCCGGGCCCCCGGTGCGCGCGGGACACCCGCACGCGTGGCGTACCCGCAGCCCCGGTAGGGGACCCGCCCGGCGTACGTTCGCAGGTACCGCCTGAGGAACCGGCGCCCGGCTGACACAATGATCACCCTTGCGAAAGGAACTGGCAGATGCGGATACCGCTCGGAGGCAATCCCCTGCGGTGGGGCGCCGGGATCGGGCTCGGGCTGTACCGGTCCGTCGTGCTGACCGGCCTCACCTGTGTGATGGCCCTGGTCGCCGTGCCCGTCGCGGTGGCCGGCTCCGCCCTCGCCTACTCCTGGTCCGACGGACTGTCCGCCCCGCTGGCCGTCCGCGCGCTGGCCACCCTCGGGGAGACCCTGGTGGTGGTCCTGTGGGTCGCCGTGTCGCTCTGGGTGGTCCACCCGCTGACCAGCCGGGCCCTCGCCAGGGGCGCGCGCCACTGTGCCAAGAAGTGGCTCGACCTGGAGATCCGGGTGGCCTACCGCCCCGTCCCGCCGGTCACCAGGATGGCCACGGGCTTCTGGTGGGACGGTCACGAGTACCACAAGTCCGAGCGGGAGGCCCGCCGGCGGGCCAAGGTGCACGCCCGGTTCCACGACCCGCAGCTGCACTGGGACGGCGTCTGGTCCCTGGTCGCCTCGGTCACCGTGCTCCCGGTCGCGGCGCTGCCGCTGCTCGCGCTCGGCTACGGCGGCTACATGGCGCTGACGCCCGCCCTCACCGGTTACGGCGTCGCCGTGATCGTGGCCGGCCTGGTCGGCGCCCCCTTCGCCTGGCGGATCCTGGGCCCGATGGCCCGGCGGTTCCTCGGGCCGGTCCCGAGCACCCGGCTCGGGCGGCGGGTCGAGGAGCTGGAGGCCATCCGCGCCGACCTGACCCAGACCCAGGCCGCCGAGCTGGAGCGCATCGAACGGGGCCTGCACGACGGCGCCCAGGCCCGGCTGGTGGCCATGGGGATGTCGATGGGCGCCGCCGAGCAGCTGGTGGACACCAACCCCGACGCCGCGAAGGCGATCCTCGCCGAGGCCCGGGCCACCTCCGCCACCGCGCTCGCCGAGCTGCGCTCGCTCGTCCGCGGCATCAACCCGCCCGTCCTCGCCGAGCGCGGACTGGTCGACGCCCTGCGGGCCCTGGCCCTGGACTCCTCGGTGAAGGTCAACGTCTTCAGCGAGGTGCCGGCCCGGCCCGAACGCCCCGTCGAGTCGGCCGTCTACTTCTCCGTCGCGGAACTGCTGGCGAACGTCGCGAAGCACTCCCGCGCCGAACGGGTCAAGGTCGAACTGAACTACGCGGCACGGTTGCTGACTGCTACCGTGAGCGACGACGGAATCGGCGGAGCGGCCGCATCCACAGGGTCCGGGCTGAGTGGCATCGAGCGCCGCATGGCGGCGTTCGGCGGACGTCTGGAGATCGACAGCCCGGCCGGTGGACCCACTCGTATCACCGTGGCGGTGCCGTGCGAATTGTCGTAGCCGAAGACCTCTTCCTGCTCCGCGACGGGCTGGTGCGCCTCGTCGAGGCGTACGGCCACACCGTCGTCGCGGCCGTCGACTCGGGGCCGGCCGCACTCGACGCGCTGGTCACCCACAAACCGGACGCGGCGATCGTGGACGTCCGGCTGCCGCCGACGTTCTCCGACGAAGGACTCCAGGCCGCGCTCTCCGCCCGCCGGGTCGTCCCCGGGCTGCCGGTGCTGATCCTCTCCCAGCACGTGGAGCAGCTGTACGCGCGCGAGCTGCTCGCCGACGGCCACGGCGGCATCGGCTACCAGCTCAAGGACCGTGTCCTGGACGCCAACCAGTTCATGGACGCGGTCCAGCGGGTGGCCGACGGCGGCACCGCGCTCGACCCCACGGTGGTCGCCAAGCTGCTGGGCCGGCCGATGCGGGCCGACCCGCTCGCCACCCTCACCGAACGCGAGCGCTCCGTCCTCGCGCTGATGGCCGAGGGGCTCTCCAACACGGCGATCGCCAACCAGCTGTTCCTCAGCGAGGGCTCCATCAGCAAGTACACGACGGCGATCTTCGCCAAGCTCGGGCTCGCCAACGACGACGACACCAACCGCCGGGTCCGCGCCGTCCTCACCTACCTCGGCGCCGACGGGCAGGGCGAGGACTGAGCACCGGGCAGCGGACAGCACACGGCAGCGGCCCTGCGGGAGGACATCTCGCAGGGCCGCTGCCGTGTGCGCGGGACGGTCAGCCGGCCGGCGCCTGCGCCCGTGCCGAGTCCCGGACGGCGGCGGCCAGTTCCCGCGGCGTACGGCGCTCGAACACCTCGGCCAGGCTGACCGACACCCCGCTGATGTTCTGGAACTCCTGCATCGCCAGCGCGGCGAGCATGGAGTTGCCGCCGTTGGCGAAGAAGTCGGTGTCGGCGTCGAGCGCCTCGTCCCGCAGGATGCTCCGCCACAGCCCCGTCAGCTCGGCCGTCAGGTCGTCGACGTCGCGCCGCTCCGAGCGGTCCGGGCCGGACCGGGTGGCGGCCGCGCGCCGGGCTTCGACGATCCGCTGCAGCGCGGGGTAGTCGACCTTCCCGCTGCCGTTGACCGGCAGCGAGTCGACCGTCACGAGGTCCCCCGGCAGCATCGACCGGGACAGCCGGGCGCGGGCGTGCGCCCAGACGCTCCCGGTGTCGATCGGCCCGGCGGCCGGCTCCAGGCAGCCGATCAGCACGGCGTCCGCGCTCGGGTCGCCGACCATGACCACCGCGGCGCCGCCGACCTCGGGGTGCGCCAGCAGGGTCGCCTCGATCTCGCCGAGTTCGATGCGGTTGCCCCGGAGCTTGACCTGCCGGTCGCTGCGGCCGAACAGATCGAGCAGGCCGTCCGCGCGCCAGCAGGCCACGTCGCCCGTCCGGTAGAACCGGCCGAACCCGGGGTGCTCGCCGAAGCGCTGGGCGTTGAGGTCCGGCCGGCCGTGGTACCCGATCGCCACCCCGACGCCCGAGATGCAGAGCTCGCCGCGGACGCCGACCGGCAGCTCGCGGCCGTGGCGGTCGAGCACGTGGACCCGGGTGTTGCGGATGGGCGCGCCGACGTCGAGGCGGCCGGCCGGCGCCTCGGTGACGACGCGTGACGTCGACCAGATGGTCGTCTCGGTCGGCCCGTAGGCGTGGTGCAGCACGCAGCCGGCCGCCACCAGCTGCCGGGCGAGGGACAGCGGCACGGGCTCGCCGCCCACGACGACGCCGCGGCCGCGCAGGCAGTCCGCCACCCGGTCGATCACCAGCCGCCAGGTGGTCGGCGTCGCCTGGACGAACCGTGCCCCGTACCGCTCGATCAGCTCCCGCAGGACCCGGCCGTCGCTCCTGGCCCGGTCGGGGGCGGCCACCAGCCGGCCGCCGGAGCTGAGCGACACGAACAGTTCGAGGCCGGAGATGTCGAACGCGAAGGTGGTCGTCCACAGCGTCGTGTCCCCGGCCGCCGCACCGAACTGCTCGGCGAAGTGCGCGACCACGTTGGCCAGCGCCGCGTGGTCGACCAGCGTGCCCTTGGGCAGGCCGGTCGAGCCCGAGGTGTACATCAGGTACGCGCAGGCCGCCGGATCCACCGCCGCGGGCCGGGCCTCGGCCGGCACCCGGTCCGGCGCGTCCTCGACAGCCGGCGCGGTCAGCACCACCGGGCCGGTCCCGGCCCCCTGCTCCGGGCCACCGGTCCCGCCCGTGGCCCCGGCCGGGCCCGCGACCAGCACCTTCGCGCCGGAGTCGGAGAGCTGGTGGCGGATCCGCTCCTCGGGGTGGGCCGTGTCGACCGGCAGGTACGCCGCACCCGCCAGCCACGCCCCCAGGACGGACGCGACCAGTTCGGGCCCGCGCGGAAGGGCCGTCGCCACCACGTCGCCGGCCCGGACCCCGGCGCCCCGGAGGAGGGCGCCCATCGCGTGCGCCGCGCTCCACAGCTGCCGGTACCGCACCGACCGGTCGCCCTCGACGACGGCGACCGCGTCGGGCGAGCGCAGGACCTGGGCGTGGACGGCTTCCAGGACGGAGCCGGGCCGTACAGGCCGGGCGGTGTCGTTCGCCGCGCCGATGATCGCGTGGTCCCGGTCGCTCCAGCACCGCACGTCGCCGACCGCCCGGTCCGGGTCCTCGGCGAAGGAGGCCAGCACCGCCTCGAAGCGGCCCAACAGCAGCTCGGCATGGGCCCGTTCGAAGAGCTCCGTCCGGTACACGGCCCGCAGCGAGACGGCGTCCGCCTTCGAGGTGGCGCAGAGCTGGAGGTCGAACTTGCCGAAGCCGCTCCCGACGGCGACCGGCCTGACCGGCAGCCCGTCCAGGGCCGGCGCGGCGGCGCCGCTCGCCGTCCGGTGGTCGAACACGTGCCGGAAGGGCAGCGACCACCGGCCGGTCCGCGCCGCGGGCATGAGGTCCGCCCGCGCGTCCACGGCCACGTCGGCGTGCGCCGCGCCCGTGCGCAGCCGCTCGCCGCTGCGGCGCACCAGCGCGCGGACGCTCTCCGCCCGGTCCAGCCGCAGCCGCAGCGGCACATGGGTCACGTGGTACCCGATCGTGCGGGCGGCGTGCGGCGGCCGGAGATCGACCGGGCACCCGACCAGCAGGTCGGGCCCGGCGCCGGCCGCCTCCAGCAGCACGTAGTAGGCGGCCAGCAGGACGGCGGACTCCGGGACGCCGAGGTCCTCGGCGAGGCGGCGGACCCCGGCCACCGTACCGGGCGGCAGGGTGCGGTCGAGCTGCGCCGCCGCCAGCGTCGGGCGGTCCGGCTCGGGCTCGGTGCAGGCCAGCTCCATGGTGTCGGTGCTCGCGCCCGCCAGCTCCGCGCGCCAGTGGGCGAGGCTCTCCGGGGTCGGGTCCGGCTCGGTCCAGCCGGGCACGGGCACGGGCGGTGCGTTCCTGTCGGGGTCGGCGGCGGCGGCGTTCTCGTAGGCCGATGCCAGGTCCGCCAGGAACACCGGGACGGACACCTCGTCGAAGACCAGCTGGTGCGCCGTGACGCAGAGGACGTCCGACTCCGGCGAGCGGAGGAGCACCGCCCGCAGCATCGGCCCCCCGTCCAGCCGGAACGGCGCGGCGGCCACCGATGCCAGGTCGGCCTCGCCGGGTTCGCCCGCCAGGACGACCTGGACGAGCTCCAGCCGGAAGTCGGCCGCGGCGACCACCCGCTTGGTCAGCCGGGTGCCGTCGGCGCGGTAGACGGTGCGCAGGGCCGCGTGGCCCCGCAGCACGACGGCCAGCGCCGCGTCCAGCCGCAGCGGGTCCAGCCGGCCCGCGACGGCGAACGCCCCGGACACGTTGTTCACGGGCGTGCCCGGCACCAGCGACTCCAGCAGCCACAGCGCCTCTTCCCTGGGGGAGACTCCCGCGTCGTCAGCCGGATCCGCGGGCGTACGCCCTTCCGCGGAAATCATCACGTCACTCCTCTACCCGTTACCAGTCCGTTGGGTCCGCCGGCGTTCCCGCTGCTGCCCGACCGCTCAGATCCCCAGCTCTTTGTCGATCAGGTCGAAGATCTCGTCGTCCGTCGCCCCGATGATGTCCTCGTCGGAGGGCGCGCCGTTCGCGTCCGCACCGCGGAACTCCTCCAGGAGCAGTTCGAGACGGCTCGTGATCTTCGCGTTCTGGCCGCCGCCCCGCCGGGCGATCGCGGTCAGCAGGGACTTGAGCCGGTCGAGCTCGCCCAGCACCGGCTCGTAGTCGATCTCCTGCTCGGCGACCCGGTCCCGGAGGTACCGGGCCAGCTCCGCGGGGGTGGGGTAGTCGAAGACCACCGCCGCGGGCAGCCGCAGCCCGAGGGCGCCGCTGATCCGGTTGCGGAACTCCAGCGCCGTCAGCGAGTCGAAGCCGAGCTGACGGAAGTACCGGCCGGCCTCGATGGATTCGGAGCCCGGCCGGTTGAGCACCAGGGCCGCCTGGGTCAGCACCAGGTTCAGGACCGCGCCCTCCAGCTGCTCCGGCGGGAGCGCGACCAGCTGGTTCAGGAGGCTCCTCCCGCCCTCCGGACCGGCCCCGCGCCCCACCGAGCGCCGACCGGGGCGGACGAGCCCGGTCACCAGCGCCGGCACCACGCTCCCGGGGCGACGCATCGCGGGCAGGTCCAGCCGGGCCGCGACCAGCAGGGGGTCGACGGCGTGCGCGGCCGCGTCGAGCAGCGCGAGCCCTTCGGAGGCGGACAGCGGCTTCAGGCCCTGCCGGGCCATCCGACGGCGGTCGGCCTCGGTGAGCTCACCGGCCATGCCCTGCTCCCAGGGGCCCCACGCCAGCGACACACCGGGCAGGCCCTCGTGCCGCCGGTGGGCGGCCAGCGCGTCCAGGAAGGTGTTGCCGGCCGCGTAGTTGGCCTGCCCCGGGGTGCCCCAGACACCGGCCACCGAGGAGAAGAGGGTGAAGGTGTCCAGGTCCAGGTGGCGGGTCAGCTCGTGCAGGTGCCAGGCGGCGTCGGTCTTCGGCCGCATGACCCGCTCGACGCGGTCGTCGGTGAGCGAGCCGACGACGCCGTCGTCGAGAACGCCCGCCGTGTGCACGACCCCGGTGAGCGGCTCGCCGCTCAGTACGCCCGCCAGTTGCGCGCGGTCGGCGGCGTCGCACGCCACCACCCGCACGCTCGTCCCGGCACCGGCCAACTCGGCCGCCAGCGCGGACAGCTGGCCGGCGGCCGGGCCGCGACGGGAGGCCAACAGGAGCCGTCCGGCCTGTCCGCTCGCCGCCAGGTGCCGGGCGACCAGACCGCCCAGGGCACCGGAGGCGCCGGTCACGAGGACGGTGCGCGGGCGACCGGTGGCGTGGAGCAGGTGCCGGTCGTCCCGGTCGTTCCGGTTGTTCCGGTCGTTCTGGTTGTTCCGGTTGTTCCGGTCGTTCTGGTTGGAGGCCTGCTCGCCCGGCTCCTGCCGGTCCTGATCGGCCGCACGCGTCAGCCTCGGCACTCGCACGGTGCTGTCCCGCACCGCGAAGCCGGGCTCCCCCAGCGCCGTTCCGGCCACGACGAGCGGCCCGGCGTCCGCCAGCTCCGCCACGTCCGCCGACACGATCCGCTCCGGATGCTCACCGGCCGCCGCCCGCACCAGTCCGACCACGCCCGCGCTGTCCAGTCGCACGCTCGCGCCGCAGCCGGCGTCCACACCGCGCTCGGTCACCACGACCAGCCGCGTCCCGTCGAGCGAGCCCGCCGCCAGCCAGTCCCGGAGCACCGCCAGCACGCGCAGCACGGCGGCCCGCGCCGCGGCCGGGACGTCGTCCGCGCCTTCGCCGGTGGTTGTTCCGAAGGGTGCTGTTCCGGGAACGCCGCAGACCAGCACGACGTCCGGGACCGCAGCCCCCGCCTCCACGGCGGCGACCAGATCCGCCACGTCCGCGTACGCCGCGGCGCCCGGCACGGCTAGGCGACCGTCGTCGCCCAGCACCGCCCACGCCCGACCCGGCTCGCCGGCCGTCTCCGGCGCGGCGACCGGCACCCAGTCCACCCGGAAGAGTCCGTCACCGACCGCCCCCGCGGCCCGGTCCACCAAGCCGGCGGCCGGCGCTCCGAGCACCACCGAGCCGACCGAGACGATCGGCTGGCCGGACTGGTCGGCCAGGGCCACCGAGACGCCCTCGCCCGAGGCCGACGGCGCCACCCTTACGCGCGCCGCCGGGGCGCCCGAGGCGTGGACCGTCACGTCGGCCCACCCGAGGGGCAGCAGCGGGCCCTCCTCGGCGGCCTGTTCCAGGCCGATGAGGTGCAGCGCGGCGTCCAGCAGGGCGGGGTGCACCCCGAACCCGGACACCTCGGTCCCCTCGGCCGACGCCACCTCGGCGAACACCTCGTCGCCGCGCCGCCACGCGGCCCGGACCGCCGGCCGGTAGCCGAGCCCGGCCGCCGCCAGCCGCGCGTACATCGCGTCCACGTCGGCCGCCTCGGCACCCACCGGCGGCCACTGCACGCTCCACGCCGCCATGTCAGCACCGGAGTGGCCGGCCGGCTCGTCCGGGGCCAGGGTGCCGGACGCGTGCCGCACCCACTCCCCGTCGTCCGCCCGCGCGAACAGCGCGACCTCCCGCCGCCCGGCGGGACCGCTCTCCCCGACGGTCACCTGGACGCGCACGCCGCCGCGCTCCGGCAGCACGACCGGCATCTCGACGGTCAGTTCCTCGACCCGTCCGCAGCCGACCTCGTCGCCCGCGCGCACGGCCATCTCGACCAGCGCCGCCGTGGGGACCATGACCCGGTCCCTGAGGAGCGACTGGGCCAGCCACGGTTGCGCGGCCAGTGACAGCTGCCCGGTCAGGACGACGCCGCCGGTGCCGGGCAGGGTGACGGCGGCGCCGAGCAGCGGGTGTCCGGGGTTCTCCAGACCGAGGTCCTCGGCGCGGCTGCCCGCCGTCGCGGTCAGCCAGTAGCGCTGACGCTGGAAGGCGTAGGTGGGCAGGTCGACCTGCTGGGCGCCGGTGTCCGCGTAGACCTGCTCCCAGGCGACCGGCACGCCGCGCACGAAGAGTTTCGCGAGGGCGGTGAACAGGGCGCGGGGCTCGTCACGGCCGCGACGCAGGAGGGGGAGCCAGACCTCGGGCTCGCCCTGGTCGTCCGTGCGGGTCTGCGGGCCCATGCCGGACAGCACGCCGTCGGGGCCGATCTCCACGAACGTCCGGACGCCGGCGGCGCGAAGGGCCTGCGCGGCGTCGTGGAAGCGCACCGCCTCGCGAACGTGCTTCACCCAGTAGGCCGGGTCCGTGACTTCGTCCGTCACCGGGAGACCGGTCAGGGCGGAGACCATGGTCAGCTTGGGCGTGCGGTAGCTGACGGCGGCGACGACGCGGGCGAACTCCTCCAGCATCGGCTCCATCAGCGGCGAGTGGAACGCGTGCGAGACCTGGAGACGCTTCGTGCGTGCGCCCGCCTGAGCCAACTGCGCGGCAGCCTGAAGTACTTCATCCTCGACGCCGGAGATCACCACAGCCTTGGGGCCGTTCACCGCGGCGACTCCGACACCGGCCCGGCCCGCGATCGCTTCGAAGACCTGCTCCTCCGTCGCCTCGACGGCCACCATCGCACCACCGGACGGAAGTTGCTGCATCAGCTGGCCACGCGCGGCCACCACCGCGCAGGCGTCCTCCAGCGACCACACCCCCGCCACATGCGCCGCGGCCAGCTCACCGATCGAGTGACCGGCCACCACCTGGGGGCTCACACCCCACGACTGAAGCAGACGGTGAAGGGCAACCTCAACGGCGAACAAAGCGGGCTGCGCCCAGCCCGTCTCGTCGATCGGGCCCTCACCCCGGATGACGGCGGCGAGGGAACCGTCCAGGTGCTCGGCCAGACCCGCGCACACCGCGTCGAACGCGTCGGCGAAGACCGGGAACGCCTGGTAGAGGCCCTGCCCCATGCCAACGCGCTGCGCGCCCTGGCCGGTGAACACGAACCCGACCTTGCCCGCACCGCCCACGGACCCGGTCACGACGCCGGGGACCTCGCGGTCCTCGGCCAGCGCCGCAAGACCCGCCACCAGCTCCTCGCGGTCCGAGCCCAGCACCACCGCCCGCTGCTCCAACGCCGCCCGCGACACCGCCAACGACCAACCAGCGTCCAGGACGTCAGCGTCAGACCGCTGTACGAAGTCCGCGAGCCGCTCCGCCTGCCCGGCAAGACCTTCCGCCGACCGCCCCGACACCACCCACGGCACCACCGGGAGCGTCCGGTGGTCCGCCCGGGGGCGCGGAATGTCCTGCTCGGGAGCCTGCTCGATGATCACGTGTGCGTTGGTCCCGGAGAACCCGAACGACGACACGCCCGCCCGACGCGGCCGCTCACCCGTCTCCGGCCACGGCTGCGCCTCGGTGACCAGCCGGACCGCGCCTGCCGCCCAGTCCACATGCGAGGACGGCTCGTCCACGTGCAGCGTCGCCGGAACGGTCCCGCGCTGCATCGCGGCAACCATCTTGATGACACCCGCCACACCGGCGGCCGCCTGCGCGTGCCCGATGTTCGACTTCACCGAGCCCAGCAGCAGCGGCCGGTCGGCCGGCCGCTCCTGGCCGTAGGTCGCCAGCAACGCCTGCGCCTCGATCGGGTCACCCAACCGCGTGCCGGTGCCGTGGCCCTCGACCACGTCCACCTCGGCCGCCGACAGACCGGCGTTGGCCAGCGCGGCCCGGATCACCCGCTGCTGCGACGGCCCGTTCGGCGCCGTCAGACCGTTGGACGCACCGTCCTGGTTGACCGCCGAACCCCGCACGACCGCAAGCACCTTGTGACCATTGCGGCGTGCGTCCGACAGCCGCTCCACCACCAGGACGCCGACGCCCTCGCCCCAGCCGGTGCCGTCCGCGGACTCCGCGTAGGCCTTGCAGCGCCCGTCCGGGGCCAGGCCGCGTTGCCGCGAGAAGTCGATGAACGTGCCGGGTGTCGACATCACCGTCACACCACCGGCCAGCGCGAGCGAACTCTCCCCCGAGCGCAGCGACTGGCAGGCCAGGTGCAACGCCACCAACGACGACGAACACGCCGTGTCCACCGTCACCGCCGGACCCTCCAGCCCCAGCGCATACGCCACCCGCCCCGAGGCCACCGAACCCGTGCCACCCGTCCCCAGGTACCCCTCGACCTCCTCCGGCACGAAGTGCGACGGCAGGTAGTCGTGATAGAAGAGCCCCGAGAACACCCCCGTCGCACTGCCCCGCAGCCCCGTCGGGTCGATCCCCGCGTCCTCCAACGCCTCCCACGACGCCTCCAGCAACAACCGCTGCTGCGGGTCCATCGCGACCGCCTCACGCGGACTGATCCCGAAGAACTCCGCGTCGAACTCGGCAGCGTCGTAGAGGAATCCGCCCTCCCGCGAGACGCTCCGGCCTGCGGCCGCCGGATCGGGGTCGTAGACGTCCGTCGCCCAGCCCCGGTCGGTGGGGAACTCCCCGATGGCGTCCCCGCCCGAGGCGAGCAACTCCCAGAAGTCGCCCGGGGACGACACGCCGCCCGGGAACCGGCACGCCATCCCGACGATCACCAGCGGCTCGTCCTCGACCCGTGCGCGCCCGGAGGCCGGGAGCGCGGTACCCGTCGAGACGGGGTCGTTGCCACCGACCAGCTCACCCAGCAGGAAGCCGACCAGGGCCGCCGGGGTCGGATAGTCGAACACCGTTGTCGCCGGCAGCCGCAGTCCGGTGGCGCTGTTCAGCCGGTTGCGCAGTTCGACGGCGGTGAGCGAGTCGAACCCGACGTCCCGGAAGGACCGTTCGGCGTCCAGGCTGCCCGGTCCGGCCATCCCCAGCACCAGGGCGGCCTGCGACAGCACCAGCTCCCGCACCACCTCCCGCTGCTCGTCCACGCCCAGCCCGGCCAGCCGCGCGGCAAGGGCGCTACGACCGTCGGTGCTCGGCAGTCCGGCCGTACGGCGGGTACGCGAGCCTGCGCGTGTCGCACGGACGAGGCCGGACAGCAGCGGCGGAACCTCGCCGGATCCCCTCGGGGCGGCCAGGTTCAACTCGGCCGCGACGAGGAGCGCTTCGGGCCGGCCGACGGCCGCCTCCAGGACGGCGAGCCCGCGCGCGTCGGAGAATGGCCGCAGACCCTGCCGGCCCATCCGGCGGCGGTCCGCAGCCGAGAGCTCACCCGCCATGCCGTTCTCCCACGGACCCCACGCCAACGACACACCGGGGAGGCCCTCGTGCCGCCGGTGAGCGGCCAGCGCGTCCAGGAACGTGTTCCCCGCCGCGTAGTTCGCCTGACCCGCGTTACCGATCACACCCGCGATCGAGGAGAACAGGACGAACATGTCCAGGTCCAGCTCGCGCGTCAGCTCATGCAGATACCACGCCGCGTCGACCTTCGGCCGCATCACCGCCGCCAACCGCTCCGGAGTCAGCGAGGCGACGAGCCCGTCGTCCAGAACACCCGCCGCGTGGACGACACCGTGCAGCGCCAAGCCCTTCAACGCGTCGGCGAGTTCCTCGCGATCGGACACGTCACAGGCCACGACCGTGACCTCGACACCCAGCCCCTTCAGGTCGGCGACCAGCTCCGGCATCCCGGCGGCCTCGATGCCCCGACGCGACAGCAGGACCAGGTGCTCGGCCCGCCCGCTCTCCGCGAGGTGCCGCGCCACCAAACCACCCAGCGCACCCGACGCGCCTGTGATCAGCACCGTGCCCGGACGGTCCCCGGCAACAGCCGCAGCCGTGGACGGCACCCGCACCAACCTGGGTACCCGCACCTGGCCGGCCCGCACCACGAACTGCGCCTCACCCGAGGCAACGCCCAGGCGCAACCACTCTGCGGACATCTCATCCACATCGGCCAGAACGATCCGGCCAGGGTTCTCCGCCTGCGCCACCCGAACCAGACCCCACACCGGAGCGGCCGCGACGTCCATCGACGCCTCCGGCCCGGCGTCCACCGCTCGGTCCGTCACCACCAGCAGACGGGACCCGGACAGGGACTCCGCCGCCAACCACTCCTGCACCAGACCCAGCACGTCAGCGGTTGTGCGCCCAGCCACAGCCGGGACCTCGTCCACGGCGTCCGGCACAACCCGCACCACCACCACCTCGGGCACGGCCCCCGCCGACGCCACCAGCGCCGCCAAGTCCGGGAACGACTCCACACCCGCCAGCTCCGCCGTCCCGAGAACAGCCCACCGGCCACCCTCCGTCGCGGCGCCGGTCAGGGCAGCCGGAACCCACTCCACACCGAACATCGACTCAGTCGCGGCCCCGGTGCCACCCGCCAGGTCCTCGGCCGAGGCCGCCCTCAGCACCAACGAACCGACCGACGCCACCAGCTCGCCCGCAGCATCGGCCAACGTGATCGACACGCCCTCGCCCGAGGCAGCCGGTGCCACACGCACCCGGGCCGCCACCGCACCCGATGCGTGCACCTCGACGTCACTCCACGCGAACGGCAGCGTCAGGCCGTCCCCGTCGTCGCCCAACCCCGCCACGTGCAGCGCGCTGTCCAGCAGGGCCGGGTGCAGCCCGAATCCGGACACGCCGACACCGTCCGGCAGTGCGACCTCGGCGAACAGCTCCTCGCCCCGCCGCCAGGCTGCCTGCATCCCCTGGAACACCGGACCGTAGGCGAGGCCACTGACGGCCAGGCGTGGGTAGAACCCGTCCAGATCCACCGCCTCGGCGCCCGCCGGGGGCCACTCGGCCGGCAGCACGGTGTCGGCACTCGGCGCGACCGGTGTCAGCGCGCCCGTCGCGTGCCGGGCCCACTCCTCCGCGAAGGCCGCCTCCTCGGACTGGGCATACACCGCGACCGCACGGCGGCCGGACTCGTCCGCCTCGTCCACCGTGACCTGCACCCGGACCGCGCCCTGGAGCGGCAGCACCAGCGGCGCCTCGATCAGCAGTTCCTCGACCCGGCTGTACTCGGCCTCGTCGCCCGCGCGCACCACCATCTCGACCAGCGCCGCCCCTGGGACGACGACCTGCCCGGCCACCACGTGGTCGGCCAGCCAGGGCTGGGCAGCCAGTGACAGCCGCCCGGTCAGCACCAGACCCCCGCTGGCCGGCAGCGTCACCGCCGCGCCCAGCAGCGGATGACGCGCCGGTGACTGGCCCAGCCCGGCCGCGTCCACCACACCGGAGCCGGTCGGCAGCCAGTAGCGCCGGCGCTGGAAGGCGTAGGTGGGCAGGTCGACCTGCTGGGCGCCGGTGTCCGCGTAGACCTGCTCCCAGGCGACCGGCACGCCCCGCACGAAGAGCTTCGCGAGGGCGGTCATCAGGGCGCGGGGTTCGTCACGGCCGCGACGGAGCAGCGGGAGCCAGACCTCGGGCTCGCCGTCGTCGGTACGGGTCTGCGGGCCCATGCCGGACAGCACGCCGTCCGGGCCGATCTCCACGAACGTCCGCACACCGGCCGCACGCAGGGACTGCGCGGCGTCGTGGAAGCGCACCGCCTCGCGGACGTGCTTCACCCAGTAGGCCGGGTCCGTGACCTCGTCCGTCACCGGGAGACCGGTGAGGGCGGAGACCATCGTCAGCTTGGGCGTGCGGTAGCTGACGGCGGCGACGACACGGGCGAACTGCTCCAGCATCGGCTCCATCAGCGGGGAATGGAACGCGTGGGAAACCTGGAGACGCTTCGTGCGCGCGCCGGACGCGGCCAACTGCGCGGCGGCCTCCAGGACTTCGTCCTCGACACCCGAGATCACCACAGCGCGAGGGCCGTTCACCGCAGCGATACCGACACCGGTACGACCCGCGATCGCTTCGAGGACCTCGCCCTCGGTCGCCTCGACGGCCACCATCGCACCGCCGGACGGAAGTTGCTGCATCAGTCGGCCACGCGCGGCCACCACAGCACAGGCGTCGTCCAGCGACCACACCCCGGCCACATGCGCTGCGGCCAGCTCACCGATCGAATGACCGGCCACCACCTGGGGGCTCACGCCCCACGACTCCAGCAGCCGGAACAGCGCCACCTCGACCGCGAACAGTGCGGGCTGCGCCCACCCCGTCTCGTCGATCGGGCCCTCACCCCGGATCACGGCGGCGAGGGAACCGTCCAAGTGCTCGGCCAGCCCCGCACACACCGCGTCGAAGGCGTCGGCGAACACCGGGAAGGCGGCATACAAGCCCTGCCCCATACCGACGCGCTGCGCACCCTGGCCGGTGAACACGAACCCGACCTTGCCCGCACCCCCCACGGAGCCGGTCACCACACCGGGAACCTCACGGCCCCCGGCCAGCGCCGCAAGACCCGCCAGCAACTCCTCGCGGTCCGAGCCCAGCACCACCGCCCGCTGCTCCAACGCCGCCCGCGACACCGCCAACGACCAACCCACATCGATTACTTCAGCATCAGAGCGCTCAACGAACGCCGACAGCCGCTCCGCCTGACCGGCAAGACCCTCCGCCGACCGCCCCGAGAGGGACCACGGCACCACCGGCAGCGTCCAGCCCTCGCCCCTCGGCGCGACAGCCTCCTCAGCCGGCGCCTGCTCGACGATCACGTGTGCGTTGGTCCCGGAGAACCCGAAGGACGACACACCTGCCCGACGCGGCCGCTCACCCGTCTCCGGCCACGGCTGCGCCTCGGTGACCAGCCGGACCGCGCCCGACTCCCAGTCGATCCGCGAGGACGGCTCGTCCGCGTGCAGCGTCGCCGGCACCACACCGTGCTGCATCGCGGCAACCATCTTGATGACACCCGCCACACCGGCGGCCGCCTGCGCGTGCCCGATGTTCGACTTCACCGAGCCCAGCAGCAGCGGCCGGTCGGCCGGCCGCTCCTGGCCGTAGGTCGCCAGCAACGCCTGCGCCTCGATCGGGTCACCCAACCGCGTGCCGGTGCCGTGGCCCTCGACGACATCCACGCCGTCGGCGCCGACTCCGGCGCTGGCCAGCGCGGCCCGGATCACCCGCTGCTGGGAGGGCCCGTTCGGGGCGGTGAGACCGTTGGACGCACCGTCCTGGTTGACCGCCGTGCCGGTCACCACCGCGAGCACCTTGTGACCGTTACGGCGCGCGTCCGACAGCCGTTCGACCACCAGGACGCCGACGCCCTCGCCCCACCCCGTGCCGTCCGCGGACTCCGCGTAGGCCTTGCAGCGCCCGTCGGCGGCCAGACCGCGCTGCCGCGAGAAGTCGATGAACGTACCGGGTGTCGACATCACCGTCACACCACCCGCCAGCGCGAGCGAACTCTCCCCCGACCGCAGCGACTGGCAGGCCAGGTGCAGCGCCACCAGCGACGACGAACACGCCGTGTCCACCGTCACCGCCGGACCCTCCAGCCCCAGCGCATACGCCACCCGCCCGGAGACGACCGACCCCATGCCCCCGGTGCCGAGATAGCCCTCGGCCTCCTCCGGTACGGGGTAGAACGGCAGGTAGTCGTGGTAGAAGAGGCCGGCGAACACGCCCGTCGCGCTGCCCCGCAGCCCCGTCGGGTCGATCCCGGCACCCTCCAGCGCGTGCCAGGACGTCTCCAGCAGCAAGCGCTGCTGCGGATCCATCACGACCGCCTCACGCGGACTGATCCCGAAGAACTCCGCGTCGAACTCCCCCGCGTCGTAGAGGAATCCACCCTCGCCGGAGACGCTCTTGCCCACCGCGTCCGGATCCGGATCGACCAGGTTCCCCGGCCAGCCGCGGTCCGTCGGGAAGTGGCCGATCGCGTCCCCGCCCGAGGCCACCAGCTGCCAGAACTCCTCCGGTGACGACACCCCGCCCGGGAACCGGCACGCCATACCGACGATGGCCACGGGTTCCTGCTGCCGGCCCTCCACCTCGCGCAGGCGCTCCCGGGTCTGCGCCAGGTCGGTAGTGACCCGCTTGAGGTAGTCACGGAGCTTCTCTTCGTTCGCCATCCGATGGACGCCTTCCTCATTTCGCACGGTGGTACGGCGACGTACTCAGAGCCCGAGCTGGTTGTCGATGAAGTCGAACATGTCGTCGTCACTGGCCGATTGGATCGTCTCGGCGACCGAGGCGCCCTCGTCGCCCTCGCCGGACCCGGCGGTGTCGCTCAGCGCCGAGAGGATGTCCTTGAGCCGCGCCGTGACCCGGGCCCGGGCGTCTTCGTCGCCCAGGAGCTCGGTGACCGAGGCTTCGAGCCGGTCGAGTCCGGAGTACGCCGCCAGGGCGCCCGACACCTCGGCGACCGACCCGAAGGTCTCCTGGGCCAGGAAGTCGGCCAGGGCCGTCGGGCTCGGGTAGTCGAAGACCGCCGTGGCCGGCAGCCGCAGGCCGGTGGCGCTGTTCAGCCGGTTGCGCAGTTCGACGGCGGTGAGCGAGTCGAACCCGACGTCCCGGAAGGAACGTTCGGCGTCCAGACTGCCCGGACCGGCCATCCCCAGCACCAGAGCGGCCTGCGACAGCACCAGCTCCCGCACCACCTCCCGCTGCTCGTCCGGCCCCAGCCCGGCCAGCCGCGCGGCCAGGGCACTCCGACCGTCGGCGGCAGGCTCCGCGACCGATCGACGGGCCGACCCACCGGCCCGCGATCCGCGCACCAGACCGGACAGCAGCGGCGGGACCTCGCCGGATCCCTTCAGGGCGGCCAGGTTCAACTCCGCTGCCACGAAGAGTTCTTCGGGCCGTCCGAGGGCCGCCTCCAGGACGGCGAGCCCACGTGCGTCGGAGAATGGCCGCAGACCCTGCCGGCCCATCCGGCGACGGTCCGCAGCCGAGAGCTCACCCGCCATGCCGTTCTCCCACGGGCCCCACGCCAACGACACCGCGGCCAGGCCCTCGTGCCGCCGGTGAGCGGCCAGCGCGTCCAGGAACGTGTTCCCCGCCGCGTAGTTCGCCTGACCCGCGTTACCGATCACACCCGCGATCGAGGAGAACAGGACGAACATGTCCAGGTCCAGCTCGCGCGTCAGCTCATGCAGATGCCACGCCGCGTCGACCTTCGGCCGCATCACCGCCGCCAACCGCTCCGGAGTCAGCGAGGCGACGAGCCCGTCGTCCAGAACACCCGCCGCGTGGACGACACCGTTCAGCGCCAAACCCTCCAGCACGTCCGCGAGTTCCTCGCGATCGGCCACGTCGCAGGCCGCGACCGTGACCTCGACACCCAGGCCCTTCAGGTCGGCCACCAGCTCCGACATCCCCGCGGCCTCGATGCCCCGACGCGACAGCAGGACCAGGTGCTCGGCCCGCCCGCTCTCCGCGAGGCGCCGGGCCACCAGACCGCCCAACACACCGGACGCGCCTGTGATCAGCACCGTGCCCGGACGGCCACCCGAGTCGGCGGCAGGCGTGGACGGCACTCGCACCAGCCTGGGTACACGTATCTGGCCGGCCCGCACCGTGAACTGCGGCTCACCGGAGGCCACGCCCTGGCGCAACCACTCTGCGGACATCTCGTCGACATCGGCCAGAACGATCCGGCCAGGGTTCTCCGCCTGCGCCACCCGAACCAGACCCCACACCGGAGCGGCCGCGACCTCCGTCGGTGCCTCGGGACCGGCGTCGACGGCCCGCTCGGTCACCACCAGCAGACGGGACCCGACCAGCCGTTCCGCGGCCAACCACTCCTGCACCAGACCCAGCACACCGGCAGCCGTGCGACCAGCCGCAGCCGGTACATCACCCGGCTCCGGCACGACCCGCACCACCACGACCTCAGGGGCCGGCTCCGCCGACGCCACCAGCGCCGCCAGATCCGGGAACGACTCCACACCCGCCAGCTCCGCCGTCCCGAGGACAACCCACCGACCACCCTCCGTCGCAGCGCCGTCCAGGGCAGCCGGAACCCACTCGACGCCGAACAGGCCGTCGCTCGCGGGTGCCGTGGCGCCCGCGAAAGGCCGCAGGACCACCGAACCGACCGACGCGATCAACGCACCCGTGGCATCGGCCAGGGTCAGCGACACGCCTTCGCCCACAGGCGTGACCCGCACCCGGGCGGCCACCGCATCCGCGGCATGCACCACCACATCGCCCCAGGCGAAAGGCACTTCCGGCCGCGCCAGGCGCTCGCCCGTGCCCACGATCACGTGCAGGGCGGCGTCCAGCAGAGCGGGGTGCAGCCCGAAGTCGGTCACGCTCACCCCGTCCGGCAGCGCGACCTCGGCGAACAGCTCCTCGCCACGCCGCCACGCCGCCCGCACCCCCTGGAACACCGGACCGTAGGCGAGGCCGCTGTCGGCGAGCCCCGGGTAGAACCCGTCAAGATCCACCGCCTCGGCACCCGCCGGCGGCCACTGCGCCAGATCGCCGTGAACATCGGCAGACGTGTCGGCCGGAGCGAGAACACCGGCGGCGTGCCGGGTCCACTCCTCCTCCTGCGCCGCTTCCTCGGCCTGGGCGTAGACGGCCACGGCACGGCGGCCGGACTCGTCCGCCTCGTCGACCGTCACCTGCACCCGCGCCCCGCCCTGGGGCGGCAACACCAGTGGCGCCTCGATCAACAGTTCCTCGACCCGGGTGCAGCCGGCCTCGTCGCCCGCGCGCACGGCCATCTCCACCAGCGCGGCGCCGGGGACGACGACCTGCCCGGCGACCACGTGATCGGCCAGCCAGGGCTGCGCGGCCAATGACAGCCGCCCGGTCAGGACCACGCCACCACTCGACGGCAGGGTGACCGCCGCGCCCAGCAGGGGGTGCCCTGCGCTCTCCAGCCCGAGGTCCTCGGCACGGCTGCCCGCCGTCGCGGTCAGCCAGTAGCGCTGCCGCTGGAAGGCGTAGGTGGGCAGGTCGACCTGCTGGGCACCGGTGTCCGCATAGACCTGCTCCCAGGCGACCGGCACGCCCCGCACGAAGAGCTTCGCGAGGGCGGCCATCAAGGCGCGGGGCTCGTCACGGCCGCGACGGAGCAGCGGGAGCCAGACCTCGGGCTCGCCCTGGTCGTCCGTACGGGTCTGCGGGCCCATGCCGGACAGCACACCGTCGGGGCCGATCTCCACGAACGTCCGCACACCGGCCGCACGAAGGGCCTGCGCGGCGTCGTGGAAGCGGACCGCCTCGCGGACATGCTTCACCCAGTAGGCCGGGTCCGTGACCTCGCCCGTCACCGGGACACCGGTGAGGGCGGAGACCATGGTCAGCTTGGGCGTGCGGTAGCTGACGGCGGCGACGACGCGGGCGAACTCCTCCAGCATCGGCTCCATCAACGGGGAATGGAAGGCGTGGGAAACCTGGAGACGCTTCGTGCGTGCGCCGAACGTGGCCAACTGCGCTGCCGCATCGAGTACTTCGTCCTCTACGCCGGAGATCACCACAGCCTTGGGGCCGTTCACCGCGGCGATACCGACACCGGCCCGGCCCGCGATCGCTTCGAAGACCTGCTCCTCCGTCGCCTCGACGGCCACCATCGCACCGCCGGAGGGCAGTTGTTGCATGAGCCGGCCGCGTGCGGCCACTACAGCGCAGGCGTCCTCCAGCGACCACACCCCCGCCACATGCGCCGCCGCCAGCTCACCGATCGAATGACCGGCCACCACCTGGGGACTCACACCCCACGACTCCAGCAGCCGGTGAAGGGCAACCTCGACGGCGAACAGTGCGGGCTGCGCCCACCCCGTCTCATCGATCGGGCCCTCACCCCGGATGACGGCGGCGAGGGAACCGTCCAAGTGCTCGGCCAGACCCGCACACACCGCGTCGAACGCCTCGGCGAACACCGGGAACGCCTCGTACAAGCCCTGCCCCATGCCAACGTGCTGCGCACCCTGGCCGGTGAACACGAACCCGACCTTGCCCGCACCGCCCACGGACCCGGTCACCACACCGGGAACCTCCCGGCCCTCGGCCAACGCCGCAAGACCGGCCAACATCTCCTCGCGGTCCGAGCCCAGCACCACCGCCCGCTGCTCCAACGCCGCCCGCGACACCGCCAACGACCAACCCACATCGACGACATCAGCATCAGAGCGCTCAACGAACGCCGACAGCCGCTCCGCCTGACCGGCAAGACCCTCCGCCGACCGCGCCGAAAGGGACCACGGCACCACCGGCAGTTCAACACCACCGGAACCGGAGCCCGAAGTGTCCTGGTCCGGCGCCTGCTCGATGATCACGTGCGCATTGGTCCCGGAGAACCCGAAGGACGAAACACCCGCGCGCCGGGGGTGCCCGGCATCCGGCCACGGCACCGCTTCGGTCACCAGTCGGACGGCGCCCGACTCCCAGTCGATCCGCGAGGACGGCTCGTCCGCGTGCAGCGTCGCCGGCACCACACCGTGCTGCATCGCGGCGATCATCTTGATGATCCCTGCGGCACCGGCGGCGGCCTGCGCGTGACCGATGTTGGACTTCACGGACCCCAGGAGCAGCGGCCGCTCCTGCGGCCGGTCCTGGCCGTACGTCGCCAGCAACGCCTGCGCCTCGATCGGGTCACCCAACCGCGTGCCGGTGCCGTGGCCCTCGACCACGTCCACCTCGGCCGCCGACAGACCGGCGTTGGCCAGGGCCGCCCGGATGACCCGCTGCTGGGACGGCCCGTTCGGCGCCGTCAGACCGTTGGACGCGCCGTCCTGGTTGACCGCCGTACCGGCGACCACGGCCAGGATGCGGTGCCCGTTGCGCAGCGCGTCGGACATGCGCTCCACCACCAGGACGCCGACGCCCTCGCCCCAGCCCGTACCGTCCGCGGACTCCGCGAACGCCTTGCAGCGCCCGTCGGCCGCAAGGCCGCGCTGCCGCGAGAAGTCGATGAACGTGCCGGGCGTCGACATCACCGTCACACCACCGGCCAGCGCGAGCGAACTCTCCCCCGAGCGCAGCGACTGGCAGGCCAGGTGCAGCGCCACCAGCGACGACGAACACGCCGTGTCCACCGTCACCGCCGGACCTTCCAGCCCCAGCGCATACGCCACCCGCCCCGAGGCCACCGAACCCGTGCCACCCGTCCCCAGGTACCCCTCGACCTCCTCCGGCACGAAGTGCGACGGCAGGTAGTCGTGATAGAAGAGCCCCGAGAACACCCCCGTCGCACTGCCCCGCAGCCCCGTCGGGTCGATCCCCGCGTCCTCCAACGCCTCCCACGACGCCTCCAGCAACAACCGCTGCTGCGGATCCGTCGCGACCGCCTCACGTGGGCTGATCCCGAAGAACTCCGCGTCGAACTCGGCAGCGTCGTAGAGGAATCCGCCTTCACCGGACACGCTCTTGCCCACCGCGTCCGGATCCGGATCGACCACGTCGCCGGGCCAGCCGCGGTCGGTCGGGAAGAGGCCGATCGCGTCCCCGCGCGACTCCAGCAGCTCCCAGAACTCACCTGGCGACGACACCCCGCCCGGGAACCGGCACGCCATCCCGACGATCACCACGCGGTCGTCCTCGGCCGACGCGCGTCGGACCACGGACCGTGCGGAGCCCGCCGACACGGGCTCGACCCCACCGACCAGCTCGCCCACCAGGTGGCCGACCAGGGCCGCCGGTGTCGGGTAGTCGAACACGATCGTCGCCGAGAGCCGCAGACCCGTCACATTGCTCAGTCGGCTGCGCAGTTCGACGGCGGTGAGCGAGTCGAACCCGACGTCCCGGAAGGAACGTTCGGCGTCCAGGCCGGCCGGTCCGGCCATCCCCAACACCAGGGCGGCCTGCGACAGGACCAGCTCCCGCACCACCTCCCGCTGCTCGTCCGGCCCCAGGCCGGCCAGCCGCGCGGCCAACGCGTTCTGGGCGCCGACGGCGGCCCGGCCCGCCGAGCGGCGGGTGCGGGAGCCCTGGTGCCCGGCGCGGACCAGACCGGTCAGCAGCGGCGGCACCTCGCCGGAGTTCCGCAGGGCGGCCAGGTCCAGCCTGGCCGTCACCACGAGCGGCGCGGCGGCGCGGGCGGCCGCGTCGAGCATGCCGAGCCCGTCGGCCGCGGGCAGCGGCCTCAGCCCCTGACGGGACAGCCGGCGCCAGTCGGCGTCGGTGAGACCGCCGGCCATGCCGTTCTCCCACGGGCCCCACGCCAGCGACACACCGGGGAGGCCCTCGTACCGCCGGTGGGCGGCCAGGGCGTCCAGGAACGTGTTCCCCGCCGCGTAGTTCGCCTGACCCGGGTTGCCCCAGACGCCGGCCACCGAGGAGAACAGGACGAACATGTCGAGGTCCAGGTGGCGGGTCAGCTCGTGCAGGTGCCAGGCGGCGTCGACCTTCGGCCGCATCACCGCCGCCACCCGCTCCGGGGTCAGCGAGGCGACGAGCCCGTCGTCGACGATCCCGGCCGCGTGGACGACACCCGTCAGCGGCACACCCGCGAGCGCGTCGGCGAGTTCCTCGCGGTCGGCCGCGTCGCAGGCCGCGATCGTGACCTCGACACCCAGGCCCTTCAGGTCGGCGACCAGCTCCGGCATTCCGGGGGCCTCGATGCCCCGACGCGACAGCAGGACCAGGTGCTCGGCCCGCCCGCTCTCCGCGAGGTGCCGCGCCACCAGACCGCCCAGCGCACCCGACGCGCCTGTGATCAGCACCGTGCCCGGACGGTCCCCGGCAACAGCCGCAGCCGTGGACGGCACTCGTACCAGCCTGGGTACACGCACCTGGCCGGCCCGCACCGCGAACTGCGGCTCACCCGAGGCAACGCCCAGGCGCAGCAGCTCTGCGGACATCTCGTCCACATCGGCCAGAACGATCCGGTCCGGGTTCTCCGCCTGCGCCACCCGGACCAGGCCCCACACCGGAGCAGCCGCGACGTCCATCGACGCCTCCGGCCCGGCGTCCACCGCTCGGTCCGTCACCACCAGCAGACGGGACCCGGACAGGGACTCCGCCGCCAACCACTCCTGCACCAGACCCAGCACGTCAGCGGTTGTGCGACCAGCCACAGCCGGGACCTCGTCCACCGCATCCGGCACAACCCGCACCACCACGACCTCAGGGGCCGGCTCCGCCGACGCCACCAGCGCCGCCAAGTCCGGGAACGACTCCGCGCCCGCCAGCTCCGCCGTCCCGAGGACAGCCCACCGACCACCCTCCGTCGCGGCGCCGGTCAGGTCAGCCGGAACCCACTCCACACCGAACAGGTCACCATGAGCCGGCGCCGCCACCGCTGCGAAGGGGCGCAGGACCACCGAACCCACCGAGGCGATCAACCCACCCGTGGCATCGGCCAGGGTCAGCGACACGCCCTCACCCAAAGGCGTGACCCGCACCCGGGCAGCCACCGCATCCGCGGCATGCACCACCACATCGCCCCAGGCGAACGGCACTTCCGGCCGCGCCAAGCGCTCGCCCGTGCCCACAATCACGTGCAGGGAGGCGTCCAGCAGGGCGGGGTGCAGCCCGAACCCGGACGCGCTGACACCGTCCGGCAGCGCGACCTCGGCGAACAACTCCTCGCCACGCCGCCACGCCGCACGTATCCCCTGGAACACCGGACCGTAGGCGAGACCGCTGTCGGCCAGCGCCGAGTAGAAGCCTTCGAGGTCCACCGCCACGGCACCCGCCGGCGGCCACTCGGTCAGCGCCTCCACCGCCTCCGGCGCGACCGGCGTCAGCGTGCCCGACGCATGACGGGTCCACTCCTCCGCGAACGCCGCGTCCTCGGCCTGGGCGTAGACGGCCACGGCACGCCGGCCGGACTCGTCCGCCTCGTCCACCGTGACCTGCACCCGGACCGCGCCCTGCGGCGGGAGCACCAACGGCGCCTCGATCACCAGTTCCTCGACCCGCCCGCACCCGGTCTCGTCCCCGGCCCGTACGGCCATCTCGACCAGCGCCGTCCCCGGCAGGACCACCTGCCCGGCGACCACGTGATCGGCCAGCCACGGTTGTCCGGCCAGCGACAGCCGCCCGGTCAGCACGAGACCCCCACTGGCCGGCAGGGTCACCGCCGCGCCCAGCAGCGGATGACGCGCCGGTGACTGGCCCAGCCCGACCGCGTCCACCGCGGCGGCAGCGGCCGGCAGCCAGTGACGCTGCCGCTGGAAGGCATAGGTGGGCAGGTCGATCCGCTGGGCGCCGGTGCCCGCGAAGACCTCGCCCCACTCGACCGCCAGACCGCGCACGAAGAGCTTCGCGAGGGCGGTGAGCAGGGCGCGGGGCTCGTCACGGCCCCGGCGCAGCAGCGGTAGCCAGACCTCGGACTCGCCGTCGTCGGTACGGGTCTGCGGGCCCATACCGGACAGCACACCGTCGGGGCCGATCTCCACGAACGTCCGGACGCCGGCCGCACGCAGGGCCTGCGCGGCGTCGTGGAAGCGCACCGCCTCGCGAACGTGCTTCACCCAGTAGGCCGGGTCCGTGACCCCGTCCGTCACCGGGAGACCGGTCAGGGCGGAGACCATCGCCAGCTTGGGCACGCGGTAGCTCACGGCGGCGACGACGCCGGCGAACTCCTCCAACATCGGCTCCATCAGCGGCGAGTGGAACGCGTGCGAGACCTGCAGACGCTTCGTGCGTGCGCCGGACGCGGCCAACTGCGCGGCAGCCTCCAGTACTTCGTCCTCGACACCCGAGATCACCACAGCGCGAGGGCCGTTCACCGCAGCGATACCGACACCGGTACGACCCGCCATCGCTTCGAAGACCTCGCCCTCGGTCGCCTCGACGGCCACCATCGCACCGCCGGACGGAAGTTGCTGCATCAGTCGGCCACGCGCGGCCACCACCGCGCAGGCGTCCTCCAGCGACCACACCCCCGCCACATGCGCTGCGGCCAGCTCACCGATCGAGTGCCCGGCCACCACCTGCGGGCTCACACCCCACGACTGAAGCAGACGGAACAACGCCACCTCAACGGCGAACAGTGCGGGCTGCGCCCAGCCCGTCTCGTCGAGAGAACCTTCGCCCCGGATCACACCCGCCGGCGAACCGTCCAAGTGCTCAGCCAGCCCCGCACACACCGCGTCGAAGGCGTCGGCGAACACCGGGAAGGCGGCATACAAGCCCTGCCCCATACCGACGCGCTGCGCACCCTGGCCGGTGAACACGAACCCGACCTTGCCCGCACCGCCCACGGACCCGATCACCACACCGGGAACCTCACGGCCCTCGGCCAGCGCCGCAAGACCCGCCAGCAACTCCTCGCGGTCCGAGCCCAGCACCACCGCCCGCTGCTCCAACGCCGCCCGCGACACCGCCAACGACCAACCCACGTCCAGGACATCAGGATCAGCACGCTCAACGAACGCCGACAGCCGCTCCGCCTGACCGGCAAGACCCTCCGCCGACCGCGCCGAGAGGGACCACGGCACCACCGGCAGTTCGACACCACCGGAACGTGCGACTGGAGCATCCTGCTCCGGCGCCTGCTCGATGATCACGTGCGCATTGGTCCCGGAGAACCCGAAGGACGAAACACCCGCGCGCCGGGGATGCCCGGCATCCGGCCACGGCTGCGCCTCGGTGACCAGCCGGACCGCGCCCGCCTCCCAGTCCACGTGCGAGGACGGCGCGTCCACGTGCAGGGTCGCCGGCACCACACCGCGCTGCATCGCCGCGACCATCTTGATGACACCCGCCACACCGGCGGCCGCCTGGGCGTGCCCGATGTTGGACTTCACGGACCCCAGCAGCAGCGGCCGGTCCTCCGGTCGCCCCTGGCCGTAGGTCGCCAGCAGCGCCTGCGCCTCGATCGGGTCACCCAACCGCGTGCCGGTGCCATGGGCCTCGACCACGTCCACCTCGGCTGCCGACAACCCGGCGCCGGCCAGCGCGGCCCGGATGACCCGCTGCTGCGACGGCCCGTTCGGGGCGGTGAGACCGTTGGACGCGCCGTCCTGGTTGACCGCCGTACCGGCCACCACCGCGAGCACCTTGTGACCGTTGCGCCGCGCGTCCGACAGCCGCTCCAGCACCAGGACGCCGACGCCCTCGCCCCACCCGGTGCCGTCCGCGGACTCCGCGAACGCCTTGCACCGGCCGTCGGCGGCCAGACCGCCCTGCCGGGTGAAGTCGATGAAGGTGCCGGGCGTCGACATCACGTTGACGCCGCCGGCGAAGGCCAGCGTGCTCTCCCCCGAGCGCAGCGACTGGCAGGCCAGGTGCAGCGCCACCAGCGACGAGGAGCACGCCGTGTCCACCGTCACCGCCGGGCCCTCCAGGCCCAGTGCGTACGCCACCCGCCCGGAGGCGACCCCGCCCGAGCCGCCGGTGCCGGCATAGCCCTCGACGTTCTCGGACACCGCGCCGAACGGCAGGTAGTCGTGGTAGATCAGGCCGGCGAAGACACCGGTCGCGGAGCCGCGCAGCGTGTTCGGGTCGATCCCGGCGTCCTCCAGCGCCTCCCACGACGTCTCCAGCAGCAGTCGCTGCTGCGGGTCCATCGCGATGGCCTCACGCGGACTGATCCCGAAGAACCCGGCGTCGAACTCCCCGGCGTCGTAGAGGAATCCGCCCTCGCCGGACAGGCTCTTGCCGACCGCCTCCGGGTCCGGATCGTGGACGTCCGGCGCCCAGCCGCGGTCCGTCGGGAACGGACCGATCGCGTCCCGGCGCGCCTCCAGCAGCTCCCAGAACTCGGTGGGGGACGACACCCCGCCGGGGAACCGGCATCCCATGCCGACGATGACCACCGGGTCCTCGTCGGCGGGCACGCCGGCCGTGGCCGCGGGCGCGGCCCCCGCCGGGCCGGGCTCGGCCGCGCCGACCAGCTCGCCCAGCATGAACCCGGCCAGCGCCGCCGGCGTCGGGTAGTCGAAGACCGTCGTCGCCGACAGGCGCAGGCCCGTCGCCGAGTTCAGCCGGTTGCGCAGCTCCACGGAGGTCAGCGAGTCGAAGCCGGTCTCGCGGAAGGCTCGGCCGGCCTCGATGCTCTCCGGTCCGGCCATGCCCAGCACCAGGGCGGCCTGCGCCGCGATCACGTCGAGGACGGCGGCGGTCCGCTCGGCGGGGTCGAGCGCCAGGAGCCTGGTGCTCAGCGCGTTCCGGCCGTCGGCGGCCGGACCGCCGGCCGTGCGCCGGGCGGGCGGGCCCGCATGCCCGGTTCGGACCAGACCGGACAGGAAGGGCGGGACCTCGCCCGAGCGGCGCAGGGCGGCGAGGTCCAGCTTGGCCGTCACGGTCAGGGCGTCGGCGGCGCGGGCCGCCGTGTCCAGCATGGCGAGACCGTCGGCCGCGGGCAGCGGCTTCAGCCCCTGGCGGGACATCCGCTGCCAGTCGGCCCGGTCGAGCTTGGCGGTCATGCCGTGTTCCCACGGCCCCCACACCAGGGACGCGGCGGGCAGACCGGCCCGGCGGCGGGAGGCCGCCAGCGCGTCCAGGAAGGTGTTCCCGGCCGCGTAGTTGGCCTGGCCCGGGTTGCCCCAGACGCCGGCGATCGAGGAGAACAGGACGAACATGTCCAGGTCGAGGCCGCGGGTCAGCTCGTGCAGGTGCCAGGCTGCGTCGGCCTTCGGCCGCATCACCGCCGCCACCCGCTCCGGGCTCAGCGAGGCCGCGATCCCGTCGTCGACGATCCCGGCGGCGTGCACGACGCCCGTCAGCGGCACACCCGCCAGGACGGCCGCGAGCTCCTCGCGGTCGGCCGCGTCGCAGGCCGCCACCGTGACCTCGGCGCCCAGCGCCTCCAGGTCGGCGACCAGCTCCGGCATCCCGGCGGCCTCGATGCCCCGACGCGAGACCAGCACCAGGTGCCCGGCCCGCCCGCTCTCGGCGAGGTGCCGGGCCACCAGACCGCCCAGCGCACCGGACGCGCCGGTCACCAGGACCGTGCCCGCCCCGGCGGCCGTCGCGGGCAGGGTCAGGACGACCTTGCCGATGTGCCGCGCCTGGCTCAGGAACCGGAAGGCGTCCACCGCGCGGCG
Organism: Kitasatospora sp. NPDC028961; assembly: GCF_055564815.1. NCBI lineage: Bacteria > Bacillati > Actinomycetota > Actinomycetes > Kitasatosporales > Streptomycetaceae > Kitasatospora > Kitasatospora sp. NPDC028961. The sequence continues at coordinate 187,125 of NZ_JBVHVO010000011.1, read as the reverse complement.
TGCGTCCCAGCAGGCCACCGGCAGCGGCCGCAGGGCGCCCTCCTCGAACAGCAGGGTCAGCGACCGCAGCATCCGGCCGAGCACGTCCGGGTCCAGGTCCAGCAGATCGAACGCCCGGTAGGCGACCCCGTGGTCGCGGCGCACCTGCTCCGGGTCACGGATGTCGGTCTTGCCCATCTCGACGAACCGGCCGCCCGCGCGGGTCAGCCGGAGCGACGCGTCCACGAACTCCCCGGCCAGGGAGTCCAGCACCACGTCCACCCCGTGGCCGGCGGACGCGGTCCGGAAGGTTTCCTCGAAGTCGGTCGTGCGGGACGACGCGATGTGCGACGCACCGACACCCAGCCCGCGCACCGCCGCCCACTTGGCGGGCGACGCCGTCGCGAACACCTCCGCCCCCAGCTGCCGGGCCAGTTGCACCGCCGCGATGCCCACGCCACCGGCGGCGGCGTGGACCAGCACCCGCTCGTCCCGCCGCAGGCCGGCCAGCTCCACCAGCGCGTACCAGGCGGTCAGGAACACCAGCGGCGCACCGGCCGCCTCCGCCATCGTCCATCCGGACGGCACCGGGGCCAGCAGCCGCTGGTCGGTCACCGCCTCGGTGGTGAACGCGCCCGTGAACAGGCCCATCACCGCATCGCCCGGCCGGAGCCCGGTCACGCCCGGACCGACCTCCAGCACGACACCGGCGCCCTCCAGGCCCAGCCGGCCCGCGTCACCCGGGTACATGTCCAGCACGTTGAGCACGTCGCGGAAGTTCACGCCCGCCGCACGCAGGGCGACCCGCACCTGACCGGCGGCGAGCGCACCCGCCTCCTCGGCACCCAGCAGGGTGAGGTTCTCCAGCGTGCCGCGCTCGTCGAAGCCCAGACTCCACACCCGCTCCGCCGGGACCGGCAACCCCTCCGCGACGCGCGCCAGCCGGGGCACCCGCAGCTGGCCGGCCCGCACCGCGAACTGCGGCTCACCGGAGGCCACGCCCTGGCGCAGCACCTCCATGGAGGCGTCCTCGACATCGGCGAGGACGATCCGGCCCGGGTTCTCCGCCTGCGCCACCCGGACCAGGCCCCACACCGGAGCGGCCGCGACGTCCGTCGGCGCCTCCGGCCCGGCGTCGACGGCCCGCTCGGTCACCACCAGCAGACGGGACCCGGACAGGGACTCCGCCGCCAGCCACTCCTGCACCAGACCCAGCACGTCGGCGGCCGTACGACGGGCCCCGGCCGGGACGTCACCCGGCTCCGGCACGACCCGCACCACCACGACCTCAGGGGCCGCCTCCGCCGACGCCACCAGCGCCGCCAGATCCGGGAACGACTCCGCGCCCGGCAGTTCCATGGTCCCGAGGACGGCCCACCGGCCGCCCTCCGTTTCCGCGTCGGCCAGGGCAGCCGGGACCCACTCCACGCCGAACAGGCCGTCGCTCGCGGGTGCCGCGGTGCCCGCGAAGGGCCGCAGGACCAGCGAACCGACCGAGGCGATCAACGCGCCCGTCGCGTCGGCCAGCGTCAGCGACACGCCCTCACCGGTCAGCTCCGGGGTCACCCGGACCCGGGCCAGGGCGGCGCCGGTGGCATGCAGGTCGACGTTCCCCCAGGAGAACGGGACCTCAAGCCGGTCCCGGCGCTCACCCGTCCCCACGATCACGTGCAGGGCGGCGTCCAGCAGGGCGGGGTGCAGCCCGAAGTCGGCGGCGCTCACGCCGTCCGGCAGCGCGACCTCGGCGAACAGCTCCTCGCCGCGCCGCCAGGCCGCCCGTATCCCCTGGAACGCCGGTCCGTAGGCGAGGCCGCTGGCGGCCAGCGCCGGGTAGAACCCTTCGAGGTCCACCGCCTCGGCGCCTGCCGGGGGCCACTCGGCCGGCACGCTGTCGGCCGACGCCGTGGCGACCGACAGCGTGCCCGACGCATGCCGGGTCCACTCCCCGTCGGGCGCGGCCTCCTCGGCCTGGGCGTAGACACCGAGCTCCCGGCGACCGGACTCGTCGGGACCGTCCACCGTCACCTGGACCCGGACGCCACCCTGCGCAGGGAGGACCAGCGGCGCCTCGATGACCAGTTCCTCGACCCGGGTGCAGCCGGCCTCGTCGCCCGCGCGCACGGCCATCTCGACCAGCGCGGCGCCGGGGACGACGACCTGCCCGGCGACCACGTGATCGGCCAGCCAGGGCTGCGCGGCGAGTGACAGCCTTCCGGTCAGGACCACTCCGCCGGTGGCCGGCAGGGTGACGGCCGCGCCGAGCAGCGGGTGTCCGGGGTTCTCCAGACCGAGGTCCTCGGCACGGCTGCCCGCCGTCGCGGTCAGCCAGTAGCGCTGCCGCTGGAAGGCGTAGGTGGGCAGGTCGACCTGCTGGGCGCCGGTGTCCGCATAGACCTGCTCCCAGGCGACCGGCACACCCCGCACGAAGAGCTTCGCAAGCGCGGTCATCAAGGCGCGGGGCTCGTCACGGCCGCGACGGAGCAGCGGGAGCCAGACCTCGGGCTCGCCCTGGTCGTCCGTACGGGTCTGCGGGCCCATGCCGGACAGCACACCGTCGGGGCCGATCTCCACGAACGTCCGCACACCGGCGGCACGAAGGGCCTGCGCGGCGTCGTGGAAGCGGACCGCCTCGCGGACATGCTTCACCCAGTAGGCCGGGTCCGTGACCTCGCCCGTCACCGGGAGACCGGTCAGGGCGGAAACCATGGTCAGCTTGGGCATGCGGTAGCTGACGGCGGCGACGACGCGGGCGAACTCCTCCAGCATCGGCTCCATCAACGGGGAATGGAAGGCGTGGGAAACCTGGAGACGCTTCGTGCGCGCGCCCGCCTGAGCCAACTGCGCGGCAGCCTGCAGCACTTCGTCCTCGACGCCCGAGATCACCACGGCCTTGGGGCCGTTCACCGCGGCGATACCGACACCGGTACGACCCGCCATCGCTTCGAGGACCTGCTCCTCCGTGGCCTCGACGGCCACCATCGCACCACCGGACGGAAGTTGCTGCATCAGCCGGCCACGCGCGGCTACCACCGCGCAGGCGTCCTCCAGCGACCACACCCCCGCCACATGCGCCGCGGCCAGCTCACCGATCGAGTGCCCGGCCACCACCTGGGGGCTCACACCCCACGACTGAAGCAGACGGTGAAGGGCAACCTCAACGGCGAACAAAGCGGGCTGCGCCCAGCCCGTCTCGTCGATCGGGCCCTCACCCCGGATCACACCCGCCAGCGAACCGTCCAAGTGCTCAGCCAGACCCGCGCACACCGCGTCGAACGCCTCAGCGAACACCGGGAAAGCCTGGTAGAGCCCCTGCCCCATGCCAACGCGCTGCGCACCCTGGCCGGTGAACACGAACCCGACCTTGCCCGCACCACCCACGGACCCGGTCACCACACCGGGAACCTCGCGGTCTTCGGCCAGCGCCGCAAGGCCGGCCAGCAGCTCTTCACGGTCCGCACCGAGCACCACCGCCCGCTGCTCCAACGCCGCCCGCGACACCGCCAACGACCAACCCACGTCCAGGACATCAGCATCAGGATCAGCACGCTCAACGAACGCCGCCAACCGCTCCGCCTGACCCGCAAGACCCTCCGCCGACCGCCCCGAGAGGGACCACGGCACCACCGGCAGGTCGACACCATCGGCACGGGCCACCGGAGCATCCTGCACCGGCGCCTGCTCGATGATCACGTGCGCATTGGTCCCGCTGATGCCGAACGACGACACACCTGCGCGTCGCGGCCGCTCCTCGGAGTGGGGCCAGGCCACCGCAGTTGTCGCCAGCCGGACCGCGCCCGCCTCCCAGTCGACGTGCGAGGAGGGTTCCTCGGCGTGCAGCGTCTGGGGCACCTGCTCGTGCTGCAGGGCGAGCACCATCTTGATCACGCCCGCGACACCCGAGGACCACTGGGTGTGCCCGATGTTGGACTTCAGCGAGCCGAGCAGCAGCGGCCGGTCCTGCGGCCGGTCCTGGCCGTAGGTCGCCAGCAACGCCTGCGCCTCGATCGGATCGCCCAGCCTGGTCCCGGTGCCGTGGCCCTCGACCACGTCCACCTCGGCCGCCGACAACCCGGCGCCCGCCAGGGCCGCTCGGATGACCCGCTGCTGGGACGGCCCGTTCGGCGCCGTCAGACCGTTGGACGCACCGTCCTGGTTCACCGCCGAACCCCGCACCACCGCGAGCACCTTGTGCCCGTTGCGCAGCGCGTCCGACAACCGCTCCAGCACGATGATGCCGGCGCCCTCGGCCATACCCATGCCGTCGGCCTGCTCCGAGTACGCCTTGCAGCGGCCGTCCGCCGCGAGGCCCTGCTGTCGGCTGAACCAGGCGAGCCACGCCGTGGTGGCGTGCACGGTGACGCCGCCCGCCAGCGCCAGCGAGCACTCCCCCGACCGCAGCGACTGGCTTGCCAGGTGCAGTGCCACCAGGGAGGACGAGCATGCCGTGTCGACGGTGAGCGCCGGCCCTTCGAGGCCGAGCGTGTAGGCCACCCGGCCGGAGATCACGCTGGGCGCGATGCCCGACTGGAGGTGCCCTTCGAGCTCCTCGGGCGCGTTGGCGCCGTAGCCGGACGAGGAGGCGCCCACGAAGACGCCGGTCGCCGAGCCGCGCAGCCGCCTGGGGTCGATGCCCGCCCGCTCGAAGGCCTCCCAGGACAGTTCGAGGAGCAGCCGCTGCTGCGGGTCCATCGCCAGCGCCTCACGCGGGCTGATCCCGAAGAACCCGGCGTCGAACTCCCCGGCTCCGGTGATGAATCCGCCGCCACGCGTGTAGAAGGTGCCGGCTCGCTCCGCGTCCAGGTCGAAGAGCTGCGAGAGGTCCCAGCCCCGGTCGGTGGGGAGTTCGCCGACCGCGTCGCCGCCGGTGGCCAGCAGGTCCCAGAGCTGCTCGGGGGCGCTGACGTCACCGGGGAGGCGGCAGCTCATCGCCACGATCGCGATCGGCTCGTCGGCGGCCGCCGCCGTCCGGGCCGCCGCCGCGGTGTCGTCGGTGTGCCCCAGCGTCTGCGCCCGCAGGTACTCGGACAGCGCCACCGGGGTCGGGTAGTCGAAGATCAGTGTGGTGGGCAGCCGCAGGGCGACCGCGCTGCTCAGCCGGTTGCGCAGCTCGACCCCGGTCACCGAGTCGAAGCCGAGTTCCTTGAAGGTGTGCGCGGGGTCGAGCGCCTGCGCGGAGGGGTGTCCGAGGACGGCCGCGGCGTGCGCCGCGATCAGGTCGAGGACCACCTGGTCCTGCTCGGGCCGCGACAGGCCCGTGAGCCGGCGCAGCAATCCGTCGGCGGCGTCGAGCGGGGGTGCCCCGGCCGTGTCGTCCGCCGCGAGCGGCAGCTCCATCAGCTGCGCGGAGGGGCCGCTGTCGAGCCAGAACCGCTTGTGCCGGAAGGCGTACGTCGGCAGCTCCACCGGCCTCCCGGGGGGCAGGACCGCACGCCAGTCCACCGGCACGCCGTGCACGAAGGCGCGGGCCAGGCCCGTCACCAGGCTCGTGGTGCCTTCGTCGTCGCGCCGCTGGAGCGGGACGAAGTCGGGCTCGTCCTTCGCGGTGCCGGCCACGATGTCCGCGCCGAGCGAGGACAGTGACCCGTCGGGGCCGACCTCGATGAACACCGAGATGCCCTCGCGGGCCAGCGTCGCCACCGCGTCGGCGAAGCGCACCGCTCCCCGCGTCTGGGCCGGCCAGTAGCCCGCCTCGGGCTCGGTGACCAGCTCACCGGTGAGCGCGCCCGCCCACAGCACAGCCGGCCGGTGGTACTCCAACCCGGCCGCGACGGCGGTGAGTTCGTCGAGCACCGGGTCCATCGCCGGGGAGTGGAAGGCGTGCGAGACCCGAAGGCGCCGCACCCGGCGGCCCCGCTCCCGCCACAGCTCCACCACGTGGTCCACCGCGTCGGCCTCACCCGAAACCACCACAGAATCCGGGCCGTTCACCGCCGCGATCACCACCCCGGGCACCAGCTCCGCCAGCACCTCGGCCTCCGGGACGTTGACCGCCGCCATCGCCCCGCCGTCCGGCAGCGCCTGCATCAACCTCGCCCGCGCCGCCACCAGCCGCACCGCGTCCGGCAGCGACAGCACCCCGGCCACATAAGCGGCCGCGACCTCGCCCACCGAGTGACCGACCACCGCGTCCGGCGTCACGCCCGCAGCCGCCAGCACCGCCGCGACAGCGACCTCGAAGGCGAACAGACCGGCCTGCGCGTACAGCGTCTGCTGCGCCAGCGCCTCGTCCACACCCTCGGCGCCGAGCACGACGTCCCGGACCGAGACGCCCAACTCCAGCTCCAGCAGCCCGCACACCCGGTCGAAGACCTCGGCGAAGACCGCGCTGCCCTCGTAGAGGCCCCGGCCCATCCCGACCCACTGCGAACCCTGACCCGCGAAGACCAGACCCGCCCGGGCACCCGCCCGCGCCACACCCGACACCACCGAACCCGAGGGCGTCCCGGCAGCCAGGCTCTCCAGGCCGGCCACCAGCTCGGCGCGCTCGGCCCCGAGCACGACCGCCCGGTGCTCGAACGTCGCCCGGGTGGTCGCCAGCGACGCCGCCAGGTCCGCCGCTTCCACCGACGGCCGGGCCGTCACCCAGTCGCGCAGCCGCTCCGCCTGGGCCGTCAGCCCCTCGGCCGGCCGGCCCGACACCAGCCACGCACCGGCGCCCGGGAGGACCGGCGCCACGTCGGGCACCTCGGCGGTCTCGACAGCCGGCGGTGCCTCCTCCAGGACGACGTGGACGTTGGTCCCGCTGATCCCGAACGCCGACACGCCCGCGCGCCGCGTGTGCTCCCCGGCGGGCCACGGCACCGGCTCGGCCAGCAGCCGCACCGCACCCGCCGACCAGTCCACCTGCGGCGACGGCTCCTCCGCGTGCAGCATGGCGGGCAACTCGCCGTGCTGGAGCGCCAGCACCATCTTGATCACCCCGGCCACACCGGCGGCCGCCTGGGTGTGCCCGATGTTGGACTTCACCGAGCCGAGCCACAGCGGCCGGCCCTCCGGGCGCTCCCGGCCGTAGGTGGCGAGCAGCGCGCCCGCCTCGATCGGATCGCCGACCCGGGTGCCCGTGCCGTGTGCCTCCACCGCGTCGACGTCGGCGGCGGACAGGCTCGCGTTCGCCAGGGCGCGGCGGATGACCGCCTGCTGGGCGCGGCCGTTCGGGGCGGTCAGGCCGTCGCTGGTCCCGTCGGAGTTGATCGCCGAGCCGCGCAGCACGGCCAGCACGGAGTGGCCGTTGCGCAGGGCGTCGGACAGCCGTTCCAGGACGATCAGGCCGGCGCCCTCGGACCAGACGGTGCCGTCGGCGGCGGCCGAGAACGGCCGGCAGACGCCGTCCGAGGACAGCGCCCGCAGCCCGCTGAACGCGACGAAGTTCCCCGGGGTGGCCATCACGGACACGCCGCCGGCGAGCGCCAGCGAGCACTCGCCGGATCGCAGCGCCTGCACGGCGAGGTGGATGGCGACCAGGGAGCTGGAGGCGGAGGTGTCCACCGTGAGGGACGGCCCGTGCAGCCCGAGCAGGTAGGAGATCCGGCCGGACATCACGCTGGTCGTGGTGCCGGTGAGCAGGTAGCCCTTCACACCCTCCGGCGCCTCCTGCAGCCGGGGGCCGTACTCCCTCGGCTCGGCGCCCACGAACACGCCGGTCCGGGTGCCCCGGATCGCGGACGGGGTGATGCCGGAGCGCTCCAGGGCCTCCCACGAGGTCTCCAGCAGCAGCCGCTGCTGCGGGTCCATCGCCAGCGCCTCGCGCGGCGGGATGCCGAAGAAGGCGGCGTCGAAACCGGCGGCGTCGTCGAGGAAGCCGCCCCGGGTGAGGTAGGTCCTCCCGGGGCTCTCCGGGTCGGCGTCGTAGAGGGATTCGAGGTTCCAGTTCCGGTCCGCGGGGAAGTCGGAGAGGGCGTCCCGGCGTTCGGACAGCAGGCTCCACAGGTCCTCGGGCGAACGGACCCCGCCGGGGTAGCGGCAGCTCATGCCGACGATCGCCAACGGCTCCGCACCGGCAGCGGCACGTTCCGTCAGGGCCGGCCCATCAGTCTCGTTCACAAATCCCTCGGCATTCCGGAGTCTGGGAGTGCGATACCTGGTCGAATGTCTTTCAGCCAAGGAGAACAGCAATGCAAAAGGGCTGAACAGAACGGCCGCACAGAAAGCTGCGTCGAAGAACCGCACTGGAGCTGTGCGAGGAAATCCGGGAAATGGCCCGCCGGAGCCCCCGACGGTCAGGATATGAGCCGCTCCGTCCGGAGGACCACGTGTTCAACCGAGAAAGGCGCGCCGGTTGATCGGCGCGCCTTTCCGTTCGACCGGGGAGTCCCGGTACCGCTCACCCTCGGGCGACGGCGTCCTTCTCCGGGGCGGCCGCGGCGAGTTCGGGCGAGTCCAGCCGCATCGTCGTCGGCCCCTCGCGGCGGTCCGCGACCAGGTGCAGGCGCTGGACGCCCTCCCCGGCGGGCTCGCCGAGGACGGCCTGGCAGGCGCAGGGGTCGTCGGCGAAGCCCGCGAACCGGTAGGCGATGTCCATCATGCGGTTGCGCTCGGTGCGCCGGAAGTCGGCGACGAGGTGGGCGCCGGAGCGGGCCGCCTGGTCGATCAGCCAGTTGAGGATGACCGCGCCGGCACCGAAGGTCACCACGCGGCACGAGGTCGCGAGGAGCTTGAGGTGCCACAGATCCGCGTGGCGCTCCAGGAGGAGCACGCCCACGGCGCCGTGCGGACCGAAGCGGTCGGTGAGGTTGACGGTCAGGACCTCGTGGTCCGGGTCGACCAGCAGCGCACGCAGCGCGGCGTCCGAGTAGTGGACGCCGGTCGCGTTCATCTGGCTGGTGCGCAGGGTCAGTTCCTCGACCCGGGAGATGTCCTCCTGGTCGGCGCGCTTGATCTCCATGACGAGGTCGAGGGTGCGCAGGAACTCCTCGTCGGGGCCGCTGAAGGTGTCCTTCTCGGCGTCCCGGCGGAAGCTCGCCTGGTACATCTCCCGGCGGCGCCGGGCGTCGACCGTGACGATCTCGGGGCTGAACTCGGGCAGTGCGGTCAGCTCGGCCGCCCGCTCGGCCGGGTAGCAACGGATGTCGGGCGCGTGGTAGTTGACCTCGGCGCGCTCGGTGGGCAGGTCGTCGATGAAGGCGACGGCCGTCTCCGCGAAGTTCAGCCGCTCGGCGATCAGCCTCACCGCGTCGGACTTGCGCCCCCACCCGATCTGGGGATGCACGAAGTACTCGGCGAGGCCCAGGTCTTCGAGCCGCTTCCAGGCGAGGTCGTGGTCGTTCTTGCTCGACACCGAGTGCAGGACTCCCCTGGAGTCGAGCTCGACGATGGTGTCGTGGATTCCGGGGAACAGTTCGACGGTCGGGTCCTCCAGCAACGTGCCGTCCCAGACGGTGTTGTCCAGGTCCCAGACCAGGCACTTCACGAGGGTTGGCTTCTCAGCCACGGGGGTCTCCTACCAGCTTTCGGTCGGACTTCGGTCGGATGGACGTCAGTCGGAAATCGACAGGGCGTGGTCCGCCAGGATCAGCCGGCAGATCTCGTTGCTGCCTTCGATGAGCTCCATGAGCTTGGCGTCCCGGAACGCGCGGGCCACCACGTGGCCGTCCTCGGCACCGGTCGATCCGAGCAGTTGGACCGCGGTGGCGGCACCGCGGGCCGCGTGGTTCGCGCTGACGTGCTTGGCGAGGACCGCCGTGAGCCCCATGTCCGGGGCGGCGGAGTCCCATTGCCGGCTGGCGTGCTCGCAGCTGCGCCGCGAGACCTGCTCGGCGACGAGCAGCTCCGCGAGGTGCCCGCGGACGAGTTGGTGCTCGGCGAGCGCCACGCCCGCCTGGTGCCGGTGCTTCACGTGCCGGGTGGCGGCGCTCAGGCAGGCCTGCAGGATGCCGACGCAGCCCCACGCGATCGACACCCGCCCGTAGGAGAGCGCCGTGGTGAAGAGCATCGACAGGGGCTGCCCGCCGCCGCCCAGCACGTGGGTGGCCGGCAGCCGGACGTTGTCCAGGCGGATGTTGGCGTGGCCGGCGGCCCGGCAGCCCATCGGCTGGGGTACCAGGTCGATGTGCACGCCCGGCGCGTCGACGGGGACGATCGCGGCGGCCGCGCCGTCGCTGTCCCCCTGCCGGCCGATGACGACGACGAAGTCGGCGTACCGGGTGCCGGTGACCCACTTCTTCTCGCCGTCGATGACGAACCCGTCGCCGTCGGCCTTGATCCGGGTGCGCATGGCCGCCAGGTCGCTGCCGGCCCCCGGCTCGCTGAAGCCGACCGCGGTGAGCTTCCCGCCGGTCAGCTCCGCCAGGAAGGTGCGCCGCTGCTCGCGGTCGCCGAAGCGCTGGATGGTCCAGGCCGCGATGCCCTGCGAGGTCATGATGGACCGCAGGGAGCTGCACAGGCTCCCCACGTACGCGGTGAGTTCGCCGTTGTCCTGGCTGCTCAGCCCGAGGCCGCCGTAGGAGGCCGGCACCTGCGCGCACAGCAGGCCCTTGGCGCCGAGCGTGCGCAGCACGTCGAGGGGCAGTTCGCCCGCGACGTCCCAGGAGCCGGCCCGGGAGCCGACGAGCTCGCCGATGAGGGCGCGCTCGTCGGCCGGTCGGTCAGGCATTCCCGGCCGCCACCGCGTCGCCGCGCAGGCGCAGCACGAGGCCGGCCATGCCCCCGACGGTGCGGAAGTTGTCGAGCTTGAGGTCGCCGCCGACGATGGCGATGTCGTAGGCGTCCTCCAGGTGGACGACGAGCTGCATGGCGAACATCGAGGAGACCACGCCGGAGGCGAAGAGGTCCTGGTCCAGCTCGACGTCGGTCTTGATGCGCTCGGCGAGGAAGCCGAGGATCTCCTTCTGGAGGGTCTCAGCGGTCAGCGGAGTGTTGTCCCCGTGGACGGTCATGACGCGACCTTTCCGTAGTCGTAGAAGCCCCGGCCGGTCTTCCGGCCGAGGTGGCCGTCCCGCACCTTTTCGAGCAGGAGGTCACAGGGGCGGCAGCTTTCGTCACCGCGGCGCTCGTAGAGCACGTTGAGGGAGTCGACCAGGTTCTCCAGGCCGATCAGGTCGCCGGTGCGCAGCGGGCCGGTGGAGTGGCCGAGGCAGCCCTCCAGCAGGCCGTCGACGACCTCGACGGAGGCGACGCCCTCCTGGACGAGCATGGCCGCGGTGTTGATCAGCGGGTGGAGCAGGCGGTTGATCACGAAGCCCGCCGAGTCCTCGATGACGAGTGCCTCGCGGCCGAGGACGGTGAGCAGCTCGGTGGCCTGCTCCAGGACGGCCGGGTCGGTGCGCGGGCCGCGGATGACCTCGACCATCTTGATCATGTAGGAGGGGTTCATGAAGTGCACGCCCACCAGGTCCTCGGGGCGGACGATCCACTCGGCCATCTCGTCGATCGGGATGCACGAGGTGTTGGAGATCAGGGTGGTGCCGGGCGTCACGACCCGGGAGGCCGCGGAGAGCACCTCCTGCTTGACCTTGTCGACCTCGGTGACGGCCTCGACCACGGTGGTGGCCTCGGCGATGTCGTCGAGGTTGACGCTGGTGGTCAGCGTGCCCTGCGGGCGGTCGGCCGGCAGGACGCCCATGAGCTGGGCGTGCCGCAGCTTCTGCCGGATGGTCTGCCGGGCCGTCTCCAGCACGGTCTCGTCGACGTCGACCAGGACGACGGAGACGCCGTGGCCGAGGGCGAGCGCCGAGATGTTGGTACCCATCACACCGGCGCCGATGATGGCGAGGCGGTGCTCCTCAAGAGCAGTGCTCATGGATTCTTCCCTGCTGTTTCGTGAGCCGGTTCCTGTCGGCCGGCCCGGTCGTGGTGACGCGGCCCGGTGTGGTCCGCCGCTCAGGCGCGCAGCAGCGCGGCGAGAGCGGCGGGGGTCGGGTGCTTGAACACCTCGGCGAGTTCGAGGTTCCTGCCGGTGAGCTCTTCGACCCGCTGCGCCAGGACGGCCGCGAGCAGCGAGTGGCCGCCCGAGTCGAAGAAGTTCGTCTGTGCCGTGGCGCCGGTGCTCAGCAGCTGCCCCCAGATCCCGACGAGGCTGCGGACGAGCGCGTCGTCCTCCGCCGGGTCCGGCCGGTCGGCGCCCTGCTCGACGGCCTTGCGGGCCAGCGCGCGGAGGGCCTCGTGGTCGGGGCGGCCGTCCGGTGTCCTGGGCAGCGCGGCCAGGCGGACGAACAGCCGGGACCCGGCGGGGGCGCCGGTGCCGGTGGCCGTGCCCGGGTCGACGACTTTGTCGACGGCCGGGTCGGCGACTGTCCCGGTGGTCGTCGCGGTGGACGCCTCGGTGGTCGTCTCGGCGAAGGCGACGACGGTGTGCCCGCCGTCGGGCCGCGGCACGGCCAGCGCGGCGGCCGCCGTCACCCCGGCCCGGCCGAGCAGGTCGGCCTCCACGCGGCCGAGGTCCACCGGGCCGTCCTCGGTGGTGACCCGGCGGTCGGCCCGGCCGAGCCACTCGATCGCCCCGTCGGACCGCCGGCGGGCGAGTTCGCCGGTGCGGTGGTGGGGCCCGTACCGTGCGTCGGTCGCGACCGCCGGACCGTCCGGCCCGCTCGGGGCCCAAGCCGTTCCCGCGAGGCGGAGTTCACCACGCAGTCCGACGGGCAGCTCGCGCCCGTCGGGGGCGGTGACGAAGGCCCGGGTACCGGCCACCGGCCGCCCCCGGGTCAGCCCGTCGGGGCTCTCCACCCGGCCGGACAGCGCCCAGCCGGTGGTCCCCGGAAGGCAGAGGCCGCTGTGCAGTCGGCAGCCGGCCGCGAGGAGCCGCTCCGCCACCTCGGCGGTCAGCTCGTCGCCCCTGGCCAGCACCGTCAGCCCGGGCAGCTGCCCGGCCGGGTCCCCCAGGAGGCGGGCCGGGGTGCCCGGCGGGACGACGGCGACGATCGCGTCGAGCCCGTCGGCGGCGGCCCGGAGGGCGGTCACGTCGGTCCGGGCGCCGTCGGGCAGGACCACGCAGCGGCCGCCCGCGCCCAGCGCCAGGAACGTCTCGAAGAGCGCGTCGAAGCCGGCCGGCGCGGCGAGCGTCGGCACACCGGTGCCGGGCCCGACGCCGAGCTCGGCCGCGAAGTGGCCGACCGCGTCCGCGAGGCCCGCGTGGCTGAGCACGGCGGCGACCGGTTCTCCGGCCTCCCCGCAGGTGTAGAACACGCAGGCGGGCGCGGTCGGTTCGCCGTCCGCGGCCGGTCCGGCGGGACCGGGCGCAGGGGCGGGCGCGGGGGCGTCGGCCGCCGTCAGGACCGGCGGCAGGTCGGCGCCGTCGGGCAGCCGGACACCCGTGCCGGTGAGGACGGCCTTCGCCCGCGCGTGGGTGAGCTGCCGGGTCAGCCAGGACGGGTCGTGTCCGGCGTCGAGCGGCAGGCAGACGGCGCCGGCCCGCCAGACGCCGAGGGCGGCGGCCGCGGCCTCGCGCCGCGGCACGGCGATCGCCACCGTGTCGCCCGGCCCGATGCCGGCCCCGGCCAGCAGCGCGCGGACGGCGGAAGCCGCCCCGTCCACCTGCCGGTAGTCGACGCCGTGGTCGCCGTCGGTCACGGCCGGGGCCTCGGGCGTCTTCTCCGCCCAGGCCCGGAACGCCGCGGGCACCGTCGGGCGCACGGCCGGCTCGGCCGTCCCGTCGGCCCGGTCGACGGCCCGGCGGTCGGCGTCGCTCCAGCCCGCCGTCCCGGCGAGCGGCCGGTCCGGGTCCTGCGCGGCCGCGACCAGCAGGGCGTCGAACCGGTCCAGCATCGCCTCGACCTCGGCCGGGGCCAGCGTCTCGGAGTGGCGGAACACGATCTCCGCCCGGGACGGCGAGCCGACCAGCTCCAGGTCGAACTTGCTGTGCGGGTTCTCCACCGTCAGCACCCGGGCCGCCATGCCGCCGACCGACAGCTCGCCGGCCGGCGCCTCGGGCAGGAAGTTGAACAGGTGCCGGAAGAGCTGGGTCTGCCAGGACGTACCGATCCCCGGCAGCTCCCCGGTCAGCTCGTCGACCGGGGTGTCGGCGTGCGCCATCGCCCCGAGGAACGCGTCCCGGGCCTGCCGGGCCAGCGCCCGGAAGCCCTCGGCGAGGTCCACCCGGATCCGGATCGGCACGACGTTGACGTGGTAGCCGATGGCGGCGGTGTTCGCCCCGCGGACGTTGACCGGGGAGCCGATGACGAGGTCCGGTCCGGCGCCGTGCGCCGCGAGGAGGGCCGCGTAGGCGGCCAGCATCACCGCGCCGAGCGGCGCCCTGACCGCGCGCTGCAACTGCAGCACGGCCTGCTGCGCCCCGGGGGAGAGCGCGCGGCTCGCGGTCTCGCCCCGCAGCCGCGGCTGCCGGTCGCGCGGGGTGCCGCACCACAGCTCCAGCCCGGCCGGGTCGAAGCCCTCCAGGGTCTCCCGCCAGTAGGCGAGGTCGGCGGGCCGCGGCTCGGGCTCGGCGAGCGCCGGGGCCGGTGCGGTGGCCTGCGGCGGCACCGGCCGGCCCGCCGCGATCGCGTCGTAGACCGGGATGAACGCCTGGAGGAACAGGGCCACCGAGACCATGTCGAAGACCAGGTGGTGCACGGCCACGCAGAGCACGTCGCCGTCCGGACGGACGGCGTGCCCGATCCTGACCAGCGGCCGGCCGTCGAGCCGGAACGGCCGGTCCGCGAACGCGGTCAGCTGCCGCTCCACCGAGTCGCCCGACAGGTCGAGCGGCTCGATCTCCACGGCGAACCCGCTCGCGGGGACGACCTCCTTGACCAGGTCCGCCCCGGTGGTGCGGTAGACCGTCCGCAGCACCTCGTACCGGCCGACCACGATCGCCAGGGCCGCCCGCAGCGCGTCCGGCCGCAGCCGCCCGCTCACCTGGAGGGCCAGCCCCAGGTTGTTGACCCCGGTCTCCGGGACCAGCTGCTCCAGCAGCCAGAGGGCCTTCTCCTTGCTCGTCGTCGCGGTCGACGCCGAGGTCGCCGGTGCGTTCGTCGTCGCGGTAGTCGGGGCGTTCGTCGGTGCGTTCGCGCGGTCCGGTTCCGGCGGCCGGCCGGACGCGCCCAGGTCGGAGTTCATCGCCCTCAGAATTCGGCGTTGTCGAGGAGGAGCCGGACCGTCGAGTCGTCCCGCAGGAGGTCGACGTGGCCGATCTCCAGCGAGAGCCGCCGGCCCAGCACCTTGCTGGCGTTGACCACCGTCGCCGCGCCGGTCCGCTCCAGCTCCGCGTAGTCGGAGGAGGTGACGGCGAGCGCCTCGCCCCAGGCCCGGCTCGGGTCGATCTGGGAGGCGGCGGAGAGCCACGTCATGTACGACTCGAAGAGCAGCACGACCTCGTCCCGGCGGGCGTCGGCGAGACCGATCCGCCGGAAGGCGATGGAGGCCATCTCGCGGTAGAGGCCGACGATCTCGACGGCGGCGTCGAGCAGGCCGATCGACGGGGTCCCGACGATCTCGGCGGCCCGCTCGCGGGCGTGCTCCGCCTCCTCCGCGGTGAAGACCGGGCCGGCCAGCGCGATCATCTTGTGGATCTCGGACTCCAGCAGCTGCAGGTCGGTGACCTGCGGGTCGAACAGGATCACCTTGGGCGCGGTGCCCTGACGCTGCGCCAGGCGGTCGGCGATCTCACCGGCGTAGACGCCGCCGACGCAGTAGCCGAGCACGGCCACCACCTCGTACTTCTCCCACTCGCCGGCGTTCAGCCAGTGCTCGGTGTAGTAGTCGCCGGCCGGGCGGTCGGCCAGGCGGACCGGCGGGGGCGTGGTCTGCAGGAACCCGTGCCCGGCCCAGGCCGGGCCCATCTTCCGTGCGAGGTCCTCGAATCCGGCCTCGCGCCGCCCGGCGGCGGGGAAATCGATTCCGAGAACAAGGGACTTCGACGTCGGGGCGGTTATGACGCTCCAGGCGTTCTCGTTCGGCACTTTCTCATCCCATCTTCGGAGTCGGACGGCTGGTTTCCCTGCGGCACAGCCCGTGGAACATTTCCTCGAAGAACCGGTCGGACACCGGCACGGCCCCGGATCGCCGGGGGCCGCTCATCGGCCCCCGGCTCATGGCCCGCCGGCTCATTGCTCGTCGGCTCATTGCCCGTCGGCGCTTTCCCGGAGGACCGCCGTCAGCTCGCCGAGCAGGAAATCCGCGATCGCTTCCGGCAGATAGAGGTCATAGATGAAGCCCTCCGGCAGCTTAAGGCCGGTCAGCCCGGTAATTCTTTCCCGCAGTTGAACGGCCGACATGGACGTCATGCCCATCTCGAACACGTCGCCGTTCGGGCGGACCGAGTCGACCGACGCGTAGCCGAGCATCGTGGCGATCTCCTGGCGGAGCAGGTCGAGCACCAGCTCCCGCTGCTCCGCCTCGCCGAGGCCGGCCAGCTGCCGGAGCCAGTCGAGGTCGCCGGAGCCGTCGGCGGACCCGTCGGGGCCGTCGAGCGGCGCCTGCTCGCGTTCCTGCTGACGCCAGGTCGAGAGCCGCGCCAGCACCGTGCCCAGCGGCATGTCCTCCCGCAACGGCTCGGCCAGGCCGAGGACTTCGGCCAGGGCGGCCATGTCCCCGCCCTCCAGCGCGGCCCAGAAGCGCTGCTCGCCCGGGGTGGCGGAGCCGGCCGCGACCGGTTCGGTGCCGGGCCTGCGGGCCGGCGGCTGCGGCCAGTAGGGCTGTCGCTGGAACGCGTACGTCGGCAGGTCGACGTGGCGCCCGCCGCCCAGGACCGCGGACCAGTCCACGGGGACACCGAGGACGTGGAGGGCGGCCAGACCGGCCGTGAACGACCGCAGGCCCCCTTCCCCGTGGCGCAGCGTCCCGGTGACGGTGGCGCCCGCCCCGGCCCGCAGGCCCCGGTCGTCCAGGGCCCGGGCGAGGGCCGCGGTGAGTACCGGGTCGGCGCTGACCTCGATGTACGCACCGAAGCCGCCGTCGGCCAGGGCCGCCGCCAACTCCTCGGCCGGCAGGGTGTCCTGCGGGCTCCGGACCCAGTGGTCGGCGCCCAGCCCGGCGCCCTCGGCCCAGGCCATCGCCCGGGTGGAGAACAGCGGCACCGTGCCCGCCCGCGGGCGGACGGCGGCGAGTTCCGCCCGGTCGGCGGCCGCGCCGGCCGCCGACCGGCCGGTCAGCACCGCGATCCGGGCCGCGTCCGCCGGTGACAGCACACCGGCCACCTGGGCGGCCGCGACCTCGCCCACCGCGTGGCCCGCGACGGCCGCCGGGTGGACGCCCGCCGAGCGCCACAGCGCGGCCAGCGACACCATCACCGCCCAGAGCACCGGCTGGAGGACCTCGGGGCGGTCGAGCGCCGGACCGGCCGGGCCCTCCCGCAGCACCTCGGTGACCTTCCAGTCCACGTACGGGGCCAGGTCCCGCTCGCACGCGGCGATCCGGTCCGCGAAGACCGGCGCCTCGTCCAGCAGCGCGGCGGCGCAGCCGAGCCACCGGGACTCGCTGCCGGGGAAGACGAACACGGGCCGGTGGCCCGCCGTCGCGGTGCCGGTCAGCACGTCCCTGGTCGGCACGCCGGCGGCGGCCACCGCGAGGCCCGCGAGCAGGCCGTCCCGGTCCGCGCCCAGCACGACCGCCCGGTGGTCGAAGACCGTGCGCGTGGTGGCCAGGGAGAACCCGATGTCCACCGGGTCCGCGTCCGGCCGGTCGAGGAGGAAGTCGCGCAGCCGCCCGGCCTGGGCCCGCAGCGCCTCCTCGGTCCGCCCGGACAGCACCCACGGCACCACCGCCGGCGCTGCCGACGGGGCGGCGGGGGCGACGGGCGCGGCCGGCGCGGGGGCCTCCTCCACGATGACGTGCGCGTTGGTACCGCTGATCCCGAAGGAGGAGACGCCCGCTCGGCGCGGCCGCCCGTTCGGCTGCCACGGCACCGGCTCGGTCAGCAGCCGCACCCGGCCCTCCGTCCAGTCGACCTGCGGCGTGGGCTCGTCGACGTGCAGCGTGGCGGGCATCCGGCCGTGCCGCAGGGCGAGCACCATCTTGATCACTCCGGCGATGCCGGCCGCGGCCTGGGTGTGTCCGATGTTGGACTTCACCGACCCCAGCCAGAGCGGCCGGTCCTCCGGCCGGTCCTGGCCGTAGGTGGCGAGTAGTGCCTGGGCCTCGATCGGGTCGCCCAGCCTGGTGCCCGTGCCGTGCGCCTCCACCACGTCGACCTCGTCGGCGCGGACGCCGGCGTTGGCCAGCGCGGCCCGGATCACCCGCTGCTGCGAAGGCCCGTTGGGGGCGGTCAGACCGTTGGACGCGCCGTCCTGGTTGGTCGCGCTGCCCCGCAGCACGGCGAGCACCCGGTGCCCGTTGCGCTGTGCGTCGGACAGCCGCTCGACCACCAGCACGCCCGCGCCCTCGGCGAAACCGGTGCCGTCCGCCGCGGCGGCGAACGCCTTGCAGCGGCCGTCCGGGGCCAGCCCGCGCTGGCGGGAGAACTCGACGAACGTCCCCGGCGTGGCCATGATCGTCACGCCCCCGGCGAGCGCCATCGTGCACTCGCCGGACCGTAGTGCCTGGGCCGCCAGGTGCAGCGCCACCAGCGCCGACGAGCACGCCGTGTCGACCGTGACCGCCGGCCCCTCCAGGCCGAAGGTGTAGGCCAGCCGGCCGGACAGGATGCTGGTCGCGATCCCGGTCATCAGGTGGCCCTCGGCCTCCGCGCCGCCGTGTGCCAGCACGCTCATCTCGTAGCCGGAGGTGTAGCCGCCCACGAAGGTGCCGGTCTGGCTGCCGCGCAGGGACACCGGGTCGATCCCGGCCCCCTCGATGGCCTCCCAGGACAGCTCCAGGAGCAGCCGCTGCTGCGGGTCCATGGCCAGCGCCTCACGCGGGCTGATCTCGAAGAACCCGGCGTCGAAGGCGCTGGCGTCCTGCACGAACCCGCCCGCCTGGGTGTACGAGGTGCCGATGTGCGCGGCGTCCGGGTCGTAGAGGGAGTCCAGGTCCCAGCCGCGGTCGGCGGGGAACGGCGAGATCGCGTCCTGCCCCTCGGAGATCATCCGCCAGAGGTCCTCGGGCCCCGTCACGCCGCCCGGGAACCGGCAGCTCATGCCGACGATCGCGATCGGCTCGTCGTGGGCCGCCGCCCCGACCGGGGCCGGCGGTGCCACGACCGCCGAGGCTCCGCCGCCGAGCCGGCCCCGCAGGTGCCCGGCCAGCACGGCCGGGTTGGGGTAGTCGAAGACCAGGGTGGCCGGCAGCCGCAGTCCGGTCCCGGTGGTGAGGCGGTTGCGCAACTGGACGGCGGTGAGCGAGTCGAAGCCCAGGTCGGTGAAGGCCCGGCCGGGCTCGACGGCCTCGGCGGAGCTGTGCCCCAGCACGGCCGCCACGTGCGCCCGGACCAGGTCCAGCAGCATCCGGTCGCCGTCCGCGGCGGGCAGTGCGGCGAGCCGCTGCCGCAGCGAGTCCGCGCCCGCCCCGTCGGAGGCGGCGGCGGTGCGCCGGGCCGGTCGGCCGGCCAGTGCCCGCCAGAGCGGCGGGACGTCACCGGTGCGGGCCGCCTGGGACCGCAGCCCGGCCAGGTCCAGCCGGGCCGGTACCAGCACCGCCTCGTCCCGGCCGAGCGCCAGGTCCATCAGGGCCAGGCCCTCGGCCGCGCTCAGCCCGCTGGTCCCGCTCCGGGTCATCCGGGACCGCTCGGCGTCGGTGAGCTGCCCGGTCAGGCCGCTGACCTCCGCCCAGAGGCCCCAGGCCAGCGAGGTGGCGGGCAGCCCGGCCGCCCGCCGGTCGGCCGCCAGCGCGTCCAGGAACGCGTTGGCCGCCACGTAGTTGCCCTGACCCGGGACACCGAACGTCGCCGCGGCCGAGGAGAACAGCACGAACCGGTCCAGATCCAGACCCCGGGTGAGCTCGTGCAGGTGCCAGGCACCGTCGGCCTTCGGCCGCATCACCGCGGCCACCCGCTCGGGCGTCAACGACGCGATGATCCCGTCGTCCAGGACACCGGCGGTGTGGATCACGCTCCGCAGCGGACGCCCCGCCGGAACCGCCGCCAGCAGCGCGGCCAGCGCCTCACGGTCCGCCGTGTCACAGGCGACCACGTCCACCGACGCACCCGACCGCGCCAACTCCGCCGCCAGCACGGCCACCCCGGCAGCCGCCGGACCGGAACGACTGGTCAGCACCAGACCGTCCGCCCGCCCCGCGGTCACCAGATGCCGCGCGACCAGACCGCCCAACGTGCCCGTGCCACCCGTCACCAGCGCCGTCCCCCCGGATGGGCGGCCCGGCAGCTGTTCAACTGCCTCCGTGGAACGGGATGGACGCGTCAGCCGTCGTCCGTGGGCCAGGGTGCCGCGAACGGCGAGTTCCGGCTCGCCGGTGGCGAGTGCCGTCGGAAGGACGGCGATCTGCTCGGCGCCCGCGCCGGTCGGCAGATCGACCAGGACGAGTCGGCCGGGGTTCTCCGACTGCGCCGAGCGCAGCAGGCCCCAGACGGCGGCGGCGGGCAGATCGGCGACCCGCTCACCGGCCGCCGCAGCGACAGCCCCCCGGCTGACGACCACCAACCGGGCCTCGGCCAGACGCTCCTCGGCCAGCCAGGCCTGGACCAGGCCCAGGGCGTCTCCGGTCGCCCGGCGGGCGGCCTCGGCCGCGTTGTCGCCCTCCGCCTGGTCACCGGCACAGGCCAGCACCAGGGCGGGCTCGATCTCCCCCGCCTCGGTGGCGGCGGCCAGACCGGCCAGGTCCGTGAACGAGCGGACCGGAACGCCGGAGGCGTCCAGCGCCTCGGCGAGGCCGAAGCGGTCGGCGCCGATCAGCGCCCACGCCCCGGCCGGAGCTTCGGCCCCTGTGATCGGGGCCCACTCGACGGTGAACAGGGAATCCGCCACCCCGGCATCCTTCGACCGGAGTTGCTCGGCCGACACCGGACGGGTGATCAGCGACTCGACGGAGACCACCGGCGCACCCGTGGCATCCGCCGCCGACAGCACCAGACTGCCCTGCGCATCCCGGCGCAGCCGGGCCCGCAGCACGGACGCACCCGCCGCGTGCAGCTCGACACCCGTCCACGCGAACGGCAACCGCACCTCGTCCCCGGCCTCCGACACCAGCGCACTGGCCTGCAACACGCCGTCCAGCAGCGCCGGGTGCAGACCGAACGCCCCCGCATCGGCGGCCACCGAGTCCGGCAGCGCGACCTCCGCGAAGACCTCGTCGCCCCGGCGCCAGGCGGCCCGCAAGCCCTGGAACGCCGGCCCGTAGCCGTACGGCCCGTCGGCCGCGTCCTCGTACACACCGCTGACGTCCACCGCCGTGGCCCCGTGCGGAGGCCAGACCGCGAAGTCCTCCTCCGCGACCGGCGCCTCCCCGGCGGGAGCGAGGACGCCGTCGGCGTGCTGCGCCCACTCCTCCTGCCCGTCGGGACGGGAGAACACCTCGACCGTCCGACGGCCGTCGTCGTCCGCCTCGGCCAGCACCACCTGGACCTGCACCCCGCCACCGTCGGCGGGCAGCACCAGCGGCGCCTGAAGCGTCAGCTCCTCCAGCAGGCCGCAACCGAGTTCGTCACCGGCCCGGACCACCATCTCGACGAAGCCGGTCCCCGGTAGGAGCACCGCCCCACCGATCGCGTGATCGGCCAGCCACGGGTGCGTCCGCAGCGACAGCCGCCCGGTGCAGACCAGGCCCGCACCGCCGGCCAGTTCGACCGCCGCACCCAGCAGCGGGTGACCGACCGCACCCAGACCGAGTGAGACCGCGTCCCCGCCCAGGGCCGGTCCGGCCGCACGCGGCCAGTACCGCTCGTGCTGGAAGGCGTACGTCGGCAGCTCGATCCGCTCGGCGGCGGGGAGGACGGAAGTCCACTCCACGGAGGCGCCGTTGACGAAGGCCTCGGCGAGCGAGGTGACCAGCCGGGTCACACCGCCCTCGTCGCGGCGCAGGGTGCCGCAGACGGCGGCGGGCACGATGCCCGGGCCGGCCTCCTGGGCGACCTCTTCGAGCGTGTCGTTCATCGCGCCCAGCAGCACCGGGTGCGGAGTCACCTCGACGAACAGCTGGTGGCCCTGACCGGCGAGCGTGCGCACCGCCCGGTCGAAGTGGACCGTGGCGCGCAGGCTGCCGTACCAGTAGGCGGGGTCCAGCTCCTCGCCGGTCAGCGTCTCGCCGGTCATCGCCGAGACCATCGGGATCCGGCCCCGGCGCGGCGCGATACCGGCCAGGACCTCGGTGATCTCCGCTTCGAGACGGTCCACCTGCGCACTGTGCGAGGCATAGTCCACCGCGACCATCCGAGCCCGGACACCCTCCGCCTCGAACTCCGCCTTCAACTCCTCCAGCGCCTCGGGCTCACCCGAAACCACCACCGCCGACGGCCCGTTGACCGCCGCCAGCGACAGCCGCTCACCGAACCGGGCGATCCGCTCCTCCACCACCGCGGCGCTCCGGCTCACCGACAACATCCCGCCGAGGCCCGCCAGCACCTTCAGCGACCGCGAACGCAGCGCCACGACGCGCGCACCGTCCTCCAGCGACAGCATCCCGGCCACCGTCGCCGCCGCGATCTCGCCCTGCGAGTGACCGACCACGGCGTCCGGCACGACACCGGCTGCCTCCCAGACCGCCGCCAGCGACACCATCACCGCCCACAGCGCGGGCTGGACGACATCCGCCGCCGTCAACTCCGGCACACCCGCCAGGACATCGCCCAGTGACCAGTCCACATACGGCGCCAGCGCCGCCTCGCACTCCGCCAACCGCGCCGCGAACACCTGGCTCGACAGGGCCAGTTCACGACCCATCCCGACCCACTGCGAACCCTGCCCCGCGAACGCGAACACCACCCGCGCACCCGGCCGCGCCACACCCGACACCACCGCACCCGACGGCACACCGGCCGCCAGACTCTCCAACCCGGCCACCAGCTCGCCGCGCCCGCCGCCCAGCACGACCGCCCGGCGCTCGAACACCGACCGCGTCGTCGCCAGCGACCACGCCACCTCCGCCGGCTCCACCGACGGCCGCGCCGACACCCACGCGTGCAGCCGCTCCGCCTGCGCCGTCAGCCCCTGGGCGGAACGCCCCGACACCGCCCAGGCCGCGACCCCGCCGGGTTCGACCACCGACGGGGCAGCGGCCGGCTCGACCGGCTCCGCGTCGGTCGCGTTACCGGCCTCGGCGGGCGCCTCCTCCAGCAGGACGTGCGCGTTGGTGCCGCTGATCCCGAACGAGGACACACCGGCCCGACGCGGCCGCTCCCCCACCGGCCAGGGCGCCGCCTCGGTCAGCAGCTCCACCTCACCGGCGGACCAGTCCACGTGCGGCGACGGCTCGTCCGCGTGCAGCGTCCTCGGCAGCTCCTGGTGCTGCAACGCCAGCACCATCTTGATCACACCCGCCACACCGGCGGCCGCCTGGGTGTGCCCGATGTTGGACTTCACCGACCCCAGCCAGAGTGGCTTCTGGGCACCACGGTCCTGACCGTAGGTCGCCAGCAGCGCCTGCGCCTCGATCGGGTCACCCAGCCTGGTACCCGTCCCGTGCGCCTCGACGGCGTCCACATCGGCGGCCGTGAGGCGCGCATTCGCCAGCGCCGCGCGGATCACCCGCTGCTGGGACGGACCGTTCGGCGCCGTCAGACCGTTGGACGCACCGTCCTGGTTCACCGCCGAGCCGCGCACCACGGCGAGCACCCGGTGCCCGTTGCGCCGCGCGTCCGAGAGCCGCTCCAGGACCACCATGCCGGCGCCCTCGGCGAAGCCCATGCCGTCCGCGTCGGCCGAGAAGGCCTTGCAGCGGCCGTCCACCGCGAGACCGCGCTGCTGGCTGAAGCCGACGATGCCGTCGGGGGTCGCCATCACGGTGGCCCCGCCGGCGAGCGCCATCGAGCACTCCCCGGCGCGGATCGCCTGGGTGGCCAGGTGCAGCGCCACCAGCGAGGACGAGCACGCGGTGTCGATGGTCACCGCCGGGCCCTCCAGGCCCAGTGTGTAGGACACCCGGCCGGACATCACGCTCGTCGCGAAGCCGGTCGTCAGGTGCCCTTCGGCTCCCTCGCCGCCGGTCGCCAGTCCGAGCCCGTAGGCCGACGCGAACCCGCCGACGAAGACGCCGGTCTGGCTGCCGCGCAGCGTCGCGGGGTCGATCCCGGCCCGCTCCAGCGCCTCCCAGGACGTCTCCAGCAGCTGGCGCTGCTGCGGGTCCATCGCCAGCGCCTCACGCGGCGAGATCCCGAAGAACCCGGCGTCGAAGCCGCCGGCGTCCGCGACGAAGCCGCCCTCCTGGGTGTAGGAGGTGCCGACGCTCTCGGGGTCCGGGTCGTAGAGGCCCTCCACGTTCCAGCCGCGGTCGTCCGGGAAGCGGGAGATCGCGTCCGCCCCGGTGGTGAGCAGCTGCCAGAACCCGTCGGGGTCGTTCACGTCGCCGGGGAGCCGGCAGGCCATCCCGACGATCGCGATCGGCTCGTCGGATCCCGCTTCCGCCGGACGGACCGGCAGGAGGTCCACGGGCTGCTCGGCGTCACCGAGCAGCCGGGCCCGCAGGTGACCGGCCAGCGCGACCGGGTTGGGGTAGTCGAAGACCAGGGTGGCCGGCAGCCGCTGGCCGGTCGCAGTGCCCAGGCGGTTGCGCAGTTCGACCGCGGTGAGCGAGTCGAAGCCCAGGTCGGTGAAGGCCCGGCCGGGCTCGACGGCCTCGGCGGAGCTGTGCCCCAGCACGGCCGCCACATGGGTCCGGACCAGGTCGGTGAGCAGCCGGGTGCGCTCCTGTTCGGAGAGGCCGGCCAGCTGCCGTTGCAGCGAGTCCGCGCCGACGCCGCCCGAGGCGGCGGTCCGCCGGCCGGTCCCGGCCGTGACCAGGGTCCGCCAGAGCGGCGGGACCTCCGCGCTCCGCGCGGCCTGCGCGCGCAGCCCGGCGAGGTCCAGCCGGGTCGCCACCAGCAGCGCCTCGGAGCGGGCGGTCCCCCGGTCCAGCAGGGCCAGCCCCTCGTCCGCACTCAGTGCCACGGCGCCACCGCGGGTCAGGCGGGCCCGGTCGGAGTCCGAGAGCTGCCCGGTCAGGCCGCTGACCTCCGCCCAGAGGCCCCAGGCCAGCGAGGTGCCGGGCAGCCCGGCCGCCCGCCGGTCGGCCGCCAGCGCGTCCAGGAACGCGTTGGCCGCCACGTAGTTGCCCTGACCCGGGACACCGAACGTCGCCGCGGCCGAGGAGAACAGCACGAACTGCTCCAGGTCCAGACCCCGGGTGAGCTCGTGCAGGTGCCAGGCACCGTCGGCCTTAGGCCGCATCACCGCGGCCACCCGCTCGGGCGTCAGGGAGGCGATGATCCCGTCGTCGAGGACACCGGCGGTGTGGATCACGCTCCGCAGCGGACGGCCCGCCGGAATCGCCGCCAGCAGCGCGGCCAGCGCCTCACGGTCCGCCGTGTCACAGGCGACCACGTCCACCGACGCACCCGACCGCGCCAACTCCGCCGCCAGCACGGCCACCCCGGCGGCGGCCGGACCGGAACGACTGGTCAGCACCAGACCATCCGCCTGGGCCGCGGTCACCAGATGCCGCGCGACCAGACCGCCCAACGTGCCCGTGCCACCCGTCACCAGCGCCGTCCCTCCGGATGGGCGGGGGGCGCGCAGTTCGGCGGGGACGGTCAGGACCAGCTTGCCGGTGTGGCGCGCCTGCTGCATGAAGCGGAACGCCTCACGCGCCCGCCGCACGTCCCAGGCCCGGACCGGGAGCCGCGTCAGCTCGCCCGCCGCCATCAGGTCGACGATCCGGCCGAGCATCGCGCCCATCCGCTCGGGCCCGGCCTCGCCGAGATCGAACGGCCGGTAGAAGACCCCCGGGTACTGCGCCGCCAGGGCCTCCGCGTCACGGAGGTCGGTACGGCCCATCTCGACGAAGGCCCCACCGCGCGGCAGCAGCCGAAGCGAGGCGTCCGTCAGCTCGCCCGCCAGGGAGTTCACCACGATGTCCACACCCGCGCCGCCGGTGGCGGCGAGGAACTCCGCCTCGAACCCGGCATCGCGGGACGAGGAGATGTGCGCTTCGTCCAGGCCCATCGCCGCCAGCACCGGCCACTTCGCCGGACTCGCCGTCGCGAACACCTCCAGGCCCAGGTGCCGGGCGAGCTGCACCGCCGCCATGCCGACGCCACCGGCGCCCGCGTGCACGAGCACCCGCCGGCCGGCCTCGGCCTCGGCCAGCTCCACCAGCGCGTACCAGGCCGTCATGAACGCCACGGGCACCGACGCGGCCTCGGCGAAGGTCCAGCCCTCCGGGATCCGCACCAGCTGCCGGGCGTCCGTGACCGCCACCGGCCCGAACCCGCCTGCGGCGACACCCATCACCCGGTCGCCGACCGCGAGGCCGGTCACCTCGGGGCCGAGGTCGAGCACCGTCCCGGCGAGTTCACTGCCCATCACACCGCCGCCCGGGTACATCCCCAGGCCGATCAGCACGTCGCGGAAGTTCAGCCCGGCCGCGTGGACCGCCACCCGGACCTGTCCGGTCTCCAGCGGGTCACCCGTCTGCGGCGCCGCCGCCGGTGTCAGCCCCTCCAGCGAGCCGCCGGCGTCCGGCTCCAGCCGCCACGGGCCCTCGGGCACCGCCAGCTCGCCCGCCGGGCGCGCCAGCCTTCGTCCGTGGGCCTGGTCGGCGCGGACGACCAGCTCGGACTCACCGCTGCCCACCGCCGACGGCAGCACCGTGGCGGGCGTACCGGACTCACCGGCGGGCAGGTCGACCAGGACGAGTCGGCCGGGGTTCTCCGACTGCGCCGAGCGCAGCAGGCCCCAGACGGCGGCGGCGGGCAGATCGGCGACCCGCTCACCGGCCGCGGCAGCGACGGCTCCGCGGGTGACGACCACCAACCGGGCCTCGGCCAGACGCTCCTCGGCCAGCCAGGCCTGGACCAGGCCGAGCACCTCACCGGTCACCCGCGCGGCCGCCCGCGCCGGGTTGTCACTGCCCTGGTCACCGGCGCAGGCCAGCACCAGGGCGGGCTCGATCTCCCCCGCCTCGGTGGCGGCGGCCAAGCCGGCCAGGTCCGTGAACGAGCTGACCGGAACGCCGGAGGCCTCCAGCGCCTCGGCGAGGCCGAAGCGGTCGGCACCGATCAGCGCCCACGCCCCCGCCGGAGCCTCGGCCCCGGTGATCGGTGCCCACTCGACGGTGAACAGGGCATCCGCCACCGTCGAGGCAGCGGAGTTCAGTTGGTCGGCCGCCACCGGACGGGTGATCAGCGACTCGACGGAGACCACCGGAGCACCCGTGGCATCCGCCGCCGTCAGCACCAGACTGCCCTGCGCATCCCGGCGCAGCCGGGCCCGCAGCACGGACGCACCCGCCGCGTGCAGCTCGACACCCGTCCACGCGAACGGCAACCGCACCTGCCCGGGCTCGCCCTCCTCGGAACCTCCGACCAGGGCGCTGGCGTGCAACACGCCGTCCAGCAGCGCCGGGTGCAGACCGAACGCACCCGCATCGGCGGCCACGCCCTCGGGTAGCGCGACCTCCGCGAAGAGCTCGTCGCCCCGGCGCCACACCGCGCGCAGCCCCCGGAACGCCGGGCCGTAGCCGTAGGGCGTCCCGGCCAGCGCCTCGTACATACCGCTGACGTCCACCGCCGTGGCCCCGCGCGGAGGCCAGACCGCGAAGTCCTCCTCGGCGAGCGCGGGTTCACCGACATGGGCGACCAGACCGCTCGCGTGCTGGAGCCACGCCTGCTGCGCGTCGGCGGCATCCGGGCGGGAGAACACCTCGACCGTCCGACGACCGTCCGCATCGGCGGCGGCCACCACGACCTGGACCTGCACACCGGAACCGTCCGCCGGGAAGATCAGCGGCGCCTGGAGCGTCAGCTCCTCCAGCAGGCCGCACCCCACCTGGTCACCGGCCCGGACCACCATCTCGACGAAGCCGGTCCCCGGCAGGAGCGCGACCCCTCCGACCACGTGGTCGGCCAGCCAGGGGTGCGTCCGCACGGACAGCCGCCCGGTGCAGACCAGCCCCGCGCCGCCGGCCAGTTCGACGGCCGCGCCCAGCAGCGGGTGACCGACCGCGCCCAGGCCGAGCGAGACCGCGTCCCCACCGAGGGACGGCGCCGCAGCCGGCGGCCAGAACTGCTCGTGCTGGAAGGCGTAGGTGGGCAGCTCCACCGACTCGGCGGCCGGGAGCACCGTGCGCCAGTCCACGGGGGCACCGTTGACGAAGGCCTCGGCGAGTGAGGCCAGCAGGCGCTGGGCACCGCCGTCGTCGCGGCGCAGCGTGCCGCAGACGGCCGCCGGCAGCGCGGCGGAGTCCAGCGCGACCTCTTCGAGCGTGTCGTTCATCGCGCCCAGCAGCACCGGGTGCGGAGTCACCTCGACGAAGACCTGGTGGCCCTGGCCCGCCAGGGTGCGCACCGCGCGGTCGAAGTGGACCGTGGCGCGCAGGCTGCCGTACCAGTAGGCGGGGTCCAGCTCCTCGCCGGTCAGCGTCTCCCCGGTCATCGCGGACACCATCGGGATCCGGCCCCGGCGCGGGGCGATACCGGCCAGGACCTCGGTGATCTCCGCTTCGAGGCGGTCGACCTGGGCCGAGTGCGAGGCGTAGTCCACCGCGACCATCCGGGCCCGGACGCCCTCCGCCTCGAACTCGGCCTTCAACTCCTCCAGGGCCTCGGGCTCACCCGAAACCACCACCGCGGACGGCCCGTTGACCGCCGCAAGCGACAGCCGCTCACCGAAGCGCGCGATCCGCTCCTCCACCACCGCGGCCGACCGGCTCACCGACAACATGCCACCGAGGCCCGCCAGGACCTTCAGCGACCGCGAACGCAGCGCCACGACGCGCGCACCGTCCTCCAGCGACAGCATCCCGGCCACCGTCGCCGCCGCGATCTCGCCCTGCGAGTGACCGACCACGGCGTCCGGCGCGACACCGGCGGCCTCCCAGACCGCCGCCAGCGACACCATCACCGCCCACAACGCCGGCTGCACCACGTCAGCCGCCTTCAACTCCGTTACACCCGAGAGGACATCGGCCAGCGACCACTCCACATAAGGCGCCAGCGCCGCCTCGCACTCCGCGAGGCGCGCCGCGAACACCGGGCTGCACGCCGCCAGTTCACGCCCCATCCCGACCCACTGCGAACCCTGCCCCGCGAACGCGAACACCACCCGCGCACCCGGCCGGGCCACACCCGACACCACCGCACCCGACGGCACACCGGCCGCCAGACTCTCCAACCCGGCCACCAGCTCGCCGCGCCCGCCGCCCAGCACGACCGCCCGGTGCTCGAACACCGACCGCGTCGTCGCCAGCGACCACGCCACCTCCGTCGGCTCCACCGACGGCCGTGCCGACACCCACGCGTGCAGCCGCTCCGCCTGCGCCGTCAGCCCCTCGGCCGTGCGGCCCGACACCAGCCAGGCGTCCGCCCCCGACACCACCGGCGCCGTCGCCGGGGTGTCACCCTCCTGGGGCTCGGCGCCCCCGGCCGGGGCCTCCTCCAGGATGATGTGCGCGTTGGTACCGCTCAGGCCGAACGAGGACACCCCGGCCCGGCGGGCCCGCTCACCGGCCGGCCACGGCACGGCCTCGGTCAGCAGCCGGACCTCGCCTTCCGTCCAGTCGACGTGCGGCGACGGCACGTCCGCGTGCAGGGTCTTCGGCAGTTGCTCGTGCTGGAGGGCCAGCACCATCTTGATCACACCGGCGACACCCGCCGCCTGCTGGGAGTGGCCGATGTTGGACTTCACCGACCCCAGCAGCAGCGGCCGTCCCTCCGGACGGTCCTGGCCGTAGGTGGTGAGCAGCGCCTGCGCCTCGATCGGGTCGCCCAGCGTGGTGCCCGTGCCGTGCGCCTCGACCGCGTCCACGTCGGCGGCCGAGATCCGCGCATTGGCCAGGGCCGCGCGGATCACCCGCTGCTGGGACGGGCCGTTCGGCGCCGTCAGACCGTTGGACGCGCCGTCCTGGTTCACGGCCGAACCGCGTACCACCGCGAGCACCTTGTGCCCGTTGCGCAGCGCGTCCGACAGGCGCTCGACGACGACCATGCCGGCGCCCTCGCCCATCCCCATGCCGTCCGCGTCGGCCGAGAACGCCTTGCAACGCCCGTCCTCGGCCAGGCCGCGCTGCCGGGAGAAACCGACGAAGCCCATGGTGGTGGCCATGACCGTGACACCGCCCGCCAGCGCCAGCGAGCACTCCCCGGCGCGCACCGCCTGGCAGGCCAGGTGCAGCGCCACCAGCGACGACGAACACGCCGTGTCGACGGAGACCGCCGGCCCCTGCAGACCGAGCAGGTAGGAGATGCGGCCGGACATCACGCTGGCCGCACCACCGGTCATGAGGTGCCAGTCGAGCCCCTCCATGGTCTGCAGGGACTGGTGCGCGACGTAGTCGGAGGGGGCGACGCCGACGAACACGCCGGTCTGCGAGCCCCGGAGCGAGGCCGGGTCGACCCCGGCCCGCTCCAGCGCCTCCCAGGACGTCTCCAGCAGCAGCCGCTGCTGCGGGTCCATCGCCAGCGCCTCACGCGGCGAGATCCCGAAGAACCCGGCGTCGAAGCCGGCCGCGTCCCGCAGGAACCCGCCTTCGACCACGTAGGACGTGCCCTGGTGGTCGGGGTCGGGGTCGTAGACGCCCTCGGTGTCCCAGCCGCGGTCGTCCGGGAACCCGGAGATCGCGTCCCCGCCGGCGGCGAGCAGCTCCCACAGTTCCTCGGGGGTCGTCACGCCCCCGGGGTAGCGGCAGCTCATGCCGACGATCGCCAGCGGTTCCGAGGCCGCCGAGACGAGCTGGCGGTTCCGCTGTCGCAGCCGCTCGGTTTCCTTCACGGAGGCACGCAGCGCTTCAAGGAGCTTGTCGGCCTGTCCGGTCATCGCTGCCTCCACGCATCGAGCATCATCAACATCACTCCGACTCGCCGTCCAGGGCCAGGCGGATCAGGCTGTCCGCGTCCAACTCGTCGATGGCCTCGGCCTCTTCGCCCTGGTCGCCGATCAGCGCGGCGTCCCGGACGTCGGCGAGCCGCATGAGCGCCTCCATCAGCCCGGCATCGCGGAACCTGGACAGCGGGACGGTCGCGAGGGCCTTCCGCAGCTTCTCCTCGGCCGCGTCCGCCTCCCCGTGCTCGGCGAGCTCCGGCAGCAGCTTCTCCAGCAGGAGCCCGGCCAGTTCCGTGGGGTTGGGGTAGTCGAACACCAGGGTGGCCGGCAGCCGCAGTCCGCTCGCGGTGCCCAGGCGGTTGCGCAGTTCGACCGCGGTCAGCGAGTCGAAGCCCAGGTCGGTGAAGGCCCGGGTGGACTCGACCGCCTCGACGGAGGCGTGCCCCAGCACGGCGCCCACGTGGGCCCGGACCAGGTCGACGAGCAGCCGCAGCCGCTCCGGCTCCGACACCCCGGCCAGCTGCTTGCGCAGCGAGTCCGCGCCGACGGCGCCCGAGGCGGCGTGGCGCCGGCCCGTCCCGCCGCCGACCAGGGCCCGCCACAGCGGCGGGACGTCGGCGGCGCGGCCGGCCTGGGCCCGGAGCCCGGCCAGGTCCAGCTTGGCCGGGACCAGCACCGCCTCGTCCCTGGCGAGCGCCAGGTCCAGCAGCGCCAGGCCCTCGTCCGCGCTGAGCGCGGCGACGCCGCCGCGGTTGATCCGGGCGCGCTCGGAGTCGCTGAGCCGCCCGGTCAGTGCGCTGGCCTCGGCCCACATGCCCCAGGCGAGCGAGGTGGCGGGCAGTCCGGCCGCCCGGCGGTCGGCCGCCAGCGCGTCCAGGAACGCGTTGGCCGCCACGTAGTTGCCCTGACCGGGGCTGGCGAAGGTCGCCGCGGCCGAGGAGAACAGGGCGAAGTGCTCCAGGTCCAGCCCCAGGGTGAGTTCGTGCAGGTTCCAGGCACCGTCGGCCTTGGGCCGCATCACAGCGGCCACCCGCTCGGGGGTCAGCGACGCGATGGTCGCGTCGTCCAGGACACCGGCGGTGTGGACCACGGTCGTCAGCGGAGCCTCGGCGGGGACTCCGGCCAGGACGGCGGCCAGGGCGTCGCGGTCCGCCGCGTCGCAGGCGAGCACGTCCACCGACGCGCCCGACCGCGCCAGCTCCGCGGCTAGCGCGGCCGCACCCGGCGCGGCCGGGCCGGAACGGCCGGTCAGCACCAGGCCGTCGGCCCGCCCGGTGGTCACCAGATGCCTGGCCACCAGGCCGCCCAGCGTGCCCGTGCCACCCGTGACCAGCGCCGACCTGCCGCGCTCGCGGGGTTCGGCCGGGCCGGCGGTGACGGTGAGGACGAGCTTGCCGGTGTGGCGCGCCTGCTGCATGAAGCGGAACGCCTCACGCGCCCGCCGCACGTCCCAGGCCCGGACCGGCAGCTTCGTCAGCTCGCCCGCCGCCATCACGTCGACGATCCGGCCGAGCATCGCCCCCATCCGCTCGGGCCCGGCCTCGCCCAGGTCGAAGGGCCGGTAGAAGACCCCCGGGTACTGGACGGCCAGGGCCTCCGGGTCCCGGACATCGGTACGGCCCATCTCGACGAAGGCCCCACCCCGCGGCAGCAGCCGAAGCGAGGCGTCCGTCAGCTCGCCCGCCAGGGAGTTGACCACGATGTCCACGCCCGCGCCGCCGGTGGCGGCGAGGAACTCCGCCTCGAACCCGGCGTTACGGGACGAGGAGATGTGCGCTTCGTCCAGGCCCATCGCCGCCAGCACCGGCCACTTCGCCGGACTCGCCGTCGCGAACACCTCCAGGCCCAGGTGCCGGGCGAGCTGCACCGCCGCCATGCCGACGCCGCCGGTACCCGCGTGCACGAGCACCCGCCGGCCGGCCTCGGCCTCGGCCAGTTCGACCAGGGCGTACCAGGCCGTCATGAACGCGCTCGGGACGGAGGCCGCCTCGGCGAAGGTCCAGCCTTCCGGGATCCGCACCAGCTGCCGGGCGTCCGTGACCGCCACCGGCCCGAACGCGCCCTCGGCGACACCCATCACCCGGTCGCCCACGGCCAGTCCGGAGACTCCGGAGCCGACTTCGAGCACCGTTCCGGCGAGCTCACTGCCCATCACACCGCCGCCCGGGTACATCCCCAGGCCGATCAGTACGTCCCGGAAGTTCAGCCCCGCGACGCGGACCGCCACCCGGACCTGACCGGCCTCCAGTACGCCACCCGTCTGCGGCGCCGCCGCGAGCACGAGGCCCTCCAGCGAACCGCCGGCGTCCGGCTCCAGCCGCCACGGGCCCTCGGGCACCGCCAGCTCGCCCGCCGGGCGCGCCAGGCGCCGTGCGTGGGCCAGGGTGCCGCGAACGGCGAGTTCCGGCTCGCCAGTGGCGAGTGCCGTCGGGAGGACGGCGATCTGCTCGGCGCCCGCGCCGGTCGGCAGATCGACCAGGACGAGCCGGCCGGGGTTCTCCGACTGCGCCGAGCGCAGCAGGCCCCAGACGGCGGCGGCGGGCAGATCGGCGATCCGCTCACCGGCCGCGGCAGCGACGGCCCCTCGGCTGACGACCACCAACCGGGCCTCGGCCAGACGCTCCTCGGCCAGCCAGGCCTGAGCCAGGCCCAGGGCGTCGCCGGTCGCCCGGCGGGCGGCCTCGGCCGCGTTGTCACCCTCCACCTGGTCACCGGCACAGGCCAGCACCAGGGCGGGCTCGATCTCCCCCGCCTCGGTGGCGGCGGCCAGACCGGCCAGGTCGGCGAAGGCCCGGACCGGAACGCCGGAGGCGTCCAGTGCCTCGGCGAGGCCGAAGCGGTCGGCGCCGATCAGCGCCCACGCCCCGGCCGGAGCCTCGGCAGCGGCGATCGGGGCCCACTCGACGGTGAACAGGGCATCCGCCACCCCGGCATCCTTCGACCGGAGTTGCTCGACCGACACCGGACGGGTGATCAGCGACTCGACGGAGACCACCGGCGCACCCGTGGCATCCGCCGCCGACAGCACCAGACCGCCCTGCGCATCCCGGCGCAGCCGGGCCCGCAGCACGGACGCACCCGCCGCGTGCAGCTCGACACCCGTCCACGCGAACGGCAACCGCACCTGGCCCTCGTCCTCGGCCCCGGTGACCAGGGCGCTGGCGTGCAGCACACCGTCCAGCAGCGCCGGGTGCAGACCGAACGCACCCGCATCGGCGGCCACGCCCTCGGGCAGTGCCACCTCCGCGAAGAGGTCCTCGCCCCGGCGCCACACCGCGCGCAGCCCCCGGAACGCCGGGCCGTAGCCGTAGGACGCCCCGGCGCCGGCCTCGTAGATGCCGGTCACGTCGACGGCCGTGGCCCCGCGCGGAGGCCAGACCGCGAAGTCCTCCTCCGCGACCGGCGCCTCCCCGGCGGGAGCGACGACG
Organism: Kitasatospora sp. NPDC028961; assembly: GCF_055564815.1. Taxonomy (NCBI): domain Bacteria; kingdom Bacillati; phylum Actinomycetota; class Actinomycetes; order Kitasatosporales; family Streptomycetaceae; genus Kitasatospora; species Kitasatospora sp. NPDC028961. Next base: position 153,014 of record NZ_JBVHVO010000011.1, on the reverse strand, counting down.
CCACCGGCGTGCTGCGCCCACTCCTCCTGCCCGTCGGGGCGGGAGAACACCTCGACCGTCCGGCGGCCGTCCGCATCGGCGGCGGCCACCACGACCTGGACCTGGACCCCGCCGCCGTCGGCGGGCAGCACCAGCGGCGCCTGGAGGGTCAGTTCCTCCAGCAGGCCGCAGCCCACCTGGTCACCGGCCCGGACCACCATCTCGACGAAGCCGGTCCCCGGCAGGAGCACCGCCCCGCCGATCGCGTGATCGGCCAGCCACGGGTGCGTCCGCACGGACAGCCGCCCGGTGCAGACCAGGCCCGCCCCACCGGCCAGTTCGACCGCCGCACCCAGCAGCGGGTGGCCGACCGCACCCAGACCCAGCGACACCGCGTCCCCGCCCAGGGCCGGTCCGGCCGCACGCGGCCAGTACCGCTCGTGCTGGAAGGCGTAGGTGGGCAGCTTGACGAGGTCGGCGGAGGGCAGAACCGTCGTCCAGTCGACCGCCACGCCGTTGACATGGGCCTCGGCGAGTGAAGCCAGCAGGCGCTGGGCACCCCCGTCGTCGCGGCGCAGCGTGCCGCAGACGGCCGCCGGCAGCGCGGCGGAGTCCAGCGCGACCTCTTCGAGCGTGTCGTTCATCGCGCCCAGCAGCACCGGGTGCGGAGTCACCTCGACGAAGACCTGGTGCCCCTGACCCGCCAGCGTGCGCACCGCCCGGTCGAAGTGCACCGTCGCGCGCAGGCTGCCGTACCAGTAGGCGGCATCCAACTCCTCACCGGTCAGCGTCTCCCCGGTCATCGCCGAAACCATCGGCACCCGGCCCCGGCGCGGCGCGATACCGGCCAGGACCTCGGTGATCTCCGCCTCGAGACGGTCCACCTGGGCCGAGTGCGAGGCGTAGTCCACCGCGACCAGGCGGGCCCGGACGCCCTCCGCCTCGAACTCGGCCTTCAACTCCTCCAGCGCCTCGGGCTCACCCGAAACCACCACCGCGGACGGCCCGTTGACCGCCGCCAGCGACAGCCGCTCACCGAAGCGCGCGATCCGCTCCTCCACCACCGCGGCCGACCGGCTCACCGACAACATGCCACCGAGCCCGGCCAGCACCTTCAACGACTTCGAACGCAGCGCCACCACCCGGGCGCCGTCCTCCAGCGACAGCATCCCGGCCACCGTCGCCGCCGCTATCTCACCCTGCGAATGCCCCACCACCGCAGCAGGCTTGACGCCCGCGGCCTCCCAGACCGCCGCCAGCGACACCATCACCGCCCACAGCGCCGGCTGGACGACATCCGCCGCCGTCAACTCCGGCGCACCCGGTGCCCCGGCCAGGACATCGCCCAGCGACCAGTCCACATAAGGCGCCAGCGCCGCCTCGCACTCCGCGAGCCGCGCCGCGAACACCGGGTTGCACGCCGCCAGTTCACGGCCCATGCCGACCCACTGCGAACCCTGACCGGCGAAGGCGAACACCACCCGCGCACCCGGCCTCGCCACACCCGACACGACCGCACCCGACGGCACACCGGCCGCGAAGTTCTGCAGGCCGGACAGCAGCTCGCCGCCATCGGCGCCGACCACGACCGCCCGGTGCTCGAACACCGACCGCGTCGTCGCCAGCGACCACGCCACCTCCGCCGGCTCCACCGACGGCCGCGCCACCGCCCAGTCGTACAGCCGGCCCGCCTGAGCGGTGAGGCCCTCGGCCGAGCGGCCCGACACCAGCCAGGCGCCCACCGCACCGGGCTCGACCACCTTGTTCGGGAGGTCGCCCCGGCCGTCGTTCCCGGCGTCGTCCCCGGCATCGGTCGGCTCGGCGACCGCCGGGGCCTCCTCCAGGATGACGTGCGCGTTGGTGCCGCTCAGACCGAACGAGGACACCCCCGCTCGCCGCACCCGGCCGTTGCTCGGCCAGGGCGCCGCCTCCGTCAGCAGCTCCACCTCACCGGCGGACCAGTCCACGTGCGGCGACGGCTCGTCCGCATGCAGCGTCCTCGGCAGCTCCTGGTGCTGCAACGCCAGCACCATCTTGATCACACCCGCCACACCGGCGGCCGCCTGGGTGTGCCCGATGTTGGACTTCACCGACCCCAGCCACAGCGGCTTCCGGGCACCACGGTCCTGACCGTAGGTCGCCAGCAGCGCCTGCGCCTCGATCGGGTCACCCAGCTTGGTACCCGTCCCGTGCGCCTCGACGGCGTCCACATCGGCGGCCGTGAGGCCGGCGTTCGCCAGCGCCGCGCGGATCACCCGCTGCTGGGACGGACCGTTCGGCGCCGTCAGACCGTTGGACGCACCGTCCTGGTTGGTCGCACTGCCCCGCAGCACCGCGAGCACCTGGTGCCCGTTGCGCCGCGCGTCGGACAGCCGCTCCACCACCAGGATGCCCGCGCCCTCGGCGAAGCCCATGCCGTCCGCGTCGGCCGAGAAGGCCTTGCAGCGGCCGTCCGCCGCCAGTCCGCTCTGCTCGCTGAAGCCGACGAAGCCCTCCGGGGACACCAGGATGGTGACACCGCCGGCCAGCGCCATCGAGCACTCGCCGGAGCGCAGCGCCTGGGCGGCCATGTGCATCGCCACCAGGGACGACGAGCAGGCCGTGTCGATCGTCACCGCCGGGCCTTCCAGCCCGAGCGCGTAGGAGACCCGGCCGGACAGCACGCTCGTGGCGTTGCCGGTGATCAGGTGGGCCATGCCCTCGATGTCCGCGCCGTAGCCGTAGCCGGAGGTGTAGCCGCCGACGAAGACGCCGGTCGCGCTGCCGCGCAGCGACTCCGGGTCGATGCCGACCCGCTCCACCGCCTCCCAGGACAGCTCCAGCAGCAGCCGCTGCTGCGGGTCCATCGCCAGCGCCTCGCGGGGGCTGATGCCGAAGAAGCCGGCGTCGAACCCGCTCATGTCCTGGACGAACCCGCCGGACCTGACGTACGAGGACTCGCCGAGCGCCTCCAGGTCCCAGCCGCGGTCGTCCGGGAAGCCGGATATCCCGTCTCCGCCGGAGGCCAGCAGCGCCCACAGCCCGTCGGGGTCGACCACGCCGCCGGGGTAGCGGCAGGCCATCCCGACGATCGCGATCGGCTCGTCGGCCGCGATCGTGGCCGGCACGGCCGCCGGCGTCCCGGCGCCGTCCGGCACCGCCCCCAGCAGTTCCGCCTCCAGGTAGTCGGCCAGCGCGGCCGCGGTCGGGTAGTCGAACAGCAGGGTCGCGGGCAGCCGCAGCTCCGTGGCGGAGCTGAGGTCGTTGCGCAGCTCGACCGCGGTCAGCGAGTCGAAGCCGAGTTCGCTGAAGGCGCGGTTGGTCTCGACCGCCTCGGGCGAGGCGTAGCCGAGCACGTGGGCGGCCTTGGCCTGGACGAGTTCGGTCAGCACCCGGCGCTGCTCGGCCCGGCTCATCCCCGCCAGTCGGCGGACCAGGTCCTGCTCGACCGGCGCGGCCGGGACCTCGGCCAGCAGGGCGGCCAGCCGGTGGATCTCCGGCAGGTCACGCATCAGGGGGACGGTCAGCAGGCTCGCCGCCGGCTGCGGCTGCGCGAGGATGACGGACCAGTCGATGTTGGTGACGGTCAGCACGGTGTCGCGGCAGTCCAGTGCCTCGCCCAGGGCGCGGACCGCGAGGTCCGGGTCCATCACGCCCTCCCACTGGTTGCGGGCCAGCCGCTGCCGGGCCGCCTCGGAGCCCTGCGCCACACCGGCCGCCCACGGGCCCCAGGCCACGGCGAGCGCGGCCAGGCCGCGGCTGCGCCGGTTCTCGGCCACGGCGTCCAGGTAGGCGTTCGCCGCACCGTAGTTGGCCTGGCCCGGGCCGCCCGTGGTGGCCACCACGGAGGAGAACAGTACGAAGGCGTCCAGGTCGAGGTCGGCCGTCAGCTCGTCCAGGTAGGCCGCACCGGCGGCCTTGGCCGCGAGCACGGACTCCAGGCGCGCCGCCGAGAGGCCGTCGATCACGCCGTCGTCCAGCACCGCCGCGGTGTGCACCACGGTGCCCAGCGCGGGTCCGGTCGTGGCGATCCGGTCGAGCAGGCCGGCCAGGTCGGACCGGTCGGCCGCGTCGCAGGCCAGCACGTCCACCCGGGCGCCCCGGGCGGCCAGTTCGGCCGCGAGCCCGGCGACACCGGCAGCGCCGGCGCCGGACCGGCTGGTCAGCACCAGGCGCTCCACACCGCGTCCGACCAGCCAGCGGGCCACGTGCCCGCCGAGCGCACCGGTACCGCCGGTGATCAGCGCGGTGCCGTTGGTCGGCCGCCACGTCCCGGCCGCCGCCGGCTGGGGGGCGTGGGTGAGCCTGCGGCCCACGATCCCGGCCGGGCGGAGCGCGGCCTGGTTCTCGTCGCAGCCGGCCAGTACGGCCACCAGCTGCGAGCCGGTCCGCTCGTCCAGGACGGGTGGGAGGTCGATCAACCCGCCCCAGCGGTCCGGGTATTCGAGTCCGACGACCCGGCCGAAGCCCCAGACCTGGGACTGCAGCGGGCTGGTCAGCACCTCGTTCGGGGCGGTGGCCACGGCGCCCCGGGTGAGGACCCAGAGCGGCGCGACGACCTCGACGTCGCCCAGCGCCTGCACCAGGCCCAGCGTGGCGGCCAGGCCCACGGTCACCACCGGGTGGTCCGGCAGACGGGTCTCGTCGGTCGCGAGCAGCGACAGCACGCCGGACACCTCTCCGGTGCCCCGCAGCGCCTCGGCGAGCAGTGCGGCGAGAGCCTCCCGGTCGACCGTCCCGGCCGGGACCTCGACGAAGACGAGCTCGGCGCCGCGGGAGGACAGCGCGGCCACGCAGCCCTGGGCCACCTCGCCGTCGGTCTCCCCGGCGGGGAGCACCACCAGCCACCGGCCGGACAGCCGGGCGAGGCCGCCGGGGACGGTCGCCGGGGACCAGGTCACCCGGTAGCGCCAGGCCTCCGTGACCGAGCGGTCCCGCTCGCGGCGCCGCCAGGACGCCAGTGCGGGCAGCACCTCGATGAGCTGCTGGTCCTCGATGGCCAGCGCCTCGGTGAGGTGGGCCAGGTCACCGCCTTCGACGGCGGCCCAGAACTGCGCTTCCGCGGCCGTGCTCGCACCGTCGCCGCCCAGTGGGGACGGCGCTGCGGCGGACTGGAGCCAGTAGTGCTGGTGCTGGAAGGCGTAGGTCGGAAGCTCCACCGTCTCGGCGGCGGGCAGCACGACCTTCCAGTCGACCGACAGGCCGCCGACGTAGGCCTGGGCGAGTGAGGTGAGGAGGCGGGTAGCGCCCGCGTTGTCACGCTCCAGCGTGCCCACCGTCAGGACGTCGGCGACACCGGCGTCCTCGGCCGTCTCCGCCACCGCCGCCGTCAGCACCGGATGGGTCGACACCTCGACGAACGAGCCGTACCCGCCACCCAGCAGGGTGCGGACCGCCTCCTCGAAGCGGACCATCCGCCGCAGGTTCGCGAACCAGTAGGCCGCGTCGACCTCGGTGCCGGACAGCCACTCGCCCGTCACCGTCGAGATCATCGGAACGCGACCCGTCTGCGGGACGATCCCGGCCAGCTCCGCCGCCAGCACCGCCTCCAACGGCTCCACCGCCGGCGAATGCGCCACGAAGTCCGTCGCCGGAATCCGCCACCGCAGCACCTTGCGCGAGGCCAACTCGCGCTCGAACTCCGACAAGGCCTCCGGCTCACCCGACACCACCACCGCAGCAGGGCCGTTGACTGCGGCGACCGACAGGCGCTCGCCCCAGCCCTCGACGATCTCCCGCACCGCCTGCGACGGCATCACCACCGACACCATCGAACCCTGCACCGACAAACTCGTCAGCGCCCGAGCCCGCACCGCCACCACCCGCGCGCCGTCCTCCAGGCTGAGCATCCCGGCCACCGTGGCGGCGGCGATCTCGCCCTGGGAGTGACCCACTACGGCGTCCGGCGTCACACCGGCGGCCTCCCACACCGCCGCCAGCGACACCATCACCGCCCACAGCACCGGCTGCACCACATCGGCGGACTCGATCTCCGGCGCACCCGGCGCACCCGCCAGAACCTCACTCAGCGACCACGGCACGTGCGGCGCCAGCGCCGCCTCGCACTCCGCGAGACGCGCCGCGAACACCGGACTGCACGACGCCAGTTCACGGCCCATGCCAACCCACTGCGCGCCCTGACCCGCGAACACGAACGCCGTCCGGCCACCCGAACGGGCAACCCCCGACACCACCCCGGCCGCACGGGACCCGGCCACCAGGCCGCCCAGTCCGGACAGCAGCTCTTCGCGCCCGCCGCCGACCACGACCGCCCGGTGCTCGAACACCGACCGCGTCGCCGCCAACGACCACGCCACGTCCACCGGTTCGAACGACGGCCGCGCCCCGATCCACTCCCGCAGGCGATCCGCCTGACCCGCAAGCGCCTCCGACGACTGCGCCGACACCGGCCACGCCACCGGCCCGGCCGACTCCAGCACCGCCACCGCCCCGGCCTCACCGGCCGGCTCGTCCAGGGCGTCCGCCTCCTCGGCGACCGCGGCCGGCGCCTCCTCCAGGATGACGTGCACGTTGGTACCGCTCATCCCGAAGCCGGACACACCGGCCCGGCGGACGTGCTCACCGGTGGGCCACGCCACCGGCTCGGTCAGCAGCCGCACCTCGCCCGCCGACCAGTCCACGTGCGGGGTCGGCTCGTCCACGTGCAGCGTCTGCGGGAGCTGCTCGTTCTGCAGCGCCAGCACCATCTTCATCACCCCGGCCACACCGGCGGCCGCCTGGGTGTGCCCGATGTTCGACTTCACCGAGCCCAGCCACAGCGGCCGGCCCTCCGGCCGGTCCTGGCCGTAGGTGGCGATCAGCGCTTGCGCCTCGATCGGGTCGCCCAGCGTGGTCGCCGAACCGTGCGCCTCGACCACGTCCACGTCGGCGGGCGACACCCGGGCGCTGGCCAGCGCCGCGCGGATCACCCGCTGCTGGGAGGGACCGTTGGGGGCGGTCAGACCGTTCGACGCGCCGTCCTGGTTGATCGCCGAACCGCGGATCACCGCGAGCACCTTGTGCCCGTTGCGCCGCGCGTCCGACAGCCGCTCCACCACGAGCATGCCCGCGCCCTCGGCGAAGCCGGAGCCGTCGGCCGCCGCGGCGAAGGACTTGCAGTGCCCGTCCATCGAGATGCCGCCGGCCTTGGCGAAGGCCACGAAGACCCCGGGGGTGGCGGTGACGGTGGCCCCGCCGGCCAGGGCGAGCGAGCACTCGCCGGAACGCAGCGCCTGGGCGGCCAGGTGCAGCGCCACCAGCGAGGAGGAGCACGCCGTGTCCACCGTGACCGCCGGGCCCTCCAGGCCGAAGGTGTAGGACAGCCGGCCCGAGAGCACGCTGGTCGCGTTCCCGGTCACCAGGTGGCCCTCCACCACCTCGGTGCCCTCCAGTTGGACGTCGGTCGCGTACCGGGAGCTGTAGCCGCCGACGAAGGCGCCGGTCTGGCTGCCGCGCAGCGACGCGGGGTCGATCCCGGCCCGCTCGAACGCCTCCCAGGAGGTCTCCAGCAGCAGCCGCTGCTGCGGGTCCATCGCCAGCGCCTCACGCGGCGAGATGCCGAAGAACCCGGCGTCGAAGGCGCTGGCGTCCTGGACGAAGCCGCCGGCCTGGGTGTACGACTCGCCGTGCGGGTCGGTGTCCGGGTAGAGGCTCTCCAGGTCCCAGCCGCGGTCGCGCGGGAACGGGCCGATCGCGTCCGAGCCCGAGGCCAGCAGGCGCCACAGCTCCTCCGGGCTGGCCGCGCCGCCGGGGAAGCGGCAGGCCATGCCGACGATCGCGATGGGCTCGTCCGCGGCGCCGGTGGCCACCGGTGCGGCGGGTGCCGCGACGGCGGGCAGGTCGCCCGCCAGCTCGCCGCGCAGCAGCGTGGCGAGCGCGGTCGGGGTGGGGTAGTCGAAGACCAGCGTCGCGGGCAGCCGCAGGCCGGTCTCGGCGTTCAGGCGGTTGCGCAGCTCGACGGCGGTCAGCGAGTCGAAGCCGACGTCGGTGAACGGGCGGCCGGTGTCGATCGCGTCCGCCGAGGCGTGCCCCAGCGTGGCGGCGACATGGGCGAGGACGAGGTCCAGCAGCACCCGGTCCCGCTCGGGGCCGGAGACCGCCGCGAGCCGGCGCCGGAGCGCCTCGGCCGCGTCGGCTCCGGTGCCGGTGGCGGCGGCCGAGACGGCCGTGCGCCGGACGGACACCCCGGCCAGCGTGCGCCACAGCGGCGGGACGTCCGCGCTGCCGGCGGCCTGCGCCCGCAGCGCCGCCAGATCGAGGCGGGCGGGCATCAGCACCGCCTCGTCCCGGGCCAGCGCCACGTCCAGGACGACCAGGCCGTCCTCGGCGCCGAGTGGGACGAAGCCGCGGTCGATCCGCGACAGCGACGTCCGGTCCAGGTTCCGGCCGATGCCCGCCTCGTGCATCCACGGGCCGAGCTGCAGCGACATCCCCGCGAGGCCGGCGGCCCGGCGGTACCCGGCCAGGGCGTCCAGGAAGGAGTTCGACGCCACGTAGCTGGCCTGGCCGGCCGCGCCGAAGGTGGAGGCCGCGGACGAGAACAGGACGAAGCGCTCCAGGTCCAGCCCGGCCGTCAGCTCGTGCAGGTTCCAGGCCGCGTCGACCTTCGGCCGCATGACGGCCGCCAGCCGCTCCGGCGTCAGCGACGCGATCACGCCGTCGTCGACGACGCCCGCCGAGTGGACCACGGAGCCCAGCGGGTTCTCGGCCGGGATCCGGTCCAGCACCTCGGCCAGCGCGTCCCGGTCGGCCGCGTCGCACGCGACGATCCGGACCCAGACGCCCAGCTCCGCCAGCTCGGCCGCCAGCGCGGCGGCTCCGGCGGCGGCCGGGCCGGAGCGGCTGGTCAGCACCACACCGCCGGCCCGGCCGGTCGCCACCAGGTGCTTGGCGACCAGCCCGCCCAGCGTCCCGGTGCCGCCCGTCACCAGCAGCGAACGCGCCGCCGGGTCGGCCATCGGGTCGGCCGGCCAGCTGACCGGCTCCAGCTCGCCCGAGGGTCGGGTCAGGCGCCGGCCGTAGGCGGCCTCGCCGCGGATCGCCAGCTCGGGCTCGTCGCCGCCGACCACGGTGGTCAGCAGCGCGCTTCGGGCGCCGGCCTCGACGGCCGGGAGGTCGGCCAGGACCAGCCGGCCCGGGTTCTCGGCCTGGGCGGACCGCAGGAGCCCCCGTACGGAGGCCGCCGCCAGGTCCGTCACCGGCTCGCCGCCGGCGTCCACGGCGCCCCGGGTGACGACCACCAACCGCGCGGCGTCCAGGCGTGGTTCGTCCAGCCACTCGCGCACCAGCCGCAGTGCCTCGGCACCGGCCCGGCGCACCGTGTCCGGGAGGCCGGCGCCCTGGTCCGCGTCCCCGCCCAGCAGGGCGTCCGCGCACAGCAGGACGGTGCCGGGAGCGGCCTCGCCCGTCTCGACGGCGGCGGCCAGCTCGGCGATGCCGGCGAAGGCGCGCACCGGCACAGCGGCGGCGCCCAGCTCGTCGACCAGCCCGAAGCGGTCGGCGCCGATCAGTGCCCACTCGCCGGCCGGGGCGGCGCCGGCGGGCACCTCGGTCCACTCCTGGACGAACAGCGAGTCGTTCAACTCGTTCTGCGCGGAGCGCAGCTGGTCCATCGCGACGAGTCGCTTCACCAGCGACCCCACCGACACCACGGGAGCGCCGGTGGCGTCCGCGGCGGTCAGCGACACACCGCCCTGGGCGTCCTGGCGCAGCCGCACCCGCAGCACCGACGCGCCACCGGCGTGCAGCTCGACGCCGGTCCACGCGAACGGCATCGGCACCTGGCCCGGCTCGGCCTCGACGACCGGCTCCGCCAGCAGCGAGGCGTGCAGGGCGGCGTCGAGCAGCGCCGGGTGCAGGCCGAACGCGCCGGCCTCGGCCGCCGCCTCCTCGGGCAGCGCGACCTCGGCGAAGACGTCCTCGCCCCGGCGCCAGGCGGCCCGCAGGCCGTGGAACGTCGGGCCGTACACCTCGGCGAGGTGCACCGCGTACACGTCGGTGATGTCCACCGGTGCGGCGTTCTTCGGCGGCCACACCAGGAAGTCCTCGTCGGTCCGCCCGGCCGCGGTGGCGGGGGCGACCACACCGCTCGCGTGCAGGACCCAGGCCTGCGGGGCGGCCGTCTCCTCGGGGCGGGAGAACACCTCGACCCCGCGGCGGCCCTCGGCGTCGGGCGCGGCCACGACCACCTGGAGCTGGACCCCGCCGCGGTCGGCGGGCAGCACCAGCGGTGCGTGCAGCGTCAGTTCCTCCAGCAGGCCGCAGCCCACCTGGTCACCGGCGCGCACCGCGAGCTCCACGAAACCGGTGCCGGGCAGCAGGACGACGCCGCCGACGGCGTGGTCGGCCAGCCAGGCGTGCGTGCGCAGCGACACCCGGCCCATGCACACCAGGCCCGCGCCACCGGCCAGTTCCACCACCGCGCCGAGCATGGGGTGGCCCACCGCGCCCAGGCCGAGCGACAGCGCGTCGCCGCCGCCCGGGCGCGCGGAGCGCAGCTCGCCCAGCGTGCCCTTGGGCCAGAACCGTTCGTGCTGGAAGGCGTAGGTCGGCAGGTCCACTCCCGGTCCGGCCGGGAGCACGGTGGCCCAGTCGACGGCCGCGCCGCTGACGAAGGCCTCGGCGAAGGAGGTGACCAGGCGGGTCGCGCCACCGTCGTCACGGCGCAGGGTGCCGCAGACGGCGGCGGGCACCGCGCCCGGCCCGGCCTCCTGGGTGACCTCCTCCAGCGACTCCGTCATCGCGCCGAGCAGCACCGGGTGCGGGGAGACCTCGACGAACACCCGGTGCCCCTGGCCCGCCAGGGTCCGCACCGCACGGTCGAAGTGCACCGTCGCCCGCAGGCTGCCGTACCAGTAAGCGGCGTCCAACTCCTCACCGGTCAGCGTCTCACCGGTCATCGCGGACACCATCGGCACTCGACCCGGACGCGGCGCCACCGCGGCCAGCACGGACGTGATCTCCGCTTCCAGCCGCTCGACCTGCGCCGAGTGCGAGGCGTAGTCCACCGCGACCATCCGGGCGCGCACGCCCTCGGCCTCGAACTCCGCCTTCAGCTCCTCCAGAGCCTCGGGCTCACCCGAAACCACCACCGTGGCGGGCCCGTTGACGGCCGCCAGCGACAGCCGCTCGCCGAAGCGCGCGATCCGCTCCTCGACCACGGCCGCCGACCGGCTCACCGAGAGCATCCCGCCGAGCCCGGCCAGCACCTTCAACGACTTCGAACGCAGCGCCACCACCCGGGCGCCGTCCTCCAGGCTGAGCATCCCGGCCACCGTGGCCGCGGCGATCTCGCCCTGCGAGTGACCGACCACCGCGTCCGGCGAAACACCGGCGGCCTCCCAGACCGCCGCCAGCGACACCATCACCGCCCACAGCGCCGGCTGGACGACATCCGCCGCCTTCAACTCCGGCGCGCCCTCGGCGCCCGCCAGGACCTCACCCAGCGACCACTCCACATACGGCGCCAGCGCCGCCTCACACTCCGCGAGGCGCGCCGCGAACACCGGGCTCGACCGCGCCAACTCCTGGCCCATGCCGAGCCATTGCGAACCCTGACCGGGGAAGACGAAGACCGGCCGCGCGTCGGCCCGGGCCACGCCCGCGACGACGGCGCCGCTGGGCACGCCGTCGGCCAGGCTCTCCAGCCCGGCCGCCAGCTCCGCGCGGTCCCCGCCCACGACCACGGCGCGGTGCTCGAAGGTCGCGCGCATGGTCGCCAGCGACCACGCCACGTCCGCGGGCTCCGCCTCCGGCCGCGCCGCCACCCAGTCCCGCAGCCGGCCGGCCTGCGCCGCCAGCCCCTCGGCCGAACGGCCCGACACCGGCCAGGCGCCGGCGCCCGAGACGACCCGCGGCGCGGCCTCCACCGGCTCGGCCGCGTCCTCCTCGGCGGGTGCCTCCTCCAGGATCAGGTGGGCGTTGGTGCCGCTGCCACCGAAGGACGACACGCCCGCGCGGCGGACCCGCTCGCCGGCCGGCCACGGGACGGACTCGGTCAGCAGCTCCACCTCACCGGCGGACCAGTCGACGTGCGGGGTGGGCTCGTTGACGTGCAGCGTCCGCGGCAACCGGCCGTTGCGCAGCGCCATCACCATCTTGATCACGCCGGCCACCCCGGAGGCGGCCTGGGTGTGTCCGAGGTTGGACTTCACCGACCCCAGCCAGAGCGGCTGCCCGCCGCCGCGCTCCTGGCCGTACGTCGCCAGCAGCGCCTGCGCCTCGATCGGGTCGCCGAGCTTGGTGCCCGTGCCGTGGGCCTCCACCGCGTCGATGTCGGCGGCGGACAGCCGGGAGCTCTCCAGCGCGGCGCGGATCACCCGCTGCTGTGAGGGGCCGTTGGGGGCGGTCAGACCGTTGGACGCGCCGTCCTGGTTGATCGCCGAGCCGCGGATCACCGCGAGCACCTTGTGCCCGTTGCGGCGCGCGTCGGAGAGCTTCTCCACGACGAGCATGCCGGTGCCCTCGGCCCAGCCGGTGCCGTTCGCGTCGTCGGAGAAGGCACGGCAGCGGCCGTCCACCGACAGGCCCTGCTGGCGGGAGAACTCGACGAACATGCCGGGCTGCGCCAGCACGGTCACACCGCCGGCGAGTGCCATCGAGCACTCCCCGGCGCGGATCGCCTGGCAGGCCAGGTGCAGCGCGACCAGCGAGGAGGAGCACGCCGTGTCCACCGTGACGGCGGGGCCCTCCAGGCCCATGACGTAGGAGACCCGGCCGGAGAGCACGGCGGTCAGGTTGCCGGTCATCATGTGGCCTTCCAGGCCGGCCGTGCCCCCTTCCGCCAGCTCCAGGTTCACCAGGTAGTTCGAGGTGAAACCGCCGACGAAAACGCCCGTCCGGCTGCCCTTGAGCGTTCCCGCGTCGATTCCCGCGCGCTCCAGCGCCTCCCAGGCGACTTCGAGCAGCAGGCGCTGCTGCGGGTCCATCGCGACGGCTTCCCGCGGGCTGATCCCGAAGAACGCGGCGTCGAATCCGCTGGCGTCCTTCACGAAGGCCCCGGACTGGGTGTACGACCGGCCGGACTTCTCCGGGTCCGGGTCGTAGATGCTCTCCAGGTCCCAGCCGCGGTCGGTGGGGAACTCGCCCACCGCGTCGCCGCCGGCCGCCAGCAGCTCCCAGAGGTCCTCCGGGGTCTCCACGTTGCCCGGGTAGCGGCACGCCATGCCGACGATCGCCAGCGGCTCGTACTCGCCGGCCTCCAGCTTGTGCAGGCGCTTGCGCGTCTCCTGGAGCTCGGCCGCGGTCTTCTTGAGGTAGTCGAAGAGTTTCTCTTGGTTATCCACAGTGACCCCTTACCAAAACATGCCGTCAATTAGCGCGAAGTAACTAGTTGGACAGACCAAGTTCCTTGTCGAGAAACTCAAACACCTGGTCGGGTGTCGCCGATTCGAGTTCAACCTCGCCGCTGCCGGATTCCGCTTCGCCCTGCTTCTCGATCCACTTCGACAGAATGCTCTGCAGCCGCCTCGTGATTCGCTCGCTCGTGTCCTGGTCGGGTGCCGGACCGGACAGGCTGGATTCGAGCCGGTCGAGGTCGTCGAGCACCGGCACCGAGTCCGCCTCGTCCGGGGCGAGTTCGGTGCGCAGCCAGGCGGCCACCGCCACCGGGGTGGGGTAGTCGAAAATCAACGTAGCGGGCACCCGCAGTCCGGTCGCGGTGTTCAACCGGTTGCGGATCTCCACCGCGGTCAGCGAGTCGAACCCGAGGTCCTTGAAGGCCTGCTGGGCCTGGACGCCGTCCGCCGACGCGTGGCCCAGGACCACGGCCGCCTCGGCCCGTACGAGGTCCGACAGCAGCCGCTCCTGCTCGGCCCGGTCCAGGCCCGCCAGCCGCCGGCCCAGCTCGCCCTCGCCCGGGCCGGCCGCCTCGGCGGGCCGGGCGGCGGCGGCGGTGGCGATCCGGCGGACCTCCGGCAGGTCCCGCACCAGCGGGGCCTTCGGCAGGTCCACCGCGGTCTGCGCCAGCAGGGCCCAGTCCACGTCCATCACCGTCACCACGGCGTCGGGGCCGCGCAGCGACTCGTCCAGGGCCCGGACCGCCAGCTGCGGGTCCATCGCCGCCATCGGGAGCTTCTTCATCCGCTCCCGGATCGCCTCCTTGGACTCCGCCAGGCCGCCGCCGCCCCACTGGCCCCAGGCCACCGACAGACCGGTCAGCCCGCGGGCCCGCCGGTTCTCGGCCAGGGCGTCGAGGTGGGCGTTGGCGGCCGCGTAGTTGCCCTGCCCGGCGGAGCCGAGGGTCGACGCCGCGGAGGAGAACAGCACGAAGGCGTCCAGGTCCAGGTCGGCGGTCAGCTCGTCGAGGTGGGCGGCGCTCGCGGCCTTGGCGGCCAGCACCGTCTCCAGGCGGGCCGGGGTGAGGCGGTCGACGACGCCGTCGTCCAGGACGGCGGCGGTGTGCAGCACCGAGGACAGCGCCGGACCGGTCTTCCCGATCCGGTCCACCAGCCCGGCCAGCGCCGCGCGGTCGCTCACGTCGCAGGAGACGACGTCCACCGCGGTGCCGCGCTCCGCCAGTTCGGCGACCGTGGCCGCGACCCCGGCGGCCGCCGGGCCGGAACGGCCCGTCAGCACGACGCGCGGCGCGCCCCCTTCGGCCAGCCAGCGGGCCACGTGCCCGGCGATGGCGCCGGTGCCGCCGGTGATCAGCACGCTGCCGCGCGGGGTCCAGCGGTCCTCACCGGCCCGCACCCCGGCGGCCCGGCTCATCCGGCGGCCCAGCATCCCGGCCGGGCGGATGGCGACCTGGTCCTCGCCGCAGCCGGCGAGCACCGCGACCAGCCGGGCGCCGGCCCGGTCGTCCAGCACCTCGGGCAGGTCGATCAGACCGCCCCAGCGGTCCGGGTGCTCCAGGGCGACGACCCGGCCGAGGCCCCAGACCTGTGCCTGCGCCGGAGCGGTCGGCAGCTCGCCGGGCGTGGCCGCGACCGCGCCGCGGGTGGCCGGCCAGAGCGGTGCCTCGATCCCGGCGTCGCCGAGCGCCTGGATGAGGGTCAGGGTGGCGGCCAGCCCGCCGGTCACCACCGGGTGGTCCGGCAGCGGTGTCCCGTCCAGCGCCAGCAGCGACAGCACGCCGGTCACGCCGGACGGCTCCGCGCCCGCCTCCCGGAGCGCCCGGGCGAGCAGCGCGGACAGGACGGCACGGTCCGTCGTCCCGGCCGGGACCTCGACCGGCACGACCTCGGCCCCGCGCACACCCAGCGCGACCGCGCAGCCCTGCGCCAGGTCGCCGGCGGCGTCCGCCTCGGGCACCGCGACGAGCCAGGTGCCGGTGAGCACGCCCGGGTCGGGCTCGGCGACCGGCGCCCAGCCCATCCGGTAGCGCCAGCTCGCGGTGGTCGAGCGGTCCAGGTCGTGGCGCCGCCACGTCGTCAGCGCGGGCAGCAGTTCGCCGAGCCGCTCGCGTCCGTCCTCGATCGCCAGGGTGTCCGCGAGCTGCTCCAGGTCGCCGCCCTCGACGGCCGCCCAGAACGCGGACTCGGCCGGTGTGGCCGCCCCGTCCCGGCCGGTGGCCGGGCCGCCCGCCGGCAGCGCCGACGGGACCTTCGGCCAGAAGCGGTCGTGCCGGAAGGCGTACGTCGGCAGGTCCACCCGCCGGCCGGCCGGGAGGACGGCCGTCCAGTCGACGGCCGCGCCGTTCACGAAGGCCTCGGCGAGCGAGGTCAGCAGGCGCTGGGCGCCGCCGTCGTCACGGCGCAGGGTGCCGCAGACGGCGGCGGGCACGGCGGCCGCGCCCGCCTGCTGCGCGACCTCCTCCAGGGACTCGGTCATCGCGCCGAGCAGCACCGGGTGCGGGGAGACCTCGACGAACACCCGGTGCCCCTGACCGGCGAGCGTGCGCACGGCCCGGTCGAAGTGCACCGTGGCGCGCAGGCTGCCGTACCAGTAGGCGGCGTCCAACTCCTCACCGGTCAGCGTCTCCCCGGTCATCGCGGACACCATCGGGACCCGGCCCGGGCGCGGTTCCACCGCGGCCAGCACGGACGTGATCTCCGCTTCCAGCCGCTCGACCTGCGCCGAGTGCGAGGCGTAGTCCACCGCGACCAGCCGGGCGCGCACGCCCTCGGCCTCGAACTCCGCCCTCAACTCCTCCAGCGCCTCCGGCTCACCCGAAACCACCACCGCGGACGGCCCGTTGACGGCCGCCAGCGACAGCCGCTCACCGAACCGGGCGATCCGCTCCTCCACCACCGCGGCCGACCGGCTCACCGAGAGCATCCCGCCGAGCCCCGCCAGCACCTTCAACGACCGCGAGCGCAGCGCCACCACGCGGGCGCCGTCCTCCAGCGACAGCATCCCCGCGACCGTCGCCGCCGCTATCTCGCCCTGCGAGTGACCGACCACCGCCTCGGGCACCACCCCTGCGGCCTCCCAGACCGCCGCCAGCGACACCATCACCGCCCACAGCGCGGGCTGGACGACATCCGCCGCCTTCAACTCCGGCGCGCCCTCGGCGCCCGCCAGGACCTCACCCAACGACCACTCCACATACGGCGCCAGCGCCGCCTCGCACTCCGCCAGCCGGGCGGCGAACACCGGGTTCGCCGCGGCCAGTTCACGGCCCATCCCGACCCACTGCGAACCCTGGCCGGGGAAGGCGAACACCGGCCGCGCGTCGGCCCGGGCCACCCCCGACACCACCGACCCCGCGGACACGCCCGCCGCCAGGCTCTCCAGCCCGGCCGCCAGCTCCGCGCCGTCCCCGCCCACGACCACGGCCCGGTGCTCGAACAGGGACCGGGTCGCGACCAGCGACCAGGCCAGGTCGGCCGGCTCCGCCCCGGGCCGGGCGGCCACCCACTCGCGCAGCCGGCCCGCCTGGCCCGCCAGCGCCTTGGGCGAGCGGCCCGACAGCACCCACGCGCCGGCCCCGGACGGCGCCGGCGCCGCGGGCTCGACGGCGCCGGCCGCCCCGGCCGCCGGTGCCTCCTCCAGGATGATGTGCGCGTTGGTGCCGCTGATCCCGAACGAGGAGACGCCCGCCCGGCGCGGCCGCCCGTTCGCCCGCCACGGCACCGGCTCGGTGAGCAGCCGCACGTGCCCGGCCGACCAGTCGATGTGCGGGGACGGCTCGTCCACGTGCAGCGTCCGCGGCAGTTCCTCGTGCTGGAGCGCCAGCAGCATCTTCATCACCCCGGCCACCCCGGCGGCCGCCTGGGTGTGCCCGAGGTTGGACTTCACCGACCCCAGCCAGACCGGACGGTCCTCGGGGCGGTCCTGCCCGTAGGTCGCCAGCAGCGCCTGCGCCTCGATCGGGTCGCCGAGCTTGGTGCCCGTGCCGTGCGACTCGACCACGTCCACGTCGGCGGCCGTCAGCCCGCCACTGGCCAGCGCGGCCCGGATCACCCGCTGCTGCGAAGGCCCGTTGGGGGCGGTGAGGCCGTTGGACGCGCCGTCCTGGTTGATCGCCGAACCGCGCACCACCGCGAGCACCGGGTGCCCGTTGCGGCGCGCGTCGGACAGCCGCTCCACCACGAGCATGCCGACGCCCTCGGCCATGCCCATCCCGTCGGCGGACGCGGCGAACGCCTTGGACCGGCCGTCCACGGCCAGCCCGCGCGCCCGGGAGAAGGCGATGAAGCCGTCCGGGGCCGCCATGACGGTGATGCCGCCCGCGAGCGCGAGCGAGCACTCCCCCGCCCGGACCGACTGGCAGGCCAGGTGCAGCGCCACCAGCGACGAGGAGCACGCCGTGTCCATCGTGACGGCGGGCCCCTCCAGGCCGAAGGTGTAGGACAGCCGGCCCGAGAGCACGCTGGTCGCGTTCCCGGTCATCACATGGCCGTCGATGCCCTCGAACTCGGACTCGCCTTCGAGGCTCATCCCGGCGTACCCCGACCCGTAGCCGCCGACGAAGGCGCCGGTCAGGCTGCCGCGCAGGGAGGCCGGGTCGATCCCGGCCCGCTCGAAGGCCTCCCAGGACACTTCGAGGAGCAGCCGCTGCTGCGGGTCCATCGCCAGCGCCTCGCGCGGCGAGATCCCGAAGAACGCCGGGTCGAAGCCGCTGACGTCCCGGACGAAGCCGCCCTCGCGGGTGTAGGACGTCCCGGCGTGCTCGGTGTCCGGGTCGTACAGGGCGTCGAGGTCCCAGCCGCGGTCCTGCGGGAACGGGCCGATCGCGTCCCGGCCCGAGGCCAGCAGCTCCCACAGCTCCTCCGGGCCGGCGGCGCCGCCGGGGAACCGGCAGGCCATGCCGACGATCGCGATCGGCTCGTCCGCCACCGTGGCGGACGGCCGGACCGCCGGGGCCGGGGCGGGCAGGCCGCCCGCGAGCTCGCCGCGCAGCAGCGCGGCCAGCGCGACGGGGGTGGGGTGGTCGAAGACCAGCGTGGCCGGCAGCCGCAGCCCGGTCTCGGTCCGCAGCCGGTTCCGGAGCTCCACCGCGGTCAGCGAGTCGAAGCCCAGGTCGGTGAAGGCCCGGGTGGGCTCGACCGCCTCGGCGGAGGCGTGCCCGAGCACCGCGGCCACGTGCGCCCGGACCAGGTCCAGCAGCGCCCGGTCACGGTCCTGGCCGGAGAGCCCGGCCAGCCGGTGCCGCAGCGCCTCGCCGGCCTCGGCGCCGGTCCCGGCCGCGGCGGCGGCCCGCCGGACCCGGCCACCGGCCAGCGCCCGCCACAGCGGCGGGACGTCCCCGCTGCGGGCGGCCCGCGCCCGCAGGTCCGCCAGGTCCAGCCGGGCCGGCACCAGGACGGCCTCGCCGCGGGTGAGCGCCTCGTCCAGCACGGCCAGGCCCTCGTCCGCGCCCAGCGCCGCGACCCCGGACCGGCTGATCCGGGTCAGCAGCCGCTCGCCCAGCTCCCGGCCGATGCCCGCCTCGTGCACCCAGGGGCCCCAGGCCAGCGACAGGCCCGCCAGGCCGGCGGCCCGGCGGTACCCGGCCAGCGCGTCCAGGAAGGAGTTGGCGGCGACGTAGTTGCCCTGCCCCGGTGCGCCGAAGACGGCGGCGGCCGAGGAGAACAGGACGAAGTGCGCCAGGTCCAGGTCCCGGGTGAGTTCGTGCAGGTGCCAGGCGGCATCGACCTTCGGCCGCATGACCGCCGCCAGCCGGTCGGCGGTGAGGGTGCCGATCACGCCGTCGTCGATGATCCCGGCGGCGTGGAAGACGGAGCCCAGCGGGCGGTCGGCCGGGATCGTGGCCAGCAGCGCCGCCAGCGCGTCCCGGTCCGCCACGTCGCACGCCACGATCCGGACCGGGGCGCCCAGCTGCGCCAGCCCGGCCGCCAGCGCGGCCGTGCCGGGGGCGGCGGGGCCCGAACGGCTTGTCAGCACCACGCCGTTGACCTGCCCGGTCACCACCAGGTGCCGGGCCACCAGACCGCCCAGGGTGCCCGTCCCGCCGGTCACCAGGAGCGTCCGCGGGCCGTCGGCCGCGCGGCCCACGGGGCGTTCAACCGCTGCTCCAGCGCCGGACGGACGGCCCAGCCGCCGGCCCAGCACGGCCGTGTCACGGAGGGCCAGCTCCGGTTCGCCGGTGGCGAGGACGCCCGGCAGAACGGCGATCCGCTCGGCCGTACCGGTGGCGGGCAGGTCCACCAGGACCAGCCGGCCGGGGTTCTCCGACTGCGCCGAGCGCAGCAGGCCCCGGACGGCGGCGGCGGCCAGGTCGGCCACGGCCTCGCCCTCCCCGGCGGCCACGCCGCCCCGGGTGACGACCACCAGCCGGGCGTTCTCCAGGCGCTCCTCGGCCAGCCACTCCTGGGCCAGCGCCAGCGCGTCGGCGGTGCGGCGGCGGGCGGCCCCGGCCACGTCGCCGTCCTCGGCCTCCTCGGCCCCCGCACAGACCAGCACGACCTGCGGCTCGGCCTCGGCCGCCTCGGCCGGACCGGTGAAGGACCGGACCGGCACACCGGCCGCGGCCAGCGCCTCGACCAGACCGAACCGGTCGGCGCCGATCAGCGCCCAGTCCCCGGTCGGAACCTCGGCCACCGGGACCTCGGCCACCGGGACCCACTCCTCCACGAACAGCGCGTCCGACACCCCGCTGTCGGCGGCCCGCAGCTGCGCGGCCGACACCGGCCGGCTGACCAGCGACTCCACCGACACCACCGGGGAGCCGGCCGGGTCCACGGCCGTCAGCGCCAGCGCGCCCCGGGCGTCCCGCCGCAGCCGCACCCGCAGGACGGTCGCCCCGCTCGCGTGCAGCTCGACGCCCGTCCAGGCGAACGGCATCCGGACCTCGCCCGGCCCGCCGTCCGCGTCCGCCGGGGCCGTGCCCTCCAGCAGCGCGGCGTGCAGGGCCGCGTCGAGCAGCGCCGGGTGCAGACCGAACGCACCCGCCTCGCGCGCCACCGGTTCCGGCAGCGCCACCTCGGCGAAGACGTCCTCACCGCGCCGCCAGGCGGCCCGCAGCCCGTGGAACGCCGGGCCGTACACCTCCGCCAGCCGGACGGCGTATACCTCGCCGACGTCGAGCGCGGTCGCGCCCTCCGGCGGCCAGACCGACAGCTCCCCGGGGGCCGGCCGCTCCGCCGGGGCCGGGGCCACCGCGCCGCTCGCGTGCCGCGTCCAGTCCTGCTGCGGGTCGGACACGTCGGGGCGGGAGAACACCTCGACCGCGCGGCGGCCCTCGGAGTCCGCCTCGGCCAGCACCACCTGGACCTGGACCCCGCCGCCGTCGGCGGGCAGCACCAGCGGCGCCTGGAGCGTCAGTTCCTCCAGCAGGCCGCAGCCCACCTGGTCCCCGGCCCGGACCACCAGCTCGACGAAGCCGGTCCCCGGCAGCAGCACCGTCCCGCCCACCGTGTGGTCGGCCAGCCACGGGTGCGTCCGCACGGACAGCCGCCCGGTGCAGACCAGGCCCGCGCCGCCGGCCAGTTCGACCGCCGCGCCCAGCAGCGGATGGTCCACCGCGCCCAGCCCCAGCGACGCCGCGTCCCGGCCCGCACCCACCGGCGACAGGGGCAGCATCCCCTGCGGCCAGTACCGCTCGTGCTGGAAGGCGTACGTCGGCAGCTCGACCCGCTCGGCGGCGGGGAGGACGGTGCGCCAGTCCACCGGAGCGCCCTGGACGAAGGCCTCGGCGAACGAGGTGACCAGCCGGGTCACACCGCCCTCGTCACGGCGCAGCGTGCCGCAGACCGCGGCGGGCACGATGCCCGGGCCGGCCTCCTGGGCGACCTCTTCGAGCGTGTCGTTCATCGCGCCCAGCAGCACCGGGTGCGGAGTCACCTCGACGAACAGCTGGTGCCCCTGACCCGCCAGCGCGCGCACCGCCCGGTCGAAGTGGACCGTGGCGCGCAGGCTGCCGTACCAGTAGGCGGCATCCAACTCCTCACCGGTCAGCGTCTCCCCGGTCATCGCCGAGACCATCGGGATCCGGCCCCGGCGCGGCGCGATACCGGCCAGGACCTCGGTGATCTCCGCTTCGAGACGGTCCACCTGCGCACTGTGCGAGGCGTAGTCCACCGCGACCATCCGGGCGCGCACGCCCTCGGCCTCGAACTCGGCCCTCAGCTCCTCCAGCGCCTCGGGCTCACCCGAAACCACCACCGCCGACGGGCCGTTGACGGCCGCAAGGGAGAGCCGCTCACCGAAGCGCGCGATCCGCTCCTCCACCACCGCGGCCGACCGGCTCACCGACAACATCCCGCCCAGGCCCGCCAGCACCTTCAGCGACCGCGAACGCAGCGCCACAACGCGAGCACCGTCCTCCAGCGACAGCATCCCGGCCACCGTCGCGGCCGCGATCTCGCCCTGCGAGTGACCGACCACGGCGTCCGGCGCGACACCCGCGGCTTCCCAGACCGCCGCCAGCGACACCATCACCGCCCACAACGCCGGCTGGACGACATCCGCCGCCTTCAACTCCGGCACACCCGCCAGGACATCGCCCAGTGACCAGTCCACATACGGCGCCAGCGCCGCCTCGCACTCCGCGAGCCGCGCCGCGAACACCCGGCTCGACAGGGCCAGTTCACGGCCCATCCCCACCCACTGCGAACCCTGCCCCGCGAACGCGAACACCACCCGCGCACCCGGCCGCGCCACACCCGACACCACCGCACCCGACGGCACACCGGCCGCCAGACTCTCCAACCCCGACACCAGCTCGCCGCGGTCGGTACCGACCACCACCGACCGGCGCTCGAAGGCCGACCGCGTCGTCGCCAGCGACCACGCCACCTCCGCCGGCTCCACCGACGGCCGCGCCGACACCCACGCGTGCAGCCGCTCCGCCTGCGCCGTCAGCCCCTCGGCCGACTGGCCCGACACCAGCCAGGCACCGGCCCCTGACACCACCGGCGCCACGGCCTCGACCACCTCGGCGGTCTCGACGACCGCCGGCGCCTCCTCGACGATGACGTGCGCGTTGGTGCCGCTCATCCCGAACGAGGAGACCGCCGCCCGGCGCGGCCGCTCCCCCACCGGCCACGGCACCGACTCGGCCAGCAGCCGCACCTCACCCATCGACCAGTCCACGTGCGAGGACGGCTCGTCCGCGTGCAGCGTCTTCGGCAGCTCCTCGTGCTGCAGGGCGAGGATCATCTTGATCACGCCCGCCACACCGGCGGCCGCCTGGGTGTGCCCGATGTTGGACTTCACCGAGCCGAGCAGCAACGGCCGCCCCTCCGGCCGCTCCCGGCCGTAGGTGGCCAGCAGCGCCTGCGCCTCGATCGGGTCACCCAGCGTGGTCCCCGTCCCGTGCGCCTCCACCACGTCCACGTCCGCGGCCGACAGCCGCGCGTTCGCCAGCGCGGACCGGATCACCCGCTGCTGGGACGGGCCGTTCGGCGCCGTCAGGCCGTTGGACGCGCCGTCCTGGTTGACGGCGGAGCCGCGCAGCACCGCGAGTACCGGGTGGCCGTTGCGCCGGGCGTCGGAGAGCCGCTCGACCACGAGCATGCCCGCGCCCTCGGCCCAGCCGGTCCCGTCGGCGTCCTCGGAGAACGCCCGGCAGCGGCCGTCGGCCGACAGCCCCTGCTGGCGCGAGAAGTCGATGAACATGCCGGGCGTGGCCATCACCGTGGCACCACCGGCCAGCGCGAGCGTGCACTCGCCCGAGCGCAGCGCCTGCGCCGCCAGGTGCAGGGCGACCAGCGAGGACGAGCAGGCGGTGTCGATGGTCACCGCCGGGCCCTCCAGGCCCAGCACGTAGGAGACCCGGCCGGAGAGCACGCTGGTCGCGTTCCCGGTCAGCAGGTGGCCCTCGACGCCGGCCCCGCCCTCACCCGCCAGGGTGAAGCCGTACCCGGACGCGTAGCCGCCGGCGAAGACGCCCGTCGCACTGCCGTGCAGGGCCGCCGGGTCGATGCCCGCCCGCTCCAGCGCCTCCCACGAGGTCTCCAGCAGCAGCCGCTGCTGCGGGTCCATCGCCAGCGCCTCACGCGGCGAGATCCCGAAGAACCCGGCGTCGAACTCGGCCGCGTCCCCCACGAAGGCGCCCTGCGCCACGTACGAGGTGCCCTCGCGCTCGCCGTCCGGGTCGTAGACGCCGTCCAGGTCCCAGCCGCGGTCGGTCGGGAACCCGCCCACCGCGTCACCGCCCGAGGCCAGCAGCTCCCAGAACTCCTCCGGGCTGCCGGCCCCGCCCGGGAAGCGGCAGGCCATGCCCACGATCGCCAGCGGTTCGTCCGCGGCCGCGGCCGCCACGACGACCGGCCCCGGTCCGGCCGCGTCCCCGGTCAGTTCGCCCCGCAGGTAGCCGGCCAGCAGCAGCGGGGTGGGGTAGTCGAAGACCAGGGTGGCGGGCAGCCGGATGCCGGTCGCCACGCCCAGCCGGTTGCGCAGTTCGACGGCGGTCAGCGAGTCGAAGCCCAGGTCCTTGAACGACCGCCGGTCCTCGACCGCGTCCGCGGAGGCGTGCCCGAGCACGACGGCCACCTCGGCCCGGACGATGTCGGTGAGCGCCCGCTCCTGCTCGGCCCGGGTGAGCCCGGCCAGCCGCCGGGGCAGTTCACCCTCGGTCCGGGTGCCGTCCCCGCTCCCGGCGCCCCGGGCGGTCAGCCGGCGGACCTCCGGCAGCTCGCGGAAGAACGGTGCCTCCCGCAGGTCCGCCGTGCCCTGCGCGGAGGCCAGTTGGGCCCAGTCGACGTCCATCACGGTGACGACGGCGTCCGGCCCCTCCAGTGCCCCGCCCAGGGCGCGGGCGGCGAGCTGCGGGTCCAGCGGCGGCATCGGGCCGCGCTCGACCCGCGCCCGGGCCGCCGCGCTGGACTCGGCGAACCCGCCGCCGCCCCAGGCGCCCCACGCGACCGACAGGCCCGGCAGGCCCCGGCCGCGGCGGTTCTCGGCGAGGGCGTCCAGATAGGCGTTGGCCGCCGCGTAGTTGCCCTGACCGGCGGCGCCCAGCGTGGACGCGGCCGAGGAGAACAGCACGAAGGCGTCGAGATCGAGGTCGGCGGTCAACTCGTCGAGCAGCAGCGCGCCTTCGGCCTTCACCCCGAGCACGGACGCCAGGCGCGCCGCCGAGAGGCGGTCGACCACGCCGTCGTCCAGCACCGCGGCGGTGTGCAGCACCGAGGACAGCGCCGGACCGGTCTCCCCGATCCGGGCCAGCAGCCCGGCCAGCGCCGACCGGTCGCCGACGTCACACGCCACGACGTCCACTCCGGTACCCCGGGCGGCCAGTTCGGCGGCCGTGGCCGCGACCCCGGCGGCCGCGGGGCCGGAACGGCTGGTCAGCACCAGCCGCTCGGCTCCGCGCTCGGCCAGCCACCGCGCCACGTGCCCGGCGATGGCACCGGTGCCGCCGGTGATCAGCACACTGCCGCGCGGCGACCAGCGGTCCCGGTCGCGGGTCTGCCCGGCCCGCTTGAGCCGGCGGCCGAGGATCCCGTCGGCCCGGATCGCGACCTCGTTCTCCCCGGCACCGGCCAGCACCGCGACCAGCCGGGCACCGGCCCGGTCGTCCAGCACCTCGGGCAGGTCGATCAACCCGCCCCAGCGCTCCGGGTGTTCCAGACCGACGACCCGGCCGAGCCCCCAGACCTGCGCCTGCACCGGGCTGACCGGTGCCTCGCCCGGACCGGCGGCCACGGCGCCGCGCGTCGCCGGCCAGAGCGGCGCGCCGATCCCGGCGTCGCCCAGCGCCTGGACCAGCGCCAGCGTGGCCGCCAGCCCGGCGGTCACCCCCGGGTGGTCCGGCACGCGCGTCTCGTCCAGGGCGAGCAGTGACAGCACACCGGAGACGGCGGAAGGCTCGACCGCCGCGGCCAGCAGTGCGGCCACCGCGGCCCGGTCCACGGCACCGGCCGGGACCTCGACCACGACGACCTCCGCACCACGGTCGGCGAGCGCGGCCGCGCACGGCTGCTCGCCCGCGCCGGCCGGCACCACCACCAGCCACGTCCCCGACAGCACCCGCGCGTCGGGCTCCGCCACGGCCGACCAGGCCGTCCGGTAGCGCCAGTCGGTGGTCACCAGGCGGTCCAGCTCGCGGCGCCGCCAGGACGCCAGGGCCGGCAGTACCTCGGCGAGCTGCCGCTGGTCCTCGATGGCCAGCGTGTCGGCGATGCTCGCCAGGTCCCCGTCCTCGACGGCCGCCCAGAACCGCGCCTCCCCCGCCGTGCCCGCACCGTCGCCGCCGCCCGCCGCCGGCGGCGTCAGCGGCACCACGCCCTCCGGCCAGAAGCGCTGCTGACGGAAGGCATAGGTGGGCAGCTCGACAGGCTTACCGGCCGGCAGAACCGAACTCCAGTTCACCGGCACGCCGTGCACGAAGGCGCGGGCGAGACCCGTGACGAAACTCGCGACGCCCTCCGCGTCGCGCCGCTGGAGGGGGACGAACACGGGCTCGTCCCCGTCGATCCCCGCCACCGCGTCCGGGCCGAGCGAGGAGAGCGACCCGTCCGGGCCGACCTCGACGAACACCGAGACACCCTGGCGGGCCAGCGTCGCCACCGCGTCCGCGAAGCGCACCGCCTGGCGGGTCTGCGCCGGCCAGTAGCCCGCCTCGGGCTCGGTGACCAGCTCACCGGCGAGCGCGCCCGCCCACAGCACAGCCGGCCGGTGGTACTCCAACCCATCGGCCACGGCCGCGAGTTCCTCCAGCACCGGGTCCATCGCCGGGGAGTGGAAGGCGTGCGAGACCCGCAGCCGCCGCACCCGGTGACCCCGCTCCCGCCACAGCTCCACCACCTCATCGACGGCCTCGACCGAGCCGGAGACCACCACCGACTCCGGCCCGTTCACCGAGGCGATCACCACCCCGGGCACCAGCTCGGCCAGCACCTCGGCCTCCGGCGCGTTCACCGCCGCCATCGCCCCGCCCGCCGGCAGCGCCTGCATCAACCGCGCCCGCGCCGCCACCAGCCGCACCGCGTCCGGCAGCGACAGCACCCCGGCCACATAGGCGGCCGCGACCTCGCCCACCGAGTGACCGACCACCGCGTCCGGCGTCACGCCCGCGGCCGCCAGCACCGCCGCGACAGCGACCTCGAAGGCGAACAGACCGGCCTGCGCGTACAGCGTCTGCTGCGCCAGCGCCTCGTCCACACCCTCGGCGCCGAGCACGACGTCCCGGACCGAGACGCCCAACTCCAGCTCCAGCAGCCCGCAGACCCGGTCGAAGGTCTCGGCGAAGACCGTGCTCGCCGTGTACAGACCCCGGCCCATGCCGACCCACTGCGAACCCTGACCCGCGAAGACCAGACCGACCCGGGCACCCGGCCGCGCCACACCCGACACCATCGAGGCCGACGAGACCCCGGCGGCCAGGCTCTCGATGCCACCGACCAGTTCGGCCCGCTCGGTGCCCACCACCACGGCCCGGTGCTCGAACGCCGACCGCGTCGCCGCCAGCGACCACGCCACGTCCACCGGCGCCAGCTCCGGACGCGCCACCGTCCAGGCGCGCAGCCGGCCCGCCTGCGCCGTCAGACTTTCGGCCGTCCGGCCCGACACCAGCCACGCACCGGCACCCGCCAGCAGCGGCGCCACGGCCTCGGCCCGGGCCGTCTCGGGAGCCGGCGCCTCCTCCACGATGACGTGCGCGTTGGTCCCGCTGATCCCGAACGAGGAGACCGCCGCCCGGCGCGGCCGCTCCCCGGCGGGCCACGGCACCGGCGCCGTCAGCAGCTCGATCTCACCGGCCGTCCAGTCCACGTGCGAGGACGGCACCTCGGCGTGCAGGGTCTTCGGCAGCTCCTCGTGCTGCATCGCCAGCACCATCTTGATCACGCCCGCCACCCCGGCGGCGGCCTGGGTGTGCCCGATGTTGGACTTCACCGAGCCGAGCCACAGCGGCCGGCCCTCCGGCCGCTCCCGGCCGTAGGTGGCCAGCAGCGCCTGCGCCTCGATCGGGTCACCCAGCGTGGTCCCCGTGCCGTGCGCCTCCACCACGTCGACGTCGGCGGCCGACAGCCGCGCGTTCGCCAGCGCGGCGCGGATCACCCGCCGTTGCGAAGGCCCGTTCGGCGCGGTCAGACCGTTCGACGCGCCGTCCTGGTTCACCGCCGAGCCGCGCAGCACCGCGAGCACCCGGTGCCCGTTGCGCCGCGCGTCCGACAGCCGCTCCACCACGAGCATGCCCACGCCCTCGGCCCAGCCCGTGCCGTCCGCGTCCTCGGAGAACGCCCGGCACCGGCCGTCCGCCGACAGCCCCTGCTGCCGCGAGAACTCCACGAAGGTCCCCGGCGACACCAGGACGGTGACACCGCCCGCCAGGGCCAGCGTGCACTCGCCCGAGCGCAGCGCCTGGGCCGCCAGGTGCAGGGCGACCAGCGAGGACGAGCAGGCGGTGTCGATGGTGACCGCCGGGCCCTCCAGGCCCAGTGCGTAGGAGACCCGGCCGGACAGCACGCTGGTCGCGTTGCCGGTCATCAGGTGGCCCTCGACGCCGGACCCGGCCTCGGCGGACCAGGAGACACCGATCCCGTAGTTGGACGCGAAGCCGCCCGCGAACACCCCGGTCGCGCTCTCCCGCAGGGTCGCCGGGTCGATGCCCGCCCGCTCCAGCGCCTCCCACGAGGTCTCCAGCAGGAGCCGCTGCTGCGGGTCCATCGCCATGGCCTCGCGCGGTGAGATGCCGAAGAACCCGGCGTCGAACCGGGTCGCGTTCCGCAGGAACGCCCCTTGCGCCACGTACGAGGTGCCCTCGCGCTCGCCGTCCGGGTCGTAGACGCCGTCCAGGTCCCAGCCGCGGTCGGTCGGGAAGGCGCCCACCGCGTCACCGCCCGAGGCCAGCAGCTCCCAGAACTCCTCGGGGGTGTCCGCACCCCCCGGGAAGCGGCACGCCATTCCGACGATCGCCACCGGCTCCGCCGTCTGCTCCTGCACCTCGCGCAGTCGGGCGCGGGCGTCCTGGGCGTCTGCGATGGCCCGCTTCAGGTAACTACGGAGCTTGTCCTCGTCGGACACGGTCATCTCCCAGCAATGGTGTTTTTCGGCAGAGTCAGGGGCGGGCTGCCCCGCACGGTGTGTGCGGGGCAGCCCGGGTTCGAACGGAGCCCGTCAGGGCCTGGCAGGCGTCACTCCAGTTCGTCGACGAGAGCGAACAGCTCGTCGTCGGTCGCTTCCCGGAGTTCCGCTTCGCGCCGTTCCTTGCTCTTGTCGGCGGCCTGGTCACCGATGGCGTCCAGCAGCCGGCGCAGCCGGTCGGTGGCCTCCTCCCGCACCTGGTCCGCCATCGACCCGGTGCGGAGGGCGGCTTCGAGCCGGTCGAGCTCCGCGAGGACCGGCACCGACACCGCTTCGTCCGAGACAACCTCGGTTCGCAGCCACGCGGCAAGGGCGTTCGGGGTGGGGTAGTCGAACACCAGCGTGGCGGGCAGCCGGAGCCCCGTCACACCGTTCAGCCGGTTGCGCAGTTCGACCGAGGTCAGCGAGTCGAAGCCGAGGTCCTTGAAGGCGCGCCGGTCCTCGACCGCGTCGGCCGAGGCGTGCCCCAGCACGACGGCCACCTCGGCCCGCACCACCTCGGTGAGCACCCGCTCCTGCTCGGCCCGGCCGAGCCCGGCCAGCTGCCGGGCCAGTCCGCCCTCCTCGCGGACCGCGCCGCCGTTCGCACCCGCCGCGGCCAGCCGGCGGATCTCCGGCAGGTCCCGCACCAGCGGCATCTCCCGCGGGTCCACCGGGCCCGGCGAGGCCACCAGCTCGGCCCAGTTGACGTCCATCACCGTGACCACGGCGTCCGGGCCGTCCAGCGACTCGCCCAGCGCGCGCACCGCGAGCTGCGGGTCCATCGCCGGCATCGGGGCCCGCTCGACCCTCGCCCGGACCACCTTGCTGGACCCGGCCATTCCGCCACCGGCCCAGGCACCCCAGGCGACGGTGAGCGCGGCCAGGCCGCGGCTGCGGCGGTTCTCCGCCAGGGCGTCCAGGAAGGCGTTCGCCGCCGCGTAGTTGCCCTGTCCGGCGGCGCCCAGCGTGGACGCGGCCGAGGAGAACAGCACGAAGGCGTCCAGGTCGAGATCGGCCGTGAGCTCGTCCAGGTGGACCGCGCTCGCCGCCTTGGCGGCCAGCACCGTCTCCAGCCGCTCCACCGACAGCCGGTCCACGACACCGTCGTCCAGGACGGCGGCCGTGTGCAGCACCGAGGACAGCGCCGGACCGGTCTTCCCCGTCCACTCCACCAGCCCGGCCAGCGCCGAGCGGTCGGTCACGTCGCAGGACACCACATCGACGTCCATGCCCCGGGCGGCGAGGTCCGCGACCGTCGCCGCGACCCCGGCGGCCGCCGGACCGGAACGACCGGTCAGCACCAGCCGCTCCGCCTCGCGGCCGGCCAGCCACCGCGACACGTGCCCGGCGATGGCGCCGGTACCGCCGGTGATCAGCACGCTTCCGCGCGGTGTCCACCGGGCGGTGCCGCGGGGCTGGGCGGCCCGGGTGAGCCGGCGGCCGAGGATCCCGGCCGCCCGGATCGCGACCTGGTTCTCGCCGCAGCCGGCGAGCACCGCGACCAGTCGCGCACCCGCCCGCTCGTCGACGGTCTCCGGCAGGTCGACCAACCCGCCCCAGCGGTCCGGCTGTTCCAGGCCGACGACCCGGCCCAGCCCCCAGGCCTGCGCCTGCACCGGGTGGGCCAGCGCCTCTCCCGGTCCGGCCGCCACGGCGCCGCGCGTCGCCAGCCAGAGCGGCGCGCCGATCCGGGCGCCGCCCAGCGCCTGGACCAGCGCCAGGGTGGCGGCCAGACCGCCGGTCACCGCGGGGTGGCCGGGCACCGGCGTCTCGTCGAGCGCCAGCAGCGACAGCACGCCCGCCACCGCCGACGGCTCGACCGCCGCGCCCAGCAGCCCGGCCACCTCGGCCCGGTCCACGGCACCCGCCGGGACCTCGACCGTGACGACCTCGGCACCACGGTCGGCGAGCGCGGCAACGCACGCCTGCTCGCCCGCTCCGGCCGGCACGACCACCAGCCAGGTGCCGGACAGCACCCGGGCGTCGGGCTCGGCGATCGCCGCCCAGCCGCCCCGGTAGCGCCAGTTCGCGGTCATCGACCGGTCCTGCTCCCGGCGCCGCCAGGACGCCAGCGCCGGCAGCACCTCGCCGAGCCGGTGCTGGTCCTCGATGGCCAGCGTGTCGGCGATGCCCGCCAGATCGCCGTCCTCGACGGCCGCCCAGAACCGGGCCTCCGCCTCGGTGCTCGTACCGTCCCCGCCGACCGCCGGCGCGGCCGTCGGCAGCGAGAGGATGCCCTCCGGCCAGAACCGCTGGTGCCGGAACGCGTAGGTGGGCAGCTCGACCGGCGTACCGGTCGGCAGCACCGAACTCCATTCCACGGCAGCGCCGTTGACGTAGGCCCGGGCGAGACCGCCCAGCAGGCCGGTCACCCCCTGCTCGTCGCGCCGCTGGAGCGGGACGAACACGGCCTCGTCACCGTCGACGCCCGCCACCGCGTCCGGGCCCAGCGAGGAGAGCGACCCGTCGGGGCCGACCTCGACGAGCACCGAGACACCCTGGCGGGCCAGCGTCGCCACCGCGTCGGCGAAGCGCACCGCCTGGCGGGTCTGCGCCGGCCAGTAGCCCGCCTCGGGCTCGGTGACCAGCTCACCCGAAAGCGCGCCCGCCCACATCAGGTTCGGCCGGTGGTACTCCAACCCGGCTGTCACAGCGGCGAGTTCGTCCAACACCGGGTCCATCGCCGGCGAGTGGAAGGCGTGCGACACCCGCAGTCGCCGCACCCGGCGACCCCGCTCCCGCCACAGCTCCACCACGTGGTCCACCGCGTCGGCCTCACCCGAAACCACCACGGACTCCGGGCCGTTCACCGAAGCGATCACCACTCCGGGCACCAGTTCGGCCAGCACCTCGGCCTCCGAGACGTTGACCGCCGCCATCGCCCCGCCCGCCGGCAGCGCCTGCATCAAGCGAGCCCGCGCCGCCACCAGCCGCACCGCGTCCTCCAGCGAGAGGACCCCGGCCACATAAGCGGCCGCGACCTCGCCCACCGAATGACCGACCACCGCGTCCGGCGTCAGACCGGCGGCCTCCAGGACCGCCGCGACGGCGACCTCGAAGGCGAACAGCCCGGCCTGCGCGTACAGCGTCTGCTGCGCCAGCGCCTCGTCGACGCCCTCGGCGCCCAGGACCACGTCCCGGACCGAGACACCCAACTCCAGCTCCAGCAGCCCGGACACCCGGTCGAAGACCTCGGCGAACACGGCGCTGCCCTCGTAGAGGCCCCGGCCCATCCCGACCCACTGCGAACCCTGACCCGCGAAGACCAGACCCACCCGGGCACCCGCCCGGGCCACACCCGACACCACCGAGGCCGACGAGGCTCCGGCGGCCAAGCTCCCCAGCCCCGCCATCAGCTCGCCGCGCTCGGCCCCGAGCACCACGGCCCGGTGCTCGAACGCCGACCGGGTCGCCGCCAGCGACCACGCGACATCCGCCGGATCCACCGACGGCCGCGCCACCATCCACTCGCGCAGCCGGCCCGCCTGGGCCGTCAGCCCCTCGGCCGTCCGGCCCGACACCAGCCACGCACCGGCGTCCGAGAGGACCGGCGCCGACACCGTCCCGGTAGCCTCGACGGCCGCCGGCGCCTCCTCGACGATGACGTGCGCGTTGGTACCGCTCATCCCGAAGGCCGACACACCCGCACGACGCGGACGCCCGTCCGACGGCCACGGCACCGGCTCCGTCAGCAGGCTGACCTCCCCCGCCGACCAGTCCACGTGCGAGGACGGCACCTCGGCGTGCAGCGTCCGCGGCAGCTCCTCGTGCTGGAGGGCGAGGATCATCTTGATCACGCCCGCCACACCGGCGGCCGCCTGGGTGTGCCCGATGTTGGACTTCACCGAGCCGAGCAGCAACGGCCGCCCCTCCGGCCGCTCCTGGCCGTAGGTGGCCAGCAGCGCCTGCGCCTCGATCGGGTCACCCAGCGTGGTCCCCGTGCCGTGCGCCTCGACCACGTCCACGTCCGCGGCGGTCAGCCGGCCACTGGCCAGCGCGGCCCGGATCACCCGCTGCTGCGACGGACCGTTGGGCGCCGTCAGACCATTGGACGCACCGTCCTGGTTGACGGCGGAGCCGCGCAGCACCGCGAGCACCTTGTGCCCGTTGCGGCGCGCGTCCGACAGGCGCTCGACCACGAGCATGCCCGCGCCCTCGGCCCAGCCGGTCCCGTCGGCGTCCTCGGAGAACGCCCGGCAGCGGCCGTCCGCCGCCAGACCCTGCTGCCGCGAGAAGTCGATGAACGTCCCCGGCGTCGCCATCACGGTGACTCCGCCGGCCAGCGCGAGCGAGCACTCGCCCGAGCGCACCGCCTGGGCCGCCAGGTGCAGCGCCACCAGCGACGAGGAGCACGCCGTGTCCACCGTCACCGCCGGGCCCTCCAGGCCCAGCACGTAGGAGACCCGGCCGGACAGCACGCTCGTCGCGTTCCCGGTCATCACGTGGCCCTCGGAGCCGGAGTCGCCCTGGCTCGCCAGCGTCACCCCGAAGCCGTAGCCCGAGGCGAAGCCGCCGGCGAACACACCGGTCGACGATCCCCGCAGCGAGGCCGGATCGATGCCCGCCCGCTCCAGCGCCTCCCACGAGGTCTCCAGGAGCTGCCGCTGCTGCGGGTCCATCGCCAGCGCCTCGCGCGGCGAGATCCCGAAGAACGCGGCGTCGAACTCGGCCGCGTCCCGCAGGAAGGCACCCGACCGGGTGTAGGACGTCCCCGCGTTGCCGCGCTCCGGGTCGTAGAAGCCCTCCAGGTCCCAGCCGCGGTCGGTCGGGAAGGCGCCCACCGCGTCGCCGCCCGAGGCCAGCAGCCGCCAGAACTCCTCCGGGCTGCCCGCACCCCCCGGGAAGCGGCAGGCCATCCCGACGATCGCCAGCGGCTCGTCCGCCGCCGCGACCGCCGCGGCGGTGGACACCGGAGCGGCGGCGTCCGCCACCCTCCCGGTCAGCTCGCCGCGCAGGAACTCGGCGAGGACCACCGGGGTCGGGTAGTCGAACACCAGGGTGGCGGGCAGCCGGATGCCGGTCGCCACGCCCAGGCGGTTGCGCAGCTCGACCGCGGTCAGCGAGTCGAAGCCCAGGTCCTTGAAGGCGCGCCGGTCCTCGACCGCGTCGACCGAGGCGTGCCCCAGCACGACCGCGACCTCGGCCCGCACCACCTCGGTGAGCACCCGCTCCTGCTCGGCCCGGGCGAGCCCGGCCAGCCGGTGGGCCAGCTCTCCCTCGGCGTGGACCACGGCCGCCGCGCTCCCGCCGGCCGAGGCCAGCTGCCGGATCTCCGGCAGGTCCCGGACGAGCGGGCGCTTCGGCAGGTCCGCCGCGCCCGGTCCGGACGCCAGCAGCGCCCAGTCCACGTCCATCACCGTCACCAGGGCGTCCGGGCCCTCCAGGGCCTCGCCCAGGGCGCGGGCGGCGAGCTGCGGGTCCATCGCCGGCATCGGGCCGCGCTTGACCCGGGCCTGCACCACGCTGCTGGACTCCGCCATGCCACCGCCGGCCCAGGCACCCCAGGCCACGGTGAGCGCGGCCAGCCCCCGGCCCCGGCGGTTCTCCGCCAGGGCGTCCAGGAAGGCGTTCGCCGCCGCGTAGTTGCCCTGACCGGCGGCGCCGATCGTCGAGGACACCGAGGAGAAGAGTACGAAGGCGTCCAGGTCCACGCCGGCGGTGAGCTCGTCCAGATGGGCCGCGCTCAACGCCTTCGCGGCCAGCACCGTCTCCAGTCGCTCGACCGAGAGCCGGTCCACGACACCGTCGTCCAGCACCGCCGCGGTGTGCAGCACCGAGGACAGCGCCGGACCGGTCCCGCCGATCCAGCTCACCAGCCCGGCCAGCGCCGAGCGGTCGGTCACGTCGCAGGCGACGACGTCGACCGCGGAGCCGGCCGTCGCGAGTTCGGCGGCGAGCGCCGCCGCCCCCCTCGCGGCGGGGCCGGAACGGCTGGTCAGCACCTGGCGGGGGGCGTCGCGACCGGCCAGCCACCGGGCGACGTGCCCGGCGATGGCGCCGGTGCCGCCGGTGATCAGCACGCTGCCGCGCGGTGCCCAGCGGTCCTTGCCGCGGAGCTGGGCGGCCCGGGTGAGCCGGCGGCCGAGGATCCCGGCCGCCCGGATCGCGATCTCGTTCTCGCCGCAGCCGGCGAGCACGGCGACCAGTCGGGCACCGGCCCGGTCGTCCAGCACCTCGGGCAGGTCGACCAACCCGCCCCAGCGGTCCGGCTGTTCCAGGCCGACGACCCGGCCCAGCCCCCAGACGAGCGCCTGGAGCGGGTGGGCCAGCGCCTCGCCCGGACCGGCCGCCACGGCGCCGCGCGTCGCCAGCCAGAGCGGGGCGGCGATCCCGGCGTCGCCCAGCGCCTGGACGAGTGCCAGGGTGGCGGCCGTGCCGCCGGTCACCGCGGGGTGGCCGGGCACCGGCGTCTCGTCGAGCGCCAGCAGCGACAGCACACCCGCCACCGCCGACGGCTCGACCGCACCGGCCAGCAGCGCGGCCACCTCGGCCCGGTCCACGGCACCCGCCGGGACCTCGACCACGACCACCTCCGCGCCACGCGCCGCCAAGGCGGCCGCGCACGCCTGCTCGGCCGCTCCGGCCGGCACCACCGCCAGCCACGTCCCCGACAGCACGCCGGAGTCGGGCTCGGCGACGGCCGACCAGGCGGTCCGGTAGCGCCAGTTGGCGGTCAGCGAGCGGTCCTGCTCCCGGCGCCGCCAGGACGCCAGCGCCGGCAGCACCTCGTTGAACGGACGACCGCCGTCGAAGGCCAGCGTGTCGGCCAGCTGCGTGAGGTTCCCGCCCTCGACGGCCGCCCAGAACCGGGCCTCCGCCTCGGTGCTCGTGCCGTCCCCAC
This sequence comes from Kitasatospora sp. NPDC028961, assembly GCF_055564815.1. NCBI lineage: Bacteria > Bacillati > Actinomycetota > Actinomycetes > Kitasatosporales > Streptomycetaceae > Kitasatospora > Kitasatospora sp. NPDC028961. Next base: position 117,877 of record NZ_JBVHVO010000011.1, on the reverse strand, counting down.
CGGCGACCGGCAGGGCCAGGATGCCCTCCGGCCAGAACCGCTGGTGCCGGAACGCGTAGGTGGGCAGCTCGACCGGCGTACCGGTCGGCAGCACCGAACTCCACTCCACCCCGGCGCCGTTGACGAAGGCCTGGGCGAGACCGCCCAGCAGGCCGGTCACCCCCTGCTCGTCGCGCCGCTGGAGCGGGACGAAGACGGGTTCCTCGCTCCCGATGCCGGCCACGGCGTCGGGGCCCAGCGAGGAGAGCGATCCGTCGGGGCCGACCTCGACGAACACCGAGACGCCCTCGCGGGCCAGCGTCGCGACCGCGTCGGCGAAGCGCACCGCTCCCCGCGTCTGCGCCGGCCAGTAGCCCGCCTCGGGCTCGGTGACCAGCTCACCCGTGAGCGCGCCCGCCCACATCATGTTCGGGCGGTGGTACTCCAACCCGGCCGCGACGGCGGTGAGTTCGTCCAGCACCGGGTCCATCGCCGGCGAGTGGAAGGCGTGCGAGACCCGCAGCCGCCGCACCCGGCGACCCCGCTCCCGCCACAGCTCCACCACCTCATCGACGGCCTCGACCTCACCCGAAACCACCACCGACTCCGGGCCGTTGACCGCCGCGATCACCACACCGGGCACCAGCTCCGCCAGCACCTCGGCCTCCGGGACGTTGACCGCCGCCATCGCCCCGCCCGCCGGCAGCGCCTGCATCAGGCGTGCCCGAGCCGCCACCAGCCGCGAGGCCTCGGACAGCGACAGCACCCCGGCCACATACGCGGCCGCGACCTCGCCCACCGAGTGACCCACCACCGCGTCCGGCGTCACGCCCGCGGCCTCCAGCACCGCCGCGACGGCGACCTCGAAGGCGAACAGACCGGCCTGCGCGTACATCGTCTGCTGCGCCAGCGCCTCGTCCACACCCTCGGCGCCGAGCACGACGTCCCGGACCGAGACGCCCAACTCCAGCTCCAGCAGCCCGCACACCCGGTCGAAGACCTCGGCGAAGACCGTGCTGCCCTCGTAGAGGCCCCGGCCCATCCCGACCCACTGCGAGCCCTGACCCGCGAAGACCAGACCCACCCGGGCATCCGCCCGCGCCACACCCGACACCACCGCGGCCGAAGACGCCCCGGTGGCCAGGCTCCCCAGCCCCGCCATCAGCTCGTCACGCCCGGCCCCGAGCACCACGGCCCGGTGCTCGAACGCCGACCGGGTCGCCGCCAGCGACCACGCGACATCCACGGGCGCCAGGTCGGAGCGCACCGACATCCATTCGCGCAGGCGCCCCGCCTGGGCCGTCAGCCCCTCGGCCGACCGGCCCGAGACGATCCACGCACCGGCACCCGACACCACCGGAGCCGACACCGTCGCGGAAGCCTCGACTGCGGCCGGCGCCTCCTCGACGATGACGTGCGCGTTGGTCCCGCTGATCCCGAAGGCCGACACACCCGCTCGGCGCGGACGCCCGGCGGACGGCCACGGCACCGACTCGGTCAGCAGCCTGACGTCACCGGCCGTCCAGTCCACGTGCGAGGACGGCACCTCGGCGTGCAGCGTCCGCGGCAGCCGCTCGTTCTGCAGCGCCAGCACCATCTTGATCACGCCCGCCACACCGGCGGCCGCCTGGGTGTGCCCGATGTTGGACTTCACCGACCCCAGCCACAGCGGCTGCCCGCCGGCCCGCTCCTGGCCGTAGGTGGCCAGCAGCGCCTGCGCCTCGATCGGGTCGCCCAACGTCGTACCGGTGCCGTGCGCCTCGACCACGTCGACGTCGGCGGCGGTCAGCCGGCCACTGGCCAGCGCCGCCCGGATCACCCGCTGCTGCGACGGGCCGTTCGGCGCGGACAGGCCGTTGGAGGCGCCGTCCTGGTTGATCGCCGAACCGCGGATCACCGCGAGCACCTTGTGGCCCTTGCGCTGCGCGTCCGACAGCCGCTCCACCACCAGCACGCCGGCGCCCTCGGCCCAGCCGGTCCCGTTGGCGTCCTCGGAGAACGCCCGGCACCGGCCGTCCGTCGCCAGACCCTGCTGGCGCGAGAACTCGACGAAGGAGAACGGCGTCGCCATCACGGTGACACCGCCGGCCAGCGCGAGCGAGCACTCGCCCGAGCGCACCGCCTGGGCCGCCAGGTGCAGCGCCACCAGCGAGGACGAGCACGCGGTGTCCACGGTCACCGCCGGGCCCTCCAGGCCCAGCACGTAGGAGACCCGGCCGGACAGCACGCTCGTCGAGTTGCCGGTCATCAGGTGGCCCTCGACGCCCGAGGAGTCCTGGCCCGTCAACGCCATGCCGATGGCGTAGCCGGACCCGAATCCGCCGGCGAACACACCGGTGGACGATCCCCGCAGCGAGGCCGGGTCGATGCCCGCCCGCTCCAGCGCCTCCCACGAGGTCTCCAGCATCAGTCGCTGCTGCGGGTCCATCGCCAGCGCCTCGCGCGGCGAGATCCCGAAGAAGCCCGCGTCGAACTCCGCGGCGCCGCGCAGGAACGCGCCCGACTGGGTGGACGACGTCCCCGCCGTCCCCCCGTCCGGGTCGAAGAAGCCGTCGAGGTCCCAGCCGCGGTCGGTCGGGAACCCGCCCACCGCGTCGCCGCCCGAGGCGAGCAGCTGCCAGAACTCCTCCGGTGTGCCCGCACCGCCGGGGAAGCGGCAGGCCATCCCGACGATCGCCAGCGGTTCGTCCACCACCGGGGCCACCACGGCGGCCACCGGGGCGGGAGTCCCGCCCGTCTGCTCCCCGACCAGCTCGCCGCGCAGGAACTCCGCCATGGCGACCGGGGTGGGGTAGTCGAACACCAGCGTGGCGGGCAGCCGCAGCCTGGTCGCCGCGTTCAGCTGGTTGCGCAGCTCGACCGCGGTCAGCGAGTCGAAGCCCAGGTCCTTGAACGCCTGCCTGGCCTGCACCATCTCCGCCGAGGAGTGGCCCAGGACGGCGGCGGCCTGTGCCCGGACCATGTCGGTGAGCACCCGGTCCTGCTCGGCCCGGCCCAACCCGGCGAGCCGGTGGGCCAGTTCGCCGTCGTTGCGGGTGGTGTCCGCGGCGCCCGCCCGGTCGGCGGCCAGCCGGCGGATCTCGGGCATGTCGCGCACCAGCGGCATGTCCAGCACGTCGGCCGTGCCCGGCGCGGTGCCGAGCTGCCGCCAGTCGACGTCCATCACCGTGACGACGGGCTCCGGGCCGTCCAGCGACTCGGCCAGCGCCCGGACGGCCAGCTGCGGGTCCATCGGCGGCATCGGGATCCGGCGCATCCGCGACCGGATCGCCTCGTTGGACTCCGCGAGTCCGCCGCCGCCCCACAGGCCCCAGGCCACCGCGAGACCGGCCAGCCCGCGGCTGCGGCGGTTCTCCGCCAGAGCATCCAGGAAGGCGTTCGCCGCCGCGTAGTTGCCCTGCCCGGGGCCGCCCAGCGTGGACGCGGCCGAGGAGAACAGCACGAAGGCGTCCAGGTCCAGACCGGCGGTGAGCTCGTCCAGGTGGACCGCGCTCGCCGCCTTCGCGGCCAGCACCGTCTCCAGCCGCTCCACCGACAGCCGGTCGACCACGCCGTCGTCCAGGACGGCGGCCGTGTGGAACACCGAGGACAGCGCCGGACCGGTCGCACCGATCCAGTCGACCAGCCCGGCCAGCGCCGAGCGGTCGGTCACGTCGCAGGACACCACGTCGACGTCCATGCCCCGGGCGGCGAGGTCCGCGACCGTCGCCGCGACCCCGGCGGCCGCCGGACCGGAGCGACCGGTCAGCACCAGCCGCCCGGCACCGAGGCCGGCCAGCCACCGCGACACGTGCCCGGCGATGGCGCCGGTACCACCGGTGATCAGCACGCTTCCGCGCGGCGCCCAGCTCCGCTCGGAGCCGCGCTGCGGCACCCGCGACAGCCGGCGGCCGAGGATCCCGGCCGTCCGGATCGCGATCTGCTCCTCGCCGCAGCCGGCCAGCACCGCGACCAGCCGCACACCCGCACGCTCGTCCAGCACCTCGGGCAGGTCGACCAACCCGCCCCAGCGCTCCGGGTGTTCCAGGCCGATGACCCGGCCCAGCCCCCAGACCTGCGCCTGCACCGGACTGGCCAGCGCCTCACCCGGACCGGCCGCCACGGCGCCGCGCGTCGCCAGCCAGAGCGGCGCGCCGATCCCGGCGTCGCCCAGCGCCTGGACCAGCGCCAGCGTCCCGGCCAGACCACCGGCCACCACCGGGAACTCCGCGACCGGCGCCTCGTCCAGCGCCAGCAGCGACAGCACACCCGCCACCGCCGACGGCTCGACCGCCGCGCCCAGCAGCGCGGCCACCTCGGCCCGGTCCACGGCACCCGCCGGGACCTCGACCACGACCACCTCCGCGCCACGCGCCGCCAGCGCGGCAGCGCACGGCTGCTCGCCCGCGCCGGCCGGCACCGCCAGCACCCACGTGCCGGACAGCACCCGGGCGTCGGGCTCGGCGATCGCCGCCCAGTTCACCCGGTAACGCCAGCCGGCCGTCACCGACCGGTCCTGCTCCCGGCGCCGCCAGGACGCCAGGGCCGGCAGCACCTCGTTGAACGGACGACCGCCGTCGAAGGCCAGCGTGTCGGCCAGCTGCGTGAGGTCCCCGCCCTCGACGGCCGCCCAGAACCGGGCCTCCGCCGCCGTGCTCGCCCCGTCCCCGCCGAGGACCGGTCCGGCCGCCGGCAGCGCCAGGGCGCCCTGCGGCCAGTACCGCTGGTGGCGGAAGGCGTAGGTGGGCAGCTCGACCGGTTCGGCGGCGGTCAGCACCGCGCGCCAGTTGACGGTCGCGCCCTGGACGAAGGCCTCGGCGAGCGAAACCAGCAGGCGCTGGGCGCCGCCGTCGTCGCGGCGCAGCGTGCCGCAGACGGCGGCCGTCACGGCGCCCGGCCCGGCCGCCTGGGCGATCTCCTCCAGGGTGTCGTTCATCGCACCGAGCAGCACCGGGTGCGGAGTCACCTCGACGAAGACCTGGTAGCCCTGACCGGCCAGGGTGCGCACCGCGCGGTCGAAGTGGACCGTGGCGCGCAGGCTGCCGTACCAGTAGGCGGGGTCCAGCTCCTCGCCGGTGAGCGTCTCGCCGGTCATCGCGGACACCATCGGGATCCGGCCCCGGCGCGGCGCGATACCGGCCAGGACCTCGGTGATCTCCGCTTCGAGGCGGTCCACCTGGGCCGAGTGCGAGGCGTAGTCCACCGCGACCAGGCGGGCCCGGACACCCTCCGCCTCGAACTCCGTCTTCAGCTCCTCCAGGGCCTCCGGCTCACCCGAAACCACCACCGCCGACGGCCCGTTGACGGCCGCAAGGGAGAGCCGCTCACCGAAGCGGGCGATCCGCTCCTCGACCACGGCCGCCGACCGGCTCACCGACAACATGCCGCCCAGGCCCGCCAGGACCTTCAGCGACTTCGAACGCAGCGCCACCACCCGGGCGCCGTCCTCCAGCGACAGCATCCCGGCCACCGTCGCCGCCGCGATCTCGCCCTGCGAGTGACCGACCACGGCGTCCGGGGTGACGCCCGCGGCCTCCCAGAGCGCCGCCAGCGACACCATCACCGCCCACAGCGCGGGCTGGACGACATCCGCCGCCTCCAGTTCCGGCGCGCCCTCGGCACCCGCCAGGACGTCGCTCAGCGACCACTCGACGTACGGCGCCAGCGCCGCCTCGCACTCCGCGAGACGCGCCGCGAACACCGGACTGCACGCCGCCAGTTCACGCCCCATGCCCGTCCACTGCGAACCCTGACCGGCGAACGCGAACACCACCCGCGCACCCGGCCGCGCCACCCCCGACACCACCGCACCCGACGGCGCACCGGCGGCCAGGCTCTGCAGGCCCGCGACCAGCTCGGCGTGCTCGGTGCCGACCACCACCGACCGGTGCTCGAAGACCGACCGCGTCGTCGCCAACGACCAGGCCACCTCGGCCGGCGCCTGGTCCGTTCGCGCCGCGACCCACTCCCGCAGCCGGCCCGCCTGGGCGGTCAGCCCCTCGACCGTCCGGCCCGAGACCAGCCACGCGGCCGGCCCATCCAGCTCCACCACCGCGGCGGACCGGACGTCCTCGGCCGGCCCGTCCACGGTCTCCACCGCTTCGGGCTCCTCGGCCGGGGCCTCCTCCACGATGACGTGCACATTGGTGCCGCTGATGCCGAAGGCCGACACACCGGCCCGGCGCACCCGCTCCCCGGTGGGCCACGGCACCGGCTCGTTCAGCAGCCTGATGTCACCGGCCTCCCAGTCCACGTGCGAGGAGGGCACGTCCGCGTAGAGCGTCCGCGGCAGCTCCTCGTGCTGGAGCGCCAGCACCATCTTCATCACCCCGGCGACACCGGCGGCCGCCTGGGTGTGTCCGAGGTTCGACTTCACCGAGCCCAGCCAGAGCGACCCGCGGTCGCCGCGCTCCTGGCCGTAGGTGGCCAGCAGCGCCTGCGCCTCGATCGGGTCGCCCAGCGTGGTGCCCGTCCCGTGCGCCTCGACCACGTCCACATCGGCCGTGGAGAGCCGGGAGTTGGCCAGCGCGGCGCGGATCACCCGCTGCTGCGAGGGGCCGTTCGGCGCGGTCAGACCGTTGGACGCGCCGTCCTGGTTGATCGCCGAACCGCGCAGCACCGCGAGCACCGGGTGCCCGTTGCGGCGGGCGTCGGAGAGCCGCTCGACCACGAGCATGCCCGCGCCCTCGGCCATGCCCATGCCGTCGGCCGCGTCCGAGAACGCCTTGGAGCGCCCGTCCTCCGCGAGACCGCGGGCGTGCGAGAACGCGCGGAAGCCGTCCGGGCTCGCCATGATCGTGACGCCGCCGGCCAGCGCCAGCGTGCACTCGCCCTGGCGCAGCGCCTGGGCCGCCAGGTGCAGGGCCACCAGCGAGGACGAGCAGGCCGTGTCGATGGTCACCGCCGGGCCCTCCAGGCCCAGCACGTAGGAGACCCGGCCGGACAGCACGCTGGCCGCGTTCCCGGTCATCAGGTGCGCCCCGAGGCTCTCCACCTCCTCCTCGTCGGCCATCGTGACGGCCAGGTACGAGGAGCCGTAACCGCCGACGAACGCGCCGGTCTGGCTGCCGCGCAGCGTCGCGGGGTCGATGCCGGACCGCTCCAGCGCCTCCCACGAGGTCTCCAGCAGCAGCCGCTGCTGCGGGTCCATCGCCAGCGCCTCACGCGGCGAGATCCCGAAGAACCCGGCGTCGAAGCCGCTGGCCTCCTGGACGAACCCGCCGACCTGCGTGTACGAGGTCCCGACGTTGTCCACGTCCGGGTTGTAGAGGGAGTCGAGGTCCCAGCCGCGGTCGGTCGGGAAGGTCGACAGCCCGTCCGTGCCGGTGGCCAGCATCTGCCACAGCTCCTCCGGGCTGGTCGCGCCGCCCGGGAAGCGGCAGGCCATGCCGACGATCGCGACCGGCTCGTCCATGGCGAGCGCCGCCGTCGCCGCGGGACCGCCGAGGTCCACGTCCTCGGACAGGTCGCCGGCGAGCTGTTCGCGCAGCAGCGCGGCGAGCGCGACCGGGTTGGGGTAGTCGAAGACCAGGGTGGCGGGCAGCCGCAGCCCGGTCGCCGGGTTCATCCGGTTGCGGAACTCGACCGCGATCAGCGAGTCGAAGCCCAGGTCGGTGAACGGACGGCCGGCCTCGATCGCGTCGCCCGAGGCGTGTCCGAGCACCGCCGCGGCGTGGGTGCGGACCAGGTCCAGCAGCACCCGGTCGCGTTCGGTGCCCGGCAGCCCGGCCAGCTGCTGGCGCAGCACGTCTGCGGCGCCGGCGCCGGTGGCCCCGGCGGCCGAGGTGACGGCCGCCCGGCGCGGGATGAAGTCGTCCGCGAGCACCTGCCAGAGCGGCGGGATGCCGGTGGCGGCCGCCTGCGCCCGCAGGCCGGCCTTGTCCAGCCGGGCCGGGACCAGGACGGACTCGGCCCGCTCCAGGGCGAGGTCCAGCAGGACCAGGCCCTCCTGCTCGTTCAGCGCGGCGAGGCCCGAACCGGTCATCCGGCGGAGCATCACCTCGTCCAGGCCGCGGCCGATGCCGGCCTCGGGCATCCACGGGCCCCAGGCGAGCGCGGTGCCCGCCAGTCCGGCGGCCCGCCGGGCGCCCGCCAGCGCGTCCAGGAAGGCGTTGGCCGCCGCGTAGTTGGCCTGGCCCGCACCACCGAACGCGGCCGCGACCGAGGAGAACAGCACGAAGTGGTCGAGGTCCAGGCCCTGGGTCAGCTCGTGCAGGTGCCAGGCCGCGTCCACCTTGGGACGCATGACCGCCGACACCCGCTCGGCGCTCAGCGAGTCGACCATGCCGTCGTCGATGATGCCCGCGGCGTGGAACACGGAGCCCAGCGGGCAGTCGGCCGGCAGCGAGTCCAGCACCCCGGCCAGCGCGTCCCGGTCGGCCACGTCGCACGCGACCACCCGGACCCAGCCGCCCAGCTCGGCCACCTCGGCGGCCAGCGCGGCCACCCCGGCGGCGCCCGGGCCGGAGCGGCTGAGCAGCACGGCCCCGCCGGCCCGTCCGGTGGCCACCATGTGCTTGGCGACCACACCGCCGAGCGTTCCGGTGCCACCGGTGACGAGCACCGTCCGCGGGTCCTGGTCGGCCGGCCGCTCCGCCGCCGCCGTCCGGTCGGGGACCACCAGGTCGCCCGCCGGGCGGGTCAGGCGCCGGCCGTAGCCCTTCCGCTCGCGGACGGCCACCTCGGGCTCTCCGCTGCCCAGCACGGCCGGCAGCGCGGCCACCTCGCCGTCACCGCCGTCCGCGGGGAGGTCGGCCAGGACGAACCGGCCGGGGTTCTCCAGCTGGGCCGAGCGCAGCAGGCCCCAGACCGCGCCCACGGCCGGGTCCGCCACCGCGTCGCCGGCCTGCACGGCCACGCCGCCACGGGTGACGACCACCAGCTGCGCGGGCTCCAGCTCGGCCGCGGCCAGCCAGTCCTGCGCCAGCTCCAGGGCCTCACCGGCGACCTGACGGGCGGCCACGGCCGTCCCGTCGACGCCCTCGCCGCTCACGCAGGCGATCACCACGCGGGGCGAGACCTCCCCCTCGGCGGTGGCGGCGGCCAGTTCGGCGATGCCGGGGTAGCCGTGCACCGGGATCCCGGCGGCGGCCAGCTGCTCGGCCACGGCGAAGCGGTCGGCGCCGACCAGCGCCCACGGCCCCTCCTGCACCGCGCCCTGCGGCAGCGGCGCCCACTCGACGGTGAACAGCGCGTCGCGGATCCAGTCGTCGGCGCTCTGCAACTGCTCCGGCGAGACCGGGCGGGTGATCAGCGAGTCCACCGTCACCACCGGCCGGCCCGTGGCGTCGGCCGCGGTCAGCGTCAGGCTGCCCTGGGCGTCCCGGCGCAGCCGGGCCCGCAGGACCGGCGCCCCGGCGGCGTGCAGCGCGACGCCCGTCCAGGCGAACGGCATCCGGATCTGGCCCTGCTGGGCGTCGCCGGACTCCTGTGCCTCGGCCGCCTCGGCCACCACGCCCGCGAGCAGCGCCGCGTCCAGCAGGACCGGGTGCAGCCCGTACGAGGCCGGGTCCCCGGCCTCCTCCGGCAGGGCCACCTCGGCGAAGATGTCCTCGCCGCGGCGCCAGACGGCCTGCAGTCCCTGGAACGCCGGTCCGTAGATGTCGGCCAGGTGCACGGTGTACAGGTCGCTGATGTCGAGCGCCTCGGCCCCGCGCGGCGGCCAGACCGTGAGGTCCTCCTCCGGTTCGGCGGCGGCCGGGGCGGGGGCGATCACCGCGGCGGCGTGCTTCACCCAGACCTGCTCCTCCTCGGGGCGGTCGGGGCGGGAGAACACGTCCACCTGGCGGCGGCCCTCGGCGTCGGCCGCGGTCACCACCACCTGGACCTGGACGCCGGCGCCGTCCGCGGGCAGCACCAGCGGCGACTGCAGGGTCAGCTCCTCCAGCAGCGAGCAGCCCACCTGGTGGCCGGCGCTCACCACCATCTCGACGAAGCCGGTGCCGGGCAGCAGCACCACGCCGCCGACCGCGTGGTCGGCGAGCCAGGCGTGCGTGCGCAGCGACAGCCGTCCGGTGCACACCAGTTCGGCGTCGCCGGCGAGTTCGACCACGGCGCGCAGCAGGGGGTGGGTGACGGTGCCCAGGCCCAGTGAGGCCGGGTCGCCGCTCCCGGCCCTGGCCGCGCCGGGCAGCGCGAGCATGCCCTTCGGCCAGTACCGCTCGTGGCGGAAGGCGTAGGTGGGCAGTTCGACCTGGTCGGCGGCGGGCAGCACCCGCGCCCAGTCGACGGGCACCCCGGCCACGAAGGCCTCGGCGAGCGAGGTGAGCAGGCGCAGCGCCCCGCCGTCGTCCCGGCGCAGGGTGCCGCAGACCCGCCCGGCCTGGACGGCCGGGCCGGCGTCGACGGCGGCCTCCTCCAGGGTGTCGGTGATCGGGGCGATCAGCACCGGGTGCGGGGAGACCTCGATGAACACCTGGTGGCCGAGGCCGGCCAGGGTCCGCACCGCCCGCTCGAACCGGACGGTGGCCCGCAGGCTCGCGTACCAGTACCCGGCGCCCAGCTCCTCGCCGGTCAGCATCTCGCCGGTGACCGCCGAGATCATCGGGATCCGCCCGGCGCGCGGCGTCACCCCGGCCAGCAGGGAGGTGATCTCCTCCTCCAGCCGCTCCACCTGCGCGCAGTGCGAGGCGTAGTCGACCGCGACCATCCGCTCGCGCACACCATCGGCCTTCAGCTCCTCCTGGAGCTCCCGCAGAGCGGCCGCCTCGCCGGAGACCACCACCGCCGAGGGGCCGTTGACGCAGGCCAGCGAGAGCCGGCCCGCCCAGCGTCCGAGCCGCTCCTCCACCCGGGCGGCCGGCTCGGTCACCGACAGCATCCCGCCGATGCCGGTGATCGCCCGCAGCGCCCGGGACCGCAGCGCGACGACCTTGGCCGCGTCCTCCAGGCTCAACATGCCCGCGACGGTGGCCGCGGCGATCTCGCCCTGCGAGTGGCCCACCACCGCTTCGGGGGTCACCCCGGCGGCCTCCCAGACCGCCGCCAGCGAGACCATGACCGCCCACAGCACGGGCTGCACGACGTCGGCCGCCTCCAGCGCGGGCGCGCCCTCGGCGCCGGCCAGCACGTCGGCGAGCGACCAGTCCACGTACGGCGCCAGCGCCGCCGCGCACTCGGCCAGCCGCGCGGCGAACACCGGGCTGCCGGCCGCCAGTTCGGTGGCCATGCCGAGCCACTGCGAGCCCTGGCCCGGGAAGACGAAGACCGCCCGCGCGCTCGCGTGCGCCACCCCCGCGACGACCGAGGCGGTCTGCTGACCGCCGGCCAACTGGCCCAGGCCGCCCATGAGTGCGGCCCGGTCGGTGCCCAGCACCACGGCCCGGTGCTCGAAGGCCGCGCGCGTGGTCACCAGTGACCGCGCCACCGCGGCCGGCTCCAGGGCCGGCCGCGCGGCGATCCAGTCGCGCAGCCGGTCCGCCTGGGCGACCAGCCCGTCCGCCGAACGGCCCGACACCAGCCACGCCTCGGCGCCCGACACCAGCGGTGCCACGACCTCCGCGACGACCGGCGCCCCGCCCTCCGGGGCGCCGGGTTCGGCCGGGGCGCCGGCGTCGACGGCCTCCGCCGGCTCGGCCTCCTCGACCGGGGCCTCCTCGATGATGACGTGCGCGTTGGTGCCGCTGACGCCGAACGAGGAGACGCCACCGCGGCGCACCCGCTCGCCGGCGGGCCAGGACTCGGCCTCGTTCAGCAGCCGGACGTCGCCCGCCGACCAGTCGATGTGCGGCGACGGCTCCTGCGCGTGCAGGGTCTGCGGCATGCGCTGGTTCTGCAGCGCCAGCACCATCTTGATGACGCCCGCGACGCCGGCCGCGGCCTGGGTGTGCCCGATGTTGGACTTCACCGAGCCGAGGAAGACCGGACGGTCCTCCGGGCGGCCCTGGCCGTAGGTGGCGATCACCGCCTGGGCCTCGATCGGGTCGCCCAGCGTGGTGCCCGTGCCGTGCGCCTCGACCACGTCCACGTCGGCGGCCGACAGCCGGGAGTTGGCCAGCGCCGCGCGGATCACCCGCTGCTGCGAGGGACCGTTCGGCGCGGCCAGGCCGTTGGACGCGCCGTCCTGGTTGATCGCCGAGCCGCGGATCACCGCGAGCACCGGGTGCCCGTTGCGCCGGGCGTCGGACAGCTTCTCCAGGACGACCATGCCCGCGCCCTCGGCGATGCCCATGCCGTCGGCCTCCGCCGAGAACGCCTTGCAGCGTCCGTCGTGGGCCAGCCCGAGCTGCTTGGAGAACTGGGTGAACATGATCGGGATGGCGGTCACCGTGACGCCGCCGGCCAGGGCCAGCGTGCACTCGCCCGAGCGCACCGCCTGGGCGGCCAGGTGCAGCGCCACCAGGGACGACGAGCAGGCGGTGTCCACCGTCACCGCCGGGCCCTCCAGGCCCAGCGAGTACGACACCCGGCCGGAGATGACGCTGGTCGACGTCCCGGTCATCAGGTGGACGTCCAGGTCCTCGTCCGTGCCGAAGCCGTAGCCGGACAGCGCGGCGCCGGCGAACACACCGGTCAGCGAGCCGCGCAGCGAGGTCGGGTCGATGCCCGCCCGCTCCAGCGCCTCCCAGCAGACCTCCAGCAGCACGCGCTGCTGCGGGTCCATCGCCACCGCTTCCCGCGGGCTGACACCGAAGAACCCCGCGTCGAATCCGCTGGCGTCCGCGATGAACCCGGCCTCGCGCACCTGCGATATGCCGTCCGGGTCCTCCGCGTAGAGCTCCTCGATGTTCCAGCCGCGGTCGGTCGGAATTCCGGCGACCCCGTCCCGGCCGGTGGAGAGCAGGTTCCAGAAGTCCTCCGGAGCCTGGATTCCACCGGGGTACCGGCAGCCGATTCCGACGATCGCTATCGGTTCGTGGCTGCGTTCCTCCACCTCACGCAGTCGCTGACGCGTGTTGTAGAGGTCGGTCGTCACCCATTTGAGGTAGTCGCGGAGAGTCTCTTCGTTCGCCATCGGATCTCACCATTCCAGTCTGTGAAACGCATGCCTGCCATCCGCGCACACGGACAACCACTTACCTGCCGAGTTCCTTGTGGATGAACTCGAATATCTCGTCGTCCGTCGCGGACCCGATCTTCTCCGCGACCGCCTGGGTTTCCGTGGGAGCACCAACCTCCATCCACTGGGAAAGGAGCTCCTGCAGGCGATCGGTGATCAATTGATGCGTCTTCTCGTCCGGCGCCGCCCCGGTCAGCACCGACCCGAGCCGGTCGACCTCCTCCACCAGGGACACCGGACCGGACCCGTCCCGGAACTCCTCGTTCCAGAGGTACTCGGCCACCGCCGCCGGGGTGGGGCAGTCGAACAGCAGCGTGGCCGGCAGCTGCAGGCCGGTGGCGGCGCCGAGCCGGTTGCGCAGCTCCACCGAGGTCAGCGAGTCGAAGCCCAGGTCGCTGAAGGCCCGGGTGGCCTCCACGGCCTCGGGGGACGCGTAGTCGAGCACCGCGGCCGCCTGCGCCTGGACCAGCTTGACCAGCGTCCGGTTCTGCTCGGCCCGGGTCAGGCCCGCCAGTTGCTCCCGCAGGGACGCGCCCGCGTCCGGGTCGGCGGCCGCACCGGCCCCCGCCCCGGCCAGCGCCGCGACGACCTCGGGCAGCCCCTCGATCAGCGGGCTGCGCCGGCGCAGCGTGAACGGCGGGGCGAACCGCGCCCAGTCCACGTCGGCGATCGTGACGGAGCCCTCGCGGCCGTCCAGGATCTGGGCCAGCGCCTGGACGGCGTGGTCCTGGTCCATGACCATCAGGCCGCCCCGGGCCATCCAGGCGCCGGTGTCGGCATCGGTCATCCCGCCGCCGCCCCACGGCCCCCAGGCCACCGAGGTGGCGGGCAGCCCCTGCGCCCGGCGGTGCTCGGCCAGGCCGTCCAGGAAGGTGTTGGCCGCGGCGTAGGCGGGCTGGACGCTGCTGCCCCAGGTCGCCGAGATCGACGAGAAGAGCACGAACGCGTCCAGGTCCAGGCCCCTGGTCAGCTCGTCCAGGTGCACGGCGCCCCCGGCCTTGGCGGCCAGTACGGCGGCCGTCTCGGCCAGGTCGGTGTCCTCGACCGTGGTGGCCTGTCCGAGGCCCGCGGTGTGCATCACCGAGGACAGCGCGGGGCCGGTCACGGCGATCCGGTCGAGCAGCCCGGCCAGCCCGGACCGGTCGCTCACGTCGCACGCGACGACGTCCACCCGGCTGCCCCGGGCGGCCAGTTCGGCCGCCTGTGCGGCGACCCCGGCGGCGCCGGCGCCGGACCGGCTGGTCAGCACGAGCCGCTCGGCGCCCCGGCCGGCCAGCCAGCGGGCCACGTGCCCGCCGATGGCGCCGGTGCCTCCGGTGACCAGGACGGTCCCGGTCGGCGTCCACGGCCGCTCCGCCGGGCGGGGGTGCGGGGCGCGGGTCAGCCGTCGGGCCAGGATCCCGGCCGGACGGATCGCGACCTGGTCCTCGCCGCACCCGGCCAGCACCGCGGCCAGCCGTCCCGCGGCCTGCTCGTCGACCGTCCCGGGGAGGTCGATCGACCCGCCCCAGCGGTCCGGGTGCTCCAGGGCGACGACCCGCCCCAGACCCCACACCTGCGTCTGCACCGGGCTCGCCGGTCCGGTGCCCGGCCCACCGGCCACCGCACCGGAGGTAACCACCCAGAGCGGCGCGTCCACCTCGGCGGAGCCCAGCGCCTGCACCAGGCTCAGCGTCGCGGCGAGGCCCCGGGGCACCACCGGGTGCTCCGGCACCGGCGCCTCGTCCAGGCCCAGCAGCGACAGCACCCCGGCGAAGCCGGACTCCGGCCGCACCGCGCGGATCCGCTCGGCCAGCTGCTTCCGGTCGGCCTCGGCCGTGATCTCCAGGACGACGGGCTCGGCGCCGCGGGCGGTCAGCGCCGCCGTGCAGCCCCGGGCCACCTCGCCGTCGGTCTCCCCGGCGGGGAGCACCACCAGCCACGACCCGGACAGCCGGGCGGGAGCGGGGTCGGCGACCGGCGCCCAGCTGACGCGGTAGCGCCAGTTCTCCGTGACCGAGCGGTCCTGCTCCCGGCGACGCCAGGTCGCCAGGGCGGGCAGCACGGTGCTGAGCTGCTGCTGGTCCTCGATCGCCAGGGTGTCCGCGAGCCGGGCCAGGTCGCCGCCCTCGACGGCGGCCCAGAACTGCGCTTCCGCGGCCGTGCTCGCACCGTCGCCACCGACGGGGGACGCCGTCGCGGCGGCCTGGAGCCAGTAGTGCTGGTGCTGGAAGGCGTAGGTCGGCAGCTCCAGCGCCTCGGCGGCGGGCAGCACGACCTTCCAGTCCACCGACAGGCCGCCGACGTAGGCCTGGGCGAGCGAGGTGAGGAGGCGGGTAGCGCCCGCGTTGTCACGCTCCAGCGTGCCCACCGTCAGGACGTCGGCGACACCGGCGTCCTCGGCCGTCTCCGCCACCGCCGCCGTCAGCACCGGATGGGTCGACACCTCCACGAACGAGCCGTAACCACCACCCAGCAGGGTGCGAACGGCCTCCTCGAAACGGACCATCCGCCGCAGGTTCGCGAACCAGTAGCCCGCGTCGACCTCGGTACCGGACACCCACTCGCCCGTCACCGTCGAGATCATCGGAACGCGACCCGTCTGCGGGACGATCCCGGCCAACTCCGCCGCCAGCACCGCCTCCAACGGCTCCACCGCCGGCGAATGCGCCACGAAGTCCGTCGCCGGAATCCGCCACCGCAGCACCTTGCGCGAAGCCAACTCACGCTCGAACTCCGACAACGCCTCCGGCTCACCCGACACCACCACCGCAGCAGGGCCGTTGACTGCGGCGACCGACAGGCGCTCGCCCCAGCCCTCGACGATCTCCCGCACCGCCTGCGACGGCATCACCACCGACACCATCGAACCCTGCACCGACAGACTCGTCAGCGCCCGAGCCCGCACCGCCACCACCCGCGCGCCGTCCTCCAGGCTGAGCATCCCGGCCACCGTGGCGGCGGCGATCTCGCCCTGGGAGTGACCCACTACGGCGTCCGGCGTCACACCGGCGGCCTCCCAGACCGCCGCCAGCGACACCATCACCGCCCACAGCACCGGCTGCACCACGTCTGCCGCGTCCAGAGCGGGCGCACCCGGCGCACCCGCCAGAACCTCACTGAGCGACCAGTCCACATACGGCGCCAGCGCCGCCTCACACTCCGCCAGGCGCGCCGCGAACACCGGACTGCACAGGGCCAGTTCACGGCCCATGCCAACCCACTGCGCGCCCTGACCCGCAAACACGAACGCCGTCCGACCACCCGAACGGGCAACCCCCGACACCACCCCGGCCGCACCCGACCCGGCCACCAGGCTGCCCAGCCCGGACACCAGCTCCTCACGACCACCGCCGACCACGACCGCCCGGTGCTCGAACACCGACCGCGTCGCCGCCAACGACCACGCCACATCCACCGGCTCCACCGACGGCCGCGCCACCGCCCAGTCGTACAACCGGCCCGCCTGAGCCGTCAGCCCCTGCGCCGACCGACCCGACACCACCCACGCGGCAGCACCGCCGGGCACGACCACCGCGGGAGCGACCGGAGCCTGAGCCGCCTCGGTGGCGACCGGAGCCGGGGCCTCCTCCAGGATGACGTGCGCGTTGGTACCGCTCATCCCGAACGACGAGACACCGGCACGACGCACCCGGTTCTCGGCCGACCACGGCACCGCCTCGGTCAGCAGCTCCACCTCACCGGCCGACCAGTCGATGTGCGGCGAGCGCTCGGCGGCGTGCAGCGTCGCCGGCAGCTCCCGGTGCTGGAGGGCCAGCACCATCTTGATCACCCCGGCCACACCGGCCGCGGCCTGGGTGTGCCCGATGTTCGACTTCACCGAACCCAGCCGCAACGGCCCCTGGCCGCCCCGCTCCTGGCCGTAGGTGGCCAGCAGTGCCTGCGCCTCGATCGGGTCGCCCAGCGGGGTCCCCGTGCCGTGCGCCTCCACCACGTCGACCTCGTCGGCACGGACCCCGGCGTTCGCCAGCGCCGCGCGGATCACCCGCTGCTGCGAGGGACCGTTCGGCGCGGTCAGACCGTTGGACGCACCGTCCTGGTTGGTCGCGCTGCCGCGGATCACCGCGAGCACCCGGTGCCCGTTGCGCTGCGCGTCCGACAGCCGCTCCACGACCACCATGCCCGCGCCCTCGCCCAGGCCCATGCCGTCGGCCTCCGCCGAGAACGGCTTGCACCGGCCGTCCGGCGCCAGCCCCATCTGCCGGCTGAACTGGTCGAACAGCAGCGGGTTGGCCGCCACCATGACGCCGCCCGCCAGGGCCAGCGTGCACTCCCCGGAGCGCACCGCCTGCGCGGCCAGGTGCAGCGCCACCAGCGACGAGGAGCACGCGGTGTCGACCGTCACGGCCGGACCCTCCAGGCCCAGCACGTACGACACCCGGCCGGAGACCACGCTGGTCGAGATCCCCGTGACGAGGTGCCCGTCCAGTTCGCCCTCCAGTCCGGAGCTCCAGCCGTAGCCGGAGGCGGAGGCGCCCGCGAACACGCCGGTCGCCGAACCGCGCAGCGACGCCGGGTCCAGTCCGGCCCGCTCCAGCGCCTCCCAGGCCACTTCGAGCAGCAGCCGCTGCTGCGGGTCCATCGACAACGCCTCGCGCGGGCTGATCCCGAAGAACCCCGCGTCGAAGCCGGTCGCGTCGTAGACGAAGCCGCCCGCCCGGACGGGCCCGCCGTCGGCCGCGTCGGCGGTGTCCTCGATGACCCAGCCCCGGTCCTCCGGCAGTACGGAGATGGCGTCGGTCCGGGCGGTCACCAAGTCCCACAGCGCCTCCGGGCCGGTCACCCCGCCCGGGTAGCGGCACGCCATGCCGACGATCGCCAGCGGCTCGTCACTCGCCGCCGCCACCACCGGAGCACTCTGCGCGCCGTCGGGGACGCCGGCCAGCTGCACCAACAGGAACTCGGCGGCGGCCGTGGGGGTGGGCGCGTCGAACATCAGCGTGGCGGGCAGCTGCAGGCCGGTGGCGGCGCCGAGCCGGTTGCGCAGCTCCACCGAGGTCAGCGAGTCGAAGCCCAGGTCGCTGAAGGCCCGGGTGGCCTCGACGGCCTCGGGCGACGGGTAGTCCAGCACGGAGGCCGCCTGGGTCTGCACCAGGTTGACCAGCAGCCGGTTCTGCTCGATGCGCGACAGGCCGGCCAGCTGCCGCCGCCAGGACGCGCTCGCATCCGAGCCCGCGGCCGGGTCGGCCCCGCCGGCCTCCGGCAGGTCACCGGCCAGGGCCTGCCGGACCTCGGGCAGGTTCTCGATCAGCGGGCTGGGCCGGCGCAGCGTGAACGGCGGGGCGAACCGCGCCCAGTCGATGTCGGCGACCGTCAGCTGGGGCTCGCCGCCGTCCAGGACCTGGGCCAGCGCCTGGACGGCGTGGTCCTTGTCCATGACGATCAGCCCGCGGCGGCTGCCCTGGGCGGCACCCGCCTCGTCGGTCATCCCGCCGCCGCCCC
Source organism: Kitasatospora sp. NPDC028961 (assembly GCF_055564815.1). Classification (NCBI taxonomy): domain Bacteria; kingdom Bacillati; phylum Actinomycetota; class Actinomycetes; order Kitasatosporales; family Streptomycetaceae; genus Kitasatospora; species Kitasatospora sp. NPDC028961. The sequence continues at coordinate 99,480 of NZ_JBVHVO010000011.1, read as the reverse complement.
ACGAACCCCACGCCACCGAGGTGGCGGTCAGGCCCTGGGACCGGCGGTGCTCGGCCAGGCCGTCCAGGAAGGTGTTGGCCGCGGCGTAGGCGGGCTGGAGACCACTGCCCCAGGTCGCCGCAATCGAGGAGAAGAGCACGAAGGCGTCCAGGTCCAGGCCCCTGGTCAGCTCGTCCAGGTGGACGGCGCCCGAGGCCTTGGCGGCCAGCACGGCGGCCGTCTCGGCCAGGTCGGTCTCGTGCACGGTGGTGTGCTGGACGACACCGGCGGCGTGCATCACCGCGGACAGCGCGGGGCCGGTCGCGGCGATCCGGTCGAGCAGCCCGGCCAGGTCGGACCGGTCGGCCGCGTCGCAGGCGACGACGTCCACGTGGCTGCCCCGGGCCGCCAGTCCGGCGACCTTCGCGGCCAGACCGGCGGCGCCGGCCCCGGACCTGCTGGTCAGCACGAGCCGCTTGGCTCCCCGGTCGGCCAGCCAGCCGGCCACGTGTCCACCGATCGCGCCGGTGCCTCCGGTGACCAGGACGGTCCCGGTGGGCGTCCACTGCTCGGCGTGGGCGCGGGGCCGGTCGGCCCGGCCGAGCCGGCGGCCGAAGACCGCGGCCGGACGGATCGCGACCTGGTCCTCGCCGCACCCGGCCAGCACCGCGGCCAGCCGTCCCGCGGCCTGCTCGTCGAACGCGGCCGGAAGGTCGATCATCCCGCCCCAGCGGTCGGGGTGTTCCAGTCCGACGACCCGGCCGAAGCCCCAGATCTGGGTCTGCAGCGGGTTCGTCAGCGCCTCCTCCGGCGTCGCCGCGACGGCGCCGCGGGTGAGCACCCACAGCGGTGCGCCGACGCCCGCGTCGCCCAGCGCCTGCACCACGGCCAGCGTGGCGGCGAAACCCCGGGTGACCGCCGGGTACTGGGGCACCGGTGTCTCGTCCAGGGCCAGCAGCGACACCACTCCGGCCGGCACCTCGTCGCCCGGCAGGGCCCCGCCGATGATGGCGGCCACGTCCTGCCGGTCCGTGACACCGGCCGGTACCTCGGCGACCGTGACATCGGCGCCACGGGCGGTCAGGGCCCGGACGCAGTCCTGCGTCAGCTCGTCGTCGGCCCGGTCGGCGAGCACCAGCCAGCGGCCGGTGAGCGCGGTCGGGGCGGGGTCGGCGACCGGCGCCCAGCTGACGCGGTAGCGCCAGTTCTCCGTCGCCGACCGGTCGAGCTCGCGGCGGCGCCACGAGGTCAGCGCCTCCAGGACCTCGCCGAGCGAGCGGCGGTCGTCCAGCTCCAGCTCCTCGGCGAGGTGCGCCAGGTCGCCACCCTCGACGGCGGCCCAGAACCGGGCCTCGACGGCCGTGCTCGCACCGTCGCCACCGACCGGGACGACGGTCGCGGCCGAGGGCTCCAGCCAGTACCGCTGCTTCTGGAAGGCGTAGGTCGGCAGCTCCACCACCTCGGCGGCGGGCAGCACGACCTTCCAGTCCACCGCGAGACCGCCGACGTAGGCCTGGGCGAGCGAAGTGAGGAGGCGGGTGGCGCCCGCGTTGTCACGCTCCAGCGTGCCCACCGTCAGGACGTCGGCGACACCGGCGTCCTCGGCCGTCTCCGCCACCGCCGCCGTCAGCACCGGATGGGTCGACACCTCCACGAACGAGCCGTAACCACCGCCCAGCAGGGTGCGAACGGCCTCCTCGAAGCGGACCATCCGCCGCAGGTTCGCGAACCAGTAGGCCGCGTCGACCTCGGTGCCGGACAGCCACTCGCCCGTCACCGTCGAGATCATCGGAACGCGACCCGTCTGCGGGACGATCCCGGCCAACTCCGCCGCCAGCACCGCCTCCAACGGCTCCACCGCCGGCGAATGCGCCACGAAGTCCGTCGCCGGAATCCGCCACCGCAGCACCTTGCGCGAGGCCAACTCACGCTCGAACTCCGACAACGCCTCCGGCTCACCCGACACCACCACCGCAGCAGGGCCGTTGACTGCGGCGACCGACAGGCGCTCGCCCCAGCCCTCGACGATCTCCCGCACCGCCTGCGACGGCATCACCACCGACACCATCGAACCCTGCACCGACAGACTCGTCAGCGCCCGAGCCCGCACCGCCACCACCCGCGCGCCGTCCTCCAGGGACAGCATCCCCGCCACCGTGGCGGCGGCGATCTCGCCCTGGGAGTGACCCACTACGGCGTCCGGCGTCACACCGGCGGCCTCCCAGACCGCCGCCAGCGACACCATCACCGCCCACAGCACCGGCTGCACCACGTCTGCCGCGTCCAGAGCGGGCGCACCCGGCGCACCCGCCAGAACCTCACCCAGCGACCAGTCCACATACGGCGCCAGCGCCGCCTCACACTCCGCCAGGCGCGCCGCGAACACCGGACTGCACAGGGCCAGTTCACGGCCCATGCCAAACCACTGCGCGCCCTGACCCGCAAACACGAACGCCGTCCGACCACCCGAACGGGCAACCCCCGACACCACCCCGGCCGCACCCGACCCGGCCACCAGGCCCTGAAGACCCGACACCAGCTCCTCACGACCACCACCGACCACGACCGCCCGGTGCTCGAACACCGACCGCGTCGCCGCCAACGACCACGCCACATCCACCGGATCCACCGACGGCCGCGCCGACACCCACTCCCGCAACCGGCCCGCCTGAGCCGTCAGCCCCTGCGCCGACCGACCCGACACCACCCACGCGGTGGACCCGTCGAGCTCCAGCAGGGCCGGAGCGACCGGTGCCGCCGCCACCTCCGCGGCCGGCTCGTCCAGGGCGTCCGCCTCGTCGGCGTCCCCGGCCGGCGTCTCCACCGTCTCGGCGTCCCCGGTCGGGGCCTCCTCCAGGATGATGTGGACGTTGGTGCCGCTCATTCCGAAGGCCGACACACCGGCCCGGCGCACCCGCTCCCCGACCGGCCACGGGACCGGCTCGGCCAGGAGCTCCACCTCACCGGCCGACCAGTCGACCTCCGGGGTCGGCTCCGCCACGTGGAGCGTCGCCGGCAGCCGCTCGTGCTGGAGCGCCAGCACCATCTTGATGATCCCGGCCATACCGGCGGCCTGCTGGGTGTGCCCGATGTTGGACTTCACCGACCCCAGCCACAGCGGCCGCTCCTCCGGCCGGTTCTGGCCGTAGGTGGCGAGCAGCGCCTGGGCCTCGATCGGGTCCCCGAGCGGGGTGCCCGTGCCGTGCGCCTCCACCACGTCGACGTCGGCCGTCGACAGCTTGGCGCTGGCCAGCGCCGCGCGGATCACGCGCTGCTGCGAGGGGCCGTTGGGAGCGGTCAGACCGTTGGAGGCGCCGTCCTGGTTGATCGCCGAACCGCGTACCACCGCGAGCACCCGGTGCCCGTTGCGGCGCGCGTCGGAGAGCTTCTCCACCACCACGACCCCGGCGCCCTCGGCGACGCCCATGCCGTCCGCCCCGGCCCCGAAGGTCTTGCAGCGCCCGTCCGGAGACAGTCCCAGCGAGCGGCTGAAGTCGGTGAACAGCACCGGGGTGGCCGCCACGAACGCGCCGCCGACCAGGGCCATCGAGCACTCGCCGGAGCGCAGCGCCTGCGCGGCCAGGTGCAGCGAGACCAGCGACGACGAGCACGCGGTGTCGATCGTCACCGCCGGGCCCTCCAGGCCCAGCGTGTAGGACACCCGGCCGGACAGGATGCTGGTGGCGTTGCCGGTCATCACGTGGCCGTCGAGCTCGCCCTGCTTGCCCGTGATCCAGCCGTAGCCGGAGGCGGAGGCGCCCGCGAACACGCCGGTCGCCGAACCGCGCAGCGACGCGGGGTCGATCCCGGCCCGCTCCAGTGCCTCCCAGGCCACTTCGAGCAGCAGCCGCTGCTGCGGGTCCATCGACAGCGCCTCGCGCGGGCTGATCCCGAAGAACCCGGCGTCGAACTGGGTGGCGTCGTAGACGAAGTTGCCCGCCTGCACCTCCGCGGCGCCGGATCCGGGGTCGTCGGCGTCGCCGAAGGCCCACCCCCGGTCCTGGGGCAGTCCGGCCACCGATTCCCGCTGGGCGTCCAGCAGTTCCCACAGGGCTTCGGGGTCGCGTACCCCGCCGGGGAAGCGGCAGCTCATGCCGACGATGGCGATGGGCTCACCACCGGCCGTTTCCAGTTCCTGCAAACGTTGCCGGGTCTCGTGCAGATTAGCGGTCACCCGCTTGAGGAAGTAGCGGAGCTTCTCTTCGCTCACTTACGTCACCTCGTCGAAGAAGTCGCGGCGTTGGCCGAGTCAGTGGATTCCGAGTTCTTTGCCGATGAAATCGAAGACTTCGTCGTCGGTTGACGATTCGAGCTTCTCCGCAACTCCGGTCTCGGCGGTCTGTGCCCGAGCCTCCTTCCACTTGGAAAGGACGACTTCGAGGCGGTTCGTGATCAGCGTGGATTCGTCGTCGCCGGCGAGTGCGGCGAGCATGCCCTCCAGCTTGTCCAGTTCGGCCAGCACGGGCTGGGCCGGACTGGTCTCCTCGGTCAGACCGGCCCGCAGGTGGTCGGCGAGCGCGGCCGAGGTGGGGTAGTCGAACAGCAGGGTGCTGGGCAGGCGCAGGCCGGTGGCCGCGCCCAGCCGGTCGCGCAGTTCGACGGCGGTCAGCGAGTCGGCTCCGAGGTCGTTGAAGGCCCGGTCGGCCTCGACGGACTCGATGCTCGGGTGTCCCAGGACGGCGGCGGCCTCGGTCCGGACCAGGTCGGTCAGCAACCGGTCCTGTTCCACCCGGGGCAGTTCCGCCAGCTGCTGTGCCAGCGCGTTCCCGGCCGGCGACTCGGCCGGACCGGTGTCGCCGCCCTTCCCGGCCAGCACCTCGACGACCTCGGGCAGGCTCTCGATCAGCGGGCTGGGCCGGCGCAGCGTGAACGGCGGCGCGAAGCGCGCCCAGTCCACGTCCACGACCGTCATCATCGGGTCGCGGCCGTCGAGCACCTGGGCCAGCGCCCGGATCGCCTGGTCGGGGTCGATCAGGCGCAGACCGCGGCGGGTCATCTGGGCCGCGCCCTCCGCGTCGGTCATTCCGCCGCCGCCCCACGGGCCCCAGGCCACCGAGGTGGCGGCCAGGCCCCGGGCCAGCCGGTTCTCCGCCAGCGCGTCCAGGTAGGAGTTGGCGGCGGCGTAGCCGGCCTGGAGACCACTGCCCCAGGTGGCGGCGATGGAGGAGAACAGGACGAACGCGTCCAGCTCCAGACCGGCCGTCAGCCGGTCGAGGCTGGCGGCGCCCGCGGCCTTGGCGGCCAGGACCGTCGCCAGTTCCTCCACCGAGACGTCGTCCAGCGCGGTCGCCTGCGCCAGACCGGCGGCGTGCATGACCGCGGTCAGCGGCGGGCCGCCCGCACCGATCCTGGCGATCACCCCGGCCAGCGCGGCGTCCTCGGCCGCGTCGCAGGCGAAGACGTCGACCTGGGCGCCGATCGTCGCCAACTCGGCGGCCAGCGCGGCCGTTCCCGCCGCTCCGGCGCCGGACCGGCTGGTCAGGACGAGCCGCTTGGCGCCCCGGCCGGCCAGCCAGCGCCCGACGTGGCCGCCGATCGCGCCGGTCCCGCCGGTGATCAGTACGGTGCCGCGCGGCACGAACTGCCCCGCGCCGTCGCGGGGTCGCGGGGCCCGGGTGAGCCGGCGGCCGAAGATCCCGGCCGGCCGGATCGCGACCTGGTCCTCGCCGCACTCGGCGAGCACCGCGCAGAGCCGCGCCGCGGCCTGCTCGTCGAACTCGGCCGGGAGGTCGATCAATCCGCCGCCGTGGTCCGGGTGTTCCAGGGTGGCGACCCGGCCGAGGCCCCAGCTCTGGGCCTGCACCGGGCTGGTCGGCGCCTCGTCCGGCGTGGCACCGACCGCACCGCGGGTGAGCGCCCACATCGGGGCGTGGACGCCCTGGAGGATGAGGGCCTGGATCAGGGTCTGGGTCCCGGCGAGGCCGTTCGCCAGCACCGGGTGACCGGGCAGCGGCGTCTCGTCCAGGGCCAGCAGGGACACGACGCCGGCGACTCCGGCCTCGGGCAGGGTCGCGGCGATCCGCTCGGCCATCCGCTGCGGGTCGGTGGTCTCCGTGGTCACCATGGTGACCACCTCCGCGCCCCGGGCGGCGAGCGCCCGCGCACAGTCCCGCGTCAGCTCCTCCTCGACCTGGTCGGGCGTGACCACCAGCAGCCAGTGCCCGGCCAGCTCCGCCGGGGCGGGGTCAGCCACCGGCGCCCAGCCGACCCGGTACCGCCAGTTCGCGGTGACCGAGCGGTCCTGCGCCCGGCGGCGCCAGGACGCCAGGGCGGGCAGTACCTCGGCGAGCTGCCGCTGGTCCTCGATCGCCAGGGTGTCCGCGAGCCGGCCCAGGTCCCCGCCGTCGACGGCGGACCAGAACTGCGCCTCGGCGGCCGTGCCGGTACCGTCCCCGCCGGCGTTCGGCGGGGTCTGCACGCCCTTGGGCCAGTACCGCTGGTGGCGGAACGCGTAGGTGGGCAGCTCGACCGGCGTACCGGTCGGCAGCACCGAACTCCACTCGACCGCAGCACCGTTGACGTACGCGCGGGCGAGCCCCGCCAGCAGGCTCGTGACGCTCTCGTCGGTCCGCCGCTGGAGCGGGACGAAGACCGCCCCCTCGCTCCCGCTACCGGCCGCGATGTCCGGGCCGAGTGAGGAGAGCGACCCGTCCGGGCCGACCTCGACGAACACCGAGACACCCTGACGGGCCAGCGTCGCCACCGCGTCCGCGAAGCGCACCGCCTGGCGGGTCTGCGCCGGCCAGTAGCCCGCCTCGGGCTCGGTGACCAGTTCACCCGAAAGCGCGCCCGCCCACATCAGGTTCGGCCGATGGTACTCCAACCCGGCCGCGACGGAGGTGAGTTCGTCGAGCACCGGGTCCATCGCCGGCGAGTGGAAGGCGTGCGACACCCGCAGCCGCCGCACCCGGCGACCCCGCTCCCGCCACAGCTCCACCACGTGGTCCACCGCGTCGGCCTCACCCGAAACCACCACAGAATCCGGGCCGTTGACCGCCGCGATCACCACCCCGGGCACCAGCTCGGCCAGCACCTCGGCCTCCGGCGCGTTCACCGCAGCCATCGCCCCGCCCGCCGGCAGCGCCTGCATCAACCGCGCCCGCGCCGCCACCAGCCGCACCGCGTCCGGCAGCGACAGCACCCCGGCCACATAGGCGGCCGCGACCTCACCCACCGAATGACCCACCACCGCGTCCGGCGTCACACCCGCGGCCGCCAGCACCGCTGCGACACCGACCTCGAAGGCGAACAGACCGGCCTGCGCGTACAGCGTCTGCTGCGCCAGCGCCTCGTCCACGCCCTCGGCGCCCAGGACCACGTCCCGGACCGAGACGCCCAACTCCAGCTCCAGCAGCCCGCACACCCGGTCGAAGACCTCGGCGAAGACCGCACTGCCCTCGTACAGCCCCCGGCCCATCCCGACCCACTGCGAACCCTGACCGGCGAAGACCAGACCCACCCGGGCACCCGGCCGCGCCACACCCGACACCACCGAGGCCGAAGACGCCCCGGCGGCCAGGCTCCGCAGGCCACCCAGCAGTTCGGCCGGCCCGGTGCCCAGCACGACCGCCCGGTGCTCGAACGCCGAGCGCGTCGCCGCCAGCGACCACGCGACGTCCGCCAGGTCCACCGACGGCCGCGCCGCCACCCAGTCGTGCAGCCGCTCCGCCTGGGCCGTCAGCCCCTCGGCCGTCCGGCCGGAGACGAGCCACGCACCGGCGCCCGACACCACCGGCGCCACGTCGAGGTCTTCGGGTGCCTCCTCCGCCCCGACGGCCGCCGGCGCCTCCTCGACGATGACGTGCGCGTTGGTGCCGCTGATCCCGAACGCCGACACACCGGCCCGGCGCGGGCGGTCCCCGGCGGGCCACGGCACCGGCTCGGCCAGCAGCCGCACCTCACCCGCCGACCAGTCCACGTGCGGCGAGGGCTCGTCCACGTGCAGGGTCCTCGGCAGCTCCTCGTGCTGGAGCGCCAGCACCATCTTGATCACCCCGGCCATACCGGCGGCGGCCTGGGTGTGCCCGATGTTGGACTTCACCGACCCCAGCCACAGCGGCTGCTCCCCGGCCCGCTCCTGGCCGTAGGTGGCCAGCAGGGCCTGCGCCTCGATCGGGTCCCCGAGCGGGGTGCCCGTGCCGTGCGCCTCCACCACGTCCACGTCGGCGGCGGTCAGCCCGCCACTGGCGAGCGCGGCGCGGATCACCCGCTGCTGCGAGGGACCGTTCGGTGCCGTCAGACCGTTGGAGGCGCCGTCCTGGTTGATCGCCGAACCGCGCACCACCGCGAGCACCCGGTGCCCGTTGCGGCGGGCGTCGGAGAGCCGCTCCAGCACCACCATGCCGGCGCCCTCGCCCATGCCCATGCCGTCGGCCGCGGCCGAGAACGCCTTGGAGCGGCCGTCCGCCGCCAGTCCGCGCTGCCGGGCGAAGCCCACCATCTCCCACGGCGTCGCCATCACGGCGACGCCGCCGACCAGCGCCAGCGAGCACTCGCCCGACCGCACCGACCGGGCGGCCGTGTGCAGCGCCACCAGCGAGGACGAGCAGGCCGTGTCCACCGTGAGCGCCGGGCCCTCCAGGCCCAGGACGTAGGAGACCCGGCCGGAGATGATGCTGGTCGCGTTGCCGGTCACCAGGTGGCCCTCGACCTGCGCGGCGCCGTCCTGGCCGCCGAGCTGCATGCTGGCCAGCGCGTAGTTCGACGAGTAGCCGCCGATGAACACTCCGGTGCGCGAGCCGCTCAGCGAGGCCGGGTCGAGTCCGGCGGACTCCAGGGCCTCCCAGGACAGTTCGAGCATCAGCCGCTGCTGCGGGTCCATCGCCAGCGCCTCGCGCGGGCTGATCCCGAAGAAGCCCGCGTCGAAGCTGCTCGCCTGGTGCAGGAAGCCGCCCTCCCGCGCGTAGCTGGTCCCGGCGTGCGACGGATCGGGGTCGAAGAGCGCCTCCGCGTCCCAGCCGCGGTCCTGCGGGAGGCCGGAGATGCCCTCGCCGCCCACCGCCAGCAGGTCCCAGAGCTGCTCCGGGGTGTCGAGCCCGCCGGGGAACCGGCAGCTCATCGCCACTATGGCGACCGGCTCGTCGTCGGAGACGGCGGCCGTCGGCACGGCCCGCGCCGACGCGTGCCCGGCCAGGGCGCCGAGCAGCTCCGTCCGCAGGTGCTCGGCGAGCACCGTCGGGGTGGGGTAGTCGAACATCAGCGTCGTCGGCAGCCGCAGCCCGGTCGCGGTGGCGATCCGGTTGCGCAGCTCGACCGAGGTCAGCGAGTCGAAGCCCAGCTCGCTGAAGGCACGCCCGGCCTCGACGTCGTCGGAGCTCGCGTGCCCGAGCACGGCGGCCGCCTCGTCGCGGATCGTGTCCACCAGGATCCGGTCCTGCTCGGCCCGCGACAGGCCGCTCAGGCTCCGGGCCAGCTCGCCCTCGGCCTGCGGTCCGCCGGCGCTCTCGGTGCGCTGCGCCGCCTTCAGCCGCTGGGCGTCCGGCAGGGCGCGCAGGAACGGCACGTCCAGGATCTGGGCCTGGCCGGGCGCGGCCGCGAAGGCGGGCCAGTCCAGGTCCATGACGGTCAGCACGGTGTCCGGGCCGGCCAGCACGCCGCCCAGGGCCTTGACCGCGAGCTCGGGGTCCATCAGGACCTCCCAGCGGTTGCGGCGCAGCCGCTGCCGCGCCGCCTCGCTGCCGCCGGACACGCCCTCGCCGGCCCAGGGGCCCCAGGCCACCGAGCGGGCGGGCAGGCCGCGGGAGCGCCGGTGCTCCGCCAGCGCGTCCAGGAAGGCGTTGGCGGCCGAGTAGTTGGCCTGGCCCGCGCCGCCGAAGGTGGCGGCGGCCGAGGAGAACAGCACGAACGCGTCGAGGTCCAGGTCCGCGGTGAGCTCGTCGAGGTGGACGGCGCCGGCGGCCTTGGGCGCGAGGGCACTGGCCAGCCGGTCGTTGTCGAGGCCGTCGAGGACGCCGTCGTCGAGCACACCGGCGGTGTGCAGGACGGCGGTCAGCGGCGGGCCGCCCGCGGCGATCCGGTCGATCACCCCGGCGAGGTCGGCGCGCTCCGCGCTGTCGCAGCAGCTGATCTCGACGTCCGTCCCGGCGGCCGCCAGGACCGCGGCCAGGGCCACGGCGCCCCGGGCGGCGGCTCCGGAGCGGCTGGCCAGCACGATCCGCTCGGCGCGGCCGGCCAGCCAGCGGGCCACGTGCCCGCCGACCGCGCCGGTCCCGCCGGTGATCAGCACGGTGCCGCGCGGCGTCCAGTCCGGGCCGGGCGCGGGCTGCGGGGCCCGGGTCAGGCGGCGGCCGAGGATCCCGGCGGGGCGGATCGCCACCTCGTCCTCACCGCAGCCGGCGAGGACGGTGCACAGGCGGCTCGCCGCCCGGTCGTCGAGCACGGCGGGCAGGTCGATCAGACCGCCCCAGCGGTCCGGCTGTTCCAGGAAGACGACCCGGCCGAGGCCCCAGACCTGCGCCTGCACGGGGTTGGTCAGCGGGTCGCCCGGGCCGGTGGCGACCGCCCCGGAGGTGAGCGTCCACAGCGGGGCGGTGATCGCGGCGTCGGCCAGTGCCTGCAGCAGGGCCAGGCCGGCGGCCAGGCCGGCCGGCACCACGGGCCGCTCCGCGAGCGGTGTCTCGTCCAGGCCGAGCAGTGACACCACGCCGGTCACGCGCGGCGCGGCCTCGTCGGTGGCGTCGCGCAGCGCCCGGGCGAGGTCGGCGGCCAGCGGCTCGCGCCGGGCCGTCCCGGTCTCGACCTCGACGACCTCGACCCGGGCACCCCGCGCGGCCAGCGCGCGGACGCACGCCTCGACGAGGTCCGCGGTGCGGCCGGTGCGGTGCGCCGGGACGGCCACCAGCCAGGTGCCGGCCGGCTTGGCCGGGGCCGGGTCGGTGACGGGGGCCCAGGCGACCCGGTAGCGCCAGGCGCCGGTGACGTCCCGGTCCCGTTCGCGGCGCCGCCAGGACGCCAGCGACGGGAGCACCTCGCCGAAGGAGCGCTGTCCGTCCACGGCGAGCGTGTCGGCGAGCTGCTGGAGGTCGCCGCCCTCGACGGCGGCCCAGAACCGGGCCTCGGCCTCCGACGACGTGCCGTCCCCGCCGGCCGCGACCGGCGCGGCCGCGCGGGAGCCGGTGAGCCAGTACCGCTGGTGCTGGAAGGCGTAGGTGGGCAGGTCGGTGCGCCGCCCGGCGGGCAGGACCCTGCGCCAGTCGACGGGTGTGCCGCCGACGTGCACCTGGGCGAACGCCGCGAGCAGTCGGCGCGGGCCGCTGTTCTCGCGGTCCAGCGTCCCGGTGATCACCGGGGCGCCGGCCGTGCCCAGGTCCTCGATCGTGTCGGCGATCCCGGTGGTCAGCACCGGCTGCGGGGAGACCTCGACGAAGGTCCGGTTCCCGGCCGCGGCCAGCTCCCGGACCGCCTCGTCGAAGCGGACCGTGCGGCGGACGTTGGCGAACCAGTAGCCGGCGTCCAGCTCCGGGCCGTTCATCCAGCGGCACTCGACCGTGGAGAACAGCGGGACCCGCCCGGCCCCCGGCCGGATCCCCGCCAGCCGCTCGGTCAGCACGCCTTCCAGTTCCTCGACCCCGGCCGAGTGCGCCACGAAGTCGGTCACCGGGATCGGCCAGCGCATCACCCGCCGGGCCGCCAGCTCGGCGCCGAACTCCGCCAGCGCCTCGGTCTCGCCGGAGACCACGGTGGCGGCGGGCCCGTTCACCGCGGCGACCGCCAGCCGGTCGCCCCACGGGGCCAGCACCTCGCGCACCGCCGCGACGGGCATGACGACCGACAGCATCCCGCCGCCGGTGCCGAGCCCGGACAGCGCCCGGCTGCGGACCGCCACCACCTCGGCCGCGTCCTCGAGCGTCAGGATCCCGGCCACCGTCGCGGCCGCGATCTCGCCCTGCGAGTGGCCGACCACCGCGCCCGGGGTGACGCCCGCGGCCTCCCAGACGGCGGCCAGCGACACCATCACCGCCCACAGCGCCGGCTGGACGACATCGGCGCGGTCCAGCGCGGGCGCGCCGTCCGCACCGGCCAGCACCTCGGTCAACGACCAGTCGACGTGCGGGGCCAGGGCCCGCTCGCACTCGGCGAGCCGGCCCGCGAACACCGGCGAGACCGCCAGCAGCTCCCGGCCCATGCCCTCCCACTGGGCACCCTGCCCGGGGAAGACGAAGACCGCCTCGCTCGCCTCGGTGGCCGCGCTCGTGCCGGCGACCACCCCGGGGGCGCGCTCCCCGGCGGCCACCGCGGCCAGGCCCTCGGCCAGCTCGGCGCGGTCGGTGCCGGTCACCACGGCCCGGTACTCGTACACCGAGCGGGTCGCCGCCAGCGACCAGGCCACGTCCGCCGGGTCCAGCCCGGGCCGGGCCGCCAGGTACTCGCCCAGCCGGGCCGCCTGCCGGCGCAGACCGTCCGCCGTCCGCCCGGACACCACCCAGGCGCCGGCGCCGGGGGCGTCGAAGAGGGCCGGGGCCGGGTCGTCCCCGGTGGGCACCTCGACGGCCGCCGGCTCGGGGGCCTCCTCCAGGATCAGGTGGGCGTTGGTGCCGCTGACCCCGAAGGAGGACACCCCGGCCCGGCGCGGCCGTCCGTCCGTCTCCCACGGCCGCGACTCCGTGAGCAGCCGGACGTCCCCGGCCGACCAGTCCACGTACGGCGAGGGCTCGTCCGCGTGCAGCGTGGCCGGCAGGTTCCTGTGCTGCAGCGCCAGCACCATCTTGATCAGACCGCTGACACCGGCCGCGCCCTGGGTGTGACCGATGTTGGACTTCACCGACCCCAGCCACATCGGCCGGCCCTCCGGCCGGTCCTGGCCGTAGGTGGCGATCACCGCCTGGGCCTCGATCGGGTCGCCGAGCACCGTGCCGGACCCGTGCGCCTCGACCACGTCCACGTCGGCGGTGGTCAGCCCGGCGTCGGCCAGGGCCGCCCGGATCACCCGCTGCTGCGAGGGGCCGTTGGGCGCGGTCAGACCGTTCGACGCGCCGTCCTGGTTCACCGCGGAACCGCGTACCACGGCCAGCACCGGGTGCCCGTTGCGGCGGGCGTCGGAGAGGCGCTCCAGCACCACCATGCCCGCGCCCTCGGCGATGCCCATGCCGTCCGCCCCGGCCGAGAACGACTTCGACCGGCCGTCGGGGGACAGCCCCCGCTGCTTGCTCACCCAGACGAAGAGGTCCGGGGTGGAGGCGATGAACGCGCCACCGGCGAGCGCCAGCGAGCACTCGCCCGAACGCAGCGCCTGACTGGCCAGGTTGACCGCGACCAGGGCCGACGAGCAGGCCGTGTCGACGGTGACCGCGGGGCCCTCCAGGCCGAAGGTGTAGGCCACCCGGCCGGAGAGCACGCTGGTCGTGGTGCCCGTCAGCAGGTGCGCCTCCAGGCCCTCCGAGGCGTCCGGCCCGACCAGGCCGTACCCCGCGTAGCTCGCACCCGCGAACACGCCGGTGCGGCTGCCGCGCAGCGCCGCCTGGGAGATGCCGGCCCGCTCCAGGGCCTCCCAGGAGGTCTCCAGCAGGAGCCGCTGCTGCGGGTCCATGGCCAGCGCCTCGCGGGGGCTGATGCCGAAGAAGCCGGCGTCGAACTCGGCCGCGTTGTAGACGAATCCGCCCTGACGCACGTACGCCGTGCCGGGGTTCTCCGGGTCCGGGTCGTAGAGGCCGTCCAGGTCCCAGCCGCGGTCCTGCGGGAAGGCACCGATCGCGTCCGTGCCCGAGTCGAGGATCTCCCAGAGCTCCTCCGGGCTCCGCACCCCGCCGGGGAAGCGGCAGCCCATGCCGACGATGACCACCGGGTCGTCGTCCGCCGCCGCCCGGCCGGTGACGGCGACCGCACCGGCGTTCGCGGTCCGGTCGCCCAGCAGCTCGGTCCGCAGGTAGCCGGCCAGCACCACCGGACTCGGGTAGTCGAAGAGCAGCGTGGCGGGCAGCTTGAGGCCGGTGGCGGCGCCCAGCCGGTTGCGGAGCTCGACGGCGGTCAGCGAGTCGAAGCCCAGCTCGCTGAAGGCCCGGCCGCTGCCGATGGCCTCCGGCGAGGAGTACTCCAGCACCGCGGCGGCCTCGGCCCGGACCAGGGTGACCAGCGTGCGGTCCTGCTCGGCGGCCGGCAGGTCGGCCAGCTGCCGGCGCAGGGGCGTGCCGGCCTCCCGGTCGACGGCCGGGTCGGGCCCGTCGCCGGCCAGCGCCCCGGCGACCTCGGGCAGGTGCTCGATCAGCGGGCTGCGCCGGCGCAGCGTGAACGGCGGGGCGAACCGCGCCCAGTCCACGTCGACGACCGTCGTCAGTGCCTCGCCGCCGTCCAGGATCCGGGCCAGCGCGCGGGTGGCCGGGTCGGGGCCCAGCAGCCGCAGACCGCGCCGCTCCAGCTGGGCCGCGTCGTCCCCGGAGCCCATCGCGCCGACGCTCCACGGGCCCCAGGCCACCGAGGTGGCGGCCAGGCCCCGGGCCAGCCGGCGCTCCGCCAGGGCGTCCAGGGAGGCGTTGGCGGCGGAGAAGCCGGGCTGCTGGCCACCGCCCCAGACGGCGGCGACCGAGGAGAACAGGACGAAGGCGTCGAGGTCCAGGTCGGCGGTCAGCTCGTCCAGCCACCGCGCGGCCTCCGCCTTGACCGCGAGCACGGCGGCGAGGTCCGCGAGGCCGAGGTTCTCGACCGGCTGGTTGTCGATGGCCTCCGCGAGGTGCAGGACGGAGGACAGCGCGGATCCGGTCGTGGCGATCCGGTCGAGCAGGCCGGCCAGCTCGGACCGGTCGGCCGCGTCGCAGGCCAGCACGTCCACCCGGGAGCCCCGGGCGGCCAGTTCGGCCGCCAGCGCGGCGACACCGGGAGCGGCGGGGCCCGCGGCGCTGCTCAGCACCAGCCGGGACGCACCGCGGTCGGCCAGCCAGCGGGCGACGTGCCCGCCGATGGCGTCGGTGCCGCCGGTGACCAGGGCGGTGCCGCCCGGCGTCCAGTCCCGGCCCGCCTTGGGCTGCGGCGCGCGGGTCAGGCGACGGCCCAGCACACCGGTCTGCCGGATGGCGACCTGGTCCTCGCCGCAGCCGGCCAGCACGGCGGCCAGCTGGGTGCCCGCCCGGTCGTCCAGCACCTCGGGCAGGTCGATCAGACCGCCCCAGCGGTCGGGGTGTTCAAGTGCGACGACCCGGCCGAGGCCCCAGACCTGGGCCTGCGCCGGACCGGCCGGCACCTCGCCCGGCGTGGCCGCGACGGCGCCGCGGGTGGCGACCCAGAGCGGCGCGGCCACCCCGGCGTCGCCGAGGGCCTGGACGAGCGCGAGCGTCGTGCCGAGGCCGGTGGACACCGCCGGGTGGGCCGGCAGGGGGGTCTCGTCGATCGCCAGCAGCGACAGCACGCCGGACAGCTCCCCGCCGTCCGGCAGCGCCTCGGCGAGCAGTGCGGCGAGGTCCGCCCGGTCGACCGTCCCGGCCGGGACGTCGAGGGACACCGCCTCGGCGCCGCGGGCGGTCAGGGCCGCCGTGCACTGCCGGGCCAAGGCCTCGTCGGCGGTGCCGCTCAGGGTGACGACCAGCCAGCGACCGACGGGCGCGCCGGCGGACTGCTCCGTCACCGGGGCCCAGGTCACCCGGTAGCGCCAGGCCTCCGTCACCGAGCGGTCCCGCTCCCGGCGGCGCCAGGACGCCAGTGCGGGCAGCACCTCGGCGAGGCGCTGCTGGTCCTCGATCGCCAGGGTGTCCGCGAGCCGGGCCAGGTCGCCGCCCTCGACGGCGGCCCAGAACTCCGCTTCCGCCGCCGCGCCGGAGCCGTCCCCGCCGACGGTGACGGTCCGGGCCGGGGCCTGGAGCCAGTACCGCTGGCGCTGGAAGGCGTAGGTCGGCAGCTCCACCACCTCGGCTGCGGGCAGCACGACCTTCCAGTCCACCGACAGGCCGCCGACGTAGGCCTGGGCGAGTGAGGTGAGGAGGCGGGAGGCGCCCGCGTTGTCACGCTCCAGCGTGCCCACCGTCAGGACGTCGGCGACACCGGCGTCCTCGGCCGTCTCCGCCACCGCCGCCGTCAGCACCGGGTGCGTGGAGACCTCGACGAACGAGCCGTAACCACCGCCCAGCAGCGTGCGGACGGCCTCCTCGAAGCGGACCATCCGCCGCAGGTTCGCGAACCAGTAGGCCGCGTCGACCTCGGTACCGGACAGCCACTCGCCCGTCACCGTCGAGATCATCGGAACACGACCCGCCCGCGGGACGACCCCGGCCAACTCCGCCGCCAGCACCGCCTCCAACGGCTCCACCGCCGGCGAATGCGCCACGAAGTCCGTCGCCGGAATCCGCCACCGCAGCACCTTGCGCGAGGCCAACTCGCGCTCGAACTCCGACAAGGCCTCCGGCTCACCCGACACCACCACCGCAGCAGGGCCGTTGACTGCGGCGACCGACAGGCGCTCGCCCCAGCCCTCGACGATCTCCCGCACCGCCTGCGACGGCATCACCACCGACACCATCGAACCCTGCACCGACAAACTCGTCAGCGCCCGAGCCCGCACCGCCACCACCCGCGCGCCGTCCTCCAGGGACAGCATCCCCGCGACCGTCGCCGCGGCGATCTCACCCTGCGAGTGACCCACCACCGCATCGGGCGTGACGCCCGCGGCCTCCCAGACCGCCGCCAGCGACACCATCACCGCCCACAGCACCGGCTGCACCACATCTGCCGCGTCCAGAGCGGGCGCACCCGGCGCACCCGCCAGAACCTCACTGAGCGACCACGGCACGTGCGGCGCCAGCGCCGCCTCGCACTCCGCGAGACGCGCCGCGAACACCGGACTGCACAAGGCCAGTTCACGGCCCATGCCAACCCACTGCGCACCCTGACCCGCGAACACGAACGCCGTCCGACCACCCGAACGGGCAATACCCGACACCACCCCGGCCGCACCCGACCCGGCCACCAGGCTGCCCAGCCCGGACACCAGCTCCTCACGACCGCCACCGACCACGACCGCCCGGTGCTCGAACACCGACCGCGTCGCCGCCAACGACCACGCCACGTCCACCGGATCCACCGACGGCCGCGCCGACACCCACTCCCGCAGGCGATCCGCCTGACCCGCAAGCGCCTCCGACGACTGCGCCGACACCGGCCACGCCACCGGCCCGGCCGGCTCCAGCACCGCCACCACCCCGGCCTCACCGGCCGGCTCGTCCAGGGCGTCCGCCTCGTCCGCGTCCTCACCGGAGGGCTCGTCCGTCCCCGTGGACTCGCCGTCCGCGGTCGGGGCCTCCTCCAGGATGATGTGGACGTTGGTACCGCTCATCCCGAACGACGACACGCCGGCCCGGCGCACGTGCTCGCCGGTCGGCCAGGCCGCCGCCTCGTTGAGCAGCCGGACCTCCCCGGCCGCCCACTCCACGTGCGGCGTCGGCACGTCCGCGTGCAGCGTCGCGGGCAGCTGCTCGTGCTGGAGGGCCAGCACCATCTTGATCACACCGGCCACACCGGCGGCCGCCTGGGTGTGCCCGATGTTCGACTTCACCGAGCCCAGCCACAACGGCCGGCCCTCGGTCCGCTCCTGACCGTAGGTGGCGATCAGCGCCTCGGCCTCGATCGGGTCGCCCAGCGTGGTCGCCGAACCGTGCGCCTCCACCACGTCGACCTCGTCGGCGCGGACCCCGGCGTTCGCCAGCGCGGCCCGGATCACCCGCTGCTGCGCCGGACCGTTCGGCGCGGTCAGGCCGTTCGACGCACCGTCCTGGTTGGCCGCCGAACCACGCATCACAGCCAGCACCCGGTGCCCGTTGCGCCGGGCGTCCGACAGCCGCTCCACGACGAGCACGCCGACGCCCTCGGCCCAGCCGGAGCCGTCCGCCGACTCGGCGAAGGACTTGCAGCGCCCGTCCACCGACGTCCCGCGCTGGCGGGAGAAGCCCACGAAGACGGACGGGCTGGAGATCACCGTCGCGCCGCCGACCAGCGCCAGCGAGCACTCACCGGAGCGCAGTGACTGGGCGGCCAGGTGCAGCGAGACCAGCGACGAGGAGCAGGCGGTGTCGACCGTGACGGCCGGGCCCTCCAGGCCGAGGGTGAACGCCACGCGCCCCGAGGTGACGCTGGTCGCGATGCCGGTGAGGAGGTGGCCCTCCGAGCCGCCGGTCTGCACCGCCGGGTCCGTGCCGTAGCCCTGGGTGTAGGCGCCGGCGAACACGCCGGTCCGGCTGCCGCGCAGCGAGGCGGCGTCGATGCCCGCCTGTTCGAGCGCCTCCCAGGACACCTCCAGCAGCAGGCGCTGCTGCGGGTCCATCGCGACCGCCTCGCGCGGCGAGATGCCGAAGAAGCCCGCGTCGAACTCGGTGGCGTCGTACATGAACCCGCCGTGGCGCGCGTACGAGGTGCCGGGGTGGTCCGGGTCGGGGTCGTAGAGGTTCTCCAGGTCCCATCCGCGGTCCTGCGGGAACGGGCCGATCGCGTCGGTCCCCTCGGCCAGGAGCCTCCACAGCTCCTCGGGGCCCTGAACCCCGCCGGGGAAGCGGCAGCCCATGCCGACGATCGCGATCGGCTCCTGGTTCCGCTCCTCGACCTCAGCCAGGCGACGGCGGACCTGGCGCAGATTAGCCGTCACGAGCTTGAGATAATCGCGGAGCTTTTCTTCGTTCGCCATGTGAATTCCGCCATCCCTGCTTGCCGAGGATATGCCAGTTCTGATCTGCACAGCCGCGGTGCGGGATTACCGCGGAAATTAGGCAAAATCGAGAGTTCTCAATACCTGCAAATGATCGAGCCCACCATCAACAGGAACGTATCCAGCCCCTGTTGGGCGGCGCAACGTGGCAGTTGAACACTTGAACCACGCCCGGGAATCGAGGAATCCAGCACTCGTTCCACCGGTGCGCGCGGGTACCGGACACCATTGAATACCATCGCCCGGCTATTCAGGTCCAGGGCGATGCGTGCGCGCTCGCACACCTTCCTCGCACAACGCAAGGGGCGGTGGCCGGCTCCTCCGAGCCGACCACCGCCCTCACCGGGACCATCGCCCCTCGCCGGACCGCGGTCCGACCGCTACCTCAGAGCGCGCTCTCCCCGCGCATCCACTGCCCGAGCGTCCGCCTCGGGTACCGCACCACCACGTCGCCGCCGCGTACCCGCCCGGTCACGTTCACCCGGAGCTCGGTCGGCTCGTTCCACGCCGCCTTGGGCACGCGGACCTTGAGGTCGCCCACCCCGACGGCCAGGTCGTGGGTCGCCACCACGATGCCGGGCCTGACCACGATGACCAGGTCACCGCCGATGCTCAGGTAGACGTCGAGGTCGAGCGTGTCGTGAGTGATCACCGCCTGGGTGAAGTCGAGCTTGACGTCGCCCCCGTGCATGCGGACGTCCAGCCGGCGCGGGACCTCCCAGGGCCCGGACCGGCGCAGGGTGCCGAAGCGCTGGTTGATCTCCACGATGTCCTTGCCCGGCGGGCCCGTCCGCACCGGGGGCGCGGGAACGGGCGCGGGCGCGGGGACGACCGGAGCGAGGGGGGCGACCGGCAGATCGCGGGTCAGCCCGGCCAGTTCACCGAAGGTGCGGGCGTTCAGCGCCACCGTGAGGCGCTCGTCGAGTTCCTCGGCCGTGAGCCGGCCGTCCGCCGCGGCGTCGCGGAGGATCTCGACGACCTCGTCCCGGTCGGCGTGCGAAGCCCTGATGTCCTCCGCGGACACGTCCCCGGCCTTGCGACCGTTCGACGCCGTGTCATCCGTCATGTCTCCGGCCTGATCCTTCTCTGGGGAGTCACCTCGAATCGACGGTACATGACACCGGTTTGTCCCTTCGACCGCAAGCGGGACATTCGGCCGTGTTCAACTGGTGGCCCCCGCGCGCCGGACCGGATCCCCGGGCGCCGCCCGGCCTCGAACTCCCGTCTCAGGGCGGGGCAGTTGAACGACGCGACGCACGGCGCCTCCCCGCATTACCGTCGGCCGAACGAACCGTCATGCGCAACCTGCCGTCTAAGCCTAGGAAGTGAACGGGGCCATGGAAACGTCGCTGGTGAGTCTTGTCATGGGATCCTTGACGTCCGCGACGGTCGGCGCCGCGGCTCGGCTGGGTGTGGCCGACGCCCTCGCGGACGGACCGGCCACGGCCGCCGAACTGGCCAAGGCCGTCGACGCGGACCGCGACGCCCTGGTCTCCCTGATGACGGCCCTGACGGCGCTGGGGATCTTCGCCCGGGACGAGGACGGCCGCTACACCAACTCGCCCCAGTCCGAGCTGCTCCGCACCGACCACCCCGACTCGATGCGGCACCTGACCGCGCTGCTCTGCGGCCTCTACGCCCAGGCCGCCGCCGGCGGCCTCGCCGAGGCGGTCCGGACCGGCACCTCGGTCATGCCCCACGCCTTCGGCGTGCCGCTCTACGAGTACCTGGAGAAGGACCCCGAGACCGCGCGGATCTTCGACCTCGCGATGCAGGACTGGGCCCGGCCGATCGGCAAGATCCTGGCGGAGCACGTCCCGTTCGAGGACGTCCGCACGGTGATCGACGTCGGCGGCGGCAACGGCACGCTCCTCAAGGCGATCCTCACCGCCCACCCGCACCTCGAGGGCGTCTGCGTGGACCGTCCGGACACCTGTCGGCGGGCCGAGGCCGAACTCCGCGCCTCGGGCGACGCGGACCTCGCCGGGCGACTCACCTACCGCCCCGCCGACATCCTCCGCGAGGTGCCCGAGGGCGGCGACCTCTACATTCTCAAGAACGTCCTCCACGACTGGAGTTCCGAGAGCGGCATCCAGATCCTCGGCAACATCCGCCGCGCCATGAGCGCCGGCGCCGACGGCTCCCCGACCCTCCTGGTCATCGACCCCCTCGCGGAGCACGACTCCGGCGCCGCCTTCCGCAACGTCATCAAGATGATCGTCGGCGAGCCCAACACCCGCGAGCGGACCGAGGCCGACATGCGCCGCGAAGCCGCCGCCGCCGGCCTCCAGGTCGTCTCGCTCACCCCCTGCCCCGCCGACCTCACCGTCACCACCTGCACCCTCGCCTGACCGTCCCCCCGGCCCGTTGGGCCGCCTCCCCGGGGAGGCGGCCCAACGGGCCGTCCCGGCCTCATCCCCTGCAACCCGACGACCACGGCGCGAGCGGAGTGACGGACTCCGGACCCGCTCCGGCAGGAGGCTGCTCTCCGGGCCGGTGCCCCGCGTGGGGGAGCAACTAGACTGGGGGCTCGGTTCGCGAGAGGTCGATCCGCGCACGGACGACGCGTGCGCCCGGGGTGAGGGAAGAGGTGTGCCGTGCCCGATGCGGACTCCGGTGCGTCCACGCTCGCGGCGAAGCTGGACCGGCTGTTCGACGTGGTCCGCCGTCCCGACCGTGAGCCGTACAGCCACGAGGAGGTCGCCCGGGCCTGTCGGGAGGCGACCGGCGAGAGCTTCTCGGCGACGTACCTCTGGCAGCTCCGGACCGGCCGCCGGAACAACCCGACGAAGCGTCACCTCGAGGCGCTGGCGCAGTTCTTCCAGGTGCCGCCGACGTACTTCTTCGACGACCGGCAGAGTGCCAGGATCGCCGAGGAGCTGGCGCTGCTCGGTGCGCTGCGCAACGCGGGCGTACGGGACGTGGCGCTGCGCGCGGTGACGCTCTCCCCCGAAGGGCTCGGCACGATCAGCGACATGATCGAGGCGATCGCCCGCCGCGAGGCCGGCGGCCGGTAGCTGCCGCGGCGGCTCCGAGATGGTGAAGCGGATTCCCTCGGCGTTGCCGCGTCCGTAGTATCACCTCCCGGTCGACCGCCAGGGGGGCGAATCGTGGGGTATCCGGGTGGGGTTGAGCAGGGGCTCTGGCAGCGATGTCGGGGGGTCGCGGAGTCGATACCGATTCCGGAACCGTTCGGCATACCGGCGCTGACCGAGGCGCTCGCCGTGCGGCGCGGCAGACCCATCGAACTGATGCCGCTCTCCGGTCCGGAGCACTCGCCGTGCGGCGTGCTGATCACCACCGACCGGGCGGACTACATCGGTTATCCGGCCGACACCACGGCGCTGCACCAGCAGCACATCGTGCTGCACGAGATCGGCCACCTGCTCTGCGGGCACACCGGCGGCCCCGGGGCCGCCCCGGCCGTGTCGCCCGCGCTGACGACGCTGCTGCCGGAGGACCTGGTGCGCCGGGTGCTCGGCCGGTCCGGCTACACGCAGCGGATGGAGCAGGAGGCGGAGCTCGTCGCCTCCCTCGCGCTACAACGCGCGCTGCACCGGCCGCGCTCCACCGCCGTCGGCCAACTCGCCGACCAGGTCGTCCGGTTACGGTACGTGTTCGGCCGGCCGCTGCGGCCCGGCGCGGCCCGCCGTGGGTGATCAGCTGGCCAACGCCGCTGGGTACCTCGCCGGTGCGGTCGCACTGCTGGGCACGGTCTGGAAGATCCTGATGGACCGGGGACGCCGGTCCGATCCGGCGCTCCACCACGGCTACGCCTGCGGGGCGCTGATCGGCGCGGGGATGGCGGTGAGTGCCCCCGCCACCGGTCCGGCGCTGGCCGCCCTGCTCCCCGATCCGAGCCACCTCACCCTGCTGGCCGACCAGTTGAAGGTCGCTGCCTCCGGCGCGCTGGCCACGATGGCGTACTCCACCCGGCCGGCCGCGGCGGCGCGGCGCGCGGTGCGGCGGCAGACCGCCCTCACGGCCGGCACCGTCCTGCTGGGCGTCGCCCTCTTCCTCGCCGCCTCGCCCGTCCGACGGGGCGCCGAGGTCGGCGTCGACGCCGCGGGCCGGCCCGTCCTGGCGGCCTACGTCACGTTGTTCGCCCTCCACACCGCGTGGTGCCTGGCGGTCTTCGGCTTCCTGATCGGGCGCTGTGCGCGGTGCCTGCCGCGCGGAGTCCTCCGGCTGGGCCTGCGCCTGATGGCACTGAGCGCGCTGGCGGGCCTGCTGTGGACCGCGGACACCCTGCACGACCTGGCGAACATCCTCGCCACGGGCCACGAGAACGGCGCGGAGAGCAGGATGTCCGCGCTGGCGGGCGCCGTCTGCGTGACGCTCGGCTTCGCCGGTGCGACCGCGTCCGGCTGGGCGGACTGGGCCGGACGCGTCCGGGCCTGGCACGATCACCGCAGGCTCGGTCCGCTCTGGTCGGCGATGCGGACGGCGCTACCGGAGATCGAACTCGCCGCCCAGACCGGGCTGTTCGGCGCTGCCGGCGGGCCCCGTCGCCGCGACATCCAGTTCGCGCTGTACCGGCGGATCATCGAGATCCGGGACGGCCAGCTCGCCCTCCGTCGCCATCTGCATCCCGAGGTGCGGCACTGGGTGGCGGAGGCCGTCGGCCCCGCCGAAGCGGAGGAGCTGGCGGCCGTGGTGGAGGCGGCCGCCATCGCGGCCGCCCTGGAGGCGGCCCGGGCCGGGCACCGGTTCGCCGGGCACCCCGGCGAGGGGTGCGTGCCCCACCCGGTGGCGGCGGGCATCCACGAGGAGGCGGCCTGGCTGGTCCGGGTGGCCGCCGCCTACACCGGCTCGCCCGCCGTGGCGCACGTCCGCGCCCGGGTGCGCGACGAGCTGGGCCGCGCCGCGCTCCGGCACTGACGGCATGGGGCCGCCCCGCCGCCCGGCGTCTGCGGCGGGGCGGCGGGGCGACATCGGTGGGCGGGGCGGCATCGGCGGCCGGGGCGGCATCGGCGGGCCCGCTCAGGAACGGGCCGAACCAGGAACGGGCCGGATCAGGAACGGGCCGGATCAAGAACTGGCCCGCTCAGGAACGGCCCCGGCGCAGACCCCGCCCCGCTCAGACCCGGGCCAGGTCGGGCATCAGCTCGTACACCTGCTCCGCGGACCCGGGGTCGGCCGCCAGGCAGGCGAGCAGGTCGGCCCTGGCGGTGTCCGCCCGGTCGAGCCCGATCAGGCAACGGGCCCGCTGCAAGCGGGCGTCCACGTCCTCGGTCGCGCCGAGCACCTCGTCGAGCAGCCCGAGGGCCTCGCCGTAGCGCCCGGCGTCGTGGTGGACCACGGCCAGGTTGAACCGCATGCCCGGGTCCGCCGAGAGCTCGACCGCACGGGCCAGGTCGGCGCTCGCGCCGTCCAGGTCGCCCTCCTCGTAGCGGAGTTCCCCGAGCAGGGCCCACGCCTGGGCGTACTCGGGGTCGGCGGCGAGCGCGGCCCGCCAGGCCTCGGACGCCGCCGCGGGGTCGCCCTCGGCCGCCAGCAGCTGCCCCTTCAGGCACAGGAGTTGCGGGCTGTCCGGAGTCGCCGCCAATCCGGTCCCGACCTCGCCCAGGGCGCGTTCGTGCTCGCCCGCCTCGAACAGCAGGGCGGCCCGGTTGAGCCGGGCGTCGGCGAACGCCGGGTCCAGCTCCAGTACGTAGCCGAAGTCCGCCGCGGCCGCCTCGGTCTCGCCGAGCTCGGCCAGCACGTCGGCCCGGTTGAAGTACGCCTCCGGGAAGGGCGGCGACAGCCGGATGGCGCGGTCGTAGTCGGCCAGCGCCTGCTCCGGACTGCCGAGGTCGCGCCAGAGCATGCCCCGGTCGAAGTAGTACTCGGCGTAGTTGGGGTCGCACTCGATCACCGCCGTGTAGTCGGCGACGGCGTCGGTGTGGCGGCCCAGGCCCGCGTACACCTGGGCGCGGTTGTAGCGCAGCACGGAGCGGTGCAGCGCGTGCTCGTGCTCCTCCAGGGTCTCGTCGAGCCGGGCGATGCAGGCGTCGAGCAGCTCCAACGCGGCGTCCAGGCGGCCCTGGTGGACCTCGATCAGCGCGAGGCCGTTGCGGTTGAACACGACCCGCGCCTCCCGCTCCTTGGGTTCGGGGTGCCACTTCGCGAAGGCGATCGCCTGGTTGACCCAGCTCCGGGCCAGCTGGTGGTCGCGCCGGTCCGCGCCGAAGTGCCGGGTGTGGAGCATGGCCGTGGCGTACGCGGCCTGCATGTGGACCTCGGGCGAGGAGCTGAGCGCCCGGGCCTCGTCGTACAGCGGCAGCGCCTGCTCGGCGAGGCCGAGCGCGGCGAAGGAGGTGGTCATCTTGGTGGTGAAGGCCCACCAGTGGGTGGGGTGGCTCTCGTGGGTGACCAGCCGCCGGCCGCGCTCGCCGAGGTCCAGGACGGCGTGGTAGTAGCCGAGGTCCATGCAGTGGTCGAGCGCGTGGCGCAGCGTGTCCGCCCCGACGCCGGACGGGTCGCTGCCGTGCTCCGCGTGCCAGGCGATGGCGCCGAGCCGCAGCGAGGACTCCCCGGCCGTCTCCAGCTCGGCCCGTCGCAGGTCGTGCAGCCGGGCGCGCTCGGTGGGCGGCAGGGCCAGGTAGGCGGCGAGCTCGTCCGGGTCGTCGCCCACGCCGTCCCCGTCGATGTGCCGGCGGCCGAGCACGGCGGCCGACGGCGTCCCGGCCGGGCCTCCTTCGCTCACCGCACCCGCCGGCCGCCCCTCGTCCGGCGCGACGCCCTCCCCCGCCGGGACGACCACCGAGGCAACCACCGGGGCGACCACCGTGCAGTACGCGGCCAGCGCGGTCGGCAGGTCCTCGCTGCCGAGGCCGGCCGGGCTCGCGGGCGGCTCGGCGCCGGTGGTGACCACCACGGTGAGCAGCGCGGGATCGACGCGCCGCAGCAGGACGGCGAGGAACTCGGCGTCCGTGGGGTCGGCCGCGTGGGCGTCGTCGACGATCAGCGTGCGCGGGGCGGAACCGGCCGCGCGCAGGTACGCCTCCAGGAACTCGACCAGGCCGTGGGCGATCCGCAGGGTGCGCAGCGCCGAGTAGAAGCGGGTGCGCTCCTTGGGCACTGCGAGCGAGGTCAGCGTCTCCCGGGTGGCCGGCACCAGGTCGCGCAACTCCGGTGTGGTGGAGAGGATCTCGATGTCGTGCCCGGTGACGGCCTCGGGGCAGCGGGCGAGCGCGTCCGGGACGATCGCCCGCAGGATCGCGCCGACGGCGGTGTAGGGCCCCCGGAGCCGGCGGTTGGCGTTCACCAGGGCGAGCACGGGCGGCAGGTCGAGCCGCTCGCGGGCGTCGGCGCGGGCGGGTCGCCCGGCGGCGCGGACCCAGTAGTGGCGGTGCTCGGCCATGACACAGCTGCCTTTCGTGCGGTGGCGCAGGAGAGAGGGGTCGGTTCGGGCGTCGGGCCGGGGCGGCGAGCCGCGCACGGGCGGGGGCGGGCGTCAGGCCGAGGCGGCGGCCCGCCGCTCGCGGGCGGCGAGCACGAGGACGGCCACCGTCTGCGCGGCGCTGAGCAGCATCAGGGCGAGCGAGTCGAGCCGGCCGGCGAGCGAGGCCTGGCCGGTCAGCCGCAGCCACATGTCGTGCAGCAGCCGGTAGGCCGTCGGTACGACGACCCCGGCGAACATCGTGAGCGTGAACACGTAGCCCACCAGCATCAGCCAGGCGTACCAGCGCGCGACCCGGCGGTCGACCGGGTGGTGGACGGACAGGTCCAGCGGCGGCCGTCCGGTGCCGCGCCGAACGGCGTTGCGCAGCACGTCGGCCGCGGCGGCGTGCAGGTTCACGCAGCCCAGGACGGTGCTGAGCAGGACGTAGAGGTCGGTCCGCAGGTAGAAGAACCCCTGCCAGGCGAGGCGCAGTACGGTGGCGTAGGCCATCGCGAGGCAGATCGACGCGACGACGGCGTTCGTGTCACGGGTCAGGTCCGCGACGAGGGTGAGCACGGCGATCGCCAGGGTGTCGGCCAGCATGCCGGCCATGATGGGCAGGTAGCGCTTTCGGCGCTCCACGCTGACCAGGCCGTCGAGGGAGGTCTCCAGGACCAGGTAGACGAGCCGGCGTCCGACCGAGAGCCGCGAGCGCAGGCCGAGCCGGCGTCCGGCCAGCGCGTGGAAGGCCTCGTGCAGGGCGAGCAGCGGCACCTGGCCGACGAACAGCATCAGCACGACGAGGGTGTAGGACGAGCTGAAGAAGATGTGGTCGACGCGCGGGACCAGCCGGGGCACCCGGATCATCTCGGCGACGGCGAGGGCCGTCACGAGTGCGTAGCCGACGAAGGCCGGTCGGCTGAACACCAGCCGGCCCAGCCGCTGCCAGCGCACCGGGGTGACAGCGCCCGCCGGTCCGTCCGTTCCGTCCGGTCCCGCCGGTTCCCCGGCGGAGCGGACGAGGTCGAGCTCGACGAGGGCCTCGACCAGGTCGGCGATGTCGACGCTCTCACCGTGTGCGGCCTCGTAGCGTTCGGCGGCCTCGCGGGGCGTGCGGCCGTCGGCCAGCATCCGGACCAGTTCGGCGCCGTCGGCCGGGAAGACGGCGTAGGTGTCGGTCTCCGGGCTGCCGATGGTGACTTCGTCGGCCTCCTGCAGATAGACGAGGCGACGCAGTGGCACCGCACGGTCCAGGTCGACGCCCGGGGCGGCGGAGCCGCTGTCCGTGGAGGAGTGCACGGATCCTCCTGCGGGAGGTAGGCGGAGGGGCGAGGTGGAGCGGTGCCGGCCGGCACGTGGGTCCGGCCGGCACCGTGTGCCCCCTTGCCCGGGGGGATGGATCAGTTCTGCACGGCGCAGGACCACGGCAGGTACAGCGCACGGGCCGCGCTGGTGAGGCGAACCGGGCCGGCCTTGCGGACGACGATCTTCTTCATGGCACACACCTCCTTCGATGACTGGCTGGCAACAACGCCATCAGCTGAGATGAATGACCATGGGTCAGTCGTCCACACCAGCTCGGCGATGGGCCAAGAGTGGTGAAGTTGTGCCGATCGTGTCAAGGGACCGGACTCGACTGGCCGGAACGGTGGAGAGGGCCGCCGGACGGCTCGCCCACCCGGCCCCGCAGGCCACCTCCGCCCCGCCCGCCGCCGCTGGCCACCCGGCGTGACCGGGGCCGCCCGGCCGGTTCGCCGGACGCCTCCGGGGCGCAGTGCGCGGGGGCGCACGACGGCGCATCGAGCGTGTACACCGCACTGTGGCCAAGAGATGTCTGAATCGTGTCCCAAACCGCGCCGCTCTTCCCGCGATCACCTTGCCGACCTGCCCGTTCGCCGTACGGCCCGGGCACCGCCGACCCCTCGCGGAGGTGTCACACCAGCCTCGTGAACCCCTCCAGCACCACATCGCTCCCGTCGCGAGAAATTCGGCCAAATTCCTCCTCCGGCAGGTCTACGATCTCCCAACGTCGGAGCGGATCAAGACGGTTGGTGAGGACCAGGAGGTGACATGGGTCTGCTCGGCGGCGACCAGCCCTTCGCCCGAACACTCACCGCCCACGATCTCGAAGCCCTGGTCTCGCTCGGGGCCGAGCGCACGTTCCGGCCGGAGCAGCACCTGCTCTCCGAGGGCGACCGGTCCACGCACGTCCTGCTGGTGCTGGCCGGCTGGTCCATGGTCTTCACGGCCATCGACCGGGGGGCGACCCGGCTCGTGCTCGGCCTGCGCGGACCGGGTGAACTCATCGGCGAGCTGGCCGCGTTGGACCAGCGGCCGCGCAGTGCGACGGTCCAGGCGCTCGGCCCCGTCAAGGCCCTGGTGATCCCCGGCGACAGCTTCCGCCGGTTCCTGGCCGAAAGCCCCCGGGTCGGCAGCCAGGTGATGACCCAACTGGCCTCCCGGCTGAGGGACTCGGACCGCGAACGGTCCGCGCTCGCCTCGCTCACCGTGGTCCAGCGACTCGCCCGCCGCCTGGTGGAGCTCTCCGGCACCGACGCCACCTCCCGGCCGGGCCGGGACGGCGCCGCCGCGGTCGTCCACCTCGCCCAGGAGGACCTCGCCGCGACCGTCGGCGCCACCCGCGAGGCGGTGGCCAAGGCGCTCAGACTCCTGCGCGACCAGGGCCTGGTGCGCACCGGCACCCGGCAGGTCGAGATCCTCGCCCCCGCCCCGCTGCTGCTGCTCGCGCGGGGACCGGCCGAGCAGCGGCCGGAGGCGCGACGGCGCACATGAGGCGCGGCCGGGCGTCACCGCACGGCGCATGTAAACGGTCACAGACAACCCGGCGCGCGGCAGGCAATCCTGACGGCGTGGCAGAGACAACCATGGGGGTGGACGTGGACGACCAGGCAGTCGACGCGGTGTACGAGCTGGTCGTGGGCGTGGACGTCCGGCGGTCCGGGGCCTACGACGACCAGGGCAAGACCCGGATGCGCCGGCAGCTCTACGCCGTCCTCGACCGGGCATTCACCCGGGCCGGGGTGCCGGCCCGGCTCGTCCACCGCGAGGACCGCGGCGACGGCATCCTGGCGGCCATCGCCTCGACCGTCCCGCCGGCCCGGATCATCGGCGTCTGGGTGGCCGAGGTGCACGAGCAGCTGCGCCAGGACAACCGCGACCTGCGGATGCCGCTCGGGCTCCGGATCGGCCTGCACGTCGGCCCCGTCACCCACGACGCCCAGGGGATCAGCGGCCACGCCGTCGACCTCGCCTGCCGGCTCACCGACTCGGACGCCGCACGCCGGCTGCTCGAACGCGACCGGGCCGACCTGGTGGTGGTCGTCTCCGACTCCCTGTACCGGGAGGTCGTCTGCCACGGCGGCCGCTTCGTCGACCCCGAGCACTACGCTCCGGCGCGACTGCGGCTCAAGGACGGCGGGGTGCACGCCTGGCTCCGGCTGCCGGGCAGGCCACGGCCCGTCCCGGTGCCCGAGGGCGGCGGCACGTCCGCCGAGGGGCCGCCCGCCGACGAGCCGACCACAGGGGAGCCGGCTCGCGGCGGGACGGCCGACGGCGGTACGACGGGCGCACCGGACCACGCGGCCGGGAGCGCCCCGCGCCGGACCGAGCCCCGCCCCGGGCCCGCCGCGGACCCGGTCGCCCCCGGTCTGCCCCACGGCACCACCGTCGCCGGGGACCTCTCGGTGCACCACGACAACACGTACCAGGCGCCGGTCCACATCGGCCGCACCACCGAGGGAGACCGCCGTGGCTGAGCCCGCCGGCACCACCGAGGCACCCGCCGAGCGCAGGGCGGAGGAGCCGCGCGAGCGCGCCGCCCGGCGGCCGGAGGCCCGCCCGGAGCCCCGGGCCGGCGGGCCCGAGAACCGCGGGCACCACGACCGCGGCCGCGAGCCGGGCGACCGGGACCGCCGCGGTGAGCACCGCCCCGGGCGCGACCGCGCCGACCGGGAGCGCCCCGGGCCGGACCGCCCCGAGCGGGACCGCGGGCCGCAGCCGCCGGCCGGCGACGAGCCGGTGCGCACCGGGGACGATCCACCGCGCGCCGAGGCGGACCGGGAGGAGCCGGGGCGCGCCGAACAGGACGGCGAGGAGCAGGAGCGCTCCGAACGCGAGCGCGCCGCCGGCCGCTTCCGTGAGCGCAGCCGCGACCGCCTCCTGGACGAGCAGGAGGACGAGGGCGGCGCCGCCACCGGGATGGCCGCCACCTCCCGCGCCCACCGCTCGGCCCGGTCCTCCTACCAGGTCGGCGGCGACCACAACCTCTTCGACCGCTCGGTGTTCCACCGCGCCCACATCGGCGACGTCCACCTGAGCCTGGACGGCCGGCAGGCGGTCGGCGCGGTCAGCGGCCCGGTGCCGGAGGCGGAACTGCGCCGGGTCCGCCGGGTCTACCGCGAGCCGGAGGGGTACGTGGGCCTCCAGCGGGCGCTGCGCCGCCAGCGCGTGCTGGTGCTCGCCGCCGCCCCGGGCACCGGCCGGACGTGCACCGCGCTGGCGCTGCTCGACGAACTGACCCAGGCGGGCCCCGCCCAGCCCGCGGCCGGGGCGGAGCCCGGCGGGGCGGCCGGCGAGAAGCCGCCCGCCCGGGTCTCCCGGATCGCGCCGGACACCCGGGTGCCCCGGCTGACCACCGTGGTCGCCGAGGGCGAGCACCGCGACCGCGGCTACCTGCTCGAACTCCCGTCCGGCGGGGGCCGCACGGTACTGCCGCCCGACGAGTTCGAACTCGACGCGCTCGCCGCTGCCCTCGTCGCCCGGGACTCCTTCGCGGTCCTGGTGGTCGCCGCCGGCCCCACCGCCGCCCCGCTGCTCGCCGGGCGGTACGGCCTGATCTGCCCGCCGGCGCCCACCGAGGAACTGCTCCGGGCCCGGCTGGCCGAGCGCCTCGCGGCGGAGCCCGCCGGGGCGGGCGGCGAGCACCCGGACGCGGAGCCCGAAGCCGGGTCCGCGGCAGGGTCCACCGGGTCCACCGGGGAGCCGTTCCGGACCGACCCCGACGCGTTCGGGCGTGCCGAGGAACTGGTCGACGACCCGGAGGTGCGCGCCGCCGTAGGCCTGGAGGACCTCCGCCCCGCCGAGGCCGAGCTGCTCGCCGACCTGGTCTCCGCCCACGTGCTCGGCCGGCTCACCCGCCAGGACCTGCTGGACGGCTGCGCCAGCCTCGCCCCGCAGCAGGCCCAGCAGTGGTTCGCGGGCGCCGACCGCGAGATCGCCGACACCGCCGGGGACAACGGCCGCTCGGCCGCCACCGTGCTGCACCCGACCGCGTCCCGGATCGCCCTCGCCGTCCTGAACGGCTCGGCGCACAGCACCGTCGCGGAGGCCGCGCACCTGCTCACCTGGGAGTTCGCGGTCGCCCGCGACCCCGCCAACGCGCCCGCCCGGCCGCTGTTCTGCGACGACCCGGCCTCCGACCTCGCCTTCCTGCGGGCCGAGTTGACCGACGGCGAGGTGGAGACGGCCGGTGTCGGCGCACCCGCCCGGATCGTCCGCTACCGGGGTGCCGCCCTGCCCGCCGCCGTCCTCGCCGAGGTCTGGGACCGCCACCACCCGGCCCGCGAACCGGTGATCCGCTGGATGCGGCTGCTCGCCGACGACCCGCGCCCCGAGGTCTGGGTCCGGGCCGCGCTGGCCTCGGGCGAGCTGTGCTCCCGGGACTTCGCCACCGGCTACGAGAAGCTGGTCCGCCCGATGGCCACCGCCCCCGCCACCCAGCGCCGCGCCTTCGCGGCCACCGTGCTCGACCAGACCGCCCGGCACGAGAGCCACCGGCCCGCCGTCCGGGCCCTGGTCCGGGACTGGACGAAGTCCGACTCGGTGCGGCTGCGCTGGACCGCCGCGATGGCCCTCGGCTTCGGCCACATCGCCCCGGTGGAGGAGGCGCTGGACCGGCTGGCCCGGATCGGCACCGACGAGCACGACGACCAGGCGCCGCTCGTCTCGCACAGCGCCGTCCGGCTGCTGTCCGGCCCCGACGACCGGGCGGTCCTGCGCCGGATCGCCGACTGGACGGCCGACCGCCGCGTGCCGCACCAGGACCTGGGGCTGCTCACCATCGTCCGGCTGGCGGTGACCACGGTCGGCGAGGTCTGGGACGGCGAGGCCTCGCCGGACCTCGCGGACCACCTGGACTGGCCGCTGCCGCTGGCCCTGGCCGTGACCCGGCCGGACCGGGTCCGGGCCCTGGCCGACCTGATGTGGACGGCGCTGCGCACCCCGCGCTCCCACGAGGCCGCCACGGACTGCCTGGAGTACTGGTTGCGCGGGGCCGTCCCCGAGGAGGACGGCGGCCTGGAGGGCGGCCCGGACACCAGGCGGGGCCTGGCCGCGCTGCTGCCGTCACTGCTCGGCGGGGACCGCGAACGGCAGCTCCTGGACTGGTTGTTGCGCCGGATGATGAAGGATCCCGACGCCCCGCTGGACAAGGCGGCGGCCCGCCGCCTCTGGCACCTCGCCACCGAGGGCCGCCCCGCCCCCGAGGCCCGGCCCGCCCCCGTCGGCCGTCCGGACCGGAGCCGCACCGCCCCCGACCCGAACCGCACGGACCGGCGGCACACGGATGAACAGCGCACGGACCGGCAGCGCAGGGACACCGAGGAGGACGAACGATGACGGACGACCCGAAGGCGGGCCGGAAGTCCCCCGGCCGGGGCGGCGCCTCCTCGGTGCACCCGGCAGGCCCGCTGCTCAAGGAGTACCCGCGCCCGGAGGGCGGCCTCCCGCAGCCCGGTGCCGGCGTCGCCCAGGTGCTCTTCTACCGCAACGGCGGCCACAGCATCATCACCGCCCGGGGCAGCGAGCACGTCGGCCGCCCGTTCATGGCCCGGCCGGTGACGGTCTGCGAGGTGGCGCGGGGCACCCATATGACCCGGGTGTCGCTGCAGGTCCCGGCCGCGGGCGGCACCACCTTCTTCGAGGTCGAGGCCGACATCCAGTGGACGGTCACCGACTACCTCAAGGTGGTGGACGAGCAGGTCACCAACGTCGCCGTCCGGCTGCGGGCCCCGCTCACCGAGCGCCTGCGCGGGGTCTGCGCGGGCTATCCGATCACCGCCGCGACCGAGGCCGACCGCGCCGTCAAGTCCGCCTGCCGCAACGGTCAGTGGGACGACCTGGGCTACGACCTCGGCCTGCGGGCCGAGTTGTACATCCGCTTCACGGTGGACCGCAAGGCGATCGCGCAGGCCGAGCAGGTCCGGGACGACGACCACCGGGGGACGATGGCCGAGCGGGAGCACGCGCACGACCTGGCCGGCGAACACCACAGCGGCGAACTGCTCCAGCTGCGGATGCAGAAGTTCCGGGTGATGCTCGAAGGCGGCGAGTGGAGCCAGATCTGCTTCATGCTCGCCGACAACCCGGCCGAGGCCCGGGCCTTCATGGAGCTGCTGCGCCAGGAGGCCCGCCAGGACCGGCGCGAACTCCTCGACCACACCCTGGACCTGGTCGAGAAGGGGGTGATCCAGTCCGCCGAGCTGGAGAGCCAGGTCCGGGAGCTGCTGGGCACCGGGGCGTACCGGGTGGAGGGCAGCTTCGGCCGACCGCCGGTGCGGCCCGCACCGCCGCGCCGCGAGCTGCCGCCCGGCCGGCAGCACGACGACGGCCCGGACGACCGCTGGGACGAGCACCGGGACGACCGGTCGGACCGGTCGGACCGGTCGGACCGGTCGGACCGCCGGCACGATCGCGACGGCAGCCGAAACGACGACCGGAAGGACGACCGGAACAGCGACTGGAACAGCGACTGGAACGACGGTTGGAACGACAGCCGGTGGGACGAGCGCCGCAGCAGCTGGGACGCCCGGTCGGACCGCCACGACGACAGCCGCCGCGACGACCACCGGAGCGACACCAACCGGAGCGAGCGCCACCGGAGCGAGCGCCGGGACGATCGGAGCACCGGGGCGGACGGCCCCGGCGACACCCGGAACGAAGGGGCCGCGTACCGGAACGACCGCCGTACGGAGCAGCGCGAGAACCGGTGGTCCGAGCCGGACAACCGCCGAACCGACCGGACGGACCGCCCGGGCGCCCAACGCCCCTACACGCCCTCCTGGTTGGAGGCCGACCCAGCTCCGCCGCAGCGGCCCGCCGCCGACACCCGGATTCGACGCCGGCCCAGCGAGGCCTTCGACGACTGGGAACCCGCCCCGGCCCGCGACGCCCCCGGGCCCCGGACCGACCGGACCGGCACCCCGCGCACCGACAACCACGGCCCGGACCGCGACCGGGGCCGGCGCCGCGACCCCGACCCCGACCCCGACCCCGACGACGACCGGCCCTGGTCGCCGAACGGCGGGTGGTGAGCCGTGCCCGACCCCCGCACCACCACCGTGCCCCCGATACCGCCCCCCGCCGCCACCTCGACCACGTCCCCGACCCCGCAGGCACCCGCCCCCGACGAGGCCCGCTTCGTCGCGGACCGCCTGCTGGCCGCCGTCCGCGAGGACATCGGCCGGGCCGACACCAAGGCCTCGATCCTGCTCACCGCCGCCCTCGGCCTGCCGGCCCTGCTGCTCGGCCGCAGCTGGCCGGACGGCCGTCCCACCGGCCTCGCCGCCGTCCTGCTCGCCCTCGGCGGCGCGCTCTGGGCGGCCGGAGCCGTGGCGCTGGTGCGGGCGATCCTGCCCCGCACCGGCACCCAGCGCGATCACGAGGGCGTCACCTACTTCGGCGACCTGCTGCCGGCCGAGGGCCGGACGGCGCTGGCCGACCGGGTCGCGGCGGCGGGCCGCGACCCGGTCGGCTGGCTGCTCGTCCAGGCCGTCGACGTCAGCACCATCCTCGCCGCCAAGTACCGCTGGATCCGCTGGGGCGTCGGCTGCCTCGCGCCCGGCGCCGCCCTCACCACCGCCGGGCTGCTGCTCGCCTGACCGCACCCTCCTGCCCCCACCCGCCGACTCCCCGGCCGGCCATGCCGGTTCGGCCGGGAGCACGCACCCTGATCCAGAGGAGATGACGGTGCACCACCTGTCCCTCGGGCCCTCCCGCAGGCGCGCCACGGCCGCCGCGGCCCGGCCCCGGCGGCCGCGCCACCGCCTCGGTCGCGCCGCGGCCGTCGTCGCGGCGGCGGCCCTGCTGACCACGGGCCTGCCCGCCGGTCCGGCCGCCGCCGACGATCCCGCGCCCGCGGCCGCGCCCGGCACACCGTCGGCGTCCATCGGCCCGGTCAACTACGCCGTCGCCGTCGACGAGTCCGGCAGCCTCAAGCCCGCCGACCTCGAACGCGAGCGCGCCGCGGCCGTCCGGATCGCCCTCGGCGAGGTGCACCCCGCCTCGACGGTGGGCGTGTTCGGCTTCGCCAGCGCGGACAACGCGGGCCAGCACCCGGTGGACGAGGTCTGCCCGCCGACCGTCCTCGACGCCGCCGGCCGCGACCGGATCGGCACCTGCATCGCCAAGCTGCACAGCCGCGCCCCCGACGAGGGCCAGGGCACCGACTTCCCGAACGCCGTCCTCCAGGGCGTCGGCCGGCTCGGTGACGGCACCGACCCGGCCGTCCCCCGGGTCCTGTTCGTCCTCACCGACGGCAAGCTGGACGTCAGCGACAGCCCCGCCTACGGGGACCCGGCGCACCGGGCGGCCGCCGGCGAGGAGGCGCTGACCAGGGCACTGGCCGCCGCCAAGGCCGCCAACATCCAGATCTGGCCGCTCGGCTTCGGCGCGGAGATCGACCGGGCCGCCCTGGACCGGATGGCGGCCGGCGGCTTCCAGGAGGGCTGCGTCAGCCTGCCCGGCGCCAGGCCCCGGGCCTCGGTGGTGCAGGACTCGGGCGCCGTCGGCACCGCGCTGGAGGCCGCCTTCGCCGCCGCCCACTGCCTGCGCGCCGAGCCCGGCAAGACCGGCCACCCGCCGGCCGACCTGCCGGTGCGGATCTCCCCGCTCGCCACCGTCGGCAGCATCGTGGTCGACAAGGGCGACCCGCAGGTCACCGCGACGTACTTCGACCCCTCCGGGAAGCAGATCACCGGGCCCCAGTCCGACCCCGACTCGACGTTCGAGTTCTCCGGCCGCGACCAGAGCGTCGAGTCGCTGCGCATCACCGACCCGGTACCGGGCGACTGGCGGGTCCACCTGGACGCCCCCGAGGGGCACCGGGACCAGCTGGCCAGCGTCAGCGTGCTCTGGCGCGGCGCCCTGAACAGCTCGATCACGCTGACCCCGCCGTCGCCGCGGGCCGGCGAGAAGGCCGTGGTGACGCTCAAGCTGCAGACCCGCAAGGGCCTGGCGATCACCGACCAGCAGGACCTCAAGGACCTCGGCGTGACCGCCGTCCTGGCGGGCGAGGGCTTCCCGTCCGTCCCGGTCCCGCTGGCCGACGACGGCGCCGCCCCGGACGCGAAGGGCGGCGATGCCACGTTCACCGGCACCGTCACCGTCCCCGCCGGCGCCACCGGCCGGATCACCGCCTCCGGCACCCTGACCGCCTCCGGCCTCGCCGCCGACGAGAACCGCCCGGCCGCCTCGGTGGTCTCCCCGGCGGTGCCGCTGGTCACCGCGTCGTTCTCGCTGGACGGGGGCGCCGGCGCCCACCCCGGGGACGGCGTCGGCGGCACCCTGACGCTGCGCAACGACGACGCGGTGCCGCACACCCTGCGCCCGGCCGTCACCGACCTCGCCGCCGGCCTGCTGACGGTGTCCCCGGGCTCGGTCACGCTGGCGCCCAAGGAGTCGCGCACGGTCGACGTCACCCTGACCGTGGGCAGCGCCAAGGCGTTCGGCCGGCTGCTCGGCGACGACGGCGTGACGGTGGGCGGCAAGGTCACCGTCGTCGACACCTCCGACCGGGACCGGGTGCTGGTCGACAGCCCGCTCTCCCTCACCGTCACCCCGCCGCCGACCTTCCTGGAGCGGTGGTGGTGGGCCCTGGCGCTCGCCGGCGCCGTCGTGGTGCTGGCCGTGCTGGGCCTGCTGGTCCGTCGCCGGATCACCCGCGACCGCAGCACCCCGGCCGGGCTGGAGCTGCTCCTGCTCGACGACAGCGGTCGCGAGATCGGGAAGCACACCGCGTCCGCCGGCTCCCGCGGCTGGTACGAGTTCGAGGTGAGCGGTGTCGGCGGGCCGCACCCGCGCATCGTCCGCCGGCCCGGCGGCACGTACCGGGTGCAGCGCAGCCAGGACGGCGGCGCGGTGCTGGAGATCCGCCGCCGGTCGCCCTCGCGGCTGAGCGCGGACACCCCCGTTCCGCTCGCCGACGGCCTGAGCCTCGGCCTCGGCGCGGGCCGCCGCACCGGGCCGACCCCGCCGCCGCCGCGGTCCGACGA
The DNA here is from genome assembly GCF_055564815.1 of Kitasatospora sp. NPDC028961. Taxonomy (NCBI): domain Bacteria; kingdom Bacillati; phylum Actinomycetota; class Actinomycetes; order Kitasatosporales; family Streptomycetaceae; genus Kitasatospora; species Kitasatospora sp. NPDC028961. The sequence continues at coordinate 62,234 of NZ_JBVHVO010000011.1, read as the reverse complement.
ACGGCCGTTCGCGACGGGACCGTCCACGCCGGCCTCCGACTACCTCTGACCCGGGCGCCCGCCCCAGCCACGCCGACCCCGACCCACGCCCGACCCACGCACGTCCACCTCGCCCCACCCCACACCCGAACCGGCCGCACCGCGCGGCCGGATGGAGGCGGAACACATGAAGATCTTCCAGCCGATGCTCTTCGTCGGCCTGGGCGGCACCGGCGGCCTCGTCGGCGCCGAGCTGGACCGGCGGCTGCGCGCCGAACTCTGCGGGCCGGACGGCACGGCGCTGACCGGCCTCGGCGCCATGGCCCCCTACCAGCTGCCGGACTGCCTGCAGTTCGTCTACGCCGACTTCAGCGAGACCGACCTGTCGAGGCTGCCGCACGCCTCCGCCGCCCCGGCGCTGCGTCCCGTCTTCAGCCGCACCTCGCGCTCCACCCACGACCTGCTGCCGAACTTCGACAGTTCGCCCGACGTCACCAAGATGCTGCGGGCCAGCCTGCCCGACGAGACGGCCGCCTGGCTGCCGCCCCGCAACAACGAGCCGCGGGTCGTACCGCTGAAGAACGGCGCCGGCCAGCTGCCCACCGTCGGCCGCGCCGGGCTGTTCGGCACCCTCCGCGGCGGGCTGGACCCGGTCCTGGAACCGCTGATGCAGGCCATCGACGCGCTCGCCCGCTCCGGCGGGGTGCTCAGCCAGCTCGGCGGCGGCCCGGTCTCCGGCTGCGACGTCTTCGTGGCGTTCTCCGTCGCGGGCGGCACCGGCGCCGGGATCTTCCTGGACTACCTGTACCTGATCAACCACGCCTTCCGGGAGAAGGGCTTCGACGGCGTCAAGATCTACCCGCTGGTGGTGATGCCCTCCGCGTTCCCGGCGGCGAGCGGCGGCGGCCGGGAGGCGGAGCTCAACTCGGCCCGCGCCCTGGTCGACCTCTTCCGCCTGGTCGACGAGCAGAACGCCCCGGTCGAGGGAGCCGAACTCGGCGACCTGGACGAGGACCTGACGCTGCGCGTGCGCTACCCGCACACCCCCCCGATCCGGCTGCGCACCGGCATCCTGCCGACGGCCTTCCTGTTCAACCGCACCGCCGGCATCCGGCCGGACGACCTGCGCCGCTCGATGGTGTCGCTGGTGATGTCGCTGATCGGCACCGAGCTCGGCGACGGCCGCACCGCCCGCACCCGGGCCGACGACGACTACCAGACCTTCGCCGCGAGCTTCATCAACCGCGGCACGCAGCGCGCCGCCACCGCGCCGTCCGGCATCGGCCGCCGCGGCGTCTCCACCAGCCTGGTCGCCTCGATGACCGCCCCGGTGGACGAACTGGCCTCGCTCGTCTCCGGCCGCATCCTGCGCGCCTCCGTCCAGCAGCTCGACGACCGCACGCACCGCCCGGGCCACTCCGCCGAGGAGCTGGTGAAGCAGATGTTCACCGACTCCGGCCTGGAGGAGCTCCTGCTGCGGCCCGCCCTGGAGATCCAGCCGCCGTCCCCCGAGCCGCGCGGCAGCTCGGCCATCGAGGCCGGGCTGGCCGCCCGGCTCGGCGACATGCAGTCCGAACTCGCCAACCTGGCCCGGCAGGTGGCGGTCCGCACGGCCGAGATGGCCAAGGACTTCGCACCCCGCAGGGCGGTGGACCGGCTGCTGGCGAAGGTCGACCCGTTCACCGTGCAGCGGATCGTGCGGGGCGTGCCGCAGGACGGCAACGACCTCGCCCGCCTCGGCTTCCTCGGCCTGCTCGACCAGCGCACCCACACGCCCCCGCTGCCGCCGGGCACCCGGGAGCAGCCGCCGTCCGCCCCGAGGATCCGGCGCCGCATGGGCGGGCTCGCCCAGCCGCGCTGGGGCGACGACGAGGTCCAGGCCGTGCTGCGGGCCCAGGACGCCTGGTACCGCTGGCGCAGCCGGCAGCTGTGGCACGAGGGCTGGAAGAGCCAGCAGCAGCGCTGGGAGCCGACCGCCCGCGCGCTGGAGGCCGAGGTCGGCCGGCTCGCCACGGCCTTCCGCAACCACGCCCGGGACGAGCCGAGGGCGTTCGCCGAGCAGTCCCAGACGCTCTACGAGGACCGCACCGGCGTCTCCTACCTGCTGCCGCCGCAGCGCGACCTCAAGCACTTCTACGACGACCTGGTGACCCGCCTCACCGCGCGCGAGGGCCTGCCCGAGACCGAGGACGAGGCCGCGCTGCTGATGCGCCTGGTCGGCGGCGAGGAGTGGCGCTCCGCCAACGCGCTCAGCCGGCGCAACCCCGGCAACGCGGTCGGCGAGGTGAAGACCGCCGTGGAGGCGGGCGTCAAGCGGCTCTTCGCGGAGAGCGGCGAGCAGCTGGAGGAGCGCCCGCTGCTGCCCGCCATGGGGGTGCTGCTGGCCGCGGCGGCCGGGAGCACGGAGGACGCCGAGCAGGTCAGCAAGGAGGCGCTGGAGCAGTTCGGCCGCAAGCTGGCCGGGCTGCTGCCGGCCGGGTTCGTGCCCGAGGGCACCGGCCCGCTCAAGGCCCTGGTGACCTACCCGCGGGTGAAGTCCGCGGACGAGGTGGAGGACTTCCTGCGCAAGGCGCTGCGGCTGCCGAAGGACGCCCGGGCGGAGTTCCGGGGCGTCGAGACGCAGTCGATCACGGTCGTGCTGTTCCGCAGCGAGATGAGCCTCACCCAGGTGCCGGAGGCCCGCAAGATGCTGCGCCAGTGGGCCAAGGCGAAGGAGAACGAGCAGAGCGACGACGTCCTGCGCTGGCGCCAGCGGCTCGGCCACCGCGACGACTGGCTGGTCTCCACCGAGGCCGACCGCCGGCTCATCCTGCACCGGCTGCTCAGCCTGCTCTGGAACGGACAGGTGGACGTGCTGGAGGGGCCGGAGGACTCCCCGCACCTGATCCGGCTGCGGCTGTTCCGCGACCGCGGCGTGGACGTGCCGGGCGTGCGGCTGCGGCTCGGCGAGCAGCAGAACGGGGTCTCCAGCTGGGCCGAGCTGCTGCGCGCCTACGAGCGCTGGACGGTGCTGGACGACGAACGGACGGTCGAGGACTACTGCAGCCGGCTGATGGCGGCCCGCCCGGCGGGGCTGACCCGCTCCGCCAGCCGGCCGGACCCGCTGTTCGTCCGGCTGGTCGAGCAGATCGCCCCGCAGCAGCTGCGGATGCTCCGGTCCCGCCGGGAGATCGGCGGGGAGCGGGTCGACGGCTGGTTCCGCCCGCTCTGGCAGTTCTGGGCGGACACCCTGCCGGCCGCGCTGAAGCTGGAGTTCGGCGACCAGCGGGCCGTCCAGCCGAACCTGGAGACGCTGCTGGACGTCATCCAGCGCGGGGAGCTGTCCCCGCGCGCCGTCGAGGACACCGAGGAGGACGCGTACGGCACCCGCGTCCCGCCGGTGCGGGAGGAGGACGACTTCGGCACCGCCCGACCGGCCGACCGGCCCGACGGCCGGGGCCGCGCTCGCACCTGGGAGCCCGCCCCGAAGCGCACCGGCGGCGAGCGGGACCCGTACGACGACGACCGCCACGGCACCGCCGGCGGGGAGCGGGACCCGTACGAGGACCGGGCCGACCGCGCCGACCGGGCCGGCGCCGCGTACGAGTCCCGCGCCGACCGGTCCGACCGGGCCGACCGCTCCGACCGCTCCGGGGCCGCGTACGACGACGACTGGACGAAGCCCTCCCCCCGGCCGGCGGACCGGCGGGAGGAGCCCGCCCCGGACACCGGGTTCATGGGACACCCCGACCGGGACACCGGGTGGGACACCGACCGGAGCGCCGACCGTGGCAGCGACCGGGACACCGGGTGGGACACCGACCGCAGCACCGACCGGAGCGCCGCCCGGGGCGAACCCCCGCGGGAGTTCCCCGACGAGCCGCGCTCCACCTCGTGGTGGGACGAGCCGGGCGAGCCGGGCACGGAGCGCCGGGGCGGTGAGCCCGCTTGAGCACTCCCCTGTCGCAGTCCGCGCCGGTCGTCCACCTCGATCTGCGCACCGCCGAACTCGCCGGCGAGGACCCCGCCGTGCTGCGGGCGGCCGTCTCGGCCCGGCTCGCGGCGCAGGGCCTGGTCCAACCGCACGACCAGCGCTTCCTGGTGGTCGACACCCCCGCCGGGCTGGACGAGCACCGCACCCGGTTCGAGCAGATCATGGGCTACCGCACGCCCGGCCGGGTGCGGGTGCTCTGCCTCCTGGTCGGCGGGCTCCCGGCCCGCTCCGACGAGGACCTCCCGGCGGAGCGCCGGCTGGTGCGCCCCGCCACCCTGCGCGCCCCCGAGGCGGGCCTGCTCTGGGCCGGCGACCTCCAGGCCGGTCACGGCGCCGCCGACCAGGCCGGGCCCGCCGACCCGCAGGCCCTGGCCGTCCTGGTCGACGTCCTCGCGATGCCCGAACTGTTCGACGAGACACTGGAGCTGCTCGGCTCGCTGCCCGACGGCGTGGCCGCCCCGGCCCTGCGCGTCCTGGAGCACGGCCTCTCCCCCGAGGTCCGCGGCCAGGCCTGGAGCGAGGCGCTGCTCCGCTTCGCCGGCTCGCACACCTCCGGTCCGACCGTCCTGGCCGGCGCCACCCTGCCCACCACCCTCGCCGGTCTGGTCGCCGGTTCCACCACCGGCACCCCGGGGCGGCCGGTCGACGGCGGCGAGACCTCCCGGGTGCGCCACGAGGTCGTCGACGCGCTGTCGGACGCCGAGGCCGAACTGGTCACCCTCGGCAGCCCGGCCGGGCTCGTCAACGGGGCCGGCCACCGTGAGCTGGAGTCCGCGCTCGACCGGGCCCGGTCGGCGCTCGACCGCTACGGCAGTCTGATCGGCAAGGTGCTGCGCAGCGACGGCGGCACCGTCGGCGCGCAGTCCGCGGCCGAGTCCGCGACCAGGCTCGCCCGGCTGGGCGTCGCCGTGGATCCCGCCACCACCACCGGCGAGCAGATCGGCGAGAGCCTGCGCAGCCTCGCCCTCGGGCTGCTGCGCGACGGCCTGTCGCTGCGCTCGGTGGAGCAGCAGTTGTCGCTGCTCGCCGAGCAGGTGCAGCCGCTCTCCAACGCCCCGCGGATCGCCGAACTGGACCGGCTGCGGGAGGCCGCGCCACCCGACCGTCCGCTGCCGCCCGACCCGCCCGGCTCCGGCGTGCTGGCCCTGACCGGGCTGGCCGGCGCGCTCGGCGGATTCTGGACCTGGCCGGCGCTGCCGGCCGCGCTCACCGTCCCGGTGCTGCTCGTGCTCGGCATGCTGCGGGCCGTCACCCGGCTGCCCGGCGGCCCGGGCCGGGCCTCCGACGCCGGCCGGTTCGGCGTGGCCGCCCTCCTCGGGGCCGCGGTGGCGGCCGCGGCCGCCGGCGCGGCCGGACTGCCGGTCTGGGCGGGCGCGCTCGGCCTGCCGGCCGGGCTCGGGCTCGGGGGCTGGCTGCTGCTGCGTACCTGGCACGACCACGCCCAGCGCTGGGGCCTGGAACGCGGGGTGACACCGCTGCAGGACGGACTGAACGGCCTGGACGAGCTCCTCGCCCGCGCCCTGCGCGAGTTCTGGGCCGTCGAGGAGCGCCGGTACTGCGCCGACGCGGCGCTGTCGGTGGTCGGGGTGCTCCGCGCCTCGGTCACCGCCGCCGAGGAGGAGGCCACCCGCGACCTCGGGGCCGACCCGCCCGAGGCCATGGCGGAGAGCGACGACGACTGGCTCGGCCGCACCGCCGACGACGATCCCGGGAACGACGCGTCCACCCCGTACAGGGGGGACGACGGGGACGACCGGTACGACGAACCGGACGAATCCGACGAGTACGACTGGACCAGCGTCCCCTCCGGAGGCGGCACCGAGCGGCGGGAGGAGGCCCGGACGGCCGACCCCTTCCGCCCGGCGGGGCCCCTGCCCGGCACCGCCCCCGCGGGCCCGCGCTGGCTGGAGCGCGGGGAGGCCAAGGGCGGTCCCGACCTGGTGCCGACCCTGGCCGGCGACCTCACGGACGCCACACTGACCGCCCTGGAGCCCTACTGGGGCGCGGTCGAGCGCGGCCACGCCGGCGACGCCGCCCAGGAGCGGATCGCCGAGCGGGTGCGCGAGCTTCTCGCGGTGGCCCGTGACCACCTGCGGCGCAACGACGTCCTGCCCGCCCCGCCGTTCGCCGCGCCGCACCGGGCCCGCAGCGGCCCGGCCGGGCTGCTCGGCATCGACATCCGCCGGGCCGCCGACGCGGCCGGCCCCGACCAGGACGGCCAGGGCCTGCTGCAGCTGAACTCGGCCGAGCAGTTGGACCTGCTCAGCCGCAACCCCGACGCCGTCGCCCTGATCCGGTTCGCCCCGGAGGCCGCCCAGGACGGCTCCGGCGGGCACCGGACCTCGCCCGGCCGACCCGAGGTCCGGGACGTCCGGACGGCGGCCGGCCGCTACGCCGGGCAGCTGCGGCTCACCGCGCTGCGGGCCGGCGTCGTCGAGACCGTCCGGCAGCGGCACGTCTCGCTGCCCGAGGAGGAGGAGCAGTGGTGAGCACCACCGGGCCCGTCCGGCTGCGGAGCCCCGGCGACCCCGGCCGCCCCAAGGGCGTCGACCTGCCCTACCTGACGCCCGCCGGGCGACGCCTGCTCGCCACCGCGAGGTTCGGCCCCGACCCGACCGGGCCGGTGGTCCGCGACGCCCCCCTGATGCGGAACACCCTGCTCGACGGCACGGTCAAGTGCGTGCAGGTCCGGGCGGCGGCGCCCCCCGGCACAGGGGTCACGGACGCCGCCCGCGACGCGCTCGACACCGAGGCGGCGACCGCCCTGCGGCTGCACCGCACGTTCGGGGACACCGAGTTCGCCCGGCTCTTCCCCGTGGTGATCGGCTACGACCTGGACGTCGCCGAGCCGTTCGTGCTCTACCGGCCGCCGCGCGGCACCCCGGCCGAGCGGCTGCACGGCCTCGCGGTCACCCAGCTGCGCACCGTCGAACGGGACCTCGTCGACGCCACCGCCCTGCTCGCCGAACTCGGCCTCGTCCACCACGGCATCACCCCCGCCGCCGTCCGCTGGGACGGCCGGGCCGTCCAGCTGTGGGGCCTGGACGCGGTGGCCCACACAGGGCGGCCGCGCACCCCGCGCGGCCCCGCGCCGTACGCCTCGCCGGAGGTGCGCGGCGGCACCGGGCACACCGACCCGCGGGACGCCCTCTGGAGCACCGCCCAGGTGATGTACCGCCTGGTCACCGGGCGGCCCGGCGACCCGGACCGGGAGCCCGCCGACCTCGCGGACCACCGCTCGCTCGCCCACACCATGCGGTCCTCCTTCGCCCCCCGCGCCGCCGACCGGCCCGCCCCGGCCGCGCTCCTCGGCCTGCTCGCGCCCGACCGGCGCCCGGGCGCGGGCCGCACCGCCGGCGGCGACGGCCTCGGCCGGCACCGCGCCGAGTTCGACCGGGCCGTCGCCCTCAAGCACCCCGGCGACACCGGGCTGCCCGGGTACGCCGCGCTCCCCGGGTACGGCGCCCCGGCGGCCGCCGACCAGGACGCGACGGCCGGCCCGGACGGCGCGCCGTACGGGTACCCGGCCGCCGACCCCGGCGGCGTGCTCTGCCCCTACTGCCTGGAACCCATCCGGTTCGACCCGAACGCCCTCTACGTGCCCGACGCCGTCCAGGACCTCCAGCCCTACCGGTTCGCCGACCAGCAGAACCCGCGGGTGCTCGCCGACGAGCTGCGCGGCGCCTTCCAGCTCTGCGAGGGCGGTCCGGCGACGCCGCCGCACCACATCCCCGTCCCCTACCTGACCCACGGGCGTCCGCTGACCGTCGCCATGATCGGCCAGTCGAACACCGGGAAGAGCCACCTGCTGACCCAGATGATCGCCGAGATCGCCGACGACCGGCTGAAGCCCTACGGCGTCAGCTGGCAGTCCGTCAACCCGGAGCAGCACGCCAGCTTCCTCAACGACCGCGTGGTGCCGCTGCGCGACGGCAACGTGCTCGCCCACACCGCCGGGCTCGGCGCCGGCGACTCCGCCCGCTTCGTGGAGTCGCTGCTGATCACCGACGCCCGCGGCCGGGTCCGCCCGCTGGCCTTCTTCGACCTCGCCGGCGAGGACCTCCTGCGCACCGACGCGCTGCTGCGGTTCCTCCTCGGCATCGACGCCCTGGTCTTCGTCGTCGACCCCACCCTCGCCATGCCGCTGCCGCAGCTCGACGAGATCCGCACCGCGCTCGGCCTGCACGTCAACCGGGACGGGGACCCGGCGTTCGCCACCGCCCTGGACCGCATCCCCCGCAACGGCCCGTACCTCACCGTCCCCTCGGCGGTCGTGGTCGCCAAGGCCGACCTGCTGCGCTCCGAGCCCCCCGTGGACCGCTGGCTGACCGAGCCCGGCCACCTTCCGCTGAGCCGCCGACGGCTCTTTGAGGAGAGCCGCGACGTGTACGCGCTGCTGCACCGCCACGCCGGGAAGGCCTGGCTGCGCCCCTTCGACACCGCCCTGCACTGCACCCTGCACATCTCCTCCGCCACCGGCGGGCGGCAGGAGGACAGCCGCTACCCGCGCGGCGTCCGGGCGCAGCGGGTGCTGGAGCCGCTGATCTCGCTGCTCGCCATGCACGGCATCATCGAGCTGGCCGACGGCCACGCCCCCGGGGAGGTGACCGGATGAGCGCCCCGGGCGCCACTGCTCCGGACAGCACCGTCGACCAGATCGTGTTCCGCTGGCAGGGCAATCTGGGGCGGCGCGGCTCCGGCATGGCCGCCGCCGCGTGGTCCTGCCCGCCGGAACGCGCCGACGAGCTGGCCCGCGAGCTCGCCCCGCTGCTCAGGGTGGACGGCGCGCTGCGCCCCAGCCTGGTCCGGACGGTCACCAAGCGCGGCGAGGCGGCGGTCATCCGGCGGTGGCCGACCGCCGACCTGGGCGGGCGGCCCAACACCGCCTGCCACCTGCTGCTCGGCCACCAGGATGTGCTCGGCGCCCGGCTCTCCCTGGCGCTGCGCGACTGGTCGTTCGGCACCAAGCGGTTCGCCGAGGAGGCCACCGACCGCTGCCCGCCCGTCTCCCGGGCCCTGCTGCGGGACAGCGCCGAACAGACCTGGGCCGACACCCCGGCCCGGATCGCCGGGGTGACCGACGCACTCACCGTCGCCACCGCGGCCCTGCTGCGCCGTCCTCGGCACCGCCTCTCCCTGCGCAGCGACGCCCTGCCGGGCTGGCCCGAGCGGAACCCGTCCGCCGCGGTGATCAGCGGCCTGCACGAGATCTTCGGCCACACCTGGCTCCAGCAGCCGTGGACCTTCGCGACCTACGACGTGACGGACCGCCACGACCTGCTGGTCACCTGGGTCGCCGACTGGGCGACCGACTCCGGGCAGCAGCAGCCCCGCTCCCGGGTGGACCCGCGCCGCCCCGAGGCCGACCTCGCCCACGAGCTGGCAGCCCGTCTGGTCGAACGCTGTCTGGAGACCACCGGCCGCCGGGCGGCCGGTCTGCCCGAACTGACCGGCGAGCTGCGGGACGCCGCGAGCTGGCCGGCCGAGGAGCGCCTACGGCGCCTCGCCCGCACCCTCGGCGTCCGAACGGCCAGACCGGATCCCGCCCCGGGCCCTGCCCCAGTCCCCGCCCCGGATCCCGCCCCGGGCCCTGCCCCAGTCCCCGCCCCGGATCCCGCCCCGGACCCCGACGACCAGCCCGTCTACGCCCCACCCGAGCGCCCCGTCCCGCCGGCGGTGCCGCCCACCGAAGAACTGCGCCGGGCCCTGCTCCGGCCCGGCTCGACCAATGACCTGCTGCCCTACCTGCTACGGCTGACCGACGGCATCGGCGACCGGCCCCTGCTCGACATCCTGCGCGAGGAGGACCTCCCGGACCCGGCCACCCGCCGCCTGCTGCTCGTCCTCCACCGCCGCAGCCCCCAGCGGCACCCGGAGGACGAACACCGCCTCTGCGCGGAGGTCCTGGACCAGCGGCTCTACCTCTACCGCACCGACCGGGGCCGGCCCGACCCGTCCGCCGAGTCCACCACCGAACTCGCCCGCCGCGCCGCCTGGCTGTTCCAGTGGGCCGTCACCCCGCACGTCCGCGACCGGCGCCACGCACCGGCCCTCGACGCCCTGCTGAGCGCGCTCCTCTACGAGGGCACCGCGGTCGAACACGAGCTGCTGCGCCACCTCGTCCCACCCCCCGGCGCCAAGGCCGCACCCCCCGACCTCCCACCCGAACTGTGGCAACGCCTCCTCCACGAACTCCCCCCCGGCACCCTCACCCCACCCACCGACCCGCCACGCCCCGCCGCCCCGCCTGACCCCCCACCACCCGACCGACGCCCCGCCCCACCCCCGGTCCCGTCCCCACCCCGCCGGCCCCCGCCGCCCCCACCCGACCCCCAGGGCCGGAACATCCTCATCCTCTGCGGCACCGTGGTCGGCCTGGTAGTCATCCTCGCGGCCGCGATCTACCTCATCCTCTGACCCACCCGCCCCCCGGCCGGAGCCCCCGTGCCGTCGCATCACACCCACTGCCACGTGCGAGGCCGCACGTGGCAGTGGCTGTGGTGCGACGCGCCCCTACCCGGTAGCCACCTTTTTGTGCGTACTGGGCAGCGAGACGCAGCGCGACAAGACTGGTCCCAGGGAAATGACAGCAAGTCAGAAAGCCGGCTGTTCGACCTGTTCGACCTGTCCGACCCGTTCCACCTGCTCGACCTGTTCCACCTGCTCGGCCGCCATCCGGTCGAGCCGCTCGTGGCCCAGGTCGGAGATCGGGCCGAGCGCGTCGGAGAGTCGGCGGCCGAAGTCGGTCAGGGAGTAGACCGTCTTCAGCGGAAGGACGTCGTACACCTCGCGGTGCACCAGGCCGTCGGACTCCATCTCGCGCAGGGCCTGGGTGAGGACCTTCTCACTGAGGCCGGGCAGCCGTCGGCGCAGTTCGGCGGGGCGCTGCGGGCCGGCCTCCAGCAACCAGAGCAGGGACGTCTTCCACTTGCCGTCGATCACGGCGACCACGGCGGTCACCCCGCACACGTTCGGGTTCACGGCCTGACCGCGCGTCATCTCTTTCCCCCGGAGTCGTCGCTGTCCACCACCATGTCTACAGGAGATGAAGTATGCCCACCAACCTCACCCGGCCCACCGTCACCGTGCTCGGACTCGGGCCGATGGGACGCGCCCTGGCCGGCGCCTTCCTGGACGCCGGCGTTCACACGACGGTCTGGAACCGCACCCCGGGCCGGGACGCCGCACTGGTCGCCCGGGGCGCCGTGAGCGCGACCACGCCCGAGGAGGCCGTGGCCGCGAGCGAGCTGACCGTCATCTGCGTGGTCAACTACGACGCCTCGGACGCCGTGCTGCACCGCGAGGAGGTGGAGGCCGCACTCAAGGGCCGGACGCTGGTCAACCTGACCGCCGACTCGCCGGACCGCGCCCGGGCCACGGCCGCCTGGGCGGCGCAGCACGGCATCGGGTACCTGGACGGCGCCATCATGACGCCGGCCCCGAGCATCGGCACCCCGGAGGCGGTCTTCATCCACAGCGGGCCCGCCGACCTCTACGAGCGGTACGCGCCGGTGCTGGCGGCGCTCGGCGGCACCCACACCCACCTCGGCGAGGAGATCGGCCGGGCGGCCGGCTTCGACATCGCGCTGCTGGACATCTTCTGGACGGCGATGGCCGGCTTCGTGCACGCGCTGGCGCTGGCCAAGGCCGAGGGCATCGCCGGGCGGGACCTGGCGCCGTTCGCCCAGGGAATCGGTGCGATCCTGCCCCCGCTGTTCGCCGAGTTCGCCGAGGACTTCGACAGCGGCAGCTACTCGGGCGCGATCAACCCGCTCACCTCGGCGGTCTCCTCCATGGCCCACGTCGTGCACACCGCCGAATCGCACGGCATCGAGTCCGGACTGATGCGCGCCGCCGAGGGCCTGGTCCGCCGCACCATAGCCCTCGGCCACGGCACCGACGGAGTAAGCCGCCTCGCCGAAATCCTCGGCCGCCGCTGACCCCAACCGGCAACGGCCCGGTCGCCGGCACCCACGACGACGGCACCACAATCGCCGACCACCTGTCGGCCGATCAACAAGAAAGGCCGTTGGCCTGGGATCGCTCCCAGGCCAACGGCCTTCCGACATCACTGTCGGGACGACAGGATTTGAACCTGCGACCCCTTGACCCCCAGTCAAGTGCGCTACCAAGCTGCGCCACGTCCCGTGGTCTCGGTGCCTTTGGCGGGGCCTGGGGGGCTCTGCTGTGGGGCTTCTCGACCTTGTCGCCGTTGTCCCGGCGACGTGGAAAACAATACAGCACGTCGGGGGGTGCTCGCTGCCAGGTATGGCGGTGGTGTCAGGGGGTCGGGTGGCGGGCGTCGTAGCGGAGGAAGGCGGGGCGGCGGGCGGCGAGCAGGGCGATGGCGGCGACGCAGGCCAGGCCGCCGCTGATGACGGAGGTGGCGGGGTTGGTGAGGGAGGCGACGGTGCCGGACTCGAAGTCGCCGAGGCGGGGGCCGCCGGCGACGACCACGATGAAGATGCCCTGGAGGCGGCCGCGCATCTCGTCGGGGGCCGCGACCTGCATCATCGTGTTGCGGAAGATCATGCTGACGGTGTCGGCGCAGCCGGCCACGGCGAGCAGGAGGAGGCCGAGCCAGAGGTTGTGGATCAGGCCGAAGGCGGCGATGGCAAGGCCCCAGGCGGCGACGGCGGCGAGGACGGCCACGCCCTGGCGGTTGACCCGGCCGACCCAGCCGGAGAACAGGGCGCCGGTCAGGGCGCCCACCGCGGGGGCGGCGACCAGCAGACCGACGGTGCGGGCGTCGCCGGCGTAGAAGGTGACCGCGATGGCGGGGAAGAGGGCTCGCGGCATACCGAAGATCATCGCGGCCAGGTCGGCCAGGAAGCTGGTGCGCAGGTTCGGCTGCTCCCGCAGGAAGCGCAGGCCGTCGAGGACGGAGGCGCGGCCGCGGCGGTCGCCGAGCGGGCGCATGGCGGGCAGGCGCCACATCGCGTACAGGGTGGCGGCGAAGGCCACGGTGTCGACGAGGTAAGCGGCCTGGGTGCCCCAGGCGCCGATGAGGACGCCGCCGAGCATGGGGCCGACGGTGAGGCCGAGGTTCATGCTGACGGTGTTCAGGGCGTTGGCGGCGGGGAGTTGGTGGCTCGGGACGAGGCGGGGGATCATCGCCGACCGGGCGGGCGAGCTCAGCGCGAAGAAGCCCGCCTGGACGGCGACGGCGGCGTAGAGGACGGCGACGAGGCCGAGCCCGGCGAAGGCCTGGGCGGCGAGGACGGCGGAGACCGCGGCGAGGCCGGCCGAGCCGATCAGGCCGAGCTTGCGCCGGTCCACGGTGTCGGCGATCGCGCCGCCGTAGAGGCCGAAGGCGACCAGCGGGAAGAGGGAGAAGAGCCCGACCAGGCCGGTGGCGAAGCTGGAGCCGGTCATGTCGTAGACCTGGACGGAGACGGCCACGGCGGTCATCTGCTGACCGATCGACGAGACCGCCTGCCCGAACCAGACCCGCCGGTAGTCGACGTTGTCGCGCAGCGGGCTGAGGTCGGCGAAGGCCTTGCGGTACCAGCGCGCGGACGAGGCGGGGAGCTCTGCCGAGGTGGCGGGGGGTTCGACGGACGTGGCGGGGGGCTTCACGGCCGGGGCCGGGGAGGGGCCACCCTCGGGGCCACCAGGGGTCGCGGCCGACCCCGGGGGCCCCGCGGGAACCGGGGACACGACGGGTACCCGGGGCACACCGGGTACCGGGGGCGCGGAGGCGGCCGCGGGCGGCGCGGCATCCGAATTGGCAGGATGATTGGTCGACACAGCCCCCCATATTCGACCTCCGCCCGTGCTCCCGGCCCACCGGGGTACCGGCCGAGCTGCCGCGGCCCCGCTGGGCTGGGCGGCCTCACCGGCCGGCCGCACCCCCGATGAGCGGCGGCAGCGACGGCAGTGGCGGCGGCTACCGGGTCAGGACCTGCTTCTCGCCCGCCTCGACCACGAAGTCCAGCCGGTTGCCCGGCGGCGGGAAGGGGCAGATGAAGTGGTCGGCGAAGGCGCACGGCGGCAGGTAGGCGCGGTTGAAGTCCAGAACCGTACGGCCGTCCGCGTCGGGCTCGGGAAGGCTGATGAAGCGGAAGCGGTAGGTGTCCGCGCCGCTGCTCGCGTCCGCGATGACCCCGCTCAGCCCGCGGCCCGCGCTGCCGACCGTCAGGGTGCGGTGCTCGCCCGCCACGGTGAAGGAGATCCGACCGGTGAGGGTCAGTGGGCGGTCCTTGCCGTCCGCGTTGGGGACGAGGACGGCCCGGGCCTCGCCCTCGAAGGGGGTGTAGACCGCCGGGACGGCCCATTCCGGCGAGTAGGGGTACGCGGAGATGCCGGCGAAGGACTGCCGCCCGGGCGAGGCCGGGTCGAAGACCCGCAGAGCGAGTTCACCCTCGCGCTCGATCGGGACGAGCAGCACGTCCCCAACCGAGGCGCTGTCCGCGGCCGGGTCGGTGTCCGGGCGGAGCAGCACCTCGCCGTCGACCGGGGCGGACGCGCCCGCGACGGTGATGCCCTCGGACGCCGTCGCCCGGAGCCGGACGCCCTCCGCGTCGGCCCACCAGCGGCCGGGCACGCCGGGTATCCCGGCGGGGTCCGGCTCCAGCCAGTGCGTGCCGGTGAGCGCCAGCTGGCCGTGGCGGGCGCTCACCGCCGCAGCGCGGCCCTCGCTCCAGTGCTTCCAGTCCTCCGCGGCTGTCGCCGTCATCGGTGTGCCCTCCCAGTCGGTCCGGGCCAGCCGGACTGTCCGCCGGGCACCGGGGCCCGGCGGACAGTCCGGCACCGCCCGTGCGGTGTCCGTCATCACGTCAACGTCGATCACCGGGGTGGATCATTCCCGGCAGGTCCGACGGGACGGACGGCGGGCCTCACCCGGGCGCCGAGGGGCGGGTCAGCCCTTCAGTGGCCGGAAGAGCCCCTCCTGCACCACGGACACGACCAGCTGCCCGTGGCGGTCGAAGATCTGCCCGCGCGCGAGACCGCGGGCGCCGTGGGCTATCGGGGACTCCTGCTGGTAGAGCAGCCAGTCGTCGGTCCGGAACGGTCTGTGGAACCACATCGCGTGGTCGAGCGAGGCCATGTCGAAGTGGCGCGTGCCCCAGAGCGGCTCGACGGGGGCGCGAACGGCGTCGAGCAGCGTCATGTCGCTCGCGTAGGTGAGCGCGCAGACGTGGATCAGCGGGTTGTCGGGCAGGGCGCCGTTGGTGCGCAGCCAGACACCGCTGCGGGCCTCGACGCCTGCCAGCTCCTCCTTGGTCCAGCGCAGCCGGTCGACGTAGCGGATGTCGAAGGGCTGGCGGCGGCTGATGAACGGGGGCAGCTCGCCGAGCCGGGACCCGACCTCCTCCAGAGCGCTCGGCAGGTCCTCGGGGGCGGCGACGGCGGGCATCGGGTACTGGTGCTCGATGCTGCCCTCCTCGGGGACGTGGAAGTCGGCGGTGAGGGCGAAGATCGAGCGGCCGCCCTGGATGGCGAGCACCCGGCGGGTGGTGAAGGAGCGGCCGTCCCGGATCCGGTCCACCTGGTAGACGATGGGCACGCCGGGCACGCCGGGGCGCAGGAAGTAGGCGTGCAGCGAATGGACGGGGCGGTCGCCGTCCACCGTGCGCCCCGCCGCCACCAGCGCCTGGCCCGCGACCTGGCCGCCGAACGTCCGCTGCAGCGCCTCCTCCGGGCTGCGCCCGCGGAAGATGTTCAGTTCGATCTGCTCAAGGTCCAGCAGCTCGACGAGTTCGTCGACAGGGGTACCCATGCGTGCGCTTCCTCTCCGGGTGACCGACCCGGACGGAGATGCCCGCCCGGCTGCCGACGCCCGTTCTATCGAATTCTCCCGCCCAGTCGAATCCTTCAGCGAGCCAGGGCATTCCCCTCGCCCCCGCACCCCTCCACCGATTCACTCGAACGAGGACCCATCGCTTCGAACACGCCGGCGTAGGAGCTCCGCCCGGCCACCGCGAGCACCGCAGACGGGCACCGCGAGCGCCGCAACCGGGCACCGCCGGCACCGCAAAGGGACACCGCGACCACCGCCCGGACGCCGAAGGCTCCGCACGCGGACGCCGACAGCGCCGCCGTCACAGACCCGACTGGCGGACGGTGATGTTGAGCCGGCCGGTCAGCCCGAGCGCCGGATCCGCCGTGCCGGGCAGCGTGCGCACCACCCCGTGGTACGCGAAGCGAGCCGGCCCGCCGAAGACCAGCAGGTCACCGCTGCGCAGTTCCAGGTCGGTCCACGGCCGGGTGCGGGTCCGGGTGTTGCCGAGCCGGAAGAGGCAGGTGTCGCCGAGGGAGAGCGAGACCACGGGCGCGTCCGTGCGCTCGTCGCGGTCCTGGTGCAGCCCCATCTTCGCGCCGTGCGGGTAGTGGTTGACGATCGCGATGTCCGGTTCGTACCCGGCGGCGCCCGCGATCGCGTCGACGGCCTCGCCGTACGCCGCGTCGACCGCGCCGCGGGCGAGCCGGGCGAGCTCCGGCGGGAACGCCTTGACCGGTGCGCCGTCGGCCGCGACGCGACGGTAGCCGTAGGGGTACCAGTCCCAGCCCAGGGCGACCATGCGGACCGACATCATGCCGCCGGTCGGCATCCGGACGGCGTGCATCCCGGCCGGCGGCCGGGCCCACTCCCGGCACGCGGCGACCAGGCGGAGCTGGGCTTCGGCGTCGAGCCAGCCGGGGACGAGCACCGCGCCGGGCGCCGGTTCGGACCGCCCGGGGACGGAAGCCCCGTCAGCGCCCGACCCGGCACCGGACCCGAGGTCACGACCGGCACCGGACCCCGGGACGCGACCGGCACCCGACCCGAGGTCGCGACCGGAGCCCGTACCGAACAGTTCGCCCTGGATCACGCCACCATCCTCCCGCACCCACCGGGCGGCCGGCAGGGCGAGCGGGCGCAGGACCCGATCAGTGGCGGTCGGGCGCTCCACCGATCATCCCGATCTCCCGGGCACAGGCCGGCCACGCCTCCCACCCCTGCAGATGGAGGATCTCCTCGGCCACGGTGGTCTGCTGGCGCCGGCTCGCCCGGTCGGGGCGGTCGGCGAAACGCAGACCGCCCGCCTCCTCCCAGGTCGGCGGCCAGATCTGCAGGCCGCCGAAGTAGCCGTTGCCGGTGGCGGCCCGCCAGTCGCCGCCGCTCTCGCACTCGGCGAGCTCGTCCCAGATCATGTCCGCCACCGTCGAAGCGGCCCGGGCCCGGCCGGCCGGGAGCGGCGCCACGGCCGGCAGAACACGACGGCGAGCGCGACGGCGAGGACGACGAGGGGCGCGGGGACGACGCCGGCAGCCGAGGACCGCACCGGGTGACCGGTCGGTACGAAGGATTCACGGCTGATCCTATGAACGCTGAGAAGGCACAGCAGCCGACCCTAAGCGCACCTCTCGCCGGCCCGTCCCGACGCGCCGGACACGCCGACGGCCGCTCCCCCGCACAGCGGAGAAGCGGCCGTTCGAACAGCACGTCCGGAGTACGGCGGCCACCTGGAGCAGGCGGCCCGCCCGAACCGGCGGCCCCGGTCGCACCGGAAGGCACGACGGACCGGAGCGCACGACGGACCGGCGGGATCCTCATGGACCCGAGAGGTCCGTCGGACCCGAGAAGTCGGCCGACCCCGAGGGATCACGCGGTCCCCGAGGGATCAGACAGTCCCCGAAGGATCAGACGGTCAGGGTCTGGCCCGGGAAGATCAGGTCGGGGTTGCCGCCGATGACCTTGGCGTTGGCGTTGTACAGCTCGTGCCAGTCGGTGCCCTGGGCAGCGGCGATGGTGCTGAGGGTGTCACCGGCCTTCACGGTGTAGTTGCCGCCGGTGACCGGCTTGGCGTCGTTCGAGGCCGGAGCGGCGGGTTTCGCGGGCTTGGCCGGCTTCTCGGCCTTCCAGGA
The DNA here is from genome assembly GCF_055564815.1 of Kitasatospora sp. NPDC028961. Taxonomy (NCBI): domain Bacteria; kingdom Bacillati; phylum Actinomycetota; class Actinomycetes; order Kitasatosporales; family Streptomycetaceae; genus Kitasatospora; species Kitasatospora sp. NPDC028961. Next base: position 44,431 of record NZ_JBVHVO010000011.1, on the reverse strand, counting down.
GGCGGCGGCGTCCGAGGACTTCGGCGCGGCCTTGGGGGCCTCGGCAGCCTTGGGCGCGGCCTTGGGGGCCTCGACGGTCTTCGGCGCAGCGGTGGCGGCCGGGGCGGCCGGCTTCGCGGCGGCGGCGGTGTCGACGGCGGCCGGGGTGCCGCCCTTGGTCAGACCGGCCTTGACGGAGCAGACGGGCCAGGCGCCCGGGCCCTGCGAGGCGAGCACCTTCTCGGCGACGGAGATCTGCTGCGCCTTGGTGGCCAGGTTGGCCTGCGCGGCGTAGGCGGTGCCACCGAAGGCGGCCCAGGTGCTGGAGGTGAACTGCAGGCCGCCGTAGAAGCCGTTGCCGGTGTTGATGGCCCAGTTGCCGCCGCTCTCGCACTGGGCAACCGCGTCCCAGGTCGAGACGGAGGCGGCGGAGGCCGAGTTGGCCGTGACGAGGCCGGCCACCGGCAGGGCCGCGACAGCGGCACCCGCGACAACAGCCATCCGAACGCGGTTGCGCTTGGTGACGGTGGAGGTGGTGGCAGCGGCGGTCTCGTTACGGAAGGTCATGAGGTTCCTCTCGACAGCCCCGGGCGGGCATGCGGAACCAGACCCTCGAAGGAGTCGAATCGCTCGCCGCGTCCATCGGGCGGCCGGGCACGTGTCGGACGTGCCGCGCCGCCCCGGCCACCCACCACGCACCGGCGACCAGATCGAGCGGTCGCATCGGTGGGCACGGCCCGCGCCGGGGTGAGCCGGTGGGCTGTGCGTCGGAGGTGAACCCGGGTGGTGCTCGTTGCACCGCCAATGAAGCTACGAGTCAGGTCGCCGCGGAACCAAACACCCGACGGTCTGCCCAGCTCAGCAAGGCGTTACCGGCGGTAATGACCATGCAAGCATGTCCAAAATGTCCGATATAACCGTCATTTCCTAGATCAAACATTGCCCGGCCGTGACCCACCTCACGGTTTCCTTCCGGCCTTCCTGCCGCCGACATCGACAGATTGTGAGCATTCGACCACGTCACGCGGTCGGATCAGGGGCAATTCCCGTCACCCTCGGTGTCCACCCGTGACCCCTGCCACAGGGGTCCGTTGGTAAAGGCGGCCGGAAAGGCCCCTCGCCCCACCGCCCGTCCCGCCCCGTCCCAGCCCGGTCCCACCCCCGACGACCACCCCCGAGGACCGACCCCGGCCCGACCCGAGCGCCCACCCAGAGGCCCTCCAGCCGATCCACCAGCTCTTCCAGCCCCACCAGCGCTACCCGCTCCACCTACTGCACCAGCCACACCCAGCCCCACCGCCCGCTCCCCTCCCCCGCCCGCGTCACCCCTGACCGCCGGCGAACCCGACAACCGAGGAGTCCCAGTGCCGCGCATGCTCGCCGTCAGCGACGAGGTCCGATCCGAGATCGGCGACGACGAGGCAGACCGCCTGCTCGGCGGCGCCCACACCCCCGACAGCTACGAGTGCACGTCCTGCCGCACCCCCGGTGACTCCCTCCAGGAGCCCACCAGCACGGTGCTGTTCGTCGGCGAGGAGACGGCGGTGCTCGCCTTCGCCCATGCCCGCTGCATCCCCTCCCAGGTGGTGCCGGTCTCCGAGGAACAGCTGGTGGGCGCGGTGCGCAGCATCAGCCAGGCACAGCCCGCCGTCCCGGGCCCCGCGATCCCGGGGCCCGCCGTCCCGAACCCGGCCCAGTCCGCCGGTGCCCAGGCCACCAGTGCCCCGTCCGCCGGTGCCCAGGCCACCGCGCCCGGCCAGGCCGCCATCCTCGGCATCACCTGCGGGCTGGTCCTGCACGGCGACACCGGTCACGCCGCGGTCGTCGTCGAGCCCACCGGACCGGTCGGCCGGCCGGGCAACACCTCGGGCACCGACGAGTTCCTGGACCTCCTCCAGGACGCCGGCTTCCAGCCCGTCACCGACCTCGACAAGACGCCGGACCAACTGGCCGGCTGGTCCGTCCTGGTGGCGATGGGCAAGCTGCACGCGATCCTGCAGCCCGCGGCCGCCGGAGGCAGCACCGGCTGGTGGCAGGCCCATCAGCCGCTCCAGGTCACCGACGCCTGGAGGTTCGCCGCCAACCAGCTCACGGAGGTGACCATGTACGCGGTCCCGGCGGGCATGGTGGGCCGGCAGCCGCGCGAGGACCTGCTGCGCCAGGCGCTGGAGCGTGCCGTCGCCCTGGGTCAGGTGGTCGGCGCCTCCCTCCCGCTCGCGGGCACCTGAGCCTCCCCGACACCCCCGGCACGCCTCGTCCCGCCCCGGCCGGAAACCCACACCCGCCGGAAACCCCCGTCCGGAAGCCCACCCCGGCCGGAAGGCCCGCCACGGACCGGTCCGCACCCCGACCGGCACAGGCCAACCTTCCGGCCGGGGCGGGGCACCCCGCATCCCCCGGGGGACTCGCTCGTTGGCCCCTGTGTGTACAGCTACGACGTCTCCGCATCCCACCGCCGGTCCACCACCGCCCCCCGAGTGATCCCGGGCATGCGCCCGTCGTTCGACGCTGAGCACCCGCACTCGGCCACGCCGATCTACGACGAGCTGTACTCCGAGTACCGGCGGCTGTTCCGCGCGCTGCCCGGCGACCGCTCGGGCGAGGAGAACCTGAGGTTCGCGGGCTTCGCCGTCCGCGACGGCTACCCGGTGCTCGCCGAGCCCCGTCCGTACCCGCCGCAGCACCAGGCGTTCCAGACGTACGCGGGCCAGGCCGCCGGCCTCCCCCAGTTCATGCCGAACCAGCAGAACGGCCAGGGCCACACCGGGCACCACACCGGCAGCACCCACAGCACCCACAGCACCCACAGCAGCGGCACCCACACCACCCACACCCACCACACCGCGAGCCAGCACACCGGGGCCCCGCACACTCCCGCGGACCCCACCAGCGACGGGCTCGGCCAGGTCGGCCAACCCGCCCAGCCCGCCGCCCAGTTCGCCAACGGCCAGGGCTGGGTCGCGGCCGGCTACCTGGGGCCCGTGCCGCACCCGATGCCCGCCCCGGCACCGGCACCGGCGCCGGTGATGAGCAACGGCAGCGGCCCCATCGCCGGTCCGGCCACCGGCGGACGCCACCGCAACCTGCTCTCGCTCCCCCCGGGCCGCAGCAGCGACCAGCACTGACCCGGCCCACGCACCGGCCCGCACCCGCCGGAGCACCCGCCCGCGCACGCAGGAGGGCCCCCGCCGTCGAAACGGCGGGGGCCCTCCTGTCGAACCGTCCGTCGACCCCCCGGCCGACAGACCACCGGACCACCGGGCCGGCCGGCCCGCCCGCCACCAGGGCGCGGCGGCCGACCGGGCGCAGCGGCGGCGACTACTTGCGCTTGCGCTTCTCCCGCACCCGCACCGAGATCGAGATCGGCGTGCCCACGAAGCCGAACTCCTCACGCAGCCGGCGCTCGACGAAGCGGCGGTACCCGGCCTCCAGGAAGCCCGAGGCGAACAGCACGAAGCGCGGCGGGCGGGTACCCGCCTGGGTGCCGAACAGGATGCGCGGCTGCTTGCCACCGCGGATCGGGTGCGGGTGCGCCGCGACCAGCTCGCCGAGGAAGGCGTTCAGGCGCGCGGTCGGGATGCGCGTCTCCCACCCGGCGAGGGCGGTCTCGATGGCCGGGACGAGCTTCTCCATGTGCCGGCCGGTCTTCGCCGAGACGTTGACCCGGGGCGCCCACTGCACCTGGACGAGATCGCGCTCGATCTCGCGCTCCAGGTAGAAGCGGCGCTCCTCGTCGAGCTGGTCCCACTTGTTGTAGGCGATGACGACGGCGCGCCCGGCCTCGACGGCCATCGAGATGATCCGGGTGTCCTGCTCGGCCAGGGTCTCGCTGGCGTCGACCAGCACGACCGCGACCTCGGCCTTCTCCAGGGCGGCGGAGGTGCGCAGCGAGGCGTAGAAGTCCGCGCCGGCGGTCAGGTGGACCCGGCGGCGGATACCGGCGGTGTCGACGAACTTCCAGGTCTTGCCGCCCAGTTCGATCATCTCGTCGACCGGGTCACGGGTGGTGCCGGCCAGCTCGTTGACGACCACCCGCTCCTCGCCGGCGACCTTGTTGAGCAGGCTGGACTTGCCGACGTTGGGCCGGCCGATCAGCGCGACCCGGCGCGGGCCGCCGGCGGCGACGCCGAAGGTCTGCGGCGGGGCCTCGGGCAGGGCGGCCATGACGGCGTCGAGCAGGTCACCGGAGCCGCGGCCGTGCAGGGCGGAGACGGGGAAGGGCTCGCCGAGGCCGAGCGACCACAGGTACGCGGCCTCCGCCTCGGTGGACTGGCCGTCGACCTTGTTCGCGCAGAGCACGGTCGGCTTGCCGGCCCGGCGAATGATCTTGATCAGGGCTTCGTCGGTGTCGGTGGCGCCGACGGTGGCGTCGACCACGAACAGCACCGCGTCGGCGGTCTCGATGCCCAGCTCGGCCTGCGCCGCCACCATGGCGTCGATGCCGAGGACGTCGATCTCCCAGCCGCCGGTGTCGACGACCTTGAAGCGGCGGCCGTTCCAGGTGGCCTCGTAGCTGACCCGGTCGCGGGTGACGCCCGGCTTGTCCTCGACGACGGCCTCGCGGCGGCCGATGATGCGGTTCACCAGGGTCGACTTGCCGACATTCGGGCGGCCGACGACGGCCAGCACGGGCAGCGGCGCGTGGTCGGCGCCCCCGAGCCCGTCGACGTCCTCGGGGTCGAACCCCTCCTCGGCGGCGAGCGCCATGAATTCGGCGTACTCGGCGGCGTCCAGCTCACCGTGCTCGGTGGCGGAGTGCTCTGCGGTCATGTTCGTGTTTTCCGTTTCCCGGCGCGGCCCTTCCCAGGGGCGTGCCGTGCGTACCTGCCCCGGTCGGGGCAGCGCGAGTACTTCGAGGAAGGCGCCCCGCGGGCGCTTCCGTACTTCCAGGGAGGCGCCCCGCGGGCGCTCCCGAACAGCGGGCCGCGACCGGCGAAGGCCGCGGACGGTGTGCCCCGGGCGGTGGGCCCGGAGTGATGGATCCCGGACGGCGCGGGGGATGGGACCCCCGGGCGGCGCCCGGTGGCGACTCAGACCGCCGACAGCCCGGCCCGCTCCTCCACCAGCATGATTATCGTGCCGATGACCTGCTCCAGGCTGAGTTCGCTGGTGTCCACCAGGACGGCGTCGGCGGCCTGGGTCAGTGGAGCGGTCTCGCGCGAGGAGTCCGCCTTGTCCCGGCGGACCAGGTCGGCGGCCATCTCGGCGATGGTGGCCTCGTCGACGCCCTTGGCGCGCAGCTCGGCCGCCCGCCGCTCGGCCCGGGCCGCCACCGAGGCGGTCAGGAAGATCTTGACGGTGGCGTCCGGGAACACCACGCTGCCCATGTCCCGGCCCTCGGCGACGATGCCGCGCTCGGCGACCTCGGCGCAGCCGCGCTGCAGCTCCACCAGGCGGGTCCGCACGGCGGGCACCGCGGCGACGGCGCTGACCTGCGCGGTCACCTCGGGCCCCCGGATCGGACCGGACACGTCCTGACCGTCCACCGTGATGGTCGGGCCGGCCGCGTCGGTGCCGGAGACGATCACCGGCTTGCCGCAGGCCACGGTCACGGCCTCCGGGTCGTCGATGTCCACGTCGTTGGCCAGCATCCACCAGGTCAGCGCCCGGTACATGGCGCCGGTGTCCAGGAAGCTCAGCCCCAGCCGGGCGGCGACCGCCCGGGAGACGGTCGACTTGCCGGAGCCGGAGGGTCCGTCGATGGCGACGACGACCGGGGCGTGCGCTCGGTCGGCAGTGTCCACGGGGCGAACCTCTCTCTGGGCCTGAGCCCGAACCTGAATCCTGTGCGGCGCGAGCCGCACAGCCTGAAACCGGGGGATGTCTCCCTCCAGGTTAATGGACCGGCGCCAGACCCCGCCCCGGTGCTCCGTGCCACCGGAACCGGCCCCGTACCGGCCGCGTACCGCCACCCCCGCACCGGCACCCGCACCGGCCCCTGATCCGACCCCCGAACCGGCAGGCACCCCTACCGGCCGCGCTCCGGCCCCTCGGGTACCGGTCCTCAGTCCCGGACGCTCCAGCCGCTCGCCCGGAGCGCCACGGTGAGCGGCGTCACCGCGCCCGGCGCGACCGACAGCTGGACGAAGCCCACCTGCTGCCCCGACGAGTGCTCGATGACGACGTCCTCGATGTTGACCCCGGCGGCGCCGACCTCGCCGAAGAGCCGGCCCAGCTCGCCGGGCTGGTCGCCGAGGACCACCGCCACCGTCTCGTACCGGGTCGGCGGCGCACCGTGCTTGCCGGGGATCCGCGACTGGCCGGCGTTGCCCCGGCGCATCACGGTCTCGATCCCGGCCGCGCCCGCTCGGCGCTCGCCCTCCTCGGTGGCCTGCAGCGAGCGCAGGGCGGCGACGGTCTCGCCGAGGTCGACGGCGACCTCCTCCAGGATGTCGGCGACCGCGCCGGCGTTGGCGGAGAGGATGTCCACCCACATGCCCGGGTTGGAGGCCGCGATCCTGGTGACGTCCCGAACACCCTGGCCGGAGAGCCTTATGGCCGTCTCGTCGGCCTTCTCCAGCCGGGCCGCGACCAGCGAGGCGACCAGCTGCGGGGCGTGCGAGACCAGGGCGACGGCCCGGTCGTGCGCGGCGGCGTCCATCACGATCGGCATCGCGCCGCAGAGGGCGACCAGCTCCAGGACGGCGTTGAGCGTCTCGGTGTCGGTGTCGGCGGTGGGGGTGAGCACCCAGGGCCGGCCCTCGAACAGGTCGGCGCGCGCGGCCAGCGGGCCCGAGCGCTCGCGGCCGGCCATCGGGTGGCTGCCGATGTAGTGGACGGTGTCGCAGCCCAGCGCGGCCACCTCGGCCCTGGGCCCGTCCTTGACGCTGGCCACGTCGGTGTACCAGCGCGCCAGTCCGCGCCGCTGGCAGTCGGCGAGCACCTTGCCGACGAGAGCGGGCGGCACCGCGATGATCGCGAGGTCCACCGGACCGTCGGCCGGCTCGGTGGTGCCGGCGCCGAGCGACGCGGCGGTACGGGCCGCGTCCGGGTCGGCGTCCTCCAGATGAACGGTCAGCCCGCGTCCGGTCAGGGCGAGGGCGGCGGAGGTGCCGATGAGTCCGGTACCGACGACGGCGGCAGTGCGCATGGCGGGGTGGCTCTCCTCAAGGGGCTGGCCTGGACGTGCCCGCCCATCCTCTCGCATCCCCACCACCCCCGCGGCCACAGTCCACCCCCGCCGACCGCAACCGCGCGGCCACCGGCTCCGTCCCCCCTGACGCGACACCACGCGCACCGCACCGCACACGCACCGCACCGCGGACACGACACACCGCGACCACAGGACACCGCACCACGCACCGCACCGCACCGCACCGCACCGCACCGCACCAGCACGCACGCACCGCACACGTGCGGACACACACCGCCGCACACGCACGCCGCACACGCCGAGCGGGCGAAATCCGAGGACGCCCGCGCCGATGCGAGGCAGACTGACCGCCCAGGGGGCGGCAGCGCGCCGTCGGCGCGAGCGGCGCGAACGAAGGGGTAGGCCGGGTGGACGACCAGCACAGGGCAGACGACGAACAGCAGTCCGACCGAACCGCGGTACCGGCCCATCCGTCGGAGCTCGACTCCGTCGTGGTCCACGCCGTCGGCGCGGTCTGCCGCCGGCGCGCCCGGGTGGCCCTGCCGCCCGGCGGGCGACTGCGGCTGACCGGGCTGCCGCAGGTGCTCGACGGGCGGTCGCTGCGGGCCCGGGTGCTCTCCGGCCCGCCCGGCACCGCCGTCACCGAGGCCCGCCTCGAACCGGTCGCCGAACTCCGTTCCCCCGACGAACTCCCCGAGCTCCACAGCCGGTTGAAGGCCGCCCGGGAACACGAGTCCGCCGTCCGCGAGCGGCAGCGCCTGGTCCTCGACACCATCGCGGAGACGACCGCGCTGCGCGCCGTCCCGCCGGCCCGCCGCCGGGACGAACCGCTCCGCCGCACGCCCGCCGACGCCTGGCTGGAGCTGGCCGAGTTCGTCGACGAGCGGCTCACCCGGCTCCACCTCCGCGCCGACGAGCTGGCCGAGGAGCTCGAACGGGCCGAGCACGCGACCGAGACGCTGGCCGACCGGCTGGCGCGTTCGTCCACCGCCGGACCGGCCCGGCCGGTGGAGACCTCCGCGACCGTCCTGCTCACCCTCACCGCTCCCGCGCCCGCGAACTCCCGGCCCGAGGGCACCGCACCCGCCCCCGAGATCGACATCGAACTCGAATACGGCGTCCCCGCCGCCCGCTGGGTGCCCGCCTACCGGCTCTCCTACCAGCAGGGCTCGGACACCGGCCGGCTGGTCCTGCGCGCCTCCGTCGCCCAGCGGACCGGCGAGGACTGGACCGGCGTCCGCCTCGCCCTCTCCACCGCCGACCTGGAGCGGCGCACCGACCTGCCGAAGCTGCGCTCGCTGCGGATCGGCCGCAGCCAGCCCGCCCCGCCGCCCTCCGGCTGGCGCGAGCCCCCGGCCGGGCTGAGCGACCTCTTCACCGGCTACGACACGGTGGGCCCCCGCCCCGAGCCCCGCCGGAGCGGACCGGTCCTCGTCGGGACCGCCGCCCCGCTCCCGCGCCCCGTACCGCCCCCTGCCCCGATGGCACCGGGCGGCGCACCCCTGGCAGGCGGCACCCGCGGCGGCGTCCAGGCCTTCGAGGCGCCCGCCCCGTCCCTCGGCTTCGCCGGCTACGGCGGGCCGCCGCCGCCGCAGCCCGGTGCCCCGCTGCCCCCGCCGGCGGCCGCCGCGGCCCCGGCGCCGCTCGCCCGCCGGGACCGCTCCGCGCGCCGCTCCGCCGCCGGCGGGGTGGCCGAGGCCGCGTTCGCCGACGAGTTCGGCGCCGCCGCGGCCCCGTCCGCGCCCCCGGCTCCTCCCGCCCCGGGCGCCACGCTGCTCGACTACCCCACGCTCGTCCTGGCCGGCCCCGACGAGCCCGTCGCCCGCCGGGGCACCCTCCACCCGACGGCCCCGACCCGCCCGACGCCCACCGGCTCCTCCCTGAGCGGCCTGCCGCTCCCCCGCCACGCCGTGCCGCCGCGCGCCTCGGCCGGCTCCTTCGACCACCGCTTCGACGCCGCCGCCCCCGCCGACATCCCGTCCGACGGCACCTGGCACACCGTCACGATCGGCGAGATCCCGGTCACCGTCCGGCCCGAGTACGTCACCGTCCCCTCCGTCGAGGAGAAGGTCTACGGGACGCTGGTACTGGCCAACGGGACGGCCCACGCCGTGCTGGCCGGTCCGGTCGAGGTCACCGTCGACGACGAGTTCCTGCTCACCGCCGCCCTGCCCACCCTCGCGCCGGGCGGGACGTGCCGGCTCGGCACCGGCGTGACCGAGAGCGTCGAGGTCGCGCGCCGCACCGAGCTGCACGAGTCCACCACGGGCATGCTGAACACCAACACCGTGCTCGACCACCGGGTGCACGTGGAGCTCGCGAACCGGCTCGGGCACGCCGTCACCGTGGAGGTCCGCGAGCGTGTGCCGGTCACCCCGGACAGCGAGATCCGGATCGAGGAACGGGCCGACTGGCACGCGCCCGCCGTCCCCTCCCCGGAGTGCCCGCCGAGCAGCCGGCTCTGGCGGGTCGAACTGCCGCCGGGCGGGCGGGCCGAACTCGACGGCGGGTACCAGATCAGAATCCCGGCCGGAAAGGCCATCGTCGGTGGAAACCGGAGGAACTGAACGATGAGCAGCGACACCATCCCCCTCCCGGTCACCGCCGTCACCTGCCTGGAGGACCGCAGCCAGGTCGAGCGCGCCGTGATCGTCGACCTCGCCGCCGGCGTCCAGCGGCTGCGCCTCGGCCCGATCACCGCGCTCGCCGTCGACCGGACCCTGCGGGCCGAAGCCACCGGCCTCGCCCCCGCCGACGCCGAGTCGTCCGGGGTGGCGGGCCCCCGCGTCCTGGACGCCCGGATCGTCCGCGCCTGGACCCCGCCCGCCCCGCTGGCGCCCGGTCCGGACGACTCCGCGCTGCGCCACCGCGTCCACGAGCTCGACGTGCGGGCCCGCCAGGAGGACCAGCTGCGCCACCGTCTGGAGGCCCGGCTGGCCCTGCTCGCCCAGCTCTCCGCCGACCTGCTCCGCGAGGTCGGCGAGGGCGCCGGCGCCGGCGAGGTCGAACGGGCCCGCTGGGCCCGCGAGCTGGACCGGGTGGACGCCGAGCGCGAGCGGTACGGCGAGGAGCTGCGGGCCGCCCACTCCCGGCTGCGCGACCTGGAGGTCGAGCGCTCAGAGGCCCGGACGGCCCTCGACGAGGCCGAGGAGGCGCCCGCCGAGCTGGTCGCCCACCTGGACCTCACCATCGAGGCGTCCGCCGCAGGACCCGCCCGGCTGACCGTCAGCCACCTGCTGCCGTGCGCGGTCTGGCGGCCCTCCTACCGGGCCACCCTCGCCGAGGGGTCGCTCCACCTGGAGTCCGAGGCGGTGGTCTGGCAGCGCACCGGCGAGGACTGGACGGGCGCCCGGCTGACCTTCTCCACCGCCCGCTCGGCACTGGCCACCGCACCGCCCGCGATCAGCGAGGACGTGCTGGCCCTGCGCGAGCGCAGCGCCGAGGAGCGGCGCACGGTCGAGGTCGAACTGCGCGAGGAGACGATCAGCACCCTCGGCCCGTCCGAGGCCGTGCCGGGGGTGGACGACGGCGGCGAGGTCCGGATCCTGCGGGCCCCCACGCCGGCCACCGTGCCCTCGGACGGCCGGGCGCACCGGGTGCCGCTGGGCTCCTTCACCGCGCCCGCCACCGGCGAGTACGCCTGCGCCCCGGAGCTGTCGCCGCTGGTGACCCAGGTGGTCCGGTTCCGCAACGCGGCCGGGCACGCGCTGCTCGCCGGCCCGGTGGAACTGATCCGCGGCAGCGGCTTCACCGGCCGGGGCGAGCTGCCCTTCACCGCCGCGGGCGCCGAGGCGGAGCTGGCGTTCGGCAGCTCGGACGGCTACCGGGTGGTCCGGGAGACCGACGAACGGCAGGGCACCGCGGGGCTCACCCAGCGCTCGGTGACCACCCGGACGGTCCGGCTGCACATCTCGCGCTTCTCGGGCCCGGAGGAGCGGGACGAGCAGTTGGTCACGGTGCGCGAGCGGGTACCGGTCTCCGAGGTCTCGGCGGTCGAGGTGCGGCTGCGCAAGGAGGAGTGCTCCCCGGCTCCGGACGCCTTCGACACCGAGGGCATCGTTCGCTGGGACCTCCCGCTCGGCCCGGGCGCCCGCCGGACGGTGACGCTGGTGTACGAGATCTCCGCCTCCGCGAAGGTGGCGGGCCTGTGACACCACGACCTGTGACACCGGCGCCCGAACCCGGTCGGCCGCGCCCTCGCCGTGACGACCGTTCAGGTACAACAGGAACATGATCCTGCACCTCGCCCCCCTCGACGACTGGCTGGCCGACCCCGGCCGGCCGTACGCCACCGCCTCGCTGCTCACCGACGGGTTCATCCACTGCTCGGCGGACGAGCGGACGGCGCTCGCGGTGGCCAACGCCTTCTACGCCGACACTCCCGGTCCGCTGATGGTGCTGCTGATCGAGGAGTCGCTGGTGGAACCGATGGTGAAGTGGGAGGCCCCGAACGGCGCACCGCCGCCCGGAGCCACCCCCGGTGTGCTGTTCCCGCACATCTACGGGCGGCTGAACCGGTCCGCCGTGGTCGGCCTGGAGAAGGTCGAGCGCGGCCCGGACGGCCACTGGGCGAACCTCACGCCCTGGAGCTGAACCGCCACCGGCCCGGCTACAGCCAGCCCCGCTCCCGGGCCGCCATTCCGGCCTGGAAGCGGGTGGTGGCGCCCAGCTCGCGCATCAGGCTCTGCAGCCGGCGCTGGGTGGTCCGGGCGCTCCAGCCGAGCGAGCGGGCGATCGACTCGTCGGTGAGGCCGGCCGCCAGCAGGCCGAGCAGCTTGCGGTGGTCGGCCTCCGGCTCCAGCGCGCCCTCGGCGGCGCCGATCGCGGACTGGAGCTGGACCGCCCGTTCCCACTCCGCCTCGAACAGCGTGTCCAGGGCCTGGAGCAGCGCCGACGGGTGGATCACGTAGGCCGCGTCGAGGACGCTGTCGCCCACGCTGATCGGGATGATGGCCATCCGGTCGTCCGACATGATCATCTTCATCGGCAGCACCGGCCGGACCCTCGCCTCCTCGCCGTCCGCGACGCCGGCCAGGATGTTCTTCTCCAGCCGGCCGGGCCAGGCGACCGCCTCCCGGTCGTAGATGGTCCGGAACCGCAGCCCCTCCCGCATCCGCTCGCGTTGCAGCGGGATGTTGGCGACCGGGTCCTGGATGTACGGGGGGCAGTCGAAGCCGCGGACCTGGTACTGGCTGGTCTCGGTGATGTGCTCCAGCCGCTGGGCGATCGCCTCGCCGCCGGTCAGCACCTCGACCGAGTGCGCCGGGTCGGTGTAGCGCGAGGCCTCCCGGAAGGCGTCCATCAGCCGGTGCATCTCGGCCCTGGCGTGCCGCAGCTCGGACTCGCGATGGCCGATCAGCGTGCCGATCGCGACATCGGGCGCCACCGGGAGGAAGCGGTGGCGGTCCACCGGCGCCCTGGTCGCCATGCCCTGCTGTGCCAATCGGTCCAGCGCGCGGACGCTCTGCTGGAGTGTCAGACCGCAGCAGGTCGCGAGGTCCTCCGCGGTGGACTGCGGGTTGGCCACCAGCGCCGCGTAGACCTGACCGTCCGGCGCGGCCAGTCCCAGTGTGCTGAGTGGTGCATCGGACACGACGCCGCTCCCCCGTCTCGACTCCCGCCCGCGCCCCCGGTGGCGCAGTCCCGCCACTCGGCGGGTCGTGGTCAGGTGGCAATCTTCGGCCACGGATCATCGCGCTGACAAGGCGATGACCAGGCGATGCGTCCTTGCTCACAGCAGGACCCGCCGAACAGCAGGAGGGTCTCCCCGCCACTCGGCGGGGAGACCCTCCCGAAACACCCGAATATGTAGACCGGTCTACCGATGCAGTCCCGCTCACGCGGATTATGCAGACCGGTCTACAGACACGGTGCGCGAATATGTCGGTCGGTCTACAGAACCAGCCCCCGATTATGCAGACCGGTCCACAGAAACGCCCCCAACTCTGCAGACCGATCTACAGAGATCGCCAGAATATGTCGACCGGTCTACAGAGGAGAGGAACCCCTCTATCGACCGGTCCACAGATTCCTACAGGCCGACCTCGCGCATCAGCTGACCGACCTCGGGGTTGGTCAGACGACGCAGCCAGCCGGACTTCTGGTCGCCCAGCGCGATCGGGCCGAAGTGCGTGCGCACCAGCTTCTCGACCGGGAAGCCGGCCTCGGACAGCATCCGGCGGACGATGTGCTTGCGACCCTCGTGCAGGGTCACCTCGACCATGTAGTTCTTGCCGACGTTGGAGATCACCTTGAAGCTGTCGGCCCGGGCGAAGCCGTCCTCCAGCTCGATGCCCTTGGCGAGCTGCTTGCCCAGGTCACGCGGGATCGGTCCCTGGATCGCGGCCAGGTAGGTCTTGGTCACGCCGTACCGCGGGTGGGTGAGGCGGTGGGCCAGCTCGCCGTGGTTGGTGAGCAGGATGATGCCCTCGGTCTCGGTGTCCAGACGACCGACGTGGAAGAGCCTGGTCTCCCGGTTGGTCACGTAGTCACCGAGGCACTGGCGACCGTCCGGGTCCTCCATGGTGGAGACCACGCCGGCCGGCTTGTTCAGCGCGAAGAACAGGTACGACTGGGTGGCGACGGTCAGGCCGTCCACCTTGATCTCGTCGTTCTGCGGGTCGACCCGCTTGCCCTGCTCGGTGACGCGCTTGCCGTTGACCTCGACCCGGCCCTGCTCGATGAGCTCCTCGCAGGCCCGGCGGCTACCGATGCCGGCCCGGGCCAGCACCTTCTGCAGGCGCTCGCCATCGGGCTCGCCGGCGGTCTTCGGCAGGTTCACGGCCGGCTTGTCGTGCCGGGCCAGAACGGCGTCCTCGATCTTGGCCTGCAGCTCGCGCGAACGCTGCGGCTGACGGCGCGGGTCGCCCGGGGCGCCCTGGCCCTCACGGCGCGGCCGCGGTGCCGGGTTGGGACGGCGCCCGGAGTAGCCGCCGCGCGCCGGCGTGGCGTTGGGGCCGCCGCCGAACTCGGGGCGGTCGTAGCGCCGCTCCTCGGGGCGCAGCGGGCGCTCCAGGAAGCCGCGGTCGTCGCGCCGGTCGTCCCGGCGGTCGTCACGCCGACCGTAGGAGCCGGACCCGCCACGCGGCGCGCCGGAGCCGCCGCCGTAGGACCCACCGCGCGACGAGCCGGAGCCGCCGCCGTACGAACCGCCACGCGAGGAGCCGGAGCTACCACCGTACGAACCGCCGCGCGACGAGCCGGAGCCGCCGCCGTACGAACCGCCGCGCGACGAGCCGGAGCCGCCGCCGTACGAACCGCCGCCCGACGAACCGCCGCGCGAACCCGAACCGTACGAACCGGACCCACCGCGGGAGCCGGAGCCACCGCCGTAGGACCCACCACTCGACGAGCCGCCGCGCGAACCCGAACCGTACGAACCGGACCCACCGCGGGAGCCGGAGCCACCGCCGTAGGAACCCCCGCCGTACGAACCGCCGCCCTGCGAGCCGCCGCCGGACGAACCCCCGCGCGGAGCGCCCGATCCGCCACGGCCCGCGCCGCCCCCGTGGGAGCCGCCGCCGCTCCGGCCCCCGCCCTGTCCGCCGCGACCGCCGCCGCCGCCGCTGCTGTTCCTGCCGTTGCCACTGCTACGCATCAAAGTGTCCGTACGTCGTTCCGTCTGGGATTGGGCTGTGCGGTCGTTTCGGCCGACCTCACCGCCCCCCTATCGATCGAGCGGAGCCCGATCGGCTTCGCCACTGCCGTCCGCAGCCTGCGCGGCAGCGGCGGCGACCGCCTCCGCGATCATCGTGCCCTCCAGGGACTCCGCTTCCACGTCGTCGACCTCGGGCAGGAAGGGAGCGAGTTCCGGCAGCTCATCCAGGCCGCGGAGCCCCATCCGTTCCAGGAAGTAGTTCGTCGTCCGATACAGGATCGCACCTGTTTCGGGCTCGGATCCGGCCTCTTCCACCAGTCCTCGCTGTACCAGGGTACGCATCACGCCGTCACAGTTCACACCACGGACGGCTGAGACCCGTGATCTGGACACCGGCTGCCGGTAGGCGACGACCGCCAGAGTCTCCAGCGCGGCCTGGGTCAGCCGGGCCTGCTGGCCGTCCAGGACGAAGCGGTCGACGGCCGCCGCGCAGTCGGCCCGGGTGTAGAACCGCCACCCGCCGGCGACCAGCCGCAGGTCGAAGCCCCGGCCCTGGGCGGTGTACTCGGCGGACAGCTCACGCAGCGCCGACGCCACCTCCTCCCGCGACCGTTCGAGGACGGACGCCAGGTGGGCCTCCCGGGCGGGCTCGTCGACGACCATCAGAATCGCCTCCAGCTCGGCCCTCAGCCCGGGCCCGTCCGCCGCCTCAAGCCTGACGGGCCCGGACGCGGGCGCCGCAGGCGCTGGTGCAGGCACAGGCGCAGGCGCAGGCGGCGCAGGCGCAGGCACAGGCGCCGCGGACACCCGCCCGCCTCCCCCTGCACCAGAAGTCGACGGGGCCGACTTCTGGTGCACCACCAGGGCCTCGGACGCCACCGGACCGGGCTCGACCCCCCGCGCCCCACCGGGAGCCGCCCCACCAGGAGCAGCGAAAGCACCAGGAGTCACGGGAACCACGGGCGCGGCAGCGACCTCCCCCTCCCCGACCACCCCCGGCGCCGGCTCCAGCCACTCCCCGACCACCCCCACCCCCGGCTCCAGCCACTCCTGGGCCCTCGGCTGCCCCGGCACGCCGAGCGGACGCCGCACCGGCCGCTCCCCACCGTCCGCCCCAGTCGTCATCGCTCCTCCTTCTGCTCACCGGCCGGCCGGTCGAACTCGTCCGTCACCTCGACCACACCCCGGTCCTCCTCGGCCACCCAGCGCACCAGCAGCTCGCCCAGGGCCTCGGGCTGCTCGAAGGCGAGCACCCGCTCCCGGTACAGCTCCAGCAGGGCCAGGAAGCGGGCGACCACCACCAGGGTGTCCGGCGCGTCGGCGACCAGCTGCTGGAAGGACGCCTCGCCCAGCTCGGTGAGCAGCCCGACCACCAGCCCGGCCTGTTCCCGCACGCTGACCGGCGGACTGTGGATGTGGTCGACGTAGACGACCGGCTCCGGCCTGGGCGCCATCGTCCGCGCCGCCAGCTGCGCGAACCGCTCCGTGCCGATGCTGATCACGACCTCGGGGAGCAGCTGCGCGTGGTGGGGCTCCAGTCCGACGGTCCGGGGGCGCCGGAGCAGTTCGGCGGCCCAGCGGTCGCCGAACAGGGCCGCCGCGCGCTTGTAGGCCCGGTACTGCAGCAGCCGGGCGAAGAGCAGGTCGCGAGCCTCCAGCAGGGCGAGGTCCTCCTCGTCCTCGACCTCGGCGGCCGGCAGCAGCCGGGCGGCCTTGAGATCGAGGAGCGTCGCGGCGACCACCAGGAACTCGGTCGCGGCGTCCAGGTCCCAGTTCGCGCCCATGGCCCGGATGTGCGCCATGAAGTCGTCGGTGACGGTGGCCAGCGCCACCTCGGTGACGTCCAGCTTGTGCTTGGCGATCAGGCTCAGCAGCAGGTCGAAGGGGCCCTCGAAGTTCTCCAGCCGCACCCGGAAGCCACCGCCGGGCGAACCGGCGGCCGTCCCCGGCCCGTCTGCCGCGGCCGACCCTTCTGCCGCGGCCGACCCCTCTGCCGTACCCGGATCGGTCCCCGCAGCGACGCGAACGTGCGCGTCGACGGTCTCACCGGACCTGACGGACCCATTGGCCCCACCCGACCCACCAACCCCGAGGAACGCATCGGATCCGGCGGTCCCATCGGCAGCGACGGACCCGGCGGCGGGCGGTTCGGGGGTGCTCGGCATAACGGTCCATCTTCACCCGGCGGCCGCCGCCCGCCCCGCGCCGGGGCCGCCGACACGCCGCACGCAGCGCCGGGCGCCGCCGGTCACCGGTACAACGCCGGACCACCGGCCCAGCCCCCCCAGAGGCATCACGAGCCCACCGGCACCACCGGCCCCACGAGCGCCACAAGGCGCCCCGCAGGCCTCAGCGCCCGCGCAGCCGCCGTACCAGGATGCTCGCCTCGCCGCGCTGCTCCAGATCGGCCAGCACGACCGCGATCGCCTCCCGGACGATCCGGCCGCGGTCCACCGCCAGCCCGTGCTCACCGCGGAGCACCAGCCGGGTGTGTTCGAGGTCCATCAGTTCCTCGGCGGACACGTACACGGTGATCTTCTCGTCGTGCCGCTCCCGCCCGGTGGGGCGGCGCGGTGCCCGTCCACGCGGCCTGGGGCGCCCTGTGGCGCCCGCCTGGTCCTCGGTGGCACCCGCATGCTGGCGCGGCGCCGGAGCGGCGCCACGGCCACCCTGAGCCGTCTTACCGGCCTGCGCGGCACCCGCCGCTCCCCCGGCCGTACTGCCCGCCGCACCGGGCTGCCCGATGCCCTGGGCCCCGCCCGGCTGGGCGGGGGCCGGCACCGAGGCGCCGCCCGCCGAGTGGTGCTCGCGCGGCCGACCGGCCTCGCCGCCGTTCGCGGCGCCCCCGGTCGCACGGCCCGCGGCACCGCCGGTGCCGTCGTCGGCGCCCTCGGCACCGTCCGGGCCGGCACCGTTGACGGCCCGCGCGGTCTCCGGTCTGGGCGCCTCGGCGGCCGGACGCGGCGCGAGGGACGGCGACAGCGCCATCCCGCCGGTGGTCCGGAACAGCTCGTCGGCACCCGGGAGACTCACTCGGCGGGGCGGCACCGGTCGAGCACCTCCCTGGCGAGCTGGCGGTAGGCGGCGGCACCGACCGAGTTGGTCGCGTACGTCGTGATCGGCTCACCGGCGACGGTGGTCTCCGGGAAGCGCACGGTCCGCCCGATGACGGTGTGGAAGACGTGCTCGCCGAACGCCTCGACGACCCGGGCCAGCACCTCACGGCTGTGCACGGTGCGCGAGTCGTACATGGTGGCCAGGATGCCGTCCAGGCGCAGCTCGGGGTTGAGCCGCTCGCAGACCTTCTCGATCGTCTCGGTCAGCAGCGCGACACCGCGCAGCGCGAAGAACTCGCACTCCAGCGGAACGATGACGCTGTGAGCGGCCGTCAGGGCATTGACCGTCAGCAGGCCCAGCGAGGGCTGGCAGTCGATGATGACGAAGTCGTAGTCGGGCAGCAGCGGCTTCAGGGCGCGCGCCAGCGCGGACTCCCGGGCCACCTCGCTGACCAGCTGCACCTCGGCGGCGGAGAGGTCGATGTTGGAGGGCAGCAGGTCCATGCCGGGCACCGCGGTCTTCAGCAGCACCTCATCGGCCGTCAGGCCGCGCTCCATCAGCAGGTTGTAGACGGTGACGTCGAGTTCCATCGGGTTGACGCCGAGACCGACCGAGAGCGCGCCCTGCGGGTCGAAGTCCACGAGCAGCACCCGGCGGCCGTACTCGGCCAGCGCCGCGCCCAGGTTGATGGTCGACGTGGTCTTGCCGACGCCGCCCTTCTGGTTGCACATCGCGATGATCTGCGCGGGGCCGTGCTCGGCCACCGGCGCGGGGATCGGGAAGTACGGCAGCGGACGGCCGGTCGGGCCGACCCGCTCGCGCCGCTGGCGCGCGGCGTCGGGGGCCAGCGTGGCGGCGTACTCCGGGTCCGGCTCGTACTCGGCGTCCGGGTCGTCGTAGGCGCCGTAGGCGAACTCGCCGTAGGCCAGGCCGTGGGCCGGCAGGTCGACGTCGTAGTCGGTCACCGTGGTCACCTGTGCTGTGTTCTGTCGTGCTTCGAAAGTGCGGAGTGCGACCGAGCCGACCTCGGCCGAGCCCACGGTGGCCTGCCGGGCCCCGGACTCCTCACTCGGCTGGACGGCGGTGTGCTCCGCCAGTCCTGGCTGACCACCCCCGGGAGCAAATGTCGACTCATTCACAAGTCGTCTTACCTCCTTGGGCATCCAGGACTCTATGTCGATTCGTCAGCGTGGCAGCATGCCGACGGTTTGCGACTCTAGGCCGTTCAAGGCGTTCGCAGCAACACAATCCACGGTAGTGGGCAGGATGTGTCGACTATCGGGCAACCCTCTGTCAAGGGATGCGCGGGCCCTTGACCCTAACGTTTCTGCGGTCGGGTGACACGACCCACAGAAATTGACGACAGAGCGACCCGCCCACATCACCCCCGTTCACGCGTCCGGATCGGCGCCGCCCACCCACCCCGGCCACCCCCGATCACGTGTCCGCGTCGGCACCGTTCACCCGCCCCCGTCGGCGCCGCTCACCCGCGCGCGTCGGCGCCGCTCGCGAGCATGGCGAAGCCCCCGATCCGAGGACCTCCGGCCCGCTGGCGGACGAGGAGGGACGGTCGGGGGCCTACGGGCCGTCCCACCGGGAACGGCCCAGGTCGGAGCGGTCCGCGCCGGCGTGGCGCGGACCGCTCCGGACCGGGGGAACCGAGATCAGGCGAGCACGCTCTCCAGGGAGACGGACTCCAGGCCGAAGGCCTCGGCGACGGCGCCGAAGGTGATCTGGCCCTCGTGCACGTTCAGGCCCTTGGCCAGCGCCGGGTCACGGCGCAGCGCGTCCTTCCAGCCGCGGTTGGCCAGCTCCACGATGTAGGGCAGCGTGGCGTTGGTCAGCGCGTAGGTGGAGGTGTTCGGGACGGCGCCCGGCATGTTGGCCACGCAGTAGAAGACCGAGTTGTGGACCTGGAAGGTCGGCTCGGCGTGCGTGGTGGCGTGCGAGTCCTCGAAGCAGCCGCCCTGGTCGATGGCGATGTCAACGAGCACGGAGCCCGGCTTCATGCGGGAGACCAGCTCGTTGGTGACGAGCTTCGGGGCCTTGGCGCCCGGGATCAGCACGGCGCCGATCACCAGGTCGGCCTCCAGGACGGCCTTCTCCAGCTCGAAGGCGTTGGAGGCGATGGCCTTGATCTTGGTGCCGAAGACCTTGTCGGCCTCGCGCAGCTTGTTGATGTCGCGGTCGAGCAGGGTCACCTCGTAGCCCATGCCGATGGCGATGGTGGCCGCGTGCCAGCCGGAGACGCCACCGCCGATGACGACGGCCTTGGCCGGGTGGGTGCCGGGCACGCCGCCGGGCAGCACGCCGCGGCCGCCGGCCGGGCGCATCAGGTGGTACGAGCCGACCTGCGGGGCCAGCCGGCCCGCGACCTCGGACATCGGCGCGAGCAGCGGCAGGGCGCCGTTGGCGAGCTGCACGGTCTCGTAGGCGATCGCGGTGGTGCCGGACGCGACCAGCGCGTCGGTGCCGGCGCGGTCGGCCGCCAGGTGCAGGTACGTGAAGACGGTCTGGCCCTTGCGCAGACGGTGGTACTCCTGGGCGATGGGCTCCTTGACCTTCAGCAGCAGGTCGGCGGTGGCCCACACCTCGTCGGCGGTGGGGAGGATGGTGGCGCCGGCGGCCACGTACTCCTCGTTGGGGATCGAGGAGCCGAGACCGGCGTTGTCCTCGATGTAGACCTCGTGTCCGTTGCGGACGAGCTCATGCACGCCGGCGGGCGTGATGGCCACGCGGTACTCGTGGTTCTTGACCTCGCGGGGGATGCCGACCTTCACGGCTAAACACGTCCTCTTGCCATGGGGGTCCCTACCGGAGAAGACCGGCGGGCGACGCGCACGTGGGGAAGCCTCCGGACGACACCGGGGCATGGATCGCTGCGCGACTGAGTTCGAGTGTAATGAAGCCCAGGCGGCGTGTCAGCCTTCCAAAGCGAACAAATCTGCCGGACACATTGGCAGGTTCGTAGGCTTCCCCAGCGATCTTCCCGCCGAAGCAATGCCAACCGGGCATCTCCGACAATACTCCGGAACCCGCCCCTACCACCCGCCGTCGAGGCGTTCCCGCAGCTCCGCGAGGGCGTCGCCGACCACCTGCTGCCCGCGCTCGTCGCCCAGCCTCCGCAGCACCGACAGGGAGGCCCGGTACTCCCGCTCGGCCTCCTCGAACCGGCGCTGCGCGGTGTGTGCCTCGGCCACCCGGGCGAGCAGCCGGGCCTCGGCCGCGTGGTCGCCCATCGCCTGCCGAAGGGCGAGCGCCCGCCCGTACCAGTCGGCGGCGCGAACCGCCTCGCCGAGCGCCCGGTAGCAGCCGGCCGCGCCCTCCAGGGCCCGGGCGCAGAGCGCCTCGTCGTCGGCCGACCGGGCGTGCTCCAGGGCCGCCCGGTAGTGTGCGCAGGCCTGCTCCCAGCGGCCGGCCGCGGCCTGGAGGTCCCCCAGATTGAGCAGTGCGGCGGCGGCCCGGCGCGGTTTGCCGTGGCGTTCGGCCACGGTCAGCACCTGCTCGTGCAGCTGGTAGAGGTCGGCGGGGGCGGCCGCGCCGGTCAGCGGCAGCGCCCGGAGCAGGGCGGTGACCAGCCGGCCGGCCGAGCCGTCCAGATCGCCCTGGCCGATCGCGTCGGCGACCGCGCCGAGCAGGACGTCGCGCTCGCCGAGCAGCCACTGCCGGGCGTCGGCGGCGGAGCGCAGCCGGAGCGGGCCGGGCAGCGGGTCGGGGCCGGGGCCGCCGGCCGGGTCGAGCAGCGCGCGGGCGGATTCGGTGAGCCGGACCAGCCGCTCCAGCAGCCGGGCCCGGGCCAGTTCGACCTCGGCGGGCCGGTCCTCGCTCTCCCGCAGCCGGACCAGCCGGGGGTAGAGCCTGCCGGGCACCCGGTACCGCGGGGTCCCGTCGGCGGCGGGAGGCTCCGCCCCGAGCAGCTCCCGCTCGGCGAGCGCGGCCAGCATGGTGGCGGCCTCCGGCGCCGGGCAGCCGACCAGGGCCGAGGCGGTCCGCAGGTCGGCCGTCTGCCCCGGTGCGAGGGTGAGCGCCCGCAGCATCCGCGCCTGGGCGGCCGACAGCGTGCCGTAGAGCAGGGTGAACGCGCCGATCAGCGGATCGTTGTCCGGCACCGGGACGGGCTCGGCGGGTTCGGGCCCGGGCTTCACCCAGGCCGCGGGGTCCGTCACCGGGACGGCGGCAGCGGCGGCAGCGGCCGGCTCCACCTGCTCGGCCTTCGAGCCGACCGTACCGACCGGGCCGGCCGGGCCGGCCGGGCCGACTGCACCGCCCGCAGCGGTACCGGCGGTCCCCGGCTTTCCGGCCCCGCCCGGCCGGCCGGGCCGCTCCGGGGCCGGGGCCTGCTCCGGAGCCGGCGGGGAAACGTGCTCCGCGGGCTGCGTCCCGCCGCGCCGATCACCGCGCTTCGCGCCGCCCCGCGCGGGCCCCGCAGGACGCCTGACACCCTTCCCGTCCCCCGGACCGGCCCCGGCGCCGCCCGGAGCCCGCCCGTCCGCCCCGGTCCCGGTCCCGGCCTTGGGCCCCGCACCGACCCCCGCACCGGCCCCCGCGTGCAGGGCGCCGCCCTTCGTACGCTCCGGCCCACCGGACGCGCCGGGCCCGCCCCGGGCGCCCTCCTTCCCCCCGGAAGTCGTCTCCCCGGCCGCGTGCACCCCACCAGCCGCCTTCGCGCCCCCCGCCGGCTTGGCGTCGGCCTCCCGCACCGCCCGCGCCAGCTCCTTCGCGGCATCCGTCACCGCCAGCTTCGGATTGCCCCGCAGCCACCCCGCCATCAGCCGCAGTGCCGCCGGCCGGGCCGCGCAGGCCTCGGCCAGGTCGGCCCCGCCGACCGGGTCGCAGCTGATTCTCGTCCCGCCGACCAGGTCCCCGAGCAGCTCCCCCGAGGCCTGCCGGTCGAGCCCGCCGAGGATGACCGGGTCGATGTCCTCGATGCCGGTGAGCGGCCCGGCGGTGGTGGCCAGGACGAGGCAGCCGGGCTCGTCCGCGAGCAGCGGCCAGAGCTGTCCGGCGTCCCGCACGTCGTCCAGCAGCAGCAGGACCTTCCGCCCGGCCAGCGTCTCGCGCAGCGCGACGCAGGCCGGTTCGTCCCGGCTGTCCTCGACGGCGCCGGGCAGCGGGACGCCCGCGACGTCCGCGCCGAACTGCTCCAGCAGCCGGCGGGCGGCCCTGGCGGGCGGCACCCGGCCGCCGTCCGGGGTGGAGAGCCGGGCGAACAGCACACCGTCGGGGTAGTCGGCGGCGACCGTGCGGGCGAACCGGACGGCCAGGGTGGTCCGCCCGGAGCCGGGCCGGCCGGCCAGCACCAGGACCCGGCTGCGGCCCTCGGCCGGGCGTGCGGCGGCGGCCCGCAGGGCGGCGAGCTCGGCACGCCGGCCGACGAGCAGCGCGGGACCGGCGGGCAGCCGGTCGAGCCCGGGAACGTCCTCGACGGATACGCCGGGCCCCGCGTCCATGGTCGCCGTCTTCCTCGCCACCCGTGCCACTCCCGACGTCACCCAGCGCTCAGCGGAGGCGGCCCGGGACGGGCGCCCTGTCTGCGAAGCGTAGTTCGACCGTCCGGCTCCGCCGAGGTGACATCCGGTCGTACGAACCGGTAAGTCACCCCTGCGGGTCAACCGCGGGGTGACGCGCCGTCCACCGGCCCGCCGGGAGGGTCACCCCACGAAGCGTCGCCCCACGAAGCAGCACCGCAGAAGGGTCACCGCGCGAAGCAGCACCGCGGAGGCGTCACCCCCACGAAGCAGCACCGCGCCGAGGTCACACCGGAGGTGTCACGCCGAGAAGGGCCGCGCCGGCCACGGCGAGTCGGCGGGGCGCAGCGCGTCCAGGCCGCCGGGCCCGGTGAGCGCGGCGTGCACGGCGAGCGTGCCGGTGATCAGGGTGGGGTTGTGCAGCTCCCCGGCGTGGATCAGCCGGATCAGCTCGGCGACCGGCACCCGGGCGGTCTCGATCTCCAGTTCCTCGCCGTGCGCCTCGTAGCGCTCGCCCTCGGCGGCGGTGAGGTCGGTGGCGAGGAAGAGCCGCAGCGCCTCGTCCGTGCCGCCGGGCGAGGTGTAGAAGTCGACCAGCACCCGCCAGGTGCCGGCCTTGCAGTGCGCCTCCTCGTACAGCTCGCGCTGGGCGGCGTGCAGCGGGTTCTCGCCGGGGACGTCGAGGAGGCCGGCCGGCAGCTCCCAGAGCCGCTGGCGGACGGGGTGGCGGTACTGGCGCAGGATCAGCACCCGCTCCTGGTCGTCCAACGCCAGGACGGAGACCGAGCCGGGGTGGGTCTGGTAGTCGCGGCGGGCCCAGCTGCCGTCGGGCATCCGGACCTCCTCGGAGCGCACGCCGGTGACCTTGCCCTGGAAGGGCGTCGCGGTCCCCCGGGTCTCCCACTCCTCGGCCACGTCAAAGATGCTCTGGTCGTCCATCGCTCTCCCCTTTTCGTCAGTACGACACAATCTAACGCCGGACGGCGGCCCCGCGGGAATCGCGGGGCCGCCGTCCGGTGACATGTCGACGACTACTCCTGGTGGGCGCCCATTGCTCGGCGCCGGCCTCCGGGCGCCGAGCAATGGGTACCGACTACCGGGTACCGACTACCGGGCGGCCGTCTTGATCTCGATGGCCGCCTTGACCAGACCCGCGAACAGCGGGTGCGGGCGGGTCGGGCGGGACTTCAGCTCCGGGTGGGCCTGGGTGGCCACCAGGTAGGGGTGCACCTCGCGCGGGTACTCGACGTACTCGACGAGGTCGCCCTTCGGGGAGAGGCCGGAGAACTGCAGGCCGGTCTTCTCCAGGTCGGCGCGGTACGCGTTGTTGACCTCGTAGCGGTGGCGGTGGCGCTCCTCGACGTACTGCTCGCCGCCGTAGACCTCACGGACGATGGAGCCCTCGGCGAGCTTGGCCGGGTAGAGGCCCAGCCGCATCGTGCCGCCCAGGTCGCCCTTGCCGTCGACGATCGCCAGCTGCTCGGCCATGGTGGAGATGACCGGGTACTTGGCGGCCGCGTCGAACTCGGTGGAGTTGGCCTCGGGCAGGCCGGCCAGGTTGCGGGCGGCCTCGATGACCACGCACTGCAGGCCCAGGCAGAGGCCCAGCAGCGGGATCCTGTTCTCCCGGGCGTAGGTGATCGCGGCGACCTTGCCGTCCACACCGCGGTCGCCGAAGCCACCGGGGACGCAGATCGCGTCCACGTCGCCGAGCTGCGCCTGGGCGCCCTCGGGCGTCTCGCAGTCGTCGGAGGTGACCCACTTGATCTCGACGCGGGCGTTGTTGGCGAAGCCACCGGCGCGCAGCGCCTCGGTCACCGACAGGTAGGCGTCCGGCAGGTCGATGTACTTGCCGACCAGCGCGACCTTGACGATGTGCTGCGGCTCGTGGACGCGGCGCAGCAGGTCGTCCCAGGTGGTCCAGTCCACGTCGCGGAACGGGAGGTCCAGCCGGCGGACCACGTACGCGTCCAAGCCCTCGCCGTGCAGGACCTTGGGGATGTCGTAGATCGACTTGGCGTCGATGGCCGCGACCACGGCCTCCTCGTCCACGTCGCACATCAGCGAGATCTTGCGCTTGATGGCCTGCGGGACCTCGCGGTCGGCGCGCAGCACGATGGCGTCCGGCTGGATGCCGATGTTGCGCAGCGCGGCCACCGAGTGCTGGGTGGGCTTGGTCTTCAGCTCGCCCGAGGGGCCGATGTACGGCAGCAGGGAGACGTGCACGAAGAACACGTTGTCCCGGCCGACCTCGTGGCGGACCTGGCGGACGGCCTCCAGGAAGGGCAGCGACTCGATGTCGCCGACCGTGCCGCCGACCTCGGTGATCACCACGTCGACGTCCTCGGTCGCCATCCGGCGGATCCGGGCCTTGATCTCGTTGGTGATGTGCGGAATCACCTGGACGGTGTCGCCCAGGTACTCGCCGCGGCGCTCCTTGGCGATGACCGTCGAGTACACCTGGCCGGTGGTGACGTTCGCCGAGCCGTGCAGGTTGGTGTCGAGGAACCGCTCGTAGTGGCCGACGTCGAGGTCGGTCTCGGCACCGTCATCGGTGACGAAGACCTCGCCGTGCTGGAACGGGTTCATGGTGCCCGGGTCCACGTTGAGGTACGGGTCGAGCTTCTGCATCGTCACGCGGAGTCCGCGGGCCTTGAGCAGGGCGCCCAGGCTGGAGGCGGTGAGGCCCTTGCCGAGCGAAGAGGCGACACCCCCGGTGACGAAGAGGTGCTTGGTCGTCACGGCGCGGCCGTTCGATGCCTTGCCGGAATGGGGCTGTGCCAAGAGGGGGCTCCCGTGGGTCGCGTGTCGAAGGTGACGTGGGCGGGAAGCTCTCGGCTCGCCTGGCGCGACGGGAGTGCGGTGTGGTGCACGGCACTCGATGAGTCGTCGGTTCGGCTGGTCCGGGGCGTTTGATCCCACCGGTCCACGGGATACCAGGGTATCAGTGCCCCGGCCCGGACGCGTTCCGGCCCGCTCGCGGCGCTCGGGAACCACTCCGTCGGCGCACCACCCGGCGCACGCGTCACACCGGTCGCACCACCGGCCCGAGCGGGCCACTCCGCGGCGCTCGGGCGGGTCATGGAGCCCCCTCCCGACGGACCATCCGGAGGTGATCCTTCCGAGCCATCCTTTACGGCTCCCCCACGATGCACGGCATTTCCGCCGAATTGTGGCGCCACGCAGGGCTGCGCCCGCGTGCTTCGCCCCTTTCGTCCGTCGTAAGCTGCACGGACGCATCGCCGACAGTACGAGCAAGCGGAGGGCGTGGGAGGGCAAGGACACCTCTCGGTCCCCGATGCGCGACCGGACCTCCCCGTTATCCAGCACCTCCCCACCCACCCTGGGGCTCGACCGAGCCCCGCGCGGACACTCCAGCAAGGCCTGCCACCACCCCCGGCAGGCCGGACGTCCCGGGGTGACCCCCGGCCCCGCAGACCCGCTGGCTCTCCCCGGATCGCCGATGCGTCGTGACCACATTGCGAACTGGAGATCCACGTGGCCGGCCGTATCGAGGACTACGCACTCATCGGGGACATGCAGACCGCTGCCCTGGTCAGCAGGGACGGAGCGGTCGACTGGCTGTGCCTGCCCCGCTTCGACTCGCCGGCGGTGTTCGCCGGCCTGCTCGGCACCGATGAACACGGCTTCTGGCGGATCGGCCCGGCCGAGGTGATGGCCGCCGAGCTGCCGGCCGCCCCCGCGCCGGCCCCCGACACCCCACACGTCCGGTACACCGACACCGGCGACCTGCGGGTCCCCCCGCCCACCGCGGCCGCGCCGGCCGTCCCCGCCGACCGGCGCCGCTACCGGGGCGACTCACTGATCCTGGAACAGGAGTGGGACTCCCCGGGCGGCAGCGTCCGGGTGATCGACTTCATGCCCCCGCGCCCGCTGGCCGGCCGGGACTCCGTCCCGCAGATGATCCGGATCGTCGAAGGCCTGTCCGGCACCGTCCGGATGCGCTCGGCGGTGCGGATGCGGTTCAGCTACGGGCGCGTCGTGCCCTGGGTGCACCGCGTCGAGCAGGCCGACGGCGGCCACCGGACGGTGGCCGTGGCCGGCCCCGACTCGGTCTGGCTGGACGGCGAGGCCGACACCTACGGGCGCAACCTCACCACCTACGCGGACTTCACCGTCCAGGCCGGCGAGCGGATCGCCTTCGCGCTCACCTGGCAGGCCTCGCACCTGGACGCGCCCAAGGCCCCGGACGCCGAGGAGATGCTCGACGCCACCGCGGACTTCTGGCACGAGTGGGCCGGCCAGTGCACCTACCAGGGCCCCTACCGCGAGGCGGTGATCCGCTCCCTGATCACCCTCAAGGGCCTCACCTACGCCCCCACCGGCGGCATCGTCGCCGCCCCCACCACCTCCCTGCCCGAGGACATCGGCGGCGAGCGGAACTGGGACTACCGCTACACCTGGCTCCGCGACGCCGCCATCACCCTCTCCTCGCTGCTGCGCACCGGCTACCGCGACGAGGCCCGGGCCTGGCGCGAGTGGCTGCTGCGCGCCGTCGCCGGGGACCCGGAGAACCTGCAGATCATGTACGGCATCGCCGGCGAGCGCGAGCTCACCGAGTCCTCGCTGGACTGGCTGCCCGGCTACGAGGGCTCCCAGCCCGTCCGGGTCGGCAACGGCGCCGCCGGCCAGCTGCAGCTGGACGTCTACGGCGAGGTCGTCGAGGCCCTGCACCTGGCCCACATGACCGGGCTGGTCCGCAACGACCACGCCCACCACCTCCAGCTGCGGCTCATCGACTACCTGGAGGACCACTGGCAGGAGCCGGACGAGGGCATCTGGGAGGTCCGCGGCCCGCGCCGGCACTTCGTCCACTCCAAGGTGATGGCGTGGGTGGCGGTCGACCGGACCATCAAGCTGCTGGAGCAGAACCCCGAGGACGCCCCCTCCGACGGCCACCTGGAGCGCTGGCGCACGCTGCGGGCGACCATCCACCGCGACGTCTGCGAGAAGGGCTACGACCCGGAGCGCAACACCTTCACCCAGTACTACGGCGGCAAGGAGCTGGACGCCTCGCTGCTGCTGATCCCGCAGGTCGGCTTCCTCCCGCCGGACGACAAGCGGGTGATCGGCACCATCGAGGCGATCCAGCGCGAGCTCTCCACCGAGGACGGCTTCGTGCTGCGCTACCCGACGCACGACGAGAGCGGCAACAACGTGGACGGCCTCTCCGGCCACGAGGGCGCGTTCCTGGCCTGCTCGTTCTGGCTGGCCGACGACCTCGCCATGATCGGCCGGGTGCAGGAGGCCCGCGAGCTGTTCGACCGGCTGCTGTCGCTGCGCAACGACCTCGGCCTGCTCGCCGAGGAGTGGGACCCGCGGGAGAAGCGCCAGGTCGGCAACTTCCCGCAGGCCTTCAGCCACGTCCCGCTGATCGACACCGCGCTGCGGCTGACCGCCTGCGGCGGGGCCTACCTCTCCGCCCAGCCGGACGCCCCGGCCGTCGACCGGGTCGAGCAGGCCACGGTCTGAGCGGTGCCTGCCCGGGCGGCCACGGCCCGGGCAGGCCCGGTCCCACCCGTCGCGGTCCCACCCGTCGCGGACCGGCCGCTCGGCTCGGCTACGGGGTGCGCTGCACCAGCTCGTCGTAGGTGCTGAGCACCTGGGCCACCGTGGCGGCCTCGTCCGGCCAGGTCTCGGCCTGCTGGCGGCCGGCGGCCACTAGGCGCCGGCCGCGCTCCGGGTCGGCCAGCAACTCGCGCACCGCCCGGCCGAGCGCCGCCGCGTCGCCGGGCGGGACCAGCACGGCGGCGTCGCCGACCAGCTCGGGGATGCCGCCGACGGCGGTGGCCACCACCGGGACGCCCGCCCGCATCGCCTCCTGGACCGCCAGCGAGCGGGCCTCCCAGCGGCTGGAGACCACCAGCACGTCGGCCGCCGCCAGCAGGTCCGGCACGTCGGTGCGGTAGCCGAGCAGCCGGACCTCGGCCTTCTCCACGGCCGCCCGCTCACGGAGCCCGGCGGCCTCGGGGCCGTCGCCGGCGATCAGCAGCAGCGGCCGCGGATCGAGCCCGGCCAGCTCGCGGGTGGCGTCCAGCAGCACCCCGAAGGCCTTCTGCGGGACGAGTCCGCCGACCGCCAGCAGCAGCGGACGGTCCGGGCCGTCGCCGAGCAGCGCCGCCCGGGCCTCGGCCCGCTCCAGCCGGCCCTCGGGCACCGGCGGGGCGGCCACCGGGCCGAGCCGGGCGTCGGTGGCGCCCAGCTCGCGGGCCCGGGCCACCAGGTCGGAGGAGGCGCCGAGCACCAGGTCGGCGGCCCGGGCCACCCGGCGCTCCATCAGCCGCTGGAGCCGCCGCTCCATGCCGGTGGCCAGCAGCGCGTGGTGCGAGGTGACCACCAGCGGGGTCTCCGGGCGCAGTCCCGGGAAGCGGCCGGCGGTGCGCAGCGCCAGGTCCGACAGCAGCCCGGCGCGCAGGCCGTGGGCGTGCACCACGTCGGCGCCGGTGAAGGCACGGCGCAGCTCGCCGA
This sequence comes from Kitasatospora sp. NPDC028961, assembly GCF_055564815.1. Classification (NCBI taxonomy): domain Bacteria; kingdom Bacillati; phylum Actinomycetota; class Actinomycetes; order Kitasatosporales; family Streptomycetaceae; genus Kitasatospora; species Kitasatospora sp. NPDC028961. The sequence goes on along the minus strand of NZ_JBVHVO010000011.1, from coordinate 14,748 downwards.
TCGCGGTGGCGTCGCTGCGGGCGCCCGCCGTGGGGGTGATGTCGACCAGGTGGAACCTGGCTCCGGTGCGGGAGAAGCCGAACAACGCGTCCGTACCGGCGGGCGCGCAGACCGTGACGGTCACTCCGTGCGCGACCAGGCCCTGTGCCAGGGAGCGCACGTGCGCGCCGATGCCGCCGGTACTGGCGGCCAGGACGAGCACCACCTGCAGCTGACCCGGTTCTGGGGCGGCCGCGGTGGCCCGGGCGGCGGAATGGTCCACGTCGTCTCGCATCCGACTCGATCAGGTTCGCGCGCCGCGTCGCGAGGATTGCCCGCCGACGGCGCTCGGGACTGGAAAGCCAGTGTCCAGCCGCCACCATGCCAGGTCGGCGGCCCTCTTGGACAGTCGGCGCCACGGGGGGCGCGTCGCGGTCCGCCGGAGGGCCGCCGGGCCGGGCGGCGGCGGCTAACGGTGGCGCGGAGCCCGGGCGGCGGCCAGCAGTTCCTCGGCGTGGGCGCGGCCCAACTCCGAGTCCTCCAGGCCGGCGAGCATCCGGGAGAGCTCGCGCACCCGCTCCTCGTCGTTGAGCACCTTGACGCCGCTGCGGGTCACGGTGCCGTCGTTGGTCTTCACCACCACCAGGTGGCGGTCGGCGAAGGCGGCGACCTGCGGCAGGTGGGTGACCACCACGACCTGGGCCGACTCGGCCAACTTGGCCAGCCGGCGGCCGATCTCGACCGCGGCCTTGCCGCCGACGCCGGCGTCCACCTCGTCGAACAGGTACGTGGGGACGGGGTCGGCGCCGGCGAAGACCACCTCGACGGCGAGCATCACCCGGGACAGCTCACCGCCGGAGGCGCCCTTGGCGATCGGGCGGGGCTGGGCCCCGGGGTGCGGGGCGAGCAGGACCTCGACCTCGTCCACGCCGTGCGGGCCGTAGGCGACGGTGCGGCCGTCGACCTCGAGGCCGGAGAGGTCGTCGACCTGGGCGATCGCGAAGGTCACCCGGGCGTGCGGCATCGCGAGTTCGGCGAGTTCGGCGGAGACGGCCTCGGCGAAGCGGCCGGCGGCGGCCTGCCGGGCGGTCGAGACCTCGCCCGCGAGCTCGGCCAACTCGGCGCGCAGCGCGGTCTCCTGGGCGCCGAGTTCGTCGATCCGCTCGTCGTCGCCGTCGAGCTCGGCGAGCCGGGCGGAGCCGTTGTCGGCCCAGGCGAGCACCTCGGCGAGGGAGTTCTCCGGGCCGCCGTACTTGCGCAGCAGTTGGGCCAGGACGGCCCGGCGGTCCTCGACGGCGGCCAGCCGGACCGGGTCGGCGTCCAGGTCGTCGGCGTAGCCGGCCAGGTCACCGGCGACGTCGGCCAGCAGGTAGCCGACCTCGTTCAGCCGGTCGGCGAGGCCGGCGAGGCGCTCGTCGTGGTGGCGGACGGCGTCCAGGGCGCGGCGGGCCTGGGCCAGCAGGGTGCCGGCGTCCAGCGCCTCCGGGTCGGCGGGGTCGCCGGCCAGCGCGGCGTGGGCCAGGGTGGCGGCGGAGGAGAGCGCGTCGGCGTGGCCGAGCCGCTCGGCCTCGGCGCCCAGTTCGACGTCCTCGTCGGCGACGGGCTCGGCGGCGGCCACCTCGTCCAGGCCGAAGCGCAGCAGGTCGGCCTCCTGGGCGCGTTCGCGGGCCCGGGTGGTCAGCTCCTCCAGGGTGGCCGAGACCTCCCGCAGCCGGCGGTAGACCTCGCGGTAGCGGGCCAGCGGCTCGGCCACCGCCTCGCCCGCGTACCGGTCCAGGGCGCCGCGCTGGCGCGCCGGCCGGAGCAGCCGCTGCTGGTCGGTCTGGCCGTGCACGGCGATCAGGTCCTCGCCGAGCTCGGCCAGCAGCCCGACCGGCACGGCCCGGCCGCCGACGTACGCCCGGGAGCGGCCCTCGGCCGAGACGGTCCGGCTGATCAGCAGCGCGCCGTCGTCGAGTTCGGCGCCGGCCTCGACCGCGCGGACCGCCGCCGGGGAGCCCTCGGGCAGTTCGAGGCGGCCCTCGACGACCGCTCGTCCGGCGCCGTTGCGCACCAGAGCGGGGTCGGCCCGGCCACCGAGCAACAGGCCGAGGCTGGTCACCACCATGGTCTTGCCGGCACCGGTCTCACCGGTCACGGCGGTGAAGCCGGGGGCCAGTTCGACCACCGCATCGTCGATGACCCCTAGATCCCGTATCCGCATCTCGTCCAACACGGTGACGACCTTACGAGGTTCCGGCCCCGGCGCGCGACGAGCGGCAACTCCACGCCCCTCAAGTTCATCCCTTCCGGGGCGTTTCGGCGGGGCTGGGCACGGTGCACCAGGGCAGGAAGATCTGCGCGAGCGGGCCGATGGCCAGCGCGTATGCGACGGTGCCGACGCCCGCGGTACCACCGAGCAGGACTCCGGCGGCCAGCACGGTGAGTTCGATTCCGGTCCGGATCAGCCGCAGCGACCGGCCGGTGCGCCGGTGCAGGCCGGTCATCAGGCCGTCGCGCGGGCCCGGGCCGAAGCGCGCGCCGATGTAGAGGCCGGTGGCCAGGCCGTTCAGCACGATCGCGCCGACCATCAGCGCGATCCGGGCCGGCAGCGGTCCGGGCGTGCCGGTCACCCGGAGGGTGAGGTCCATCGCCGCGCCGATCATCAGCACATTGGCCACGGTCCCGAGTCCGGGGCGCTGGCGCAGCGGGATCCAGAGCAGCAGCACCAGCGCGCCGCAGATGGTCACCCAGGCGCCCACCGAGAGGCCGGCGGTGCGCTGCAGGCCCTGGTGGAAGACGTCCCACGGGTCGAGACCGAGCCCGGAGCGCAGCATCAGCCCCATGCTCGCCCCGTAGAGGGAGAGCCCGACCAGCAGCTGCGGGAGGCGGCGGCCCAGTGCGTGGGTGTCGCCGAGCAGGCGGACGGCGAGGGAGGGGCGCCGCGCCGTGACGGCGGGCGCGGGGGTGGTCGGTCGCGTGGTCGTGGTGGCCATCGGGCTCTCCCGCAGGTGGTGCTGCACCGTACGGGCCCGGCCCGCGACGGTGGCGGACTCGACGGCCGCCCTGCCATGATGGACAGGCCAAAGCGACCCCTTCCAGGGCCAATTCCGAGCAAGTGGACTGATCAGCCATGGCCGACTGGCACACCACCGTCACCGCCGCCGCACTGGCCCGGCTGCTCGACGCGGCCCGGCTGCCCGAGCCCGCCGCCGCCCGCCGCCCCGCCTACCGGACGCTGGCCGGGCAGGTCCGGTTGCTGGTCACCGAGGGCCGGCTGCCGGTCGGGGCCCGGCTCCCCGCCGAGCGCGAGCTGGCCCTGGCGCTGCGGCTCAGCCGCACCACCGTGGCCACCGCGTACGAGGCGCTGCGCGCCGAGGGGTACCTGCACAGCCGGCGCGGATCCGGCAGCTGGACCGCCCTGCCCGAGGGCGCCCCGCCGCCCGGCGACGCGCTGCACCCGGTGCCGCCGGACGAGCAGGGCCGCACGCTGGACCTCGGGGTCGCCGCGCTGCCCGCCCCGCAGCCCTTCCTCGGCGCGGCGGCCGCCCGGGCCGTCGAACAGCTCCCCGCGTACGCCGCCGGGCACGGCAACTACCCCACCGGCGTCCCGGTGCTGCGCGAGGCGGTGGCCCGGCGCTACACCGAGCGCGGCCTGCCGACCACCCCCGACCAGATCCTGATCACGATCGGCGCGATGGGCGGGCTGCACCTGGTGCGGCAGGCGCTGATCTCCCGCGGCGACCGGGTCGCCGTCGAGGCGCCCAGCTACGCGCACACGCTGCAGGCCCTGCGCCTGGGCGAGGCGCGCCTGGTGCCCGTCCCCTACGGCTGGCCCGGCGGGCCGTCCCGGCAGCCCTCCTGGGACCTCGCCGAGTGGCGCCGGGTGCTGCGCGGCGCCACGCCCAGGGCCGCCTACGTGATCCCGGACTTCCACAACCCCACCGGCGCCCTCGTCCCCGAGGAGCAGCGCCGCGAACTGCTGGCCGCCGCGCGGGCCGCCGGCACGATCGTGCTGGCCGACGAGACCACCGCCGAGCTCGGCTGGGGCCTCGCGCCGGACGCCGTGCTCCCCCGCCCGATGGCCGCGCTGGACCGGTCCGCCCAGGTGGTCACCGTCGGCTCGGCGGGCAAGCTGCTCTGGGGCGGCCTGCGGATCGGCTGGGTCCGGGCGGCCCCCGCGCTGGTGCGCCGGCTGGCCACCGCCCGGGTCTACAGCGACGTCGGCGCCCCGGTGCTGGACCAGCTGATCGCCGCCGAGCTGCTCGGCGAGCCGCTGGCGGCCGTCCGCGCCCACCAGCTGGACCGGCTGCGCTCCACCGCCGAGGCCTTCGCCCGCGCGCTGCGCGAGCGGCTGCCCGCCTGGCACTACGCCGCTCCGCCCGGCGGGCTCGCGCTCTGGGTCTCCACCGGGGGCCTGTCCGGCGCGGCACTGGCCCAGGCCGGGGAGCAGGGCGGCGTACGGATCGCGGCGGGCAACCGCTTCGGCTCGGACGGGGCCTTCGAGCACCACATCCGGATCCCGCTCACCCTCCCCGCCGCGGCCGTGCCCGCCGCCGTCGAACGCCTCGCGGAGGTCGCCGCCCGGGCCGCCCTCGGCGGCCGCTGGAGCGCGGGCGACGACAGCCAGCCGCTGGCGGTCTGAGGGCCGCCCACGGCGAAGGGCCCGGGCCGCCGGTGATCGGAACCGGCCGCCCGGGCCCCTCCGTCAGTGCGTTTCGGCCCGGCCGCGCCAACCCGTCACCGGCAGCGCGAACTTCGCCACCAGCCGGTCGGTGAACGGCGCCCGGTGCAGTCGCGCCAGCCGCACCGGCGTCTGCCCCCGGCGGACCTCCACCCGGGCCCCGGCCGGCAGCTCCACCGAGCGCCGCCCGTCGCACCAGAGCACGCCGTGCGGGGTCTTCGGCTGCACCTCGACCGCCAGCACCGAGTCCGGCGAGGCCACCAGCGGCCGGGCGAACAGCGCGTGCGCGCTGATCGGCACCATCAGCAGGGCCTCCACCTCGGGCCAGACCACCGGGCCGCCGCCGGAGAACGCGTACGCCGTCGAACCGGTCGGCGTCGCGCAGACCACCCCGTCGCAGCCGAAGTTGGAGACCGGACGGCCGTCCACCTCGGTCACCACCTCCAGCATCCGCTCCCGGGACGCCTTCTCGATCGAGGCCTCGTTCAACGCCCAGTCCTGGTGGACCACATCGCCGTTGGTCCGGACGATCACGTCGAGCGTCATCCGTTCCTCGACCTCGTATTCGGCGTCGACGACCCGCTCCACCACGACCGCGAGATCGTCCCGCTCGGCCTCCGCGAGGAAGCCCACCCGGCCCAGGTTGATGCCGAGCATCGGCAGCCCGTGCTCACGGGCCAGCTCGGCCCCGCGCAGCAGCGTCCCGTCCCCGCCGGCGACCAGGATCAGCTCGCAGCCGTCCGCCGCGCCGGGCCCGCCGGCCACCCGCTCGATGCCGTCGGGCAGGTCCAGGTCGACCGCCTCGGCCGCGAGCAGCCTGATCCGGATGCCCGCCTTCAGCAGGCCGTGCACCAGGCCCTCGACGCTGCGCAGCGCGGCCTCCCGGCCGGTGTGCGCGATCAGGAAGACCGTACGTCCCTCACTCATGCGCGCCCCTCTCCGCCCGTCCCGACAGCTCCGAGGTGCCCCCGTCTCCCCACGGTAGCCGCGGGCGACGCGTACCCCTCGACAGCTCTCCCCCGGATCTCGGCCGGGATTACCCCCACGGTTCGCTCGCTCATGCCCGCTGCCCTCTCCCTACGTCGGCCGGGTCGCCCTCGGCCCGGTGCGGCCGCGTCACTCAGCATGACGGACCGGACGTCCGCAGAGCACCCTACCGGGGGCCTTCGGCGACGGCCCGGTCCGCCTCCGCCGGGTCCAACGGCGGGGCGTCCCGGCGCAGCCAGAGGAAGTACTCGACGTTCCCCGACGGCCCCGGCAGCGGGCTCGCGGTGACCGCCCGCACGCCCAGCCCCTGCTCCCACGCCTTCCCGGCCACCTGCCGGATCATCTCGGCGCGCAGCTGCGGGCTGCGCACCACGCCGCCGCTGCCCAGCCGCTCCTTGCCGATCTCGAACTGCGGCTTGACCATCAGCACCAGGTCCGCGTCCTCGGCGGCGCAGCCGGCCAGCGCGGGCAGCACCAGGCCGAGCGAGATGAACGAGAGGTCGCCGACCACCAGGTCGACCGGCGAACCGCCGATCAGCTCCCGGGTCAGCTCGCGCACGTTGGTGCGGTCCATCACCGTCACCCGCTCGTCGCTCTGCAGCGACCACGCGAGCTGTCCGTAGCCGACGTCCACCGCCAGCACGCCGGCCGCCCCGGCACGCAGCAGCACGTCGGTGAAGCCGCCGGTAGAGGCGCCCGCGTCCAGCGCCCGGCGGCCCTCGACCACCAAGCCCTGCGGGACGAAGGCCGCGAACGCCCCGGCGAGCTTGTGCCCGCCGCGCGAGACGTAGTCGGGGTCGTTCTCGTCGTTCGCCACCACGACCGCCGCCGCGGTCTCCACCTGGGTGGCCGGCTTGGTCGCGGTGGTGCCGCCGACGGTCACCCGGCCGGCCGCGATCAGCTCGGACGCGTGCTCGCGCGACCGGGCCAGCTTGCGGCGGACCAGCTCCGCGTCGAGACGGCGTCGTGCCACTGCCACTGGTGTTTCAGCTCCTACGGGTCATCGCGAACGGTCGGACCCAGCGGGTCGATCCTGGTCGAGCGCGGCCAGCGTGTCGGTCAGCCGCTGGTGAACATCTTCGTACACCGCGACGTGTGCCTCGGTCGGCACCCCGTCCAACGCCTCCAGCCGGGCCAGCGCGGCGTCGACGGCCGGGTGGCCGGTGGGAGTCGGCTCGACGCCCAGCGGCAGCGGCTCGTCGATGCCGAGGAAGGCGTCCGGGACGGCGCCCGCGGCTGAGTCCGCGGCGAGGTCCCGGGCCGGGTCCGCCGGGCGGATGACGGGCGCGGGGGCGGTGCCCGGGCCGGGATCAGGCATCGGGCTTCCTGGTGCTGCTCTTGCGGACGGTGGTCTTCCTGGTCGCGGTCCGCTTCTTGGCGGGCGGCTCCTGGCCGGCGGCCTGCGCCGCCTTCTTCGCGGCGGCCCGCTCGGTGGTCGCGGCGGCGGTCTTCTTGACGGCGGTCCGCTTCGCGGGAGCCTTCTTCGCCGCGGCCTTCCTGGCGGCGGGCTGCTGCTCGGCGGGCTTCTGCTCGGCGGGCTTCTTGGCGGCAGCCTTCTTCACGGCGGGCGCCTGCGCTGCGGGCCTCTGCGCGGCGGCCTTCTTCGCCGCCGGCTTCTTCGCCGCGGGCTTTCGCTCGGCGGGCTTCTCGGCCGCCGCCGGCTTCTTCGCCACCGCCGGCGGCACCGGCGGATCGGTCTCCACCGGCTCGTCGACCTCGACCCGCTCGGCCACTATCGGCTCGCCGCCCACCCGCGCCGCGGGTGCCGCCGGCTCGTCGTCCAGCTCCCAGCCGTGCCCGAACAGGGCGTCGGCGCGGGGCGCCGGCGCCGCCGTGCCGGGCTCCTCCTCCTGCGGCGACGCGGCCGGAACGGCCTCCTCCTCGACCTCGCGCAGCTTGCTCTCCAGGTAGGCGAGCACCACGCCGACCTTGGTCACCTGGTCGCCGACCTTCTCGAAGGCCTTCTCCACCTCGCTGCGCGCCACGCCGACCGCCAGGTCCACCCCGGCCCGGCCGGCGGTCACCGCCTCCTCGGCCAGGGTCTGCAGCGACTTCGCGGACGGCGGGAACGGCCCGCCCAACCGCCGCTCCACCTCGGCGACGTCGACCCCGCTCATCTCCAGCAGCCCGGCCGCCGTCCCGACGACCCGCTTGCCGACCTCCTCCACCAGCCCGGCGGCGACCTCCACCGCTCCCCGCACCGTCTTCGGCAGCATCCGGGTGCCTCCTTAGCGCCTGCGCGCATCGCTCCGTCGCCGTCGGTGCCCGGACCGGTTCCGGGCACCCCACCGACGACGCTACCGCCAAAACCCGCCTGCGGTACCGTGGCCCCGCAGTGACCGCCGCCGTCGCACAGGGAGTGGACCAGCCGCCATGGCCAACGCCGAGGAGTGCCGGACGGCACTGGAGCAGCTCAGCCGGAACCTGGCGAAGTCCACCGGCAACGTCCGCAAGGCGGCCGACCTCGACCGCTCCCTCACCTGCCGGATCACCGACCTCGACCTGACCTTCACCGGCCGGCTGCGCGACGGCCGGATCGAGGACGTCACCGAGGCACCCGGCCCGCCCGCCACGAAGGCCGAGATCCGGCTCACCATGAGCAGCGACGACCTGGTCGCCCTGGTCGGCGGCACGCTCAACTTCGCGGCGGCCTGGGCCAGTGGCCGGGTGCGGCTGGAGGCCGGCTTCCGCGACCTGCTGCGGCTGCGCACACTGCTCTGATCGGGCGGCGCGGCGGCCGACCGGCCCGCGCCCCGGCACCCGTTCGTGGGGCCGGCCGCGCGGACCGCCCGGCCGGCCCCGGGGCTCAGAACCCCAGCTCGGCCAGTGCCTTGCGCCCGTCCGACGGACCGCCGTCCGCGTCCAGTGCCGTCCAGGCCGCCGCGCAGAGCGCCCGCAGGCCGTCCCAGCGGTCCGAACCGGTGCCCTCCAGCTTCAGCACCCTGTCCTGCGCCACCACGACCCAGCCACCGCAGCCGAACCCGCCGCCCGGCTGCCCGGTGACCTGCGGGTGCGCCACCAGCAGCCCCCGCAGGTCCTCCGCCAGGTACGTCGGCCGGTGCTCCACCGGCGCCGAGAGCAGCTGCGCCGCCGTGGTGACCCCGGTGAACACCAGCAGGCTGTCGACGCCGCCGTTGAACGCGCCCTCGATGTCGGTGTCCAGCCGGTCCCCGACCACCAGCGGCCGCTCGGCGCCGGTCCGTAGGACGGTCTCCCGGTGCATCGGCGGCAGCGGCTTGCCCGCCACCTCGGGCTCCACACCCGTCGCCGCGCGCACGGCCGCCACCAGCGCACCGTTGCCCGGCGCGATCCCGCGCGCGGTCGGCACCGTCAGATCGGTGTTGGAGGCCACCCACGGCAGCCCGCTCCGCACCGCGTAGGAGGCCTCCGCCAGGTGCGTCCAGCCCACCGAGGCGTCAAAGCCCTGCACCACCGCGAGCGGCTCCTCGGCCAGCGTGCGAACGGCCACCAGGCCGCGCTCGGCCAGCGCCTCCTCCAGGCCCAGGCCGCCGACCACGAGCACCTTCGACCCGGCCGGCACCTTCTCGGCGACGACCCGGGCGGCCGCCTGCGCCGAGTTGATCACGTCGTCCGGCTCGGCCGGCACCCCCAGCTCGGTCAGGTGCGCGGCCACCACCCGCGGCGGGCGGGAGGCGTTGTTGGTCACGTACGCCAGCCGCATCCCGGCCGAACGCGCCGAGGCCAGCGAGTCCGCCGCGTGGTCGATCGCGTCGGGCCCGGCGTAGACCACGCCGTCGAGATCCAGCAGTGCCGTGTCGTACGCCTCGGTGAGCGGGCGCTCACTGCCGCCGGGGGCGGTCCGTCGCTCGGTGGTGGCCGTCTCGGTCATGCCTTCGCTACCTCATTCACTGCGTCGATTTCCCGTCATCCGTCTCGTCCCGGGCCCTGCCGCCGGGGACTTCGTCGTCCCCCGCGCCCCGGTCGGCGGCCGCCGGCAGCCCGCCGGGTGACGGGCGGGGTCCGGTGTACCCCGGCGCCCCCGGCAGCAGCGGGCCGAACGCCCCGGCACGGGCCGCCAGGGTCGCCCGGGTCTGCCGCAGCGCGGACCGGTAGTGGTCGGTGTCCGGCCGCATCGCGACGGCCAGGGCCAAGTGCTCGGCGGACGTCTCGAAGTCGCCCAGCCGGGCCGCCGAGACGCCCCACCCGAACTGAGCGTAGTCGTCGGACGGATCCGCCAGGGCCACCGCCCGGAAGTTCTCCAGGGCCGCCGCGTACGAACCGGCGTCGAACTGCGCCCGCGCCAGCATCTCCCGGATGCTGCGCGAGTGCGGCTCCGCCGCGGCCGCCCGCGCCAGCAACTGCTCGGCGGCCGCCGGATGCCCCTGGGCCAGCAGCTTCCCGCCCCGGCGGAACCACTCGTAGACGTCCCCCGCGGGCTCCCCGGCCCGCCCCTGCTCCGCCCCGCCCCCGGGGCCGCCGAAGCCCTCGCCCGAACTCCCGGCGCCCGCCGACCCGTTCATCACACCGTCCGCGGAGCCGTCCGCCCCGCCGCCGCCGTCCAACCGCTCCTGCCCACCACTCATGCGCCCACCTCGCCGCCCGCGCCGACCGCCTCGCGGGACGCACAACGCTGCGTCGACCGCCCACTGCGCTCTCTCACGCCGTACCTCGCCCTCGGTCACGACACCCGCCCGCTCCGGACCAGCACGGGTGTTCCGATCTCTGAACAACGCGTACCCGATTACGATGCCCAGAATGAGCACACCCAGTGCAGAAAGCGGAGCGGAGTCTCCGCAGGGCGGCCCCGGTAACCCCGGCCACGTCGCCACCGCAGGTCTGTCCCTCTCCCCCTTCCGCGGCCTCCGCTACGTCCCCGACCGGGTCGGCGCCCTGGCCGCGGTCACGTCACCGCCGTACGACGTCGTCGACCCCGGCCGCCGGCTCGATCTGGAGACCGCCGACCCGCACAACGTGGTCCGGCTGATCCTGCCGCGCCCCGAACCCGAGGACGCCGGCGACCGGCCCGACCGCGACACCCGCTACCGGCACGCCGCCCGGCTGCTGCGCGCCTGGCAGCGCGAGGGGGTCCTGGCCGCCGACCCGGAGCCGGCGCTGTACGTCTACGAGCAGCGGGTACCCGCCACCGGCGACTCCCCGGAGCTGCTCCAACGCGGCCTGATCGGCGCCCTCGCCGTCAGCGGCAGCGAGGCCGGCGTCGTCCTCCCCCACGAGGACGTGATGCCCCGGCCGGTGGCGGACCGGGTCGGTCTGATGCGCACCACCCGCGCCAATCTCGAACCGCTGCTGCTCACCTACCGGGGCAACGGGGGCGCCGCGGGGGTGATCGAACGGGCCGTCGAGGACGACCCGCTGCTCACCACGACCACCACCGACGGCACCCACCACAGGCTGTGGGCCGTGACCGACCCCGCCGGGATCGCCGAGATCAGCCGCGACCTGGCCACCTGCCGGGCACTGATCGCCGACGGCCACCACCGCTGGGAGATGTACCTGCGGCTCCAGCGGGAGCACCGCCACCTGCCGCGCAGCCCCTGGGACCGGGGCCTGGTGCTGCTGGTCGACACCGCCCGCTACCCGCTGCGGGTCCGCGCGATCCACCGCGTGCTGTACCGGCTGCCGATCGCCGCGGCCCTGGAGAAGCTGGGCGACCAGTGGCGGATCAAGGAGGTACCCGGCCCGCTCGCCACCGCCCTCCAGGCCCTCGCCGAGCAGAAGCGGCAGGGCGGCAACGGGTTCGTGCTGACCGGCGGCGACGGCGTCTACTGGCTGATCGGCGAGCCAGAGGAGGCCCTGCTCGACGCCAGCGTGCCGCACGACCGGCCGGAGGAGTGGCGCCACCTGGACGCGACCGTGCTGCACGCCGCTCTGCTCGACCACACCTGGCGGGTCCCCGACGGCCCGGACGACATCGGCTACCTGCACACCGCCGTGTCCGCCGAGCGCGAGGCCGCCCGAACCGGCGGCACGGCGGTGCTGCTCCACCCGGTGCGCGAGAGCGTGGTCCGCCGGCTCGCCGAGCAGGGTGTCACCATGCCCCGCAAGTCCACGTCCTTCGGCCCGAAGCCGGCCACCGGGCTGGTCCTGCGCAGTCTCGAACTGGGCTGAGCGTCCTGCGGCCGGGCCGTCCGGTCGCGTCCGGACAGCAGTGAGGCCCTGCCGCACCCCGGAGTTTCCCGGGGTGCGGCAGGGCCTCACTCACCTACTGGCCGCGCTTGTCAGCCCTTGGCGTCGGTGGACCGCTCCGGCACCACGCCGTCGAAGTCCTCGTCGATCTCCAGGTCGTCCTCGTCGTAGAACTCCTCGACGTCTTCCTCGTCCTCGAAGATCTCCCGCTCGTCCGGCACGCCGCCGCGCGACTTCGCCGGAGCCGGGGCCGGAGCCTCGTCCTCGGCCTCTTCCCGCGCGACCTCGTCCTCGATCTCGGGGTCGAGCGCGTCGACGAACTCCAGGCCGTCGATCTCGGCCAGCCGCTCGGACGCGTTGGTGGCGCCGTCGGTGTCGGCCTCGGCGGCCTTGGCGAACCAGTCGCGGGCCTCGTCGCCCCGGCCGGCCGCGATCAGGGCCTCGGCGTACGCGTACCGCAGTCGCGCGGTCCACGGGTGCACGGCGCTGGAGGCCAGCTCCGGGCTCTGCAGGGTGACCACGGCCGCCTCGAACTGCTCCATGTCGCCGCGGGCACCCGCCGCGACCAGGCGCATCTCGACCTGACCGGCCTTGTCCAGCTGCTTGACCTCGGCCTCGCCGGCCATCGCCAGCGCCCGCTCCGGGCGGCCCAGACCGCGCTCGCAGTCCGCCATCACCGGCCACAGGTCCGCCCGACCGGTCATCCGACGGGCGGCGCGGAACTCGGTCAGCGCCTCGGAGTAACGCTGGGTCATGTACGACGCGAAGCCGGCCGCCTCACGGACGGCGGGCACGCGGGACGCGAGCCGCAGCGCGACGCGCGAGTACTGGTAGGCCTCCTCCGGCTCGGTGTCGAGCAGGCGGGCGACCATCACCAGGTTGCGGGCGACATCGTCGGCGAGCGTCTTGGGCAGGCTCTTGAGCTCCTGGCGGACATCCGCGTCCAGCTCGAAGCCGGTGACGTCCTCCGGGATCGGCAGCCGCTTGACGGGCTCGAAGTTGCCCCGACGGTCGTCGTAGTCCCGGCCGCCGCGGTCGTCACGATCGCGGTTGAAGCCACCGGACGGGCGGTCGTCACGGCGGTAGCCACCGCCGCCGGAGGGACGGTCGTCGCGACGGAAGCCACCGCCGGAGGGGCGGTCGTCACGACGCGGACGGTCGTCACGGTCACGGTTGAACCCGCTCGGGCGGTCGTCACGGCGGAAACCGCCGCCGGACGGACGGTCGTCACGGTCACGGTTGAA
>NZ_JBVHVO010000011.1:0-1671 GCF_055564815.1 Kitasatospora sp. NPDC028961 | reverse complement strand
ACGCGGACGGTCGTCACGGTCACGGTTGAACCCGCTCGGGCGGTCGTCACGGCGGAAACCGCCGCCGGACGGACGGTCGTCACGGTCACGGTTGAACCCGCCACCGGAGGGACGGTCATCGCGGCGCGGACGGTCGTCACGGTCACGGTTGAACCCGCTCGGGCGGTCGTCACGGCGGAAACCGCCGCCGGACGGACGGTCGTCACGGTCACGGTTGAAGCCACCGCCCGACGGACGGTCGTCACGGCGGAAGCCACCGCCCGAGGGCCGGTCGTCACGACGCGGACGGTCGTCACGGTCACGGTTGAACCCGCCACCGGACGGACGGTCATCGCGGCGGAAGCCACCGCCGGACGGACGGTCGTCACGGTCGCGGTTGAAACCGCCACCGGACGGACGGTCGTCACGGCGGAAGCCACCGCCGGACGGACGGTCGTCACGACGCGGACGGTCATCGCGGTTGAAGCCGCCGCCCGAGGGCCGGTCGTCACGGCGGAAGCCACCACCGGACGGACGGTCGTCACGACGCGGACGGTCATCGCGGTTGAAGCCGCCGCCCGAGGGCCGGTCGTCGCGACGGAAGCCACCACCGGAGGGGCGGTCGTCACGGCGGAAGCCACCGCGGTCGTCGCGGTCGCGGTTGAAACCGCCACCGGAGGGACGGTCGTCACGGCGGAAGCCACCGCCGGACGGACGGTCGTCACGACGCGGACGGTCGTCGCGGTCACGGTTGAAGCCACCACCGGACGGACGGTCGTCACGGCGGAAACCGCCACGGTCGTCGCGGTCGCGGTTGAAACCGCCACCCGAGGGACGGTCGTCACGGCGGAAACCGCCGCCACCGCCACCGGAGGGACGGTCGTCACGGCGGAAGCCACCGCCCGAGGGGCGGTCATCACGACGCGGACGGTCGTCGCGGTCACGGTTGAAGCCACCACCGGACGGACGGTCGTCGCGACGGAAACCGCCGCCACCGCCACCCGAGGGACGGTCATCGCGGCGGAAACCGCCGCCACCGCCACCGGAGGGACGGTCGTCACGGCGGAAGCCACCGCCCGAGGGCCGGTCATCACGACGCGGACGGTCGTCACGGTCACGGTTGAAGCCACCACCGGACGGACGGTCGTCGCGACGGAAACCGCCGCCACCGCCACCGGAGGGACGGTCGTCACGACGCGGACGGTCGTCACGGTTGAAGCCACCGCCCGAAGGGCGGTCGTCACGACGCGGACGGTCGTCACGGTCGTCGCGACGCGGACCTCGGTCGTTGGACCAGCCCCCACGAGACCGGGGCTCGTAGCCGCGGCCGTCGTCCGATCGACGCTCGGGACGGTCCTGGGGCTGGTTCGACATTGTGGTGACTCCTCTTGTTGCTTCAGCTCTACCGCGGATGGAGGCGACACCACTGCCCTCGCGCGGTTCGATGCCGGCCTCCTGGCCGAGCACCATCTCCATTGTCCGGCATCGACCGGGACCCCGCGCCTGGGCGAAAGTCCTCTGTCGTGCCGGGGTGCATACGTGCGTAAAAACAAAAAGGCCGCGGCCCCAGCGAATCGCTGGGGCCGCGGCCTTGAATAATTGTTCGGCGGCGTCCTACTCTCCCACAGGGTCCCCCCTGCAGTACCATCGGCGCTGTGAGGCTTAGCTTCCGGGTTCGGAATGTAACCGGGC
>NZ_JBVHVO010000010.1:206535-260719 GCF_055564815.1 Kitasatospora sp. NPDC028961 | reverse complement strand
GGGACGACGTTCTGTACCAGGGCGCCGGACTTCTCCTCGCGGTACGCGACGACCTCGCCCAGGGCCAGGCTGACCAGTGCCGAGATCGCGGCCGGCCGGGCGACCTGGGGATCGCGCCGTCAGTGGACGTCGTAGGTCACGTGCGTCGCGGTCGATGTCGCGAGGACGCTCCGCTGTACCAGGGTGCGCGGCACCGCGCCGGTGAACAGGGGTGTGCCGGCGCCCAGCAGGACGGGGGCCAGGTGCAGCGACAGCAGGTCCACCAGGCCGGCGTCCAGCGCCGAGCGGATCAGGGCGCCCCCGCCCATCAGGACGACGTCGAGGTCCCGGCCGCTGCTCGCGGAAGCCGCCTCGGCGTGCCGGCGCGCGGCGGTGACGGCATCGGGCAGACCGGTGGTGACGAACGTCCAGTCGAGGGCGCCGAGTCGGACGGACTCCGGCCGCGAGCTCGTCACGACGACGAAGGCGGGTTTGCCGACCTCCCCGGCGCCGTAGCCGGTCTCGTCGTCCCAGCCGTGCGGCCCGTCGACCAGGTCGAAGAGCCGGCGGCCGAGGATGACGGCGCCCGAACGGCCGGTCGCCTCGCTCAGGAGCCGACGGTCGTCGGGGTCGTCGGAGAACGCCCAGGTGTGCAGCGCCTCGCCACCGGTGCCCAGCCCGCTGTCCGGGCCCGGGTCCGGTCCGGTGACGAAGCCGTCGAGGGAGACCGAGATGTCCGCGATGATTCGTGTCATGTCGAGGTGGACTCCTTTTGCCGCCTGAACTCATCCGTCATGGCCGCAGTATGTGACGCACGCCACTCGCCCTCAACAGGACGCGCTCGGGGTTCGCCGACCCGGGACGGGCGGGCGGCCGGCGGGGAGGCGGGCCACGGCCTGCCCCGACGGCACCGTGCGGTTGCGCGAACGCGCACCCCGCGAAGGCCCGGTGAACCCCTCGGACCTGAGCAGCCGTCACCTCGACAGAGGAAGCCGTCCGCCGGACGGGCGGCTCCGGTCCGCGCTACTGAGGAGTACCCGTGAAGAAGATCAAGACGGCGGTGGCCGCCGCCGTTCTCGCCGGTGTCGCGTCGATGGCCGCGCCCGCCAGCGCGGTGGCGGAGCCGATGCACTGCACCAGCCCGGCCTGGGGCGGCGAGTACCTCTGCGGCGGCGAGTTCGGCCAGCCCGGCCTGGCCGAGTACGACTACCGGGACGGTCGCCGACAGGTGTTCGTCATCGGCACCGACCACGCCGTGTGGACGCGTTCGAGCAGCGCGGCCGGCAAGAAGACCGCTTGGACGTCCCTGGGCGGCTACCTGATCGGTGGCGTCGGCATCATCGCCTCGGACACGGGCGGGGGCCAGTTCGAGATCGCCGCGAGGGGCTCGGACGGCGGCCTCTGGGCCCGGGACCACGCCGCGAACGGCAGCTGGACGGCCTGGGCCCGGATCGCCTAGCACCCCGACTTCCCCGGCCCGTCGGGCATTCGAGCGCGGGTCGACGTCGGCGGCGAGCCGCGGCAGGGCCGTGGCCGAGCCGCGTCGTCGTGACATCGCGCCGTCGGCCGTGCCCTGGCGACGATCTCCCCGCCCGGTGCCGGCGTGGAGTTCGTCGTTTCGGCTGCCGGGCGGTCTCCCGGAGGGCCACCGCCCCGACGTTCACCGGCTTCCGCACCGGGACCCGGATCGGCCTGGGTACGCTCGGCCCCATGGAAGATCGCGAACAGTACGTGAGGTACCAGCAGGACCGTGCCGTGCTGGCGGCTATCGGGGCCCATCTCGATCCCCAGGTCGATCGGATCACCGTGCGGTTGCCGCGCTCCGTGGCCGAGGCGGCGGTCGCCGCCTGGGACCGCGACGAGCTGGGCGAGGTCGGCGAGGAGAGCATCGCGGAGTACGAACTGCGCAATGACGCCGGCGACCTGGCCCTGATCGGCCTGATGATCACCGACCGCGGGGTGTGGGACGCCGAGGGGGTCGTCGTCGACCTGGGTGTCATGGTCGTCGCCGGGGCGTTGCGGGCCGCGCTGGAGGCCGGGCCGCAGGAGTGAGGGGCGGTTCGCCCGGTGGACGCGGTCCCCGGCCCTGGGACATGGGGCCGGGGACCGCGGTCGGTGGGGCGACGAAGGGTCAGGAGGCGGGCATCAGCACGGTGTCGACGATGTAGACGGTGGCGTTGGCGGTCTGCACGTTCCCGCAGAGGACCTTGGCGGACCCGTTGACGGCGAACTCGGGCGTGGCACCCGTGACGGTGACCTCGTCGGCCTCCAGGGTCTTGTGCGCGCCGGTCAGGGCCGTCGGGGCCAGGCGCTGCGGGACGACGTGGTAGGTGAGGATCTTGGTGAGCTTGTCCTTGTCGGCGAGGACGGCGTCGAGGTCGGCCTTGGGCAGCTTGGCGAAGGCGTCGTTGGTGGGGGCGAAGACGGTGATGTTCTTCGCGGAGTTGAGGGTGTCGACGAGACCGGCCTTCTTGACCGCGGTGAGGAGGGTGGAGAGCAGCGGGTTGTTGGAGGCGGCGGTGGCGACCGGGTCGGCGGCCATGCCCGTGAAGGAGCCGGCGCCGTCCTTGGGGACGGCGGTGCAGGCGGCGCCGAACGGCTGCCCGGTCATCGCCTGTCCGGCCGTGCTCGCCCCGGCCGTGCTCTGGGCGGCCGGGGAGTCCGGCACGGGTACCGGGTTCGCGGCCCCGGTGGTCGCGGCCGCCGCGGTCGGCGCCGGGCCGGCCGCCGTGGAGCTGTCGTCGCCCCCGCAGGCGGTGAGCGTGGCGGCGAGGACGCCGCCGACGAGCAGGGCGGTGACGGGCTTGCGGCGCAGGATGGTGGTCATCGGTTTCTTTCTCTTTCGGTTGGATGGTGCCGTCCCGCTCGGAGCGGGGGTCGGACGGTTCACAGGACGGTGACGACGGTGCTGTGCCAGCCCGTCGCCCCGGCCGGGAAGGGTGGTCTGCGGGTCTCCTCCTGGACGGCCCCGGTCGCGTCGGTGGCGCGGACCTCCAGGCGGTGCGTACCGGGCGCGGCCGAGCGCCAGGTGTGGTGCCACTGCCGCCACACGTCGGGCCCGGCGTCGGCGGCGAGCACCACCTCCTGCCAGGGCCCGCCGTCGACGCGGACCTCGACGGCGGCGACGCCGCGGTGGGTCGCCCAGGCCGTGCCGGCGACGGTGACGTCCCCGCCCGGCACCCGTGCGAAGGCGGCGGGCACGTCGATGCGGGAGGCGGTGCGCACCTCGCCGGTGCGGTCCCAGCCGCGCTGCACCCAGTACGGGTCGCGGGCGGCGAAGGTGGTGACCTCCAGGTCGACCAGCCACTTGGTGGCGGAGGTGTAGCCGTAGAGGCCCGGGACGACGGTGCGGCACGGGAAGCCGTGTTCGACGGGCAGCGGCGCGCCGTCCATGCCGATCGCCAGCAGGGCGGCGCGGCCGTCCAGGACCGACGCCACGGGCGTGCCGATGGTCATGCCGTCCTCGGAGCGGCCGAGCAACTGCTCCGCGCCGGTCCGCACACCGGCCCGGCGCAGCAGGCCCGGCAGCGAGACCCCGAGCCAGCGGGTGGTGCCCACGTACGGGCCGCCGACCTCGTTGGAGACGCAGGTCAGGGTGTGGTCGAGTTCCTCCATCGGCAGCGCGAGCAGCTCGTCGAAGGACAGTTCCAGGGGCCGGTCGACCAGGCCGTGGATCCGCAGCGTCCAGTCGCGCGGGTCGATCCGGGGCAGGGTCAGGGCCGTGTCGACGCGGTAGAAATCGGCGGTCGGCGTGCGCAGCGGGGGGAGTCCGGGGATCCGTGGCCCGGCGGCGGGCGGCAGCGGCGGCAGGGGGCGGGCCGGTGGCGGGAGGACGACGGCCGCGCGGGCGGCGCCGACGTCGGTCCGCCGGTCGGACAGGTACCGGGCGCCCGGGCCGAGACCGGCCGAGAGCGCGACGACGGCGCCCGCGGTCAGGACCTCCCGGCGCCCCGGACTGCCCGGGACGGGGGGCCGTCGTCCGGCGGTCCGGCGGGGCAGCAGGACGAGGAGGACGGCGGCGGCGGCCAGCGCGGCCGCCGCCGAGGGCAGGGCGTCGACGGGCCGTGCGCCCGGGCGGGCGAGTGCCGCCCAGCCGCCGAGCGCGCCGAAGGCGGCCGGCAGGACGACGGCCGCGGCGCGACGGCGGGCCGCCACGGGCCCCAGGGCGACGGCGAGCAGCGCCATGACGGTGTAGATCCCGGTGAGGAGCACGGTCTTGTCGGAGGTGCCGAAGGAGCGCACCGCCCACTCCTTGACCGCGGTGGGCGCGAGGTCGATCGCGGCCGAGCCGATCGCGATCACCGGGGCCGCCTGCGGGCGCAGGAACGCGGCCGCCGTCTCGCCGACGGCGAGGGCCGCGCAGGCGGCGGCCGCGCCGAACGCCATCAGGGCCGGCAGCGCTCCGGCACGGTCGCGGCGCCCGGCGCGTCGGGTGGTCACATCGTTGCTCACACTCCCCATTCGGTCGGCTCGGCGCCGCGGATGGGTCCGTTGCCCGGGTTCACTCGATCGGGTGAGGGAGGCGACCGGATCCGTCCGAAGGCAATCCGCCGGCCCGCCGGGGGCGAATACCGTGCGACCGATGAACGACATTCCTGAAGCCCCGAACCAGGCCCGGGCGGTCGCCGTGCCTGCCGCACGCGACCGTCCGGCCGGTACGCCTCGCCGGTGCATCCGCCCGGCCGGTCACCGGAGTTGCGGATCGCGGGGGCGTGGCAGGTGACCGCCGTCGCCTTCCTGCCCGGCCGCTCCGAGCCGCCGGGCGACCTCAAGGCGGTGATGGCGCTCGTCGCCGCCGGTGATCACGAGGCGTTCGCCCGGCTGTACGACGCGGTGGCCGGCCCGGTGTTCGGCCTGGTTCGCCGGATCCTTCGGGACGAGGCCCAGTCGGAGGAGGTGACGCAGGACGTGATGCTGGAGGTGTGGCGCGGCGCGGCCCGCTACGACCCGCTGCGCGGCGAAGTACTGCCCTGGGTGATGACCATCGCCCACCACCGTGCCGTGGACCGGGTCCGGCACTGCGAGGCGGCGGCCGACCGCGACCGGACGGTGGCCGCCGGCAGCCGGGAGACGCCCTTCGACGAGGCCGCCGAAGGAGCCGGTACCCGGATGGAGCGACAACAGGTCCGGCAATGCCTTCGGCGCCTGACCGATCTGCAGCGCGAGTCCGTCCTGCTGGCGTTCTACCAGGGCCTGACCCACCGGGAGGTCGCCGAACGGCTGAGCACCCCGTTGGGCACCGTCAAGACCCGGATGCGCGACGGTCTCATCCGGCTGCGCGACTGCCTGGGAGCCGGATCATGACCGCCCCCGCCGACAGCGATCTCCACCTGCTCACCGGCGCGTACGCGCTGCACTCCCTCGACGCGGACGAACGTGACGCCTTCGAGGCCCATCTCGGCGGGTGCGAGAGCTGCGGGGAGGAGGTGGCGGGCTTCGCCGCGGCCCTGAGCCGGCTCGGTACGGCCCAGGCGGTCGAGCCACCGCCGCGACTGCGGGCGGCGCTGCTGGCCCGGTTGGAGCGGGAACACCAGCTGCCGCCGCTCCCCCGGCACACCGGCGCGGCCGTGCCCCGGGTCGCGCCGCCCGGCGTCCGCCGGCGGGCCCGCTGGCCGCGGTTCGCCCTGGCCGCCTCGCTGGCCGCGACCAGCGCGCTCGGGGTCCTCGTCGTGCAGCAGCACGAGCAGGCCCGGCGGGCGCGTTCCGACGCCGAAGAGTTGCGTGCCCGGCAGGCGGCCTTCGGCGAGTTGCTGACCGCCCCGGACGCCCGGGTGAGCACCGTCACCGCCGGTTCGGGTGCCGGCACCGTGGTCTGGTCGGCCGACCGCAACCGGGCCGGGTTCCTCGCCACCGGCCTTCCCGATCCCGGGCCCGGCCGCGTCTACGAACTCTGGCTCGACCACGCGGGCACCTACCTCCCGGCCGGTCTGCTGCCGGACGGCGACGGCGCCCTCCTGCTCACCGCGCCCCTGGACGGCGCCCGGTCCGTCGGCCTGACGGTGGAGCCCGCCGGCGGGTCGGTGCGGCCGACCGGCGAGCCCGTGCTGGCCCTGCGGCTGGGGCGGACCTGACGCACGGCCGTCCGGGGCCGGCGGCCCGGCACGCCGAGGGGGTGTGCCGGGCCGCCGGCCCGCGGCCGGGTCAGGAGGAGGTGACCCAAGCCGCGCAGGACGGCGGTGTGTTCGGCGGGCAGAGGAGGCGCACGTTCTGGACCGTGGTGAGCGGGCCGGCCGAGCGGGTGGTGCCGTTCGAGCAGCTGACGTCGCGCTCTGCACGGGGGCCGGGGACGCCGGGCGCGCCTCGGCGGCCGGACACCGAGTTGCTCTTCAAGAGCCGCCGGGTCGTCCCCGGCAGGCTGCTGGAGGCCGGCTTCGGCTTCGAGCACCCGCACTGGCCGGAGACCGCCGCCGACCTGGTACGACGGATCCGCGCCGCCTAACGCGGCCGGCCCGGCCGCCCGGCGCGCCGCCGCGCGGACCGCGCAGCGGATCTCGGGGCACGCAGGCCCGGGGGCCCGACCGCTGTGGTCGGCCCCCGGGGCGCGACTCCCCCGCCGGAGCCGAGGCGGGAGTCGGCGGTCGGCTACCGGTCGAAGTGGTGCCGGTGTTCGGCCAGGAAGGCGTCGAGGGTGCGGGGCGAGCGGCCGAGGACGTCGGCGACGGTGCTGGTGGGTGTCTCGGGGCGGGCGACGGCCAGTCGCTGGATCTCCACGACGTGGTCGGCGAGCCAGTCGGGCATGCCGGCCCGGTGGACGAGGTTGTCGCGCATCTCGTCCGGGGCGAGGTCGACGTACCGGATCAGGCGGCCGGTCACCGCGGTCAGCCGGGCGGCGAGGTCGGGGTGGGAGACGGCTTCCGGTCCGGTCAGGGTGTAGGTGCCGCCCGCGAGGTGGCGGCGGGTGAGTACGGCGGCCGCGACGTCGCCGATGTCGCGGCTGTCGACGTAGTTGCAGGGCGCCTCCCCCATCGCGCCGAGGACGACCCCCTCGGCCACGGCGGGCGCCAGGCGCAGGAGGTTCTGCATGAACGCGTAGGGCCGCAGGACGGTGCCGGTGAGTCCGGAGGCGCGCAGGTGTGCCTCGACGGCGTGGTGTCCGCGGGATATCGCGACGGGCGAGTCCGGCTCGGCGGCCGGGGCGGAGACCTTGACGACGTGTCCGATGCCGCTGACCACGGCGATGTCGATGACGCGGGTTTCGAGCGCGACCTGCGCGGGACTGTTGGCCATGGCGAGGAAGAGCTGGTCGGCGCCCTCGAAGGCGGCGCGCAGCGAGTCGGGGTCGCCGGCGTCGGCGTACCGGACCTCGACGAGCCGGTCGTGCCGCGGGCCGGCGGTGCCGGGGAGCGGCCGCTGCGGGGTGCGGGTGAGGGCGCGCACGGGTACGGCGAGTGCGCGGAGGCTGTGGAGCAGGGCGGTTCCGGTGGTTCCGGTCGCTCCCATGACAACGATCATCGGGTGTCCTCACATACCTGGTGTGTTCCGCGGCGGCGGGTGCCGCCGGGTGCGGTGACGGCCGGGGCCCGGGCTACGGCCGGGCCTACGGTCGGATGTACGGCCGGGGCCGGGGCTACGGCCGGGGCTTCGCGACGGTGCCGCGCCAGCGCAGGGTGACGATGGTGGTGGCGAGCACGGCGGAGACGGGCAGGTCGATGCGCAGCCGCCGCAGCCAGGGGGCGGCGGGAAGCGCGGTGTGCGCCGGCAGCCATGCGGCGACGAACCACCCCAGCCCCGCCGCCACGCCGGCGGTCGCGACGACGAGCAGCACGGTCAGCACGAGCCGCGGCAGGGCGAGGGTCCAGCGCCGTGGCCGCCCGCCGTGCCGAAGCCAGGCGCCGACCAGGAGCGCCACCACGGCGGAGGTGCCGGCGATGGAGGTGACGGCCGCCACCGTGAGGTCCGCCTGACCGGTGACCACCCCCGCGGTACCGGCCATCAACGCGGGAGCGGCGTAGGCGGTCAGCACCTCGCGCCACAGGACGAACGGCCGGGCGGCCGCCCGGCTCGGGGCGGTTCGGTCCTTCGTTGCGGGCATGTCGGCCTCTTCTTCTCGTTCGGGTTCCGAAAGGCGAAAGGGTTCGACCGGGCGGCCGGACGGGCCCACCCCGGACAGATAATTAGTTGGCTAATTACTACTTCGTGAAAAGGGCTCCCGTCCACGGGACGGGAGCCCGGGCCGGCCCACGGCCGGGGTCGGCCGAATGGGCCGGGTCAGTCGAATGGGCCGGGGTCAGTCGGCGGTCAGCGCCGAACTGCCGCGCACGACGCGGGAGAGCAGGTCCAGGAACACCGTGCGTTCCTCGACGGTGAGCCCGCCCACCATCGCCTCCAGTCGCCCGAAGTGCTCGGGCGCCATGTAGCGAAGGCGCTGCGCACCGCGCGCGGTCAGGACCGCCACCGTGCCGCGCCCGTCATCGGTGGACGGGCGCCTGGCGACCAGGCCCTCGCGTTCGAGTCCGTCGAGCAGGCCGGTGACCGTGGCCCTGGAGACGTCGAGATCGGCCGCCAGCTGCGAGGGGGACTTCTCTCCCCCGTGACCTTCGAGGTCGGAGAGCAGGCGGTAGCGGCCCGTCGAGAGCCCGAACCTGGCGAAGTGCGCCTCGGCCGCCCGGCCGACTCTCGCGCCCGCGGAGATCAGTCGCACCGCGACCAGCACCGCCTGCGGATCGACCTCCAGCCCGTAGTGCCGCAGCTGCCATCCGGCCTGCTCCAGCGTGGGCTGCTCACCGTCGCCACCGTCCCTCGTCATGCAGATAATATGGCAGCTAATGACTTGGCCCGTCAAGGAGCCGCCGGCATTCACCGAAAGGCGCCACCCGACGGCCGGAACCCCGGAGTGACGGCAGGACGCGTGGCGGGAGGGTGAACCGCGCTCCCGCCCCACCGGCGGGGGCCACCGCCCGGGTATGTGTCGCGGAATGTCCGACCGTCAGGACGGCGCCGGTACCCGGCCCAGAACAGGTGGATCCATGAGTTCGACCCCCAGAAGTCGGCGCGTCCGGGCCGCGGCCCTCCTCACCAGCCTCGCGACCGTGCTGGTCCCCGCACTGACGCTCGGCACCGCCGCGCCGGCCGCCGCGCACGGCGACGAGCTGAGCGCCGAGATCCGGGCCATCATGGCCAAGCCCGGCTACGAGCACGCCCAGTGGGGACTGCTGGAGCGGGACGGCACCACCGGCGAGGTCATCCACTCCCAGTTCCCCGACCAGTTCTTCCTCCCCGGCTCGACGGCCAAGCTGCTCAGCGTCTCGGGCGCCTGGCACGCGCTGGGCGGGGACCACGAGTTCACCACCCCCGTGCAGGCCGTCGGGCAGCAGAACGGTTCGGCCCTGGACGGCAACCTGGTCCTGATCGGCCAGGGCGACCTCACCATGGGTGGCCGCACCGCGCCGGACGGCTCGGTCTCCTACACCCCGATCGACCACACCTACGCCAACGACGTGCCCGGCGCGACCCTCACCCCCGAGGACCCGCTGGCCGGGCTCGACCTGATCGCCCGGCAGGTGCGCGATGCCGGGCTGACCCGGATCGACGGCGACGTCGCCGTCGACACCCGGCTCTTCAGCTCCTTCCCCGGCCTGGACCCGACTCCCACCCCGCTGATCGTCAACGACAACGTCATCGACCTGCTGACCACCCCGACCGCCCCGGGCCAGAGCGCGCAGCTGACCTGGCGTCCCCAGGTCGCGCCGTACCAGGTCGAGTCGACGGTGCGGACGGTCGCGGCGGGCAGTCCGACCGACCTGACGGTCTCCGCCTCCCCCGACGGCACCCGGATCACCGTCTCCGGCACGATCGCGGCCGACGCCCCGCCCACCCTGCGGATCTCCCCGGTGCAGGACCCGGCCGCGTTCGGGCGCACCGCCCTGATCGAGGCGCTCGGCCGCGCGGGCGTCACGGTCACCGCCGCGCCGACCGGGCCGAACCCGACCGACAAGGTGCCGGACTCCTACGACGGCACCCGGCGGGTGGCCGCCTACGTCTCCCCGGTCTACGCGAAGTACGCCAAGCTGATCCTCAAGGTCAGCCACAACCTCGGCGCCAACCTCGCCATCTGCCTGATGGCCGTGACCGCGGGCAGCCACCAGTGCGAGGACGGCCTCCCCGTCCTCAACGAGTTCCTGCGCGGGGCCGGGATCGACCCGACCCAGGCCCAACTCCTCGACGGCCGCGGCGGAAACCCGGTCGACCGGGTCACCCCGAGGATCGAGACTGACATCCTCAATTACTGGCAGACCACCCCGGAGGCGACCCGCTTCCGCGACGCGCTGCCGATCCTCGGCGTGGACGGCTCGCTGGCCGGCGCGTGCGCCGGCTGCCCCACCTGCCCCGGCAAGGGCAAGGTCTGGGCCAAGCCCGGCAGCGTGGTCGGCGAGGACGGGCTCAACCAGCGGCTCGCCGTCGGCGCCCAGACCCTGGGCGGCTACCTCGACGCGGGCCACGGGCGGCTGAACACCTTCTACCTGGCCGTGAACGGCGCGTCCGCGCCCGACATCGAGGGCTTCCTCGACGAGATCAACGACCTGTCCCGGATCGCGGGCCTGCTGCAGCAGGAGGCCGAGGCACGCAACGGCTGAGGCCCGAGGCCGTTCGACGGGCCCGGCCGGACGGTGACCGGCGGGGGTACGGCCGCAGCCGGGGCGAACCCCGGCCCGTGCCCCCACCCGGGCACCTCCGGGGTGGGGGTCAGGGCCGGGCCTCGCGGCGACAGATCCGGTCGTGCTGGCGGATGCCGATCAGGGCGGCTTCGAGGCGTGAGGCCACCCCGAGCTTGCCCAGCAGCCCGGAGACGTGCTTCTTGACGGTGCGTTCGGTGATGCCCAGGCGGCGGCCGATCGGGATGTTGCCCAGCCCCGTGGAGAGGAGCAGCAGCACGGCGCACTCCCGGTCGGTGAGGACGGAGAGGTCGCGCGGCGCCTGGGACACCGCCGGGGCGCCGCCTTCGCAGGTGCAGGGAGTAGTGGTGCGGCGGGCGTCGACGGGCATGGAAACGGTGGGTCCGTTCATCGGGGGTCGCTGTCGCAGAGGTGGTCGAGGGCCTGCCGGAGCAGGGGTTCGTGGCGGTACGGGGTCAGGCTCCGGCGGTAGCCGAGTACCAGGCCGGGGGGCAGGACGCCGGTGAGGTCGGCGGCCCGGTGGGCGATGTGGGCGGCGTCGTCGAACCGGCCGAGCGCGAGCTGGGTGTCGAGGGCGTAGAGCAGCCAGAGTCCGGTGTAGGGGGACGGGGTGGGGCGGGAGGTGGCGGTCAGGGCCCCCACAAGATCGGCGAAGTGCGGGCCGGCCCGGTGGTACTGGCCCAGGGCGGTCCAGACCGCGGCCCGGGTGACGGTCGCGTAGCGGCGGTAGGCGTCGGCGTCGAGCTCGGCGCCGTCGCCGTCGCCGTCGCCGTCGCGCCCGCCGGAGCCGGCCAGGACCTCGGCCGCCCGGTCCACCGACCTGGCGGCCGCGTCGGCCCGGCCGTGGCAGGCGAGCGCGAAGGCCTCGTGGTGGTGCAACCCGATCGCGGCCGACGGGGCCGGGCGCGGGTCCGCGGTGCGGGCGGCATGGACCAGCATGAGGGCGTCGCCCGGATCTCCGGCGACCAGGTGGTGGCGCGAGAGCTGGGTCATGGCGACCGCCGTGAGAGCGGGGTCGCCCGCCGCCGCAGCGGCCCGGAGGGCGGTGAGGTTGTGGCGCTCGGCCCGGGTCACCTCGCCGAGGGCCCCGCTGAGCCAGGCGCACAGCAGGGCGGTGCGGGCCGCCAGTCCCAGGAGCCGGCGGTCGGGGCCGCCCTCGGAGAGCAGGCCTATGAGCAGCCGGTATTCGGTGTGGGCCGCGCCGTACAGCCCCGCGGCCGGGATGACGGTGCCGGTCTCGTGCGCCTCCAGGGCCGTGATCCGGGCTTCGGCCCAGTCCAGGCGCTCGGAGTACGGGGACGGTCCGCGACGAACCGGTCGGCGCCGGAGGTCGGACAGCTGCGACAGTGCCGAGTGCAGTTGCGCCACGAGCGCGGATCCCTGGAGCGCGAAGGCGGGCGGGCGCGGAGCGTCGGGCAGGTACCGGGCGCTGCGGAGCGTGTGTACGGCGCCGTCCTCGGTGTACGGCTCGCCCAGCAGGGCGGCGTCGCCGGTGGCCAGGTGCAGCCAGAAGGGCCACCCCAGCCGGCAGACCTCGCGCGCCGGGACACCGTGGAGGCGCGCCATGGCCAGCTGGGCGCTGTGCTCGGGCACGGTACGGCCGGACTCCCAGCGCGACACCTTCTCCCGGCGGCAGGCCATCTGGCCGAGGCCGAGCGCGATGTGCGTCTGCGCCACGAGGAGGGCGTACTCCGGTTGGGAGAGCCCTTTCGCCGCCCGCAGCAGGGTGAGGGGGTGTGCCATGGGAGAGCCTTGGGTTTCAGGACGGTGCCGGGAGAGGGTCTTCCGGTGCGGTTCCAGATCCTAGGAAGCCCCTTCAGGCTGTGCCAGGCTTCGAGGCACCCCCCTGGGCACGCCCGTAGGGGTTGCCCTCCGGGGAGGACTCTGCTGCCGCTTCCTCCGCAGGTGATCGGCCCGGCGGGACGGGCCGCAGGGTGGTGGGGTCGGCGATCAGCCAGGCGGTGTCCTTGTCCTCGCCCCACCGTACGTTCGCGATCCAGGGCAGCTCCGGGCCCGGGCGGCGACGGGCGGTGACCAGGCAGGAGCGCCAGTGGCCGCCGACCCGCGCCCAGGCCAGGCGCCAGCACCGGTCGGCGCCGTCCTCGGCGGGCGTGCCGGCCAGCTCGGCGGGCACCGCCACCGCGTCCCGCCACCGGCCGAGGAACGGCGCGGCCGCGGGAGGCGCGTCCTGCGGCTCGGGCAGCGGCCGGACGGTCTCCTCCGTGTACAGGAACCAGCCCCAGGGCTGTGGGCTGTCCGTGTCGGGCGCCCAGCGCACATGGACCACCCAGCAGGCGGCGCCGGGCGGGCGCCGCCACACGGTGAGCATCCCCGGGCGCCACTCCCCGCCGAGCCGGATCTCCACCAGCCGCCACCGCCGCACGTCCCGGGACGCTCCGGGCAGGGTCATCAGCTCGCGCGGCGCCCGCTCGGCATCGCCGGGCCGCTCGGGCGGGCGGACGGGGCGGGAGAACGGAACGGCCGAGGTCATGAACCCATTATTCGATTGTTTGTTCGAGTGATCAAACGTCAGCTGCGCGGGCCGCCGGATGGGGGCCCGGTGCCGACGCGCGACATCTGTCCCGTGCGCGAGCTGGTGGTCACCACGATCCACACAGCCGATCCATGGTTCCTGAGTCGTGACGCGCTGGTTGGAACCTGGTCACGAGAGTGGGAACCGGTCCGACCGTCGCCGACGCGGAAGCGGTCCGGACGTGGCTCGCCCGGACGGTGAACCGACCGCGGCTCCGGATTCCGGCTCCCGTCGCCGGCGGCCGGGTCAGCGGCGGCTCTCGATCCGCAGGTCGCCCGTGGTCACCCGACGGATGGGCTCGCTCACCAGCAGCTCGTGCGGCTGGCCGAGGGCGATCGCGCCCGCCGCGTCGAGCCGGGCCAGCTGGGCGTCCGTCAGCTCGACCGCCAGGGCGCCCAGGTTGTCCTCCAACTGGGCGCAGGTGCGGGCGCCGAGCAGCGTGCTCGTCACGCCCGGGTTCCGCAGCGTCCAGGCCAGCGCCACCTGGGCCGGAGTGTGCCCCACCTCGTCGGCCACCTCCCGGACCACCCCGGCCACGCCGAGGCTGCGTTCGGTGAGGGTTCCCAGGGCGAGGTTGTGGCTCCGGCGGGTGCTCCCGTCGGGGCCGGCGCCCGTCGCGCCCACGTCGTCCCGGCCGTACTTGCCGCTGAGCACCCCGCCGCCGAGCGGCGAGTACGGGACCACGCCCAGGCCCAGCTCCCGGGCCATCGGGATCAGGTCGCGCTCCGCGGTGCGTTCGATCAAGCTGTACTCGACCTGCAGCGCGACCAGCGGCGACCAGCCGCGCAGGTCCGCGATCGCCTGCATCCGGGACACCTGCCAGGCCGGCGTATTGGAGATCGCCACGTACAGCACCTTGCCCTGCCGGACCAGGTCGTCCAGGCCGCGCAGCACCTCCTCCACCGAGGTCCGGAAGTCCCAGACGTGCAGGTACAGCAGGTCGAGGTAGTCGGTGCCGAGCCGCCGCAGGCTGCCCTCCACCGAGCCGAACAGCGCCTTGCGGTGCCCGCCCCCGGAGTTCGGGTCGCCGGGGCGGCGCAGGGTCGAGTACTTGGTCGCCAGCACCAGGCGTTCGCGCTCCTCCTGGGCGAACTCGCCCAGCAGGCGCTCGGAGCTGCCGTCGGTGTAGGTGTCGGCGGTGTCGAGGAGGTTGCCGCCGAGCCCGACGTAGCGGTCGAACAGCTTGCGGGCCTCGGCCCGTTCCGCGCCCCATCCCCATTCGGTGCCGAAGGTCGCGGTGCCCAGGGCCAGCGGTGAGACCCGCAGTCCCGAGCGGCCCAGCAGCCGGTAGTCGTCGAGGGCCAGTGCCATCGGGTTCTCCTGTGTTCGCGTGTGGTCGTGTTCCCTTGCCGGGACCGAGTCTGTAGCGACGGCGGGGTCCCGGATAAGGGAGGGACTTTCCTGGGAAGACCGGTCCCACCCTGGCGGTTGGACCGGTCATGACGACCCGCACCATGGACACCACCGAGGAACTGGCCGCCTTCCTGCGCAGCAGGCGCGAACGGCTGGACCCGGACCGGCTGGGCCTGCCCGCGCACCGGCGGACCCGGCGAACGCCCGGACTGCGCCGCGAGGAGGTCGCCGAGCTGGCCGGAGTCAGCACCGACTACGTGGTGCGGCTGGAGCAGGGCCGGGGGCTTCGGCCCTCCGCGGAGGTGCTGGCGGCGCTGGCCCGGGCCCTGCGGCTGGCACCCGGCGAACGCGACTACCTCTTCGACCTGGCCGGACGGCGCCGCCCCGGCACCACCGGCGGGCCGGCCGCTGGTCCGGCGCCGTCGCTGGCCCACCTGGTCGACGACCTCTCCCCGCTGCCCGCCGCGCTGCTGGACCACCGCTACGACCTGCTGGCCTGGAACCCCGAAATGGCCCGGCTGCTACCGGAGTTCGACGCCGTTCCGCCGGAGCGGCGGAACGCGATGTGGCTCTGCCTGCTGCACCCGCCGATGCGCGGCTTCTACGCCGACCGCGAGAGGGTGCTGCGGGACGGCGTCGCCCATCTGCGCGCGGCCTGGGCCGCCCACCCGCAGGACCGGGCACTGGCCGCGCTGATCGCCGAATTCACCGCGCAGGACGAGGACTTCGCCCGGCTCTGGGCCGAGCGGGAGGTCCGCGTCAACGGCCGCGGTCGCAAGCTGCTGCGGCACCCGGCCGTCGGGACGATCGCCGTCGACTTCGAGGTCCTGCTCCCGCTGGAGGACCCGGAGCTCCGGCTTCTGGTCTACCGCGGCGCGGACGACGAGAGCCGCGCGGCGCTGCACCGGCTGTGCGGCGGTGACGGGCGCCAGGAAGGCTGACAACTCACGGCCGGTGGCAGGAAGCGTGACCACTTGCGCTGGATGGTGTCGACGCCGAGGTGGGTGAGGACGCCGTGCCCGCCGTTCTTCCCCCCGGACGTGCAAGGTGACCCTGGACAAGCGCCGCCTGCGCCGCACCTTCGGGCCCGGGCTACCGGAGGGTCGGGGCCGCACCTTCGGGCCCGGGCTACCGGAAGAGCGGGGCCGCACCTTCGGGCCCGGGCTACCGGAAGAGCGGGGCCGCACCTTCGGGCCCGGACTACCGGAGGATCGGGGCCGCACCTTCGGGCCCGGGCTACCGGAGGGTCGGGGCCGCACCTTCGGGCCCGGGCTACCGGAAGAGCGGCGCGACCGTGATCACTCCCGTCCGGATCTCCCCCGCCGTGCGGACGGGCCCGCTGTTCGGCGGGGAGGTCTCCGTGCACAGCCCGGACGGCCGGCACGGAGGCCACACCCGGCAGCCGTTCGACGTCGAGGTCGTCGAACGGCTGCCGACGGAGGACCGCTACGAGCGCCGGGCCCGCCGCGTCACCGGCGCAGTTGCGCGTTGAGCCGGGCGGCCTGCCGGGTGAGGTGGTCGCGTTCGGGGAGGGTGGGCGCCGACCGGGCGGCCTGGGCGTAGAGCCGTGCCGCGGTCGCCGGATCACCGTCGCGCTCGTGCAGGTACGCCGCGACGGCGGTGTACCGCGGCAGGGCGGGGTCGAGCTCCGCCAGGGCGGCCAGCCCCGCCCGGGCTCCGTCGGCCTCGCCCACCGCGACGGCCCGGTTGAGGCGTGCCACCGGGCTGTCGGTGAGCCGCACCAGCTCGTCGTACCACTCGACGATCTGCACCCAGTCGGTCTCCTCGGTGGTCCGGGCGTCGGCGTGGAGCGCGGCGACGGCCGCCTGGGCCTGGAACTCGCCCAGGCGGTCGCGGGCGAGGGCGGCCTGGAGCACGTCGACGCCCTCGGTGATCAGCCGGGTGTCCCACAGGCCGCGGTCCTGCTCGGCGAGGGGCACGAGCCTGCCGTCCGGGCTGGTCCGGGCCGGGCGCCGGGCGTGGTGGAGCAGCATCAGCGCCAACAGGCCCGCGACCTCCACGTGGTCGGTGCCGGCCGCCAGTTGGCGGGTCAGCCGGATCGCCTCGGCCGCGAGGTCGATGTCCCCGGAGTACCCCTCGTTGAAGACCAGGTAGAGCACCCGCAGCACGGTGGCGACGTCACCGGGCCGGTCGAAGCGGACGCCGGAGACGGTCCGCTTGGCCCGGCTGATCCGCTGGGCCATGGTCGCCTCCGGCACGAGGTAGGCCTGCGCGATCTGCCGCGTGGTCAGGCCGCCGACCGCGCGCAGGGTCAGCGCGACGGCGGAGCCCGGCGTCAGGGACGGGTGCGCACACAGGAAGTACAGCTGGAGCGTGTCGTCCACCGCCTCGCCCCGGTCGGGCACGGGCTCGGCCTCGACCAGGTCCTCGCGCCGCCGCCGGGAGGTGTCGGCCCGGACGGCGTCGAGGTACTTGCGCCAGGCCACCGTGACCAGCCAGCCCTTCGGGTCGCGCGGCGGGTCGTCCGGCCACCTGCGCACGGCCTCGACCAGAGCCTCCTGTACGGCGTCCTCGGCCGCCGCGAAGTCCGCTCCGCGACGGACCAGGACACCGATCACCGCGGGCACCAGGGCCCGGAGCAGTGCTTCGTTCACTCGGTGGCCGGGCACTTCTCGCCGTAGAACGGGCGCACCTCGAGCCACTCGTGGATCGGCTTGCCCCCCGCCCCCGGGGCCGCCGACAGCTCGCCGGCCAGCTCGACCGCGCGCTCGTAGGTCTCCACGTCGATCACCATCCAGCCGGCGATCAGGTCCTTGGTCTCCGCGAACGGACCGTCGGTGACCGGGGGCCGCCCCTCGCCGTCGTAGCGGACGAACGTGCCCTCCGGGGAGAGCGCCTGGCTGTCGACGAACTCGCCGGTGCCCTCCAGCCGGGCGGCGAAGTCACGCATGTACTGCACGTGGGCCGTCACCTCCTCCGGCTCCCACTGGTCCATCGGCACGTCGTTGACCGCCGCCGGCGCGCCCCGGTAGTGCTTGAGCAGCAGGTACTTGGCCATGATGTTCTCCTTGGTGAGGTACGGCCCATTGTGGCCGTCTTCACCCCTGGGACGGAGCCGGGCGCGGCTTCTCGACATCCCTTCGCGAACTTTCTTCCACGGATTTCGGGGCCACCGTGCTCCGGCCGGGGATCGTCCGGTGCTCGGCGTCGCCGTGGTCGACGGTGTGACGGAAGGACCGGTCCGGGCAGCGGCACCGTGAGGCGTCGGACGCGTCAGACGGGTCCGGCGGGTCCGACGCGGGCGGGTCGGTCGGGTCCATCGGGGAGACAGATGTCCGGGTCACGGCTTTCCGTCGTGAACCGCTCGAATGGCCGCCTTTGCAGATCCGTTTCTGCAGATTCTCCGTCACTACGCTGACGTCACATCAATTCTGCAGGTATCAGCGAGTACCGCACTGAAAGGGCCATTCCGCATGCGTCTCCGCAAAGCCCTGTTCGCCGTCGTCGGCGCCGCCGTCCTCACCGTCGGCGCCCCCAGCCCTGCCCACGCGGCGGAGGGTGACTTCCTCTACAAGGTCGGCCGAGGAGTTCCGACCGGACTCGCCGACCCGGAGAGCAGGAAGTGCATCGACCTGCCCCACACCACCGAGGAACACCCGGGCTTCGCACCGGAGAACTTCACCACGTCGACGGCCACGGTCTTCCTCGAGTTCGGCTGCAATGGTGACGTCTTCTTCGTCATGCACCCGGGCAAGAAGTTCGGCGACCGACTGAAGGTCCGCTCGGTGATCTTCTCCTGAGCCGTCGGGACCCTTGAGCGTCGGCCATGGCCGCTGGTCCCGCCCACCTGGCGGGACCAGCCGCAGTAGCGCGTCGAGTGGCTTGTCCCGAGGGCGTTCGGGCATGCCGGTTCATGCCGGTTCATATCGGGGCGGGGAAGGAGGCGGGCGGAGCCCCCTCCCGGAGCACTGCCCGCCTCACCTCCGTTCCCGCACCCACCGCCGTACGGCTCCCGGCCGAACGCGCTCCTGGCACGCATGCGGTCCGGAGCACCGTCGGGTCGGACCGGCCGGGCGCCGCCCCCTCCTCCGGGGCTCAGCGCTCGCAGGCGACGCCGTCGCCGTCGGCGTCGAGCCCGGCGCGGTAGCCCGGGTCGCCCCGGTGCAGCGGTGCGGCGCCGGCGGCCTTCGCGGCGGCGCAGTTCTTGTAGTAGGCCGCCGCCGGGGCCTGGGTGGTGGGTTCCGGCTCGCTGGTGGGGGGCTTCGGGGTGGTCACCGGCGGCTTGGTCTCCGGGACCGGCGGCTTCGGCGGAGCCGGGGCGGCGGCGGGGGTGCTGGGCGCGACCGGGACGGGCGCGGGTGCCGGGGGCACCGGGGGCGCGGTGGTCGGTACCGGGCTGGGTGCGGCGGGCGGCTCGGTGGCGGCGGGTTCGGGCGCGGCCGGGGCGGGCGGGGTGGTGGGCGCCGGCGGGGTGGTCCCGGCGGGCGGGGTGGTGGGCTCGGCCGGGGCCGGGGCGGAGCTCAGCGGGGCCGGGGGCTTGCTGTTCTGCTCGGCCTTGGAGTCGCCGGAGGCGCCGATCAGGATCAGCAGCCAGACGGCGGCCAGCACGGTGACGGCGAGCTTCGCGCCCTTGGTGAGCCGCTTGGAGCGCCACGCCCACAGTGCGCCGAGCGGCGGGAGCAGCCAGAGGGCGAGCACCCGCAGGGCTATCTGCCCCTTGGTGCGCGGGGGCACGGGCGCCGCGGCGGGCGCGGGGGTGTGGGCATGGGTCGAATTCACGCGGATTCCCCGGGTCAAGATCACAGGTGGTAGGCGCACATTCTGCCGCAACCGTGAACGGCTTCGACCGGTATTCCACACATCGGGCACCCCGGCCCCGGGAGTGGGCCCCGGGGCGGGGCGCTCCGTCAGTTGGCCACCCACCCGGCCGCCCGCCCGCCCTCCGCTTACGATTCGGCGGAGGTCCGGCGGGCGGCCGCCTCGTCCCGCAGCACGCTGTAGCGGATGCTGTCGCGCCACTGCCCGTCGCGGAACACCACGTTGCGCAGCACGCCCTCCTGGGTGAACCCGGCCTTCTCCAGCGCGCGTTGCTCGGCGAAGTTCTCCGTCTCGGTGTCGGCCTCCACCCGCGCGACCGGCGAGTACGCGAACAGGTAGTCCACCAGCAGGATCTGGGCCCGAGTCCCGATGCCCCGCCCTCGCGATCCGGGGAGTAGCTGGATGCCCATGCTCCAGTAGTACGAGCGCGGCACGACGTCCACCCGCCGCCAGCCGACGAACCCGTGGAACTCGCCGCCGGCCGCGACGGCCAGCTGTCCGCGGTCCTCGCCCAGCAGCCGGTTCTCGGCCCACCGCCGCCGCCAGGACCCGGGGTCGGTCCAGCCGAACCACTGGAACGTCCCGACCGCCTCCGGGTTCTGGACCAGTTCCTCCAGGGTGCCCAGCTCGCTCTCGGCCACGGGGCGCAGTGTCACATTGTCATATGGCATGCGGTGAAGTGTAGTTTCGGCCATCGGGGGCCGGAGAGGATTTTCACCGCAGGGTGGGCGGGGGCGGCGGAGCCCGCACCTGCTCCGTTTCGCTGTGGGGAAAGTCCGCCCCGGTCCGGAGCGACGATCCGTACAGTCCGATCCCATGACGATGGTCACCACACGCACGGTCACCTATCCCGCCGACGGCCTGACGATGGCCGGGCACCTCGCGCTTCCCGCCGGGGTCGACCGCCGGCCCGCCGTCCTGATCGGCCCCGAGGGGCCGGGCCTGAACGACTTCCAGCGCCGCCGGGCCGACGCCCTCGCCGAACTGGGCTACGTGGCACTCGCCTTCGACCTCCACGGCGGCGGACACTGGTTCACCGACCCGCAGGAGATGCTGGCCCGCGTGATGCCGCTGCTCGCCGACCCCGGCCGGATGCGGGGCATCGGCCACGCGGCCCTCGATGTGCTGCGTGCCGAACCGCGGACCGACCCCGACCGGATCGCCGCGATCGGCTACGGAACCGGGGGCGCGATCGCGCTGGAACTCGGACGCGACGGTGTCGACCTGCGGGCGATCGGAACGGTCAACGCACTGACCACGGGCCGCCCGGGCGAGGCCGCGCGGATCCGATGCCCCGTGTGGGCCGGGGTCGGCTCGGAGGACCCGATCATGGCCGCCGGACAACGGGACGCCTTCGCCGCCGAGATGCAGGCCGCCGGCGTCGACTGGCGCCTGGTGGTCTACGGCGGGGCCCTGCACGCCTTCCACCACCCGCCGGTCGACCAGAGCGTGGTCCCCGGCGTCGGCCACCACCCGCAGCACGCGCGGCGGGCCTGGCGCGACATCGTCGGCCTGCTCGCCGAGTGCCTGCCCATGACGGAGTGAGCGGGCCGACCGTGACGGGCCCGCGGGGCTGTCCGGACAGGTCGTCGCCCCTAGGACCAGGAGACCTGGGCCCGTGTACCGGCCGAACGGACATCCACCAGATCGAACCCGTCATGCCGGCGGATCACATGACGGATGCCCTCCGAGGCCGAACTGCGGACGAACCCCACCCATCCGACGCCGGTCGCCTTCCGGAGGAGCCACTCCACCGCCTCCATCACCACCCCGAACTCGTCCTCGTGAACACCGGTGCGAAGGGTGAGCGCCCACGGGGCGCTCCCCTCGGGGTCCGCCCGATCGACGGCACGGACCAGCAACGCGGTGTCCGCACCGGCGAACGAGTGGCTCGCCGAGCCGCCGTCGAAGACCGGCCACGGCTCGTGGCCGGAGTCCTCCCAGTCGACGGCAGCATGCGTCCCCGGTGCCCGGTCGGCCTGACCCAGGAGCCATCTCACCTCCTGTACGACCGACGCCGGGAGGTCCGACGGGAGATCCACAGCCAGGAACAGGTCGTAGTAGTCGCTCACCCCCCGAACCTAGCCCCCGCCACCGACACTCCCGGCTGTCGGACCGCACGGACCTGGGCCCCCGGGCGAGCGGATGGGCCGGCAGGTCACCCGCTCGGATGGAGTATCGTCCGGTGATCGCACCGGTTCGAGCGGTCCGTACCGGTCGGCGGTCCGCACCGGTCGGCGCCCGGGCCCGGTCGGCGAGCGTACCGGCCGTACCACCGAGGAGAACCGTGACCCTGCGCCCACCCGCTCTCGCCCGCGGCCGGGCGGCGGCCCTGCTCGCCGCGACCTTCCTGGCGTTGAGCGGCTGTACGAGTCCCGGCGGAGGCAGCGGGCCGGAGGCGGCGCCGACGCCGGCCGGGCCGACGCTCGCGGGGCCCGGCCGGCTGGTGGTCGCCCGCTGCGAGCGGTGGGCCGCGCCGTCGCCGACCACGGCGGACGGCAAGGTGCACGTGGGGACCGTCACCGCCCACGCGGCCACCGACGGCAGGGAGGAAGCCCGCCGGGTCGCCACCCTGCCGGACCTGGCCACCAGTGCCACGCTCTGCGACCCGACCCTGACCACAGCCGTCTCGGCGACCGCCGACCGGCAGGCGTTCAACGCCGACTTCTCGCTGATCGCCGGCACCGTGGCACCGAACTCGGGGGCGATGAAGCGGGCGGCCGCCTTCACCCTGCCCGGCGGACGGGCAGCCTCCACCGCGCCGGCCGACGGGCCGGGCGAGGATCGCCGACCGCTGTTCCAGGAGGGCACCTCCGTCCTCTGGTACGAGACCGCAGGCCGGCAGCTGACCAGCCGTGACCTCGCCGTACGCGGCGCCGAGCCCGCGCCCCGGGGCACGGCCCCCGGCGAGGACTTCGCCCTGGACGGCGACCGCCCGTGGCCGGCTCGCCCGTTCGGCACCAAGCCCGAGGGAGTCTCGGTCGCCCCCGGCGGCACGGCAGTGGCCGGGTACACCCAGCAGAACGCGGTGCTGTGGCGCGGCGACCAGGTCACCGGAAGCACCCTTGGCGTCGTCGAACCGCTGCTGCTCGGGACGCCCGCCGGACCGGGCCACCAGGTCGTGCCGGGTTCGGCGGGCGTACCCAGCGGCTGCGTTCCCAGGCTCTGGCTCGACGGCGGCCATCTGCTCTGCGGGACATGCGACAACCTCTACCGCGTCGGGTTCGCAGCCGACTTCAGCCGGGTCGAGGGCGTGGACGCACTGCTCCCGCCCGAGAAGCGCTTCGTCTCGGGAGCGGTGCTCTCCCCCGACGGCAAGGCGCTCGCCTACCTGTCCGCCGACGACGGGAACGAGTCCATCCACCGGGTCGACCTGGTGCCGGACGCCGTCCCGGTCAAACTGGCCGACCTGCCCCCGACCGCCCCCGCCACGGACGACCCCGAGAACGGCTTGCCGCACCTGGTGGCCTGGCTGTGAACCGGGACAACCGAGATCCTCAGCAGCCAAGGAACGGGATGAAACGGATTCAGCGGGTCACCGGCACGGTCGTCGGCTCGGCGGTGGGTGACGCGCTCGGAGCCCCGTTCGAGTTCGGCCCCCGCGGCGCCTTCTCCGCGCGGTTCCCCGTACCCGGTGACGGTGTCAGCGCCGGTGGCGCTGGCGAGATGTGCGGAGGTGGCGGCTGGGATCCGGGTGAGGCGACCGACGACACCCAGATGGCCGTGCTGGTGGCGGAGTCGCTGCTGCAGCGCGGTGGACTGGACCTGCCGGACATCTTCGGCCGCTTCCAGCGGTGGGCGGCGTCCGATCCCAAGGACATCGGCCTGCAGACCGAGGACGTCCTCACCAACGGCATGGCCTGGGACATGGCCGCCGCGATCCACTTCCAGGTGAATCTGCGGGCGGCGGGCAACGGATCGCTGATGCGGGCCTCGACCTCCGCGGTGCACTTCGCCGGTGCCGGACGGGCGGCCACCATGGACGCCGCCCGGCGCATCGCCGCCCTCACCCACGGCGACCGGGCCGCCTGGGAAGGCACCGCGATCTTCCACGAACTCGTCCGCCTCACCCTGGAGGGCGAGGACGCCCTCGGCGCGCTCCCGGAGATCCTGGACCTCGTCGATCCCGATCACCGGCCGCGCTACGCGACGGTCCTCGATCCCGGCTGGGATCCGGACCGGGCGACCGAGTTCAACGGCGCCGTCTGGCCCTGCCTGGGATCCGCGGTCTGGGCGCTGCGCACCACCACGAGCTTCGAGAGCGCGGTACGCGCGGCCGTCGACCTGGGCGGCGACACGGACACCGTCGCCGCGGTCACCGGCGGGCTCGCGGGCGCCCGCTACGGGCTGGACGCGATCCCTGCCCGGTGGACCGCACCGCTGCACGTCCCGCTGCCGGGTTCCGGCGGACGGGTCCTGCTGCTGCCCGACCTTGTCGACCTGGCGCGCCGCCTCGGGGGGTGACCTCGCCCGAGTGCCCCCGGGGTCCCGGTCGTGCCCGCGGCGCGCACCCGGGACCCCGGCGCACTCACCCGCCAGGGGGAGGGAGATCGTTCCGGCGGCTGACGGCGCACCGCCACGGACGGTGCACCGTGGGGAACATGACGAGTGCCGAACGGACGATGAGGGCGCTCCCGAGCGACGCGGCGACCCGCAGGCGGTGATCGCCACCCAGCCCAGCCGCCCCGCAGTCGACCGACCGGGCATGTGCGAGGACACCGGCGAGCCCCACCCGGACGGCCCGCCGACCGCCCCGGCGCGCGCCGTGCCGGGCGTGTACGCGGTGGTGGCGGTCGGCGGCACGGCGCGCGCCCCCGTCACGCACGACAGCGGGACCAGGGCGGCCCTCGAACCGTAGGCGGCGCGGCGGCGTCGGGCCGGGGGGAAGGGACCTCCGGTCCGGCCGGCATCGATCGCCTGACACGCCGTCGGCCTCGTCCGGTGTCCGCAGTCCGGTGTTCGCAGTCCGGTGTTCGCAGTCCGGTCCGCGGGAGTGTGCGGTGTGACCCCGTCGACGAAGGGAGGCCGGCGTGCGGGCACTGGCGATCACCGAGGCGCCGTCCGTCCTCGGGCTGCGCCGAACCCCTCGGCGAGGCGGCCTCGATGGACCTCGCTCTGGCCACCGGCCGCGGCCCGCGATTCTCCCGGGACGAACGGCCCGGTGCTCGGATCAGAGCAGCTCTGATCATTCGATCTTCAGGTTATAGTGCGCACGTCAAAACGCACGGGCAGGCCTCTGCGGGGCCGCCCTGACGTCGGATCACCTCCGCCGTCCCGAGGCAGGAACCGATACGACGTTGCCCAGAACGCGAGTTGCCGTCCCGGTCACGGCGCGGAGAGTCGAACTCACCCGCCCGGACACGGTGCACGGATCCGCGTTCCGCCGCCCACTCGCGGGCGGGGCTCCTCGGTTCCCCGTTGCGGCCCGCGGCCCCGGTCGCCGGAGACCCCGCCGCCGCCCGGCCCCCGCCTGAGAGCGAAGTCGGCCGCTCACCCCTTACGTCACCGTCACTCGGCGCTCCTCGGGCGCCCGCGCTCTCCGAGAGGTCCGCCCCGCCATGGTCGACCCCCGCTTCAGCATCCTGTCCGAGGACCTCGCCGCCAAGCACGCCCCCGTCACCACCGCAGACGGTACGCACACCACGGACCACCGCCGACACGAGGAAAGAGGAGCCGCCATGGCAACCGTCGGAGAGCGGCTGAGCAGCGCCCGGGTCCAGGCCTTCATCGGCCGCGACGAGGAACTCGACCACTTCGCGCGCGCCCTGGCCGGGGACCCGCAGGCGCCGTTCGCGTTCTACCTGTCCGGTCCGGGCGGCATCGGCAAGTCGACGCTGCTGCGCCGTCTCACGGACCACGCCCGCACGGCGGGACGGCCCCTGCTGGAGCTGGACGGCCGCTTCGTCAGCCGGGACCCGGCCGACTTCGAGCGCGTCGCCGCCTCCTTTCTGACCGTCCCCGGCACGGTGCTGTTCCTCGACTCCTTCGAGCACTGCCAGTGGCTGGAGAGCTGGCTGTGGCAGCGCTTCCTGCCCCGCGCCGCCGCCGACACCCTGGTGGTGCTGGCGGGCCGCCTCGCGCCCCAGCCGCAGTGGGCGGCCGATCCCGCCTGGGCCGGACTCCTCCACGTCAGTGAGCTGGGGCAGTTCACCGAGGAACAGGCCCGGAGCCTGCTCACCACCGCGCAGGTCCTGCCCGAACTGCGGGAGCGGGTGCTCCGCTTCGCCGGCGGCAACCCGCTGGCGCTCTCCCTGGCGGCCGCGTCCGGCATGGCGGACTGGACGAGGGAGGAGGTCTGGGCGCCCTCGGCGGATGTCCTGCGCACCCTGCTGTCGGGCCTGATCGGCGAGGTGCCGACGGCGGCCCACCGCCGCGCGCTGGAGCTGGCCGCCCAGGCCTACTCAACCTCCGAGGAGCTGCTCGCCGCCGTCCTGCCCGAGGAGGACGCCCACCCGCTCTTCACCTGGCTGCGCGACCTGCCGTTCATGGAGTCCACCCACCGCGGGCTCCACCCGCACGACGCCGCCCGCGAGACGCTGGCCGCCGACCTCCGCTGGCGGGCCCCCAACGCCTTCGTGACGATGCGCCGGCGGCTGGCCGAGGAGTACCTGCGCATCCTGCGGGAGGCCCCGGAGGAGCGGGTCTGGACCGTCACCGACGAGCTGTTCTACCTCTTCCGCGAGGGGGAGATGGTCGCCCGCCTGCGCACCTTCTCCCGCGAGGACGAGGTGCACGACCGGCCCCTCCACCCGGACGACCTCGACACGGTGCTGCGGATGGCCGAGCAGACCGAGGGCCCGGCCTCCGCGGAGCTCGTCCGCTACTGGGCGCGGCGCCAGCCGCAGGCCTTCAGCGTCTACCGCCTGGTGAGCACGGGCCGCATCGTGGCCTTCACGGCCCGCCTCGCCCTGCCCGCCCCCGCCGACCCGGAGGACCTGGCCGCCGACCCGGTCGTGGCGGCCGCCTGGGAGTACGCCGAGGCCGCCGGGCCGGTCCGGCCCGGCGAGCACATCGGCGTCAGCCGCTTCTCGGTCTACCCCGAGCGGTACCAGGTGCCCTCGCGCGTCATCGACCTCAGCAGCTCCCGCGCCCAGGCGGAGTCCGCCCGCGCCCGCGGCCGCGCCTACGGCTTCGCCGTCTGGCGGGACGCCGAGACGTGGTCGGCGCGCGTCAAGGGCAGCCTCGCCGACACCGGCGCCCGGCCGCGGGTCGGCGAGCACACCTACGGCCTGTTCGCGGTCGACTGGCGCCAGGTGCCCGTCGAGACCTGGCTCCGCCACTTCATAGCGGCCACCGCCGTGCCCACCCGGGCCGGGCCGTCGGGCGTCTCGCGCGCCGCGTTCGACCAGGCCGTCCGCGATGCCCTGACGCACTGGCGCGACGCGGGCGCCTTCGCCGCCTGCGCGCTGCTCCGCACCCGCCTGGCGGCCGACTTCGGCGAGCCCGTCGAGGAGTTGCGCGCGCTGCTGCGCGGGAGCGTCGACGACCTCGCCCGCGATCCGCGCGGTGTCCGCGCCCGCGACGCCGTGACCGCGGGCTACTTCTCCGGTGCGCCCACCCAGGAGGCCGCCGCCCGCCGGCTCGGCCTCCCCTACGGCACCTACCGGCGCCATCTGCGGCAGGGGCTGGACCTGCTCAGTGAAGCACTGTGGCGGCTGGAGCTGCACGGTCCCGGTCCCGAGTGAGGCGGCGCGAGCGCACGCGTGTGCCGGCCGTCCCCCTCCCGGCACCGGCAGAAAGCGGCTGGTCACGGGCGCCGGACTGTGGTTCCATGCCGCGATGAGGAGTGAGAGCGGGTCCGGCCCGGGCACCGCCCCGGGGGTGCGGTGTCGTGACGACCGTGACCTCGGTGCGTGCGTGCGGGTCCTGGCGGAGGTCCATGCGCGGGACGGCTACCCGGTGAACTGGCCCGAGGCGCCGACGTCATGGCTCACGCCGCCCGCGCTCATCGGCTCGTGGGTGGCGGAGCTGGACGGCCGGATCGCCGGCCATGTCGTCCTGGCCCGCAGCGGTGCGGACGACGCGGCGCCGGGGCTCTGGAGCGCTCGGGCGGGGGTGGGCGTCGACGGGACGGCGGTGGTCAGCCGGCTGTTCGTCGCCCCGTCCGCCCGTGGCCGCGGGATCGGCGCGCTGCTGATGGCGCGGGCGGCCGAGGAGGCCCGGGCCCGCGCGCTGCACCCGGTGCTCGACGTGGTGGCGTCCGACACCGCCGCGGCCGCGCTCTACGAACGCCTCGGCTGGCGGCTGCTGGCCACCGTCGAACAGCGCTGGAGCCCGGAGCAGCTGGTCGCCGTCCGCTGCTACGCCGCCCCGTAGCGCGCGGCGACGGCGGACGCTCCGCCCGGCCGCGAGGAGGCCCGGGCGAGCCCCGGTCTCACCGGCCGTAGGCCGTGTCGATGTGGGCGAGCACCGCGGCGGCGCCGTCCTCCGTGGCGATCCGCCGGGCGAGTTCGGCCGCGCGGCTCCGGTGGACCGGCTCGGTCGTACAGGCCGTGATCGCGGTCCCGAGGGCTTCGGCGCTCAGCTCCTCGAACGGCAGCACCAGCGGGGCGACGCCCAGCCGGTGCAGCCGGTCCGCCCAGAAGGGCTGGTCGGCCATGACGGGGACCGGTACGGCCGGTACCCCGGCGCGCAGCCCCGCCCCGGTGGTACCCGCTCCGGCGTGGTGGACGACGGCGGCCGTGCGGGGGAAGAGCCAGTCGTGCGGTACGTCGCCGATGGCGAGGACGTCGTCGCCACCGCCGCCGAGGTCGGCCCAGCCCGCCTGGACCACCGCGCGCACCCCCGCCCGCTTCACCGCAGCGGCCACCAGGTCGCTGAGCCGTTCCCCGTGCCCCGGGGCCATGCTGCCGAACCCGATGAACACCGGTGGCGGCCCGGCCTGGAGGAAGTCGACCAGCTCGGCCGGGGGCCGCCAGCCGTCCGGCCGGGCCGGCCACCAGTAGCCCGGGACCTCGACCCGGCTCGGCCAGTCCGCCGGGCGCGGCAGCACGGAGGGGCTGAAGCCGGCGAAGACCGGGCCGCGGTCGGCCTCCGACGGTGCCGGTGCCGCTTCGGGCAGCCCGAGGCGGGCCCGCAGCCGGGTGGCGGCTCCCGCGAAGAGCTGGTCCCGGCGCCGCACCACGTCGTGGCCCGCGGCCAGGTTGCCCTCCGGTCCCAGGCCCTCGGCGTCCGTCGCACCGGGCAGCGCGAACTCCCGGGTGGCGAACGCCGGTACGAGGTGGGTTTCGAGGACGGGCACGCCGAGCGCCTCCCCGGCCGTCTCGCTCAGCGGAGCCGGGGCGAAGGCGGTGAGCACCAGGTCGGTACCGTCCGCCACGGCCCGCTCCACACCGTCGGCGAGCCCGTCCACGTACGCCCTCGTCAGCGCCCGGGCCTCCTCCCGCGACGCCGCCCGGGACCAGCCGCGGATCAGCTCCTCCGGGTCCCCCGGCAGCGGCCGGTACCCGAGGCCGCACCCGCCGACGAGTGCGGCGAAGGCCGGATGGGCCGCCACGGCGACCTCGTGTCCGGCGTCCAGCAGGCGTCGCCCCAGGCCGGTGAACGGTGCGACGTCGCCACGCGACCCGGCGGTGATGATCAGAATCCGCATGCCGCGATTCTCCCCGACGGGCGCCGCCCCGTTCACCCTTCCCGGGAGCCCACCAGCCGCTCCGGGCGGGAGGCGGTACCGGCACCTCTCGTCGGCTGCCCCGGCCCGCGGGTTTCCCGGGGAGCGGCGAGCCGGGAGAATGCGGGCATGGTGATCACGGCGCGCGCCCTCAACCGCTCGACCCTCGCCCGGCAGTTACTGCTGGCGCGGGAGCCGATCGACGCCGCCGACGCGGTGCGGCGGGTGGTCGCCCTCCAGGCGCAGGAGCCCGCCTCGCCCTACCTGGCACTGTGGAACCGGATCAGCGGGTTCGACCCGGCCGGACTCGACAGCGCCGTGGCCGGGCTGCGGGTGGTGCGGTCGACGCTGATGCGGATCACGCTGCACCTGGTCCACAGCGAGGACTACCGGGCCTTCCGCGAGGCGGTGGAGCCGACCCTGCGCGCCTCCAGGCTCGGCGACGCGCGCTTCACGGCGTCCGGGCTGACCGCCGCCGACGCCGACGCCCTGCTTCCCGAGCTGCTGGACTTCGCCGACCGGCCGCGGACCGGCGCCGAGGCCCAGGCCTGGCTCGGCGAACGCCGCGGCACGCCGGTCGAGCTCCCGGCGTGGCGGATGCTGCGGCAGTACGCGCCGCTGTGGCACGTGCCCGCCGGCGGGCCCTGGTCGTTCGCCCCCCGGCCGTCGTACGTCGCCGCCGCCACGCGGCCGGTGCTGACCGACCCGGACGCCGTCCTCGACAGCACGGGGCCGCTGATCCGCCGCTACCTGGAGGGCTTCGGCCCGGCCTCGGTGGTGGACATGGCGCAGTT
Organism: Kitasatospora sp. NPDC028961; assembly: GCF_055564815.1. Lineage (NCBI taxonomy): Bacteria > Bacillati > Actinomycetota > Actinomycetes > Kitasatosporales > Streptomycetaceae > Kitasatospora > Kitasatospora sp. NPDC028961. The sequence continues at coordinate 231,058 of NZ_JBVHVO010000010.1, read as the reverse complement.
CGCCATGATCCAACGGGCCCGCGTCAGAAGGGCCGTGCAGGCACTCGGCGACGAACTCGAAGAGCTGGAGGGCCCCGACGGCACGGTGCTGTTCGACCTCCCCGGCGCGCCCCGGCCGGACGAGGACACCCCGGCGCCGCCCAGGCTCCTGCCGATGTGGGACAGCACCCTGCTGGTCTACGCCGACCGCAGCCGGGTCCTCCCGGCCGCCTACCGCAAGCTGGTGATCCGGGTGAACGGGGACGTGCTGCCGACCCTGCTGGTCGACGGCCACGTCGCCGGCGTCTGGCGGAGCGTCGACGCGGGGATCGAGGCCACCGCCTTCCACCCCCTCCCGGAGGAGGTCTGGGAGGCGCTGGCCGCGGAGGCCGGTGCGCTGTTCGCCTTCCTCGCCGACCGCGACCCGCGGGTCTACCGGCGCTACGACCACTGGTGGGCCAAGGGCCTGCCCGCCGCCGAGACGCGTCTGCTCACACCGGCCTGATGCCATCTGATCCATCGGTCGATAGTGAGCGCATGATCCGTCACTGAGAAGGCCGGAACCCTGCGCCCCCGCGACGCGCTCGCGGGGGCGGGGGCGGCGGAGATCCCGCACGGTTTCGACGCCGGCGGGGCGCGGAGGCGTACCGTACCTCCGACCAGCCACGGTGATGACGCGCCGGATTGGCCCAGCTCGCCGAACCGGCGGGCCGGTACCGATCGGCCGCGGCTCCGAGGGCGCTCCGGAAGCTCCGACGGCCCGCGCGGCAGCACCGCCCACGAACGGACAAGCTACGGCCGCGTAGGTCTTGACACCTTTTGACCTCCCTGACACCTTCATGGTTAAAGCTGCTCACAAGGCGCTCGATTCAATCATCTAGAAGCAGATTAGGCGCGCTCTTGCGTCACGTGCCCGATGCCGCCGCCCTACCGCGCGACACCCGGCGCGGCAGGAGATCCGGCGCTCCGCTCACCGGCGCACCGCCGGGAGGATGCCTCGGGGGCCCGACACCAGCTGCCGAGCCCCGAGTCACCATCCCCGCCGACACACACCACGCGCCTCCCCGACCGTCCACCCGGTGTTCGGTCCCGTGCCTTCTTGCCCGAGGAGTCAACATGCGCAGGTCGCACCGACGAGGCAGACGCCTCGTCGCACTCGCCACAGCCGTCGTCACCCTCCCGCTCACGGCCACGCTCTCCCAGGCCGCCGCCGCTCCTCCCGCCCCCAACCCCGCCCCCTACGCCCTGGTACCGCAGCCGGTCTCGCAGCAGGCAGTGGCGGGCGCCGGGTTCACCCTCACCCCGCAGACCCGCATCGCCGTCCTCTCCCGGGACTCGGCGGCGGTGGGCGTCGGCACCTACCTCGCCCAGCTGCTGGCCCCCGCCACGGGCTACAACCTCGCGGTGGTCAAGGACGACCGGGCGCCGAAGAACGCGATCGTGCTCGATCCCGACGGCCCCAAGAGCCTGGGGGACGAGGGCTACACCCTCACCTCCGACGAGCGCGGTGTCCTCGTCAGGGCGCACGGCGCCCAGGGCCTGTTCCGCGGCGTGCAGACGCTCCGGCAGCTGCTCCCCGCCGCGGTCGAGTCCCCCACCAGGCAGTCCCGTGCGTGGACGGTGTCGCCCGCGAAGATCTCCGACTCGCCCCGCTACGAGTACCGCGGCGTGATGCTGGACGTCGCCCGCCGCTTCTACCCCGTCGCCCAGGTCAAGCGCTACATCGACGAGGCGGCCGCGTACAAGATCAACACCCTTCACCTGCACCTGACGGACGACCAGGGGTGGCGCATCGCCATCGCCGGCATGCCGGAGCTGACCTCGATCGGTGCCAGTACGCAGAGCGGCTTCACCGGCGGCAGCGACTGGTACTACTCGGCAGCGGACTACAAGGAGATCGTCTCCTACGCCACGTCCCGCTTCATGACCGTGGTGCCCGAGATCGACGGACCCGGCCACACCGAAGCCGCCCTCGCGTCGGTACCGGGCCTGAACTGCGATGACAAGGCGAAGGCCCCGTACTCGGGCTTCGACGTCGGCATCAGCCTCTACTGTCTGGAGGACGCGGCCCACATCGGGAACACCAGGCGCTTCCTGGCGAAGGTCATCAAGGAGGTCGCCAAGCTCACCCCCGGCCCCTACATCCACCTCGGCGGCGACGAGACCCCGGACGCGTCCCCGGAGGAGTACGCCGCCTACGTCAAGGCGGCCACCTCGGCCACCACCGGCCGCGACAAGACCGTGATGGGCTGGCACCAGCTCGGCCAGTCCAGCGTCCCCGCCAACAGCCTCCTGCAGTACTGGGGTGAGGACGAGGACCGGGAGAGCATCGGCACCGCCGAGGAGACCAAGAGCATCCGCGAGGTCCGCCAGGGGGTCGCGCAGGGCGCCAAGTTCGTGATGTCCCCGTCCGACCACGCCTACCTGGACATGAAGTACGAGGTCGCCACCCCGTACGGCCTGAGCTGGTCCGGCTACGTGCCGGTGCAGCGCGCCTACGAGTGGGACCCGACGACCAGCACCGCCAAGCCCGACGGCACCGGCTCGGTCGTCCCGGCCAAGAAGATCGCCGGGGTCGAGGCCGCCCTCTGGGCCGACCGTGCCTACGAGGGCAGTAACGGCCTGCCGACCCCGAACACCCGCTGGCCCGCACCGCAGGACTACGCCGACTACATGAGCTTCCCCCGCCTCCCCGCGCTCGCGGAGGTCGGCTGGAGCCCCCGGTCCACCCATGACTGGAACAGCTTCCGCCAGCGCCTGGCCCAGCAGGGCCCCCGCTGGACCGCCGCCGGGATCGGCTACTACGCCGCCCCCGGCATCCCCTGGCCCGGCGTCGTGAAGACGGTGCCGGGCGCGCACAGCGTCGAGACCGGGGGCAAGGCGCTCGACAACCCCGGCGGCTCCACCACCGACGGCACCGCACCGGTGCTGTGGTCGCCGAACCGCGGCCCCAACCAGACCTGGACCTTCGCTCCCCAGCCCGACGGCTCCTACACCATGACCAACAAGTCGTCCGGCAAGTGCGCCGAGGCGACCGGCGCCGCCGGCGGCGCCGTCGTCCAGCGGACCTGCGACAACCAGACCGGTCAGCGCTGGAAGATCACCCCCGGCGACAACGACCAGTACACCATCGCCTCCGCCGCCACCGGCCTGCTCGTCACCGCCGCCTCGGCCGCCAACGGCGCCGAGGTGACCCAGCAGCCCGACACCGGCTCCGCCCTGCAGCACTGGTCCATCGACTGACCGACCCCGTCCCGGACCACCGCCCGCCGCCGCTCCCCACACCCCGACCGGAGCGGGGACGGGCGGTGCCCGTTCCCTGACCGCCGCGCTCCCCGCTGCCGCGTCGGGCGCAGTAGGGTCGGCGCATGCTCCTGTGGATCAACGGCCCCTTCGGCGGGGGCAAGACGCAGACCGCGCACGAGATCCGGCGGCGGCTGGCGGGCAGCGTCATCTGCGACCCCGAGCACGTGGGTTTCGGCCTGCACCGGATGATGCCGCCCTCGCTGCGCGGGGACTTCCAGGACCTTCCCGCCTGGCGGCAGGGAGTGTTCGAGGTGTTGGACCGTGCTCTGACCGAGCACCACGGCGTGGTGATCGCGCCGATGACGGTCGTGGAACCGGCGTACCTCCGCGAGACCGTCGGTCGGCTGCGGGAGCGCGGCCACGACGTTCGGCACTTCGCGTTGCTGGCGGAGCGCGCGACGGTGCTGCGACGGCTGCGCGAGCGCGGCTTCGGGCACGTCGTGCAGTTCGTCGCCGGGAAGGACACCGCTCCGCGCCGGGAGAGCTTCGCCCTGTCGAAACTCGACGTGTGCCTGGAGCGCCTGCGCCAGGACGAGTTCGCCGAGCACCTGTGGACCGACCGCCTCACCGTCGCGCAGGTCGCCGAGCACATCGCCGCCGCCTCCGGACTGACGCTCGCCCCGAACACCGACAGCGCGCTCCGCGGACGCCTTCGGCGGACGTGGACGGGTGTGAAGCACATCCGGTTCGACTGAGCCGCCGCTCCCTCCTCCCCCGGTTCCCCTGCACGCCGCCCGGACTGCCGCGGCGTCCGAAGCCCCCTGCGCTGCCGGCGACCTGACGCCGCACCCGCACCCGCACCTGTTTCCGGCCCAGCCCGAGCCCAGGCCCAGGCCGACGGAAAACGGCTTGCCTTCGAGCGGTGACCTCGATCAGGATCGCCCGCATGGACCTGTAACGGCTGCCACGTAGCGAGAACCACCTGTCGCGCGATCGATCTCGGAGCCTGATGGCTCGGCCCCGGGGCGATCAGTCGCGCCCGCGTGTGCATCCGTCAGATCCAGGAGCCGCAGCACCGCCTGCGAGAGCTCCTGCCGAGTCCTGAAAGCAATCACCTCCATGCATACCGACCGCAAGGCCCTGTGGGCCGTGCGCCAGTCCGCCCTGCCCACCATCGTGCGCCAGTGCCCGGACTGCTCCAGCACGCGTCACCGTCCCTCGGGCAAGATCCGCGTCAACGCGAACGGCAAGCTCCTCGACGTCTGGCTCCTCCTGAGTTGCGCGGGGTGCGACCGGACGTCCAAGGTGCCCGTCCACGAGCGCGTCCACGTCTCGTCGCTGGAGCCCGCCCGCCGGGTGGCGTACGAGACCAATGACCCGTCCGTGGTGCGGGAGTTGACGATCAGTGCGGCACTCGCCGCGAAGACCGGATACCGCCTCGACTGGACCGGCACCTGGGGCCTGGAGACCCGCACGCCCCTCTACGCGCTCGACGACCCGACCCCGCTCAGGGTGCTGGTCACCTTCGAGCTGCCCGCGCCGATCCGCGTCGAGCGGCTCCTCGCGCTCGGGCTCGGGCTGAGCCGCGCGCGGATCCGGCGCATGCTCGGGGACGGGCGCATCCACCTGCCACCGGCCCTTGGCGCCAGGGCGCACCGGGACTTCGAACTGACGATCCAGCGTTTCGGCTCCGTCGACGTGGCGAAGCCCGCGACGCTCCTCGGCACCCGTGCGCCGACCGGCGCGCGCACTGCTCCGCACCCTCTCGGAGCGCTCGACACGGCGCGGCAGCTGTCGCGGTCGGCGGGAGCGTAGGAGAGAAGCGGTGGGGCCTCCCTTCGAGTCGTCGGGAGGCCCACCGCCGCGGCACCCGACCGGGCGCCACCGTTGCCTCCCCGCGGCACCCCTGGGTCGCCCCGTCGCTGTACCCCCGCAGGTTCTCCCGGACCAGTGGCCCGGGGCGGCCGTGCCCGGAGGCGTCGGCAGTCGTTGTCGAAACTGTCGACCCATTCCACACGAAGGCAGGCGGACACCGTGACCGACATCGACTGGGACCACCCCAAGGACCCCGCGCCGGGCACCTGGCAGCTGGACCACGTCAAGCAGTACGTGGGCTCGAACGGCGCCGAGGGGCAGCACTGGAAGGGCACCCAGACCCTCCTGCTGACCACCGTCGGCCGGGTCTCCGGGCAGGCCGTCCGCACTCCGCTCATCTACGGCGAGGACGGCGGCCGCTACCTCGTCGTCGCCTCCAAGGGCGGGGCCGACGACGCGCCCCTGTGGTACCGGAACCTGACGGCCGACCCCCGGGTCCGCGTCCAGGTCGGCCCGACGATCGTCCAGGGCACCGCGCGCACCGCCACCGCCGCGGAGCGGGCCGCCTTCTGGCCGGTCATGGTGGGCCACTGGCCCGCGTACGACGAGTACCAGGCCAAGACCGACCGCGAGATCCCGATCGTGGTCATCGACCCCGCCTGACCGGCGCGTGGGCGCACCGCGGGCGGGCGGGTGGCCCCCGGTGCGCTCCACGCCCACCCCGGGCCGAACCGGGCTCGACGTCCGCACCGGCTCCGGGCCGGCACCACCCTCACCCGGGTGGCCGCCGGTGGATCGGTACTGTGGCCGGACACCCCGTCGAGAGGCGCCCTCCCCATGGCCAAGAACGCCGCCGAACCACGTGCCGCGGCCCGCAAGCCCCTGCTGCAGCTGACCGGCGTCAGCCGCTCGTACGGCGAGCGGGAGGTGCTGCACCCCGTGAGCCTGTCGCTGGCCGCCGGAGAGTGCGTGGCACTGCTCGGCCACAACGGATCGGGCAAGTCGACCTTGCTCAGGGTCGCGGCCGGACGCGACGCCCCCAGCAGGGGCACCGTGGTCTTCGACGGCATCCCGATGGACGAGAACGACCCCCGGGTCCGGGCCCGGGTGGCGGTGGTCGGCGACACCGTCGCCTGCTACCCCGACCTGACCGTCCGCGAGCACCTGCTCCTGGTCGCGGTCGCGCACGGGGTCGCCGACGCGCCCGACTGGGTCTCCCAGGTACTGACCGACCGGATGCTCACGGCACGGGCCGACGCGCTGCCCTCGGCCCTCTCCTCCGGACAGATGCAGGCCCTGCTGCTGGCGTGCGCGCTGGTGCGCCCGCGCGACCTGCTGCTGCTGGACGAGCCCGAGCAGCGGCTCGACCCGGACGCCCGCCGACACCTCGCCGACCTGCTCAGGGCGGAGCTGGCCGACGGCGTCGCGGTGCTCCTGGTCACCCACCACACCGACCTCGCCCTGGACGTGGCCGACCGGGTGGTGGTGCTGGAGGACGGCAAGATCCTGAAGCAGGGCGCGACCCGCAAGGTCCTGGCAGCGGATCTCGCGGCCCGCACCGCCGCCGGCTCGGCGGGTGCCCGGTGACCACGACCCACCCGGAGGCCGACCGCGACCTCGCCGTCGAGGCCTGGACGGACGACGACGACTGGACCGACGAGACGCTCGCCCTGCTCCGCGCCCTGCGGGCCCCCCACCGGCGCAACCGTGCCAAGTCGGTCGGCTTCGCGGTCTACTGCGTGGTCCTCATCCTGATCATCTGGGGCGGCGTGCCCAGCCTCGGCCTGTTCCTCCAAGCCTCCATGGGCGCCGACTACACCGGCCACGGCGGTGATCTGCTCGCCGCCATGCCCGCCGGGATCACCGCGATCGGGCTGCTCACCTTCGTCCTGCTGGTCCGGGACGGCCTGTGGCGCGGCCCGGTGGTGCCGCCCCGGGCGGCGACCGACTGGCTGCTGATCCACCCCGTCCGGCCCCGCCCGGTGCTCCGCCCGTGGTTCTGGCTGTCCTGCGCCGTGGCCGCCTTCCCCGGCCTGGTGGCCGCGGTCGGCGGCATGGTCGCGCTCGGGCTGACCGTTCGGGTCGGCCTGCCGGCCGCGCTCGGCTGGTGCCTGCTCGGGGGGCTCTGCGTACCGCTGCTGGCCACCTGCGCCGCGCTGGTCGTGGAGCGCAGTGACCGCGCCGCCCGCTGGGTGCGCCGGCTCACTCCGTACCTGACCGTGCTGATCATCGCGCTGGCCGGGCAGAGCGCGCTGGCCGTCGCCGGACACCCGGTGCACTGGCTGGAGCTGGTCGAGCTGTGGTCGGGGCCGTGGGGCTGGGCCGCGATCGCCGCCCTGGCGCCGACGCCGGCCGCCGTGGCGGGCGGCTGGGCGGCCGCCGCACTGCTGGTGCTGTCGACCGTCGCCGCCCTGGCGCTCGCCGACCGGGCCGCCGCGACGGTGCCACTGGCCCGGCTGCGGGAGCGGGCCAGGACGGCCGCCGGGGTGCTGGCCGCGCTCCGCACGGTCGAGCTGCGCAGCGCACGACTGGCCGTGAACAGCGCCAACGGCAGTGACCGGCAGCGCAGGCTCCGGCTGCCGGCGCCCCGGCGGGCGTGGCAGGTCGTGCCGTGGCGGGACACCCTCGCCCTGCTGCGCTCGCCCGCCCGGCTGGGTCGCGCGGTGGCGCTGGCGGTGCCCGCGCTGCTCTGCGCCGTCCTCGCGCACGGCGCCACCGGTGGGCTGTCCTGGCTGACCACCGCCGCCGCCCTGGTGTTCGGCTACCTGGCCGTGGCACAGCTGCTGGAGCCGGCCCGGATCGAGACGGACGACGTCCGGCGGGCCTCCTGGTCGCCCTATCCGTTCGCCGCCCTGATGCTGCGCCACGCGATCGTCCCGACCGTGGCCGGGCTCCTGCTGGGGCTGGCCTGCGCCGGGGCGCTGCTGGCCGCGGGCAGCGGCCCGGCCGCCTGGCTCGCCCCGGCCGCCGCACCGGCACTGGTCGCCGCGGGGCTGGTGAACGCCTGCCGCGGGGTGCTGCGCAAGGACCTGATGCTGTCCCCGGCCCAGGGCGCGGGCGGCGGGACGGGCCCGCTGCTGTTCGCCGCCTGGTACGCGGCCGGGCCTGCCGTGGCGGTGGCGGTGCTGACGCCGATGTTCTCCACCGCCCTGCGCGGCGGGACGGCCGTCCCGGTCGGCAAGGCCGCCCTGATGGCGGTGGTGGTCGCGGTCCTGCTCCTGCGCTGGGCGCAGGCCAGGGCGACGAAGATGAGCAAGGCCCGCCCGGGGACGAGCGCTCCCTAGCCCCGTCCGTACGTCACGGGTCGTCGCTCCGGACACGTCGGCGCACCACCACCCGGGCCGCTCGCCCTCACGACCACCGAGCCGCCGCCCTGCACCGAGGCCGACCCGGGCCGGGCCAGGCCAGGCCAGGCACATCGCGCTCGTCAACGTGCCGGACGTGAAGTCGGTCCGCCGGCTGCCCCGATCGCCCCGGCGGTCCGGGGCAGCCGGTCCAAGCCCCTGCCCGGCCTAGGAGGTGACGTCCAGCGGGCGCAGGAAACGGCGCTCGTACCGCTTGATGCAGCCGGTGCTCCGGGCCAGTTCGAAGGCCGCCTGGCACTCCGGGTCGGTCATGCTGTCCGTGCGGTACCGCTCGTACGCGGCGAAGCCGGGAAAGGAGAAGAGGGCGTAGGCGATGTCGCTGTCTCCCTCGCTCGGCAGGAAGTAGCCGTGGTGCGTCCCGCCGAACCGGTTGACGAGCCCGACCCAGCGGCGGCCGTACTCCTCGAAGTCCGCCAGCTTGTCGGCGTCGATCTCGTACTTCAGATGAATGGTGATCATGCCCCCATGAAAGCGGCCGCGCCGACCCGAACGCAACGGGCGGCGATGTCCTCGACCAGATCGAAGCGCCCCCACGAGCTGGCGGTGCCGGCCGACGCCCGGGGGCCCGGAGGCCCGGAATCGGCCGACGACTCGGTCCGTCCGATCGTCCCCTGTCCTCCAGCGGGAAGAGGTGGGTGGTTCGGCGATCACGGTGCAGTGGATCAGGACGTCATGGACGAAGGCATCCCGGGGCGGTGAGGCCGCTGCTCGCAGGAACGCGGCTCCGGTGGGATTCGGGGTGCCGGTGACCCCGGCCGCGTTCGCGCACATCGTCCGGATGCACGAGCGCGACGGCTTCGAGCCGCGCGAGAGCCGGGCGGCGCTTCGTGACGTACCGGTCCGCCTTCACGAGGCGGAGGACCGGTTGCGGGTGCTTCCTCGTGTGGATCCCCTGTTCGGTCTGCCGCCTCGCCCCCGAAGGCCTCCCGCGGTGCGGCTCCGGCCGGGTCAGTGGGTGCGCTGGCAAGTGAACTACCGCTTCAGCAGCGCGGCGGGGAGGCAGGACTGGTCGTACTGGCTGGACACCTTCAACATCGCCTACGGCCCGGCCGACGCCGACGTGTTCCTGTCGGCACCGCCCGTCCTCGTCGACGAGTGCGGGCCGCTGCGCTAGCGTCACCGCGTCGCTCCCCCGTCTGACCTGCGGCGCAGCCGGTGCGGCCGGGTGACAGCGGGCGGCGCGGAGGCTCCGCCGTCGAGGCGCCCCCGTGCGGTGTTGTCACAGGCCTCCTGGATGATCACCGTGTTCGGTCCGAGCACCCGTCTCTTCACTCTGAGCAACGCGTATGCGGGCCAGGCCGACGTAAGCTCCACGATCTACGGGTGGCCTACGGCTGAACCGGACTCCGGCGAGCCGGAGTTCGACAGCCCGGAGTTCGACGGCCCGGGGCGCGAGGTTCTCGCGCCCCGGGCCGTTGTCGTGGGGGCGGCAGCGGAACGGAACCCGCCGGCGCCACCGGGATGCTGAACGCTTGGTCCGATGGCGGGTTACCTCCCCCCGGAGAGGCGGTGGTCTGCCGGCCGTCCAGTGCGGCCACCAGCTGCGGCAGGGCGCCGCCGGCCACGACGAGGGTGAGGTGGTCGTGGAAGTCCCGGCTGCGGACGATCAGACCGTCGCGGACGCTGCTGGCCGGAGCGCAGCAGGGCGGCGCGGTCCGCCTGGAGCTGCGTCTGCCGGAACTGATCGCCTTGATCGCCGGCGCCAGTACGACGATGGAACTCCGCGGAACCGAACCGGCGGCCCAGCAGCGGATCTTCGAAGTGGTCTTCGACGGCCTGCGGGCCCGCTGACCGGCAACACATAGGACTTTTGCGGGTTACTGACGCTACGTCAGGACCATTCGTCGGCAGACCGGATCGGCCGAACTCTGCCCTCCAGCGGCAGGCGTCACGATGTCCTCCGCCTCCTTTGCGTCGGAGGCTTCACGACAGCCAAGGGAAGCTTATACATCGGCGTCTGCCATGATGGATTCCTTATGGCGAGGCATCGCGCGGCGGCCGCGATGCCGCTCGGAGTCGATGTGAGGGTGTGGCGATGCGGACGATCGGCCTGATCGGTGGGATGAGCTGGGAGTCGACGGCGGAGTACTACCGGTTGTTGAACGAGTTCACGCGGGAGCGCCTCGGCGGACTCCACTCGGCGCGGTGCGTGATCTATTCGGTGGACTTCGCGGAGATCGAGCGGTTGCAGGTGCAGGGCCGTTGGACGGAGGCCGGCGAGATCCTGGCCGCGGCCGCCCGGGCGCTTGAGGCGGCCGGCGCGGACATGGTGCTGATCTGCACCAACACCATGCACAAGGTCGCGGACCGGGTCGAGGCGGCGGTCTCCATCCCGCTGCTGCACCTGGCCGACGCCACCGCGACGGCCGTGCGGGCGTCGGGCCTGCGCCGGGTCGGTCTCCTGGGCACCGCGTTCACCATGGAGCAGGACTTCTACCGGGGCCGGCTCGAAGCCGGCGGACTCGATGTGCGCGTCCCGGACGCCGACGGGCGCGCGATCGTCCACCACGTCATCTACCAGGAGCTCTGCCTGGGCGTCGTGCGGGAGGAGTCCCGCGCCGCCTACCGGAAGGTCATCACGGACCTGGTGGCCGACGGTGCGGAGGGGATCATTCTCGGCTGTACCGAGATCGAGCTCCTCATCGGTTCCGAGGACAGCCCCGTCCCGGTCTTCCCCACCGCGCGACTCCACGCGGCGGCCGCCGTGCACGCAGCGCTGTCCGGCACCCGGCACGAGGGACCCACCGCAGCCCGCTGACCACCGCCGAGACGGGGTGCGGAGCTCGCGGGCGGGGTTCCCCCGCGCGAAGCATTTCCGCGTCAGCACGATCCACGCGCCGAGGCGCACTCGCCGGGGCCCCCGGGACGGGGACGGGGACGATCAGATGCTGGTGAGGCTGACGCTCTCGAAGCTGGGCTGCGGGATGTTCGTCGCCGGCTGCGGGATGGACGGCACGATCGAGACCGTGAGCGGACCGTCCGGCATCAGCCCCTGGTCCTTGAGGCGTTGGACCTGCTCGGTGACGTCGTAGCTGGCGTCGTGCCCGCCGGCGCCGGCCATGCCGAAGAAGGAGATCCAGCCGACGAAGTAGGGGCCCTCCGGGTCGAGGTCGCCGCCGGGGCCGTTGAGGAAGACGTGGAACGGCGTCCCGGGCGGGATCTCGGTGTACACGTCGTGCACGGTGAGGATGAGGTTGGTCTGCGGCTCGTCGCGGGCGGCGAGCGAGCGCATGGCACCCTCGACGCCGCTCGGTTCCAGGGACACCGTGGTCGCCGCCCTGACGTCGAGCGGCTGCCGGGGGTTGCCGACGGAGGCCGCCAGGACCCGCTCGCCCGCCCGTGGGGCCTGGACCGGCGGCAGGATCACCGGCCGGGTGCCCGACCCGTCGGTCAGCGACTCGTACGCGTAGTCGCGCGCGTCGTCCATGACCACCTTGCTGGTGGGCCGTTCCTCCTGTCCGTTCCCGTCGAAGAAGATGAACTCGTGGTCCAGCCAGGACGTGTGGTCCGGGTTCTGGTTGCCCTTGTCCAGCCAGCCCGACCAGAGCCGGTCGAGGTTGGCGTGGTGCAGCCAGAAGATCGGATCGCGGGCGGAGCCCTCCACCCGGCCCATCCAGCCGCCCACACCACCGTGGACCTGGTTGTGCGGGACGTTCTCCAGCTCGCCGAAGCCGGACTGGAAGTGAGGCATGACGGTGTAGCTGACCTCGCTGCCGAAGGTCGGCTGGACCGCTGACAGTCTCTTCGTGGCAGCGAAGATCGTCGCGCTCATCGCCCTGAAGGGGTTGAGGTCCACGTAGGGGAGGACCTGGTGGGCGGCGTTCTTGTCCTTGGCACGATGCGGGGCGGCCCAGAACTCCGCCTCGGTCGTGGGTTCCAGGTCGTCCCGGAGGCAGAGCGGGTTGTCGACGGTCAGGGTGGTGCCGCCCGGGCGGTCCGGCATCTTCGGGCTGCGGAAGGCCGCCGGGAGCGCGCGCGTCGTGAAGGTCGGGGGCGGGCCGGCGGAGGGTGCGTCCAGCGCGTAGTCCCAGTACGGCAGGGCCCAGGTGGTGGACGGGTCGGGCGTGATGTGCTCCTCGGCGGCGATCTCCTTGATGGCCGCCCGGATGATCCGCTCGAAGTACCAGAGGTAGCCGCGGTGCCACGGCAGGAAGAACCAGCCTCCGTGCGGACACTGGCTGAAGGCTTCGTGCGTCTGCGTGACGGTGGGCGGGATGCCGTGGATGCACCCCTGGAAGACCCAGCTCGTCGGGTCGGTGGCGGGTCGCTGCTGCATCCTTCCGACGGCGCGGGCGTACCAGTACAGCACCGGATCCCACTCGGCCATCTTGCTGGCGTCTCTTCGTATGAACGTTCCGTTCGACATGTCACTCCTAGGGTGGGCCGGGCGCCCTGGCCGGGCGGCCCGGCTTCCCGGGGCGGCGGCGGCCACCCCGTGGTGCTTCGTCCACAAGCCTTCGAGGAGGTGAACCGGGCCCGCTGTCCGGACGAGCAGCGGTGGGCGGCACGGGGCGCCCGCAGGACCCTGGAACGAGGTGCTCGATCCGCCTCACCCGTCCAGGAGGGGCGCCATGAACGTCAGCGATCTGACCGGCGCCGGCCGGGCCGAGGAATCGCCCCGCCTCCCGTTCACCTTGAGCGGCCGGGGCCGACCGCCCGTCGCGGACCTCCACTACGAGTACGACGGCGTCGTCCTGCGCCACTGGGAGACCGGGATCGACCAGCGGATGGTCCTGGCCGGGGCGGTGCTGCGGGCGGAGCCGCACTCGGGTGGCCCCACCGGGCAGACCGCGAGCTTTCTGGCGGTGCGCCGCGACGGTGCGTGACCCGGTCACCGGACGGCCCGCCGTCAACTCATGCCGAGCAGCATGTAGGCCATACCGATCGACATCACCGTGCGCCGCGCGGCGACCAGGTCGGGTGAGGTCAGGGCGGCAGGTCCGTGGACACGGGCCGACCGCCCTGCCGGTCGTTCCCCCCGCGTCCGGCCCCCGGCGGCCGGACGCGGCAGGAGCGTGCCCGCGCCGCGGGCCGCGTGGACCAGGAAGTAGGCGACCAGCGCCAGCAGGGCCCACTCCGGCACCGCGGCATGGCCGCCCCCGTGGCCGCCACCGGTGTGGCCGGCGCCCGCGTGGTGCTGCGCCGGTGCCATCAGCAGCACCAGGGCGGCCATCACCGCCGCGCTGAGGAGGTGGTGCGGATAGTGACGCAGGGCGCCGATCGGGGCCGAGCGGTGGTGACGGCCTATCCGCCCCGCCAGCAGGACCGCCGGCCAGGCCGCGGCCGTGGCGAGCAGGGCGGCCCACAGGACTCGCGGCAACGGGTCCGCCGCCGGTGCCACCATGGCGACCATGGCGAGGGCCGTCACGAACTCGATCGGCTCCAGCCGGCGGTCCGGACAGCCGCGCCCCGCGGCGGCGAGGGCGCAGTGGACCGCACACCAGCCGGTCAGAGCGATCAGCAGGGCGGTGGCGATCACGGGCTCTTGCACGGGAGACCCCCGTTCCATGGCCGTACCCCTCGTCTCCACGGTAGGCCGCGGTGCGGCGGGGCGCACGGGGAGACCGGACCGCCCGGCCGGCGGGCACCGCCGGTCCCCTCGACCGTGGGAACAGGGAGTGACCGGGGCCGCGATGCGGCCGAACTGACGGAGCGTCATCGACTACGGAGCGTTGCCCGGCCACCGGTTCCCGGCCCTGGCGCGGGGGCCTGAGGCACCTCCCGAGGCGCCCCGCCTCCGGCCGGCTTCCGCCGTCCCCGGCGGTACCCCCGCGCAGCTCAGGCCCGCACGAACCGCCGTGGGAGCGCCGTCTGTGCCGCCGCTCACCACGGCAGGCGGTGGCTCCAGCAGGCGAGGGCACCGATGATCGCGGCCGCGGCCGCGCAGGTGAATCCACCCGCGCGCGGGCTTCGCCGCGGCCCCGGGCCCCGGGCAGTGCTGCGGGCCCGAGAGCGTCAGAGCCACGCCCGTCCCGAAGCACCGCCCGTCGACATCGCTGCGGCGCGTCGGATCCAGGGCCGCCGACTCGACCGGCCCCGCGCCGTTCGCCGGACAGGGCCGCCACGAACAGGGCCGCCACGAACAGGGCGGCCGCGGACGGTGCCGGCTGGTCAGACCGGGGGCTCGCGCCGTTCCACCTGCTTGGCGAACGCCAGCCACTGGGCGGCGATGGCCCGGGCGAGGTGGCCGACCTGGGCCTCGCAGTGCGGCGGCACGGCGGCGATCAGGCCGGACCATCCGGTGTCGGTGGTCTGCCGCAGCAGTCGCAGGAGTCGGCGGCCGTCCTCCCGCAGGCGCAGCGACGGATCCCGTGCCAGCTTCTCGACCACCGGCTCCTGCCCGGCGAGCGGGCGGGTGCCGTGACCGGTGCGGACGGCCGCCCGTGCCGCGGTGACGGGCGCTCGTGTCCGCCGGGCCCAGCACGGGGCCCCGGCGCCCGCGAGGGATCGCCGGAGGGCCCGTGACGGGAGCTGCCCCCGTCACGGAGTGCCTCGGGTCAGCTGGGTGGGCCCGAGAAGACGACGCCCTTGCGCAGCAGGCCGGTGCCGTAGTCGAACTCGACGGTGAACGGGTCGGCCGCGTCCTTCGGCAGGGCGTAGGCGGACAGGCCCACGGCCTGCTGGCCGGGCGCGAGAGAACCGCTGAGGAGCTTCAGCCGTCCGCTGCCGTCCGTCAGCGAGAAGACGAGGTCGCCCTTGGCGTCCTTCACGATGGGCATCCCCGATCCGTAGAGCGAGAGGTCCGTGGACCCGGTGTTGACGACCGTGATCCTCACCTGGACGATCCTGGCGTCCTTGGGGGGATCGAAGACCGCCGAACTCGGGACGTACGGCTCCGGCTTGGCCATCGTGACCTTCAGCCCGTCGCCGTAGGTGTAGGACTGGCCGAACGACAGGTGGCGGGCCTTCTCCTCCGCGGCGGCCTTCTCCTGTTCGGCCTCGATCCGCTGCCGTTCGGCCTCGATCCGCCTCCGCTCGGTCTCGATCCGCTCCTTCTCCTTCGCCGCCCGCTCCTCGGCGGCCCTGGTCAGCGCGTCCGCACGAGCGCGCGCGGCCGCCTCCTCCGCCCGCTGCTCCTGGTGGACGGCCCGCACCTCGGCCACCACGAACACCCCGGCGCCGACCGAGACCAGCAGGCCGACGATCCCGAGCACCACGCCCGAGACCGCCATGGCCCGGTTGGTGGCCACGCCCTTGCGCACGTGGCCCAGCCCGACGGCGCCGAAGATCACGGCGAGCAGGGCAGGCAGCCAGGAGAGCCAGAACAGGATGATGACCAGGCTCAGGACCGTACCGACGATTCCGAGCACCATGGCCGTGATGCCCAGGCCGTTGCGGGGCGGTGGCGGCGGCATCGCGTACGGCGGCCAGTACGGCGCACCCGCGCCCGGGGCCCCGCCGGGGACCGGTGCCGGCGCACCGGCGGGGGCGGCGGTCGTGGCCGCGGTCTCACCCTGGACCTGAGCCTGACCCTTGCCCGGGTCCGGCGGTGCCCAGGGGTCGGTGTTGGCCGGTCCCTCCGCGGTCGGCCGAGTCTCTGGCAGGTCAGGTATGGCCATACGAAGTTCCTTCAAGCACGTTGGGACGACAGGCTGCCGGGCTCCCGGGCCCCACGCGGACCGAGACCGGACCCGCCCGGCCGGCCGGCCCCCGGGACGGGACACCGGCGGGGTCGGCGGGTGATCAACATACCGGTGTCCGGCGACACCCCCGACGCCGCCCGGCGTATCGCGCACGACGGGCCTCGGCCGCCCCCTCGGAGCCATTCGATACCCGCACAGCAAGTCCGTGCACGAAGTTGGCCGAGAATACACTCCCCCTTCATTGTCATGCACGGGACAATTGGGCCGGATCCCGCACAGAAAGGACCTACCGATGAAGCTGTCCGTCCGCCGCTCCCTCCGCGCCACGGCCGCGGCCCTGGCCGCGCTGCTCACGCTGGCCACACCCGCCCTCGCCGCCCCCGCCACGACCGCCGCTCCGGCCGCCACCCAGGCCGCCCCCGCGGCCGCGGCCGCCGACCAGCGCCAGGCCATCTACGCCATCGCGCACCGGGTCGACACCCTGGACGGCGTGGACGCCGCGCTCAACCACGGCGCCAACGCGATCGAGATCGACGTCTGCGCGTGGTGGAACCCGAACGAATGGCGTGCCTACCACGACTGTTCCTCGGCCGGTGAGAACCGACTGGGCCCCAGCTTCGACAGCATGATCGACCGCATCCTCTCCAACGCCAACGCGGGACGCCGGCTCGCCCTGGTCTGGCTGGACATCAAGGACCCGAACTACTGCGGGGAGCAGCCGAACCGTACGTGCAGCGTCGCCGGGCTGCGTGACAAGGCGCAGCGGCTGACGGCCGCCGGGATCCAGGTGCTCTACGGCTTCTTCGAGTACCACGGCGGCAGCACCCCGGACGTCGGCGGCCGGGGCTGGCAGAGCCTGGCGGGCAGGCTCGGCCCGCTGGAGGGCATCACCTCGACCGGGACCCGCGACCAGGTCCAGGGCGCCTTCGACCGGTCCGGCAACGGGTTCCCGGCCGGGCACCGGGCGATGGACTACGGCGACTCCGACATCACCAAGGGGTTCGGCAACTGCACGGAACTCACCTACAACACCTGCGCGGAGCTGAAGAAGGGCGCCGGTGACCGGGCCGCCGGGCGGCTCGCGGCCACGCTGTCCTGGACGACCACGTACAACGACCCGTGGTACGTCGACAAGCTCCTCGGCGACGCCCGCGTGGACGGCATCATCGCCGGCTACGGCGCCTTCACCGGCGTGCGCGAGTACGACAACAGCTGGCAGTGCGCCAACGCCGTCAACCTGATCCGTGACTGGGTGAACCGCCACAGCGGCACCCACCGGATGGCCAACTCCGGCGACCGCCTCTTCCGGTAGCGGGACCGTCGCGGCCGGGAGCCCCCGGTCCGGCGCCCGGCGCCGCCCGTGGACCGGTCCGACAGCCGTCGGGCGGGGCTACGGGCGGCGTCCCCATGCGGAGATCATCGGAGCGGTGGCGAGGTCGAGCCGCCCGGTGGCGACGTTCGCCAGGTGCCGGTCGATCTCCTCGTCGGTGGCGAGCCCGTGCTCGACCAGACGGTGGCGGATCTGCCGCACCGTCGCGTCCTCCAGTACGGCGCACGCCGGTGAGGCGATCGGGAAGTACGCGTCGGCCCGCACGTCCTCCAGGCCGGCTTCGCGCAGCACCCTGGGCAGGGTCCGCCCGTAGGCGAGGTCCGCGCCGCGCGCCGCCATCAGGGTGCGAAACCCCGTGCGCAAGCGGTTGGCGAGCCGCTGCTCGGGGCCGGACTCGTCCGGGCAGAGCAGCGGCTGCAACGCGGGGTCGGCGTCCTCCAGGAGCAGCCGGCCACCGGGGCGCAGCGCGCTGACCATCCTGCGCAGGGCCTCGGCGCGGTCGGCGACGTGCACCAGGACCAGCCGGGCGTGTACCAGGTCGAAGCCGCCGGGCGGCGGCGGATCGGCCGCCACGTCGTGGACCAGCACCTCGATCGCGCCGCCGGCGATGTCCCTGGTCCAGCCGACGTCGAGGTCGGTGGCGACCACCGCCCCGGTCGGGCCGACGCGTTCGGCCAACCCGAGGGGGACGGAGGGTCCGCCGGCGCCGACCTCCCAGCACCGCATGCCGGGGCCGATGCCGATCCGGTCGACGTGCCGGAACGTCACCTGGTCGAACAGCTCGGCGAGGGCGCCGAAGCGAACGCCCGCCTCGGCCTGCTTGTTGTCCAGCAGGTAGCCGTGGTCGGTGCCGTGCTCACTCATGGGGCGATTGTGGCACCTGCGCCTGTACCCGCGCCCGCACCGGCTCCGCTCGCCGGCCGCCGGCCGCCGGCCAGGAGTGGGCGGTGCGTTCGTCGGTGGAGCGCGCCGCGATGGGTCCGGCCGCTCCGGCGGCCCGGTCCGACCCGCGCCGGCGGAGCGGCGGCGCCAGGTGGCGGGCCAGCGCGAGGACGGCGAGGAGCGCCACCAGAGCGCAGACGGCCGGCCAGCCGGCGAGGCCGTAGACCCGGACGCCGAGCCAGGAGCCGGCGCTGCCGCCGAGGTAACCGCAGGTCATGTAGGCGGTGTTGAGCCGGGAGCGGGCGTCGGGGCGGAGCTCGTAGACCCGGGTCTTGTTGGCGATCATGCCGGACTGCATCGCGACGTCGAGCAGGAGCGTGCCGAGGACGAGGACCGCCAGCCCGGGTGCGCCGCCCCAGCCGCCCGCCGCAAGGACCGCCGCCGCGCCAAGGGTGCCGAGCAGGGCGATCAGGTTCACCGGGTCGGAGCCCCGCCGGTCGACGTGGCGACCCGCGAGCGGGGTGCAGACCATGGTCGCCGTACCCACCAGCGCGAGCATCCCGACCGCCTGGGCGCCCAGGCCGTAGGCCGGTTCGGTGAGCAGCAGCGGCAGGCAGGTCCAGACGGCCGAGAAGCCGGCGAAGACCGTCGCCTGGTAGAAGCACAAGCGGCGCAGTTCCGGTTCGGCGCGCAGCAGCCTGAGCGGTTCGGCGAGCAGCGCGGGGTAGGGCTGCCGGGTGGCCGACGCGGTGGCGGTGGTCCCGTCCGGCAGGGCGCGCGCCAGCACCGCCGCGAGCGCCAGCACCAGCGCGCCGGCCACCAGGTACGGGGCCCGCCATCCGAGCCACTCGCCGAGCGCCCCGCCGAAGGTGCGGGCCAGCAGCATGCCGCCGATGGAGCCGCTCAGCAGGGTGCCGAGCACCGCACCGCGCCGGTCGGCGGGCACCATGCCGGCCGCCATCGGGGAGATGATCTGCGCGGCGACCGTGGTGGCGCCGACGAAGGCTCCGGCGGCCACCAGGGCCGGCAGGGTCGGGGCGCAGGCTGCCGCCAGCAGCCCGACACCGCTGAGGGTGAGCAGGGTGACGAGCAGCGGCCGGCTGGGGAGCCGGTCGCCGAGCGGTACCAGCAGGAAGATCCCGACCGTGTAACCGATCTGGACCGCCGTCACCACCAGCGTGGCGGAATCGAGCGACGTGCCAAGTCCGGCGGCGACCAGTGGGGTGATCGCCTGCGGGAAGTAGAGGTTGCCCACGCCGAAGGCACAGGTCAGCGAGAGGAGCAGGAGAAGGCGGCGGCTCATCCCACCTCACCGCCGAGGGCGACGGTGGCCGGGTTCGCTTCAGGTGTCATGCGGGGCAGTCCACGGCACCCGGGTGGTCGCCGCCAATGGATGTAGCGTGGGGCTTCATGGTCGTCACCTTCGAACTGGGCGTCGAGGATCTCGCGGACACCCGTTTCGCCCTCTCGCCCCTGCACGAGGCCGTGGTGAGTCTGCGGGTGCTCCGCGAGCCCGGTCTCTCCGCGCTCCACCTGCCGTGGCGGCGGTCGATCCTCCCCCGACTGGCCGGGCCGGAAACCGAGTTGCTGCTCTCCGTGGTCTCCGCACGGCGCACCCTGCCCGACTTCCTGACCCCGCGGCCGGAGAGCTTCGCCCCGCCCTTCGAGGAGGAGCTGGCCGTCGTCCGCCGGACCGCTCCGGAGGTCGTGAGGGCCGACCTGCTGGCCACCCACGCGCCGGACCGGCTCCCCGCACCCCTTCTGGAGGCCCGCTCGGACCCCGCGCGGCTTCGGGACGCGCTCTGCGACGCCCTGGAGCGGTACTGGGAGCTGGCCGTACGGCCGAGCTGGCCCCGGATGCGGCTCCTCCTGGAGGCCGACATGACCTACCGGGCACGCCGGCTAGCCGTCGGAGGCGCCCGTCTGCTCTTCGCCGACATGCATCCCTTCCTGCGTTGGGAGAACGGGGTGCTGCGCATCGCCGACATGATCAGCCGCCACCACGTCGCCGTCTCGGGACGCGGTCTGCTGCTGGTGCCGTCCGTCTTCGCCCACAAGCCGGCGCCCCCGCTCAGCCCGGACGGCGCGCCGGCCCTCTCCTACCCCTGCCGCGGTGTGGCGACCCTCTGGTCCCGGGAGCCCGCGCCCGATGCTCCGGCGCTGGCGGCGCTGGTGGGCCCGCCCAAGGCGCGGCTGCTCGCCCTCCTCGATGAGCCCCTGGCGGGAGTCGAACTCGCCCGCCGCCTGCACGTCTCCCCCAGCGCCGTCTCCCAGCACCTGCGCGTCCTGCACGCGACCGGCCTGGTGGCCCGCGCCCGAGACGGCCGCCGAATCCTCTACCGCCGCAGCCACCTCGGGGACCAACTGCTCGGCTCCCCCGCTCCCCCCGGGCCGTAGCACCGACCGCCCGGCCCCGGGGGTGACGGGAGGTCGACTCCGAGCTGTCGGGGCATCAGCCGCACAGGGCGGCCGTCTGCGCCTCCATCAGTCCCGTACTCCGCGGGACGGGCGGCGCGCCCTTGAGGTCGGCCCCGAGGTCGTAGAGGTTGACGGCCAGGACGAGCTGCCGTTCACCGTCGACGGTGGTGAGGGACACGCTCGTGTAGCCGGGGCCGCCGCCGTCCGTCGTCCAGGTACCGACCTGCCTGGTGTCCGGCTCGGTGCCGCACTCCACGTCCCGGCGCTGCACGCCGAGTCCGTAGGCCGGTTTGTCGGGGAAGTCGACCGTGGTCAGGAGTTCGCGCTGCTGGGCGGGGCGCAGCAACCTGCCGGCGAACAGGGCCCGGTGGAACCGGGACAGGTCGTCGACGGTGGAGATCATGGCGCCGGCGGTCCAGTCGTACGACGGGCTGAACCGGGTGACATCGTGCCCCGCGAGGTCGTAGCCGTGCAGATGGGGACCGTGGATGTCGGGGTCGGTCACCGGGAAGGAGGTGTCCTTGAGGCCGAGCGGCGCGATGATCCGCCGCTGGATCTCGGAGGGCGCGCTGCGATGGGTGACCGCCTCGATGACCAGCCCGGCGAGCAGGTAGTTGGTGTTGGAGTACGCCCAGTCGGTGCCGGGGGCGAAGAGCGGCGCGTGCCGGACGGCCAGCGCGACCACCTCCCGCGGGGTGTAGACGAAGTCCCGGTCCTGGTGTTCCAGGTAGGGGGCGAAGAACGCCGGCTCGGTCGTGGGGTCGTAGATGCCCGAGGTGTGGTTGAGCAGTTGGCGGACGGTCACGGCCGCGCCGTCGTTGCCGTTCCCCCGGACCGTGCCCGGCAGCCACCGCTCCACGCTGTCGTCGAGGGAGAGCCGCCCCTCGCCCTCCAGTTGCAGCAGCACCGTCGACACGAACGACTTGGTGTTGCTGGCGATCCGGAAACGCTGGTCGGGCCGGGCCCGCTCGCCGCTCGCGGTGTCGGCGAGCCCGGCCGCCGCGCGGGACTCCCGCTCGCCGTTCCGGGTGTACGCCACGACACCCGGGAACCCGTCCACGACCGTCTGTTCCAAGGCTGCCTTGAGGCCGGCCGGTGGGGCCGACGGGCGGTCCGCCGCGGCCGCGGCCCCCGGGAGGACGCCCGCTGCCGCCACCACGCACATCCCCACCCACACTGCCGCGGCCCCCGTACGTACCTTCACTGATTGCTCCTGTCCTCGTTGCCCGTGTTCGTCCTGACTCATCGTGCCGGGCCGCCGCACCGGCTGCCCATCCCGCTGACGCCCGTGTCGGTACGGGGGCTGTCCCCACCCCGCACCCTCCGGTTCGCTCCATAGCCCGTTCGAGGGGATCCGGAGCAGGTCGGGGTAGGCACCGCGCGGAACGGGGAAGGCAGCCGCCGTGTCCACCGGGACACGGGCGCACCCCTCGTGCGTCCGCCCACCACCCCACCAGGCATCGGGAACGTGATGACGAACATCGACCGCAGGCACGCCCTGCGCGTGGCATCCGCGGCAGCAGTCGGCATGGGTGCGACCCTCGGCGCGACCGGGACCGCCCGGGCGAGCCGGCGGGCCTCGACCCTGAACCTGAAGGGCAGGCGAGCGGCGGCCGACATCCCGGGCGTCCTCACCGCCGGCGCACCGTACTTCGTCCACTACGAACTCCGCGACACCGACGACAATCCGGTCGGCACCGAGAGCGCGCACAGCCTGCCGATCACCGTCGGGCCGACCGGGTCCCTGGTCCTGGCCACCGTGGCGCTGCGCCTCACCGACGGGATGCTCACCGCCGCCGGTGCCTTCGAGCGGCCGCTTCCGGCGGTGACCGAGGTGGCGCTGGGCTACCAGCCGTGGTCCCACACCTTCGCGATCACCGGCGGGACGGGCGACTACACCGGCGCCTCCGGCGAGCTCCGGATCGACCACCTCAGCCGCGACGACTCCGCCCTCACCGTCACCCTGGCCTGAACCCGAACCCGAACCCGAACCCGGTCCGGCCCGAGGGCCCCACGGACCCTCGGGGTCGCCAACCGGCCTTCCGAGCGCGGGTTTTGGACTTGCCGGTCCATTTTGAGCCGCCTAACGTGCTGACCGTTCCCTCACGAAGAAGCCCTGCAGAGAGGCGGCACCATGCACGCGATCCGGATCGAGAAGCACGGCGGCCCCGAGGCCATGCACTGGACCGAGCTGCCCGACCCCACCCCCGGCCCCGGCGAGGCACTGGTACGCCTGGGGGTCGCCGGGGTCAACTACATGGACATCGGTGCCCGCACCCAGGGCGGTCCCGGCTGGGCGGCCCCGACGGTCCTCGGCGTCGAGGGCACGGGGTACGTCACCGCGCTCGGCGACGGGGTCCGGGGCCTCGCCGTCGGCGACCGGGTGGCCTGGTTCTACCACCCGGGCAGCTACGCCGAGTTGCTCGCCGTCCCGGCGGACTCCCTGGTCAAGGTGCCCGACGGCGTCGACGACGAGACGGCGGCCGCCCTGATGATGCAGGGCCTGACCGCCAGCCACCTCAGCACCGAGACCTACCCGATCGGCCCGGGCGACACCGCCGTGGTGCACGCCGCGGCGGGCGGCGTCGGCCAGTTGCTCACCCAGATGGTCAAGGCCCGTGGCGGCGACGTGATCGGCCTGGTCTCCCGCGAGGAGAAGTCCGCCGCCGCGAAGGAGGCCGGCGCCGACCACGTCCTGGTCCACTCCGGCGGCGGCTTCGAGGGCCGGATCAAGGAGCTGACCGGCGGACGCGGCGCCGACGTCGTCTACGACGGCGGTGGCGCCGACACCTTCCGCTCCTCCCAACTGGCCCTGCGCCCGCACGGCGTGCACGCCTACTACGGCCCCTTCATGGGCGTCCCGACCCTGCGGCCCACCGACCTGCCCAACAGCATCCTGCTGACCTATCCCGTGGTGCACCACCACGTCGCCACCCGCGAGGCGCTCGTCCGGCGCACCGGTGAGGTCTTCGACCTGGTCCTGGCCGGCCGCCTCACTCCGCGGGTCGGCGGCCGGTACCCGCTCGCCGACGCGGCCCGCGCCCACGCCGACCTCGAATCCCGCCGCACCACCGGCAAGCTGCTGCTCCTGCCGTGACACCGCCGGGCCGGATCCGCTTCGATGGGAGCCGACAGCTCGTACCGGGAGGACACATGCCGCTCACCCGCAAGGGCGCCGCGACCAGGCAGCGCATCGTCGAGGGCGCCGCCGAGCAGATCCGCGCCCAGGGCGTGTTCGCGCTGCGGCTGGAGGACGTCATGGCCCACACGGCGACCAGCAAGAGCCAGCTGTTCCACTACTTCCCCGACGGCAAGGACGAGCTGCTCCTCGCCGTGGCCCGGCACGAGGCGGCCCGGGTGATCGACGACCAGCAGCCGGAGCTCGGCTCCCTCACCTCGTGGGCCGCCTGGCAGCGGTGGCGCGACAAGGTCGTCGCCCGCTACCGCGCCCAGGGCACCGACTGTCCGCTGCACACCGCCCTCGCCCAGCTGGGCCCGGCCACCGACGCCACGCGGACCGTGGCCGGCGGCCTGCTCGACCGGTGGCAGCAACAGCTGGCCGCGGGCATCCGCCACCTGCGGGACGCCGGCGAGACCGACCCCGACCTGGACCCCGACCGCGAGGCCGCCGCCCTGCTGGCCGGCATCCAGGGCGGCGTGCTGATCCTCCTCACCACGGGCGCGACCACCCACCTGGAGGCCGCTCTGGACGTGGGCATCGCGCGCCTGCGCGGCCGGACCGCCGCGGCCGTCGAGACCGGCACCGGCCGCACGGCCCGCTCAGCCGTGGCCGAGTGAACCCGCCCGGCGGTGGGGGGGGGGGGGGGGGGGGGGGGGGGGGGGGGGGGGGGGGGGGGGGGGGGGGGGGGGGGGGGGGGGGGGGGAGGGGGAGAAGGGGGGGGGGT
>NZ_JBVHVO010000010.1:156763-206526 GCF_055564815.1 Kitasatospora sp. NPDC028961 | reverse complement strand
AGGATTGATTAATTCAGTGTGTTTGTTGCTCGGCGCTTAGCAAGGAGTAGTGGGAGGTGGATTGCTCCCCTCCCCCCCCCCCCCCCCCCCCCCCCCCCCCCCCCCCCCCCCCCCCCCCGCCGCAGTCAGGACACCGAGGCCCCGGACGGCCCGGACAGCTCGGACGGCCCGGGCGGCCGGTACGCGGCGACCTCTAGTAGAGCGTGACGGAGCTCGCCTTGTCGTTGACCCCCCACGGGACGTTCACCGGTGCGCCGTAGGGCCCGGAGCCGATCAGGTACCCGGTGTAGCCGGAGCCGTCGAACAGGCTCAGGGTGCCGCCGCTCCTGTTCCAGAAGGCGCTCGTCCTGTCGTTCATCCCGAAGTTGGCGAGCTTGAAGGACCCGGCGCTGGGCACCACCCAGAGCTGGCCGCCGCCGTTGGTGTCCGAGAACAGGCACGCCTGGCCGTGCAGACAGTTGTCCCACACCGTCGCCAGGGAGTCGGCGCCGACGGCGATCGGCTGGATCACGGCGGGAGCGGCGCCGGCCTCGCCGGCGGGGGCCTGGGCGGCGGCGGTGCCGGCCGCGGAGGCGATCATCAGGACGGCACCGGCCGTGGCCAGGGCGAAGTGCTTCACCATGTGTGCTTCCTCTTCCTCGTGGATCGTGCGGTTTGCCGTGCTCTCCGTGCGCGGTACTCGGACGACCGGCGGTGCTGGGGACACCCGGCGGTGCTCGGACGACCGGCGGTACTGGGACCACCGGCGCCCCCTGCCGAACGGGCTCACGCCCCGGGGACCTCGTGCTGCCGGTGCCGGCCGTCCCGCGCTGCGTGGACCGGAGCAGTCCCCGGGTGCGGCGCCGTTGCCGACCGATCGCCGGAGCCGGCGGATGCCGCGACGTGTGCCGGCCGTGCTCCTCGGCAGGAACGGCTGCGCCACGGGACCCACCACCCCGTCCGAAGAACCGGTGGTGGCCCCACCCTGCGACCCGATGTGATTGTCCATCTACAGGAAGGCGGCAACCGGCAGCTGGGCGGCGGACAACCCGGATTGGCCGCGGACAAGGCAGCGGTACCGGTGGGCGGTGCCGCACGTACGCGGGGAGGACGCCGGCGGCGGGCCCGACGGGTGACGCCCGCGCGGGTCGGGGGCCGATAGGGCGGGGCACCGGGGCTCCCGTGCCGATACTGCGGGGATGAGACCCTCCCGCCGGACCTCCCTGCTGTGCCTCGCCGCAGCCACCGCGCTCATCGCCCTCAGCGCCCCGGTCACGACCGCCAGTGGTGCGGCCGGAACCGCCGGCCACCACCGACCGTGCGTCAGCTCCGCCGCCCCCACCGAGGGCGCCGCGCTCGACGTGCTGCGGATCGCCGAGCAGGCCAGGACGGAGATGGACCTCAAGTCCGTGATCCTGCGGGTCACCGTGGACGGCCGCGAACTCCTCACCACTGCCCTCGGCGAGTCGATGACCGGGGTCCCCGCCGAGCCCGCGATGCACTTCCGCAACGGCAACATCGCGATCAGCTACCTGGGCACCGCACTCCTGCGGCTGGTCGACGACGGCAAGGTCCGCCTCGACGACCCGATCGGCCGCTGGCTGCCCGACCTCCCGCACGACTACGGCGACCGGATGACCCTGCGGATGCTCGGCGCCTCCACCACCGGCCTCGTCGACTACGTCACCAGCCCCGGCTTCGGCGAGACGGTCTACGCGGACCCGTTCCGCCAGTGGACCCCCGAGGAACTGGTGGGCATCTCCACCGGCCAGGACCTCTGGTACGAGCCGGGGACCAACTGGAGCTACTCGCACGCCAACTTCGTCCTGCTCGGCGCCGCGCTGGAGAAGATCACCGGTACCCGGCTGGACGTCCTGCTCCAGCAGCTGGTCACGGGCCCGCTCGGACTGCACGAGACCAGCAACAGCTTCACGCCCGACATCCCGACACCCGTCCTGCACGCCTTCACCTCCGATCGCGGCACCTACGAGGAGTCCACCTTCTGGAACCCCTCGTGGACCACCGCGCCCGGCGCGGTGGAGACCACCGACATCTGCGACCTGGCCCGCTCGGCCGTCGGCCTCGGCTCGGGCGAACTGCTCTCCCCGTCCTCCTACCGGGAGTTCCTCAACCCGGGGACGGTGGGCCTGGGCACGCCGACCGAGAAGTGCCCCGCCACGGTCTGCATCGCGCAGACCCCGGCCACCCACTACGGGATGGGCGTGCTCGTGCTGAACGAATGGATCTCCCAGCACCCGCTGTTCTTCGGCTACTCCGCCTCGCAGAACTACCTCCCGTGCGAGCACCTGGCCATCGCCGTCTCCACCACCGACGGCCCCACCGCCCCCGGCGGCCACAGCGCCCACACCATCGCCCAGCGCATCGCCGCCGCACTCGCCCCCGACCACCCCATCCCCGACTTCGGCTGAGAACGGGCAGCGGTCCACCGGCGCGCGCCGGCCCGGGTGGGCGACCGTCCGCGGTCCGGGGTTCGACGGGCGACCGGATGACCGCGGGTAGGGCGAAGGGCCCGTCCCTCCGGAGAGAGGGGCAGGCCCTTCGCCCTACCAGGTGGAACGCCCACGACAGTGTGCGGGGACGTCAGTTGTTCTGCGCCGCGTCGGAGTCGGCCTGCGCGACGGCGCTCTCGGCGGCATCCACCTTCTGCTGCATCTCCTGGGCCCGGCCGTCGTTCGCCGTGGCGGCGGCCCTGCCGGGCGAGCCTGCGGTCGCTGGTGCCCGGCCCGCCGGATCCGCGGTCGCCGCGGCCTTGCCCGGAGCGGCCGCGCCCGGCCCACAGCCGGTCAGCAGCAGGGCGGCGGCCGCGGCGAGCACGGCGGTGGCGCCGACCCGGTGGCGCACCGAGCGGGCCCTCATTTGCTCGCCGACGACGAGGGCGACGACGAGGGCTGAGGCTGGCCGGCGCACCAGGTGGCGACCGCCTTCAGGTCGGTCTGGCGGGTCTGCAGCGTCGGCAGCAGGCTCCTGCGGAACGTCAGCCGGTCGTTGAGGTAGGTGTAGATCTCGTTGTGCCCGGCGCTCTTGGCGTCGGTCACCCGCTGCTGCAGGCGGGCCACCGACCCGGTGACGGTGGCATCGCCGTTGAGCCGCTCGATGGCCTTGTCGACGTGCTCCTTGATCTTCGGCAGGCGCTCGCAGACCGACTTCGCGCCGTCGTTCTTCGGCGCGGAGTCGGCCTGAGCGGGGACGGCGGCCATCAGCGTGCCTGCGAGGGCGAGTGCGCCGACGGCGGCGGCCTTGCGGTTGATGTGCACGGCGGTTCTCCTCCGGTACCGGGGTGGTCGGACTCGGGGAGCGTAGGACGGCTTCTTGTGGAATCCCTGTGGCTTCGGACGGGCACCGCTCGGGCTCACCGGCCGCCGGAGATCCAGTCCCGCTGGGCCGGCAGCTGCAGGGTCGGCGCCTCCGGTCGCAGCAGCGGCAGCCGCACCTCGACCCGGCAGCCACCTGTCGCGGGCGCGTCGCCGATGACCACCGTGCCGCGGTGGAGCGCCGCCTGCTGGGCCACCAGGGTCAGCCCCAGGCCCGACCCCGGGCTGTCCGGGCGCCGGTGGAAGCGGTGGAGGACCGTCACCCGGTCGGCCGGCGGCACACCCGGCCCGGTGTCGTCAACGGTCAGCATCGCCGTATCGCCGCGCCCCGTACGCAGCCGGACCGTGATCCTGGCCGACCCGCCGTCGGGCGGACGGCCGTGCACCACGGCGTTGCCGACCACGTTGGCGAGCACGATCCGCAGGCCCGCGTCCCAGCCGAACACCCGGATCCCGGGCGCGGCCTCGACGTCGATCACGGCCGTCGGATGGCGGCGCGCCGCCTCCGCGACCGTGCTCTCGACCAACTCGCCCAGATCCAGGGCACTGAAGGCCGAGACCTCGACCAGGTCGCCGCCGGCCAGCGTCCGCAGCGCCGTGAGCAGTTCCTCCAGCCGGGCACGGTCCTGCGACAGCTCGGCGACCACCTCGGCCCGCTCGACGGCCAGCAGGTCGGGATGGGCGGCCAGGACCTCCAGGTTTGTGCGCATCGCGGTCAACGGGGTCCGCAACTCGTGCGAGGCCGCGGACGAGAACGACCGCGCGGTGTCGAGGGCCTGCGCGGTACGGCCCGCCTGCTCGTCGTAACGGGCCAGCAACAGGCCCAGCGCGGAAGCCAGTTCGTCGACCTCGAGAACCCGGCTCGGGGTGTGCGCGAGCGCCGTCGCCCCGCTGCCCGGATCCAGCGCGGCGGCCCGGGCACTCAGGCGCCGCAGCGAGGCGGTGGCCCGGCCCGCCAGAGCGAACGCGAGCAGGCCCGCCACCGGTGCGGCCAGCAGCGCGACCAGCAGCACCCGCCGCCGCACGGCCGCGACCTGCGGATCCACCGCGGACGACGGCGACACCAGCCAGAGCGTGCCGGGCGCCGCGCCGTCCACCCGGACGGACAGCACCCGCCACGCCAGGCCGCCGTCCCGGACGGTGGCCGGCGCGTCGGCACCGACCGGCAGCGGGATGTCCGGTTGCGGGCCGACCGCCAGCAGCACGGTGCCGTCCTCACCGGCCAGCCGCACCCCCGAGTCCAGCGCACCGTCGAGGACCTTGCGCTGCTGGTTCTGCTCGGCCCGGGGCCGGCCCTTGCTGTCCGCGGCGAGCAGCGTACGGACATTCGGCAGCACCGCGGCGGCCCGCAGGCGCAGCACCGCGTCCTGCTGGTGGGAGAGGTCGCGGTGGACGAGCCCCAGCAGCAGGAGGCCCGCCGCCAGCACGACGACCGGCACGAGCACGGTCACCGAGAGCGCGATCCGGGTGGAGAGCCTCACGGCCGCCCCCCGTCGGCCGGCGGTCGCAGCACGAACCCGACGCCGCGCACCGTGTGCACCAGACGCGGCCGCCCCCCGTCCTCCAGCTTGCGCCGCAGGTAGCTGACGAAGGTGTCGACGGCGTCACTGCGCACCTCGAAGTCGTAGCCCCAGACCCGGTCCAGCAACTGGTCGCGGCTGAGCACGAGGCCGGTGTTGCGAACGAGCTGGGCGAGCAGTTCGAACTCGCGCCGGGTCAGGTGGATCTCGGTCTCCTCCCAGTGCGCCTGGCGGGTCGCGGGCGAGAGCGACAGCGGGCCGGCCCGCAGCACGTCGGGCGGCGGGGCCGGCCGCCGGCGCAGCAGGGCCCGCAGCCGCAGCACCAGTTCCTCCAGCGCGAAGGGCTTCATCAGGTAGTCGTCGGCCCCGGCCTGGAGGCCTGCGACCCGGTCGGCGAGCTCGTCCAGGGCGGAGAGCATCAGCACCGGGGTCTCGTCGCCGACGGCCCGCAGCGCCCGGCAGACGCCCGTTCCGTCGAGCCCGGGCATGGAGACGTCCAGCACCAGGACGTCCGGTGCCGTCGGGCCGCCCATCAAGGCCAGTGCGCTCTCGCCGTCCGGCGCGACCTGGACGGCGAAGCCGCTCAGCCGCAGCCCGCGCTCCAGCGACCGCCGGATCGCCGCGTCGTCGTCCACCACCAGCACCCGGCCGCCTGCGCCGCTCATCGCTACCTCCTCGCCCCTGTGGGCCGACGACTCTCTCACGCGCGCCCGGGCGCCGGGGGGCCGGGGTGGCCCGGGGGCCGGCGAAGGCGTTCTGCGGTGCGGCTCTCCGGCGGCGCGGCTCTCGCGTGGTGCGGCGGAGGGCGGGCCGGCGATCGGCCACGACGCGGGCCGGCGTGGTCGGGGCTGTGAGCGGCACCCGCGGGGCCGGGTAGCGCGGGCGGTCGCGCACACGGCCCCGGCGCGGGACCGACGGTCGAGCCCCCCAGGGGCAGTGGTGGCACGACCGGGAGCGCATACCCCCGGACTCGCCGAGGCCGCGCGCCTCAGTCGAGCAGGTCGAGTACCTCCGTCAGCGCGCTCGGGCGTCGGTCCACGGGCAGGGGGTCGACCAGGTGGACCGGGCAGCCCAGGGCCGCGGCGCCACCGTCCGCGACGCGGTCGTCACCGACCATCAGGACGTCGCCGGGCGGCAGCCCGAGCCGGTCGCAGGCGGCCCGGAAGAGCGCCGGGTCCGGCTTCTGGATCCCGCGCTCGTAGGAGAGGAAGTAGGCGTCGACGAGGTGCTCCACCCCGTGGTCGCGGAAGACCGGGCGCAGGTCCCAGCCGATGTTGCTGACGACGGCGACCGGGACGCCCCTGCTCCGGAGCTCCTTGAGGGTGTCCTCGGTGTCGGGGTAGGGCCGCCACGCGGCGGGGACGCGGTGGCGGTCGTACAGCGCGTCGACCAGGTCCGGGTACGGCAGCGAGGCCTGCCGCGTGAGGGCGGTGTAGGCGGCGCGGTGCTTCTCCGCGCTCAGGTCCCGCTCACTCCACAGCACCTCCAGCTCGGACGGCAGACGGCGCGGCGCGGGCCCTCCCGGCTGGGCCCCGGCCGCCTCCAGGCGGTCCGCGCAGAGGGCGAGTTCGCCCTCCGCCGGCTCGTACCCGGCCTCCGTCACCACCGCGCGCAGCCACTCCGCGGTCGGCTCGATCCGGAAGAGCGTCCCGGAGAAGTCGAACATGACACCCTTGATCATGCCCGCGATCCTCGCCGCACCCGCGGGCCGGACGCAAGCCCGTGGGCACGCCCGGGCACCGCGACCGTCGCGGTCCGGACGTCGTCACGCCCGCGAAGCCCCGACCGCGTCGAGGGCCGGGGCCAGGACGGCGAAGGCGTGGTCGATCAGCGCGGCCGGGTCCTCGGTGCCGTCGCTGTCGCTCCATCGGCGGAGCACCGTGTCGAAGGCGGACAGTGCCATCCCCGCCGCGAGGGGCGGGTACATCGCGGTGGCGGGATCGAGCCCGAGTCGGGCGGCCAGCTCGGCCGCCAGCTCGTCGCGCCACTGCGCCTGCCGTTCCAGGAAGCGGCCGAGCAGCGCGGGCGTCCGCACGATCAGCTGCACCACGCGCAGGGCGCGGTCACCGTGGCCGGCGTGGTCCGGGCCGTCGGCGCAGGCGGCGAGCGTGGTCCAGACCGCGTGACGGAGCGCCACGGAGGGCGGTTCCGCGGCGGGGCGGGCGGCGAGTTCGGCGCACATCCCGGGGCCGAGATCGGCCAGCACCTGGACGACCACGTCCTCCTTCGAGGCGAAGTAGCGGAAGAACGTCCGCTTGGACACCCCGGCGGTGACCGCGATCTCGTCGATCGTGACGGCCTCGAAGCCCTTCTCCGCCAGCAGGAGCAGAGCCGCCTCGGCCAACTCGGCGGCGACGAGCCGGCGTTTGCGCTCGGCCATGGTCAGACCGGGGCGGCCGGCGGGCCGGGTCGGTTCGGGACGGTCCGGAGCAGGACGGTCCGGAGCGGGGCGGGAGGTCATCGGGTCATGGTAGCGCGATGCCCTGGGCGACACTCGGGCGCATCTTGACACCGAGTGACAGCAACGTCAGCATGTGCCGCATGACTGAACATCAGAAGTGGACCGCCGAGCAGATTCCGGACCAGACCGGGAGGCTCTTCGTCGTCACCGGCGCCACCAGCGGCCTCGGCCTCGCCACCGCCCGCGCGCTGTCCCACCGCGGTGGCCACGTCGTGCTGGCGGTGCGCGACGAGGAGAAGGGCCGGCGGGTGGTCGCGGAGCTGCGCGCCGACCAGCCCGGCGCACGACTGGAGGTGCGCCGGCTCGACCTCGCCGACCTCGCCTCGGTCCGCGCCTTCGCCGCCGGCCTGCGCGCCGACCACGGCCGGCTGGACGTCCTCGTCAACAACGCCGGCGTCATGGCGCCGCCACGCACCTTGAGCGCCCAGGGCCACGAGCTGCAGTTCGCCGCCCATCACCTCGGCCACTTCGCCCTCACCGGGCTGCTGCTCGACCTGCTCGCCGAGGGCCGCGACCCCCGGGTGGTCACCGTCACCTCCCTCAACCACCGGCGCGGGCGGATCCGCTTCGACGACCTGACCGGTGAGCGGCACTACGCGCCGATGGCCTTCTACAACCAGTCCAAGCTCGCCAACGCGGTCTTCGGCCGGCAACTGCATTTGCGGCTGACCGCCGCCGGGAGCCCGGTGCGCAGCCTGCTCGCCCACCCCGGCTTCAGCGCCACCGACATCGTCACCGGCACACCGACCGCCCTGTACCGCTTCCTCTTCGGCCGGCTGGCCCGGCCACTCGGCCAGCACCCCGACCGCGGCGCACTCCCCCAGCTCTACGCGGCGACCCGGCCGGGACTGGCGAGCGGCGAGTTCATCGGCCCGAGCGGCCCCGGCGAACTGCGCGGCGCCCCGGTTCGGGTCGCACTCGCACCCGCCGCGGCCGACGCCGAGACCGGGCGCCGGCTCTGGGAGCTGTCCGAGCGGCTGACCGAGGTCCGGTACGGGCTCCCGGACGCCGGTTGAAGGGTCGTCAGCACCCCTGACAGGGCTGCTGGTCGACGAAGGGGCTCCATGGTGGACCTCCGGACACCTCGACCGAGGACTGGGGGCCGGGGGGCCGGGAGGAGCGTCACGGCAAACCCCCTGAATCGTCCGATACCACCGGCTACCCTGTCGCGGTGACGACCTCCCGAGTACTGTCGATCGCCCTCCAGGACACCGACCGGCCCCGGCTGCGGCCGCTGCCGATCGAAGCAGCCGAACTGCTGCACGATGTCGACGCGCCGCCACGTCTGGTCGCCCATCTCCGCGTGGTCCACGACGTCGCGGGGCAACTCCTCGAATGGCTCGCCACCCGCGGCCTCGATCTGGGGATCGACCCGGATGCCGTCCTGTTCGGCGCCGCCACGCACGACATCGGCAAGACGCTGCACCCCGCCGAGCTGTCCGGTCCGGGCGCACGGCACGAGGAGGCCGGCCGGGACCTCCTCCTCGCCCGGGGCGTCGATGCCGACCGGGCACGCTTCGCCGCGACGCACGCAGCCTGGACGACCGAGGCGGCCGGGACGGAGGACCTCCTGGTCAGCCTGGCCGACACGAGCTGGAAGAACAAGCGCGTCCCCGGGCTCGAAGACCTCGTCGTCGCCAGGCTCGTCGCGGCGAGCGGGAGGTCGGCCTGGGAGGAGTTCATCGACCTGGACACCGTGCTCACCCGCATCGGCGACCGGGCCGACGAACGGCTCGCCTTCCAGCTCGCCCACCCCACGGCGGGGGGCAGCCCACGGCTGCCGGACCTCACCCACGCCCTCGCCGACTGGTTCGCCGCGAACGAGTCGGCTGTCCGCGCACGCGGGATCGCCACCGAACTGGGGCACTCCCCGGACGACGGCCGGCTCAAGAACAGCGCCTGGCTGACCCTCGAAGCCGGCCGCCGGGCCATCATGATCACCGTCTGGAGCAGCGGCGAGACCGAACTCGACGACGTGGACCTCGACACCGGCGACAACCGCCCCGAGCACCGGGACCTGACGACCGCTCAGGAGCTGCACGACGTCCTCGCGTCCGCCCTCGACCGGGCCGACCCCGGCACCGACGCCTGACCGCGCGGACGGGGGCGGGGCCGCCTACCCGTGGCGCCCGCGCCGGGGCAGCTCGGCTTCCGCCCCGGGTGCGTCGAACGGGTGAACGCCGCGCCCCTCGCCGCCGAACCGGCCGGTAGAACATCCGGCAGCGGCCCCTCGGCCGCCATATTCGAGGAGGACTGGACCCGCCCCGCACTCGATGGGAGATCCCGGTGACCATGGCTTCCACGGTAGGGCGGTCGGGGCTGGCGCTCGCGCTGGCCGTGTCCGGGGCGCTCGCCGGGGCTCCCGCCGAAGCGGCCGCCGGGCCGGCGTTCGATCCCGGTCCGGCGGCCGCCGCTCTGGCACGTCTGCTGCCGGCGCAGCACGACCAGTTCACGCTGGTCCCGGCCGCCAAGGGGGCGGGCGGGGACTCGTTCTCGGTGTCCGGCACGGCAGGGGCCGTCACGGTGTCCGGGACGTCGCCGGCGAGTCTGCTGACCGGAGCCGGCTGGTACCTGGAGAACGTCGCCCACGTGGACATCGGCCTGCCGGGAGACTCGCTGGGCGCGCTGCCCGCCGTCCTGCCCGGCGTCGGCTCCCCGGTCGGCCGCACCGCCGTCGTCCCGCACCGTTACGCGCTCAACGACACCGACGCCGGCTACTCGGGCGCCTACCGGGACTTCGCCGCGTACCAGCACGAGGCGGACGTCCTGGCGCTCCACGGCTTCAACGAGGTGTTCGTCCAGACCGGCGCCGAACTCCCCTACTACCAGGCGCTCCAGGGCTTGGGCTACAGCGCCGCCGAGCTGCGGTCGTGGATCCCGGCCCCCGCGCACCAGAGCTGGTGGCTGCTGCAGAACCTGAGCGGGGTCGGCGGGCCGGAGTCCGAGCGGTTGCTCACCGCCCGGGCGGCCCTGGGCCGACGGATCGCGGACCACCTCCGCGGTCTGGGGATGACACCGGTGCTGCCCGGCTTCTTCGGCACCGTTCCCCCCGGCTTCGCGGCGAGGAACGCCGACGCCAGGGTGGTACCGCAGGGCACCTGGGTGGGGCTCGACCGTCCCGACTGGCTCGACCCGACGAGCGCGGCCTTCCCGAGGCTCGCGGCCGCCTACTACCGCGCTCAGCGCGAGGCGTTCGGCGACAGCGCGATGTACAAGATGGACCTGCTGCACGAGGGCGGCACCGCGGGGCCGGTGGACGTGAGCGCTGCGGCCGGGGCCGTGCAGCGGGCCCTGCTGGCGGCGCACCCGCAGGCCACCTGGGCGATCCTGGGCTGGGAGAGCAACCCGTCGGGCGCCGTGCTGTCGGGGGTGGACCGCGGCCGGATGCTGATCCTGGACGGCCTGGCCGACCGCTACGACGGGCTCGACCGTGAGCCGCAGTGGCAGGGCGCCCCGTACGCCTTCGGGACGATCCCGAACTTCGGCGGCCACACCTCGCCGGGGGCGAACTCGGCCGTGTGGGTGCGGCGGTTCCAGCAGTGGCGGACCAAGCCGGGCAGCGCACTGCAGGGCATCGCGTACCTGCCGGAGGCGGTGGGGACGGATCCTGCGGCGTTCGAGCTGTTCGGCCGGCTCGCCTGGGAGCCCGCCGGGATCGATCAGGCCGCGTGGTTCACCGCCTACGCGGCGCGCCGCTACGGCGCGGCCGACCCCCATGCGGCGGCGGCGTGGGAGGCCCTTCGGCAGGGCCCGTACAGCATGCCGTCCGGCCGGTGGAGCGAGGCGCAGGACAGCCTGTTCGCGGCGCGCCCGAGCCTGACCGTGGCGACCGCCGCGACGTGGAGCCCTCCGGCGATGCGTTACGACCCGGCACGGGTGCGCGCCGCGCTCGACGAACTGCTGCTGGTGTCACCGGCGTTGCGGTCCTGCGACGCGTACCGGTTCGACCTGGTGAACGTCGCCCGGCAGGCGCTGGACAACCGGGCGCGAGCGCTGCTGCCGCAGATCGCGAGCGCCTACCACGCGCGGAACCGGACGCTGTTCCGGTCGCTGGTGCGCGAGTGGGAGGCCGACCTCGCGCTGGTCGACCGCCTGTCCGGGACCGACGCGCGGTCCATGGTCGGGCCGTGGATCGCCGCCGCCCGCTCGTGGGGCGCCGACGCGGCGGAGGGCGACCGGCTGGAGTACGACGCACGGTCGGTCCTGGCGAACTGGAGCGGCCGCGGCCCGAGCGACGTCCACGGGCTGCACGACTACGCGAACCGGGAGTGGGCGGGCCTGGTCGCCGGCCTCTACGCCCGGCGGTGGAGCTCCTACTTCTCGTCGCTGGACGAGGCTCTGACGAGCGGCGCGCCGCCGGCGGCGATCGACTGGTTCGCCATGGACGACGCATGGTCGCGGCAGACCGCGCCGCTTCCGACCTCTCCCTCGGGGGACCAGGTGGACCTGGCGCGGGAGGTCGCGAAGGCCCTGCCGAGCTGAACGGGGCGGTGAGCGCCACCCGTTCCACGCGGCTCCGACAACGGCGGGACCCTACCGGTGACATGCCCCCTCGGCGGGCCGCGGGGCCGGCACCCTTCCGGGTACCGGCCCCGCGGGTCAGTACAGCTGGCGGATCAGTAGAACCAGACGGAGAGGCGGGCCGTGTTGGGGGCCGTGTCACAGAAGTAGGTGACCGCCTGGCCCGACGACACGTAGGCCTTGCCCGCGGTCTCGCACGCGGCAGCGCTCGGGTACATCCCGATGTAGGTGAAGCCGGTCGCCTGGGCGGCCGGGGCCGCCAGGAGCGCGCCGCCGGCCAGGACGCCGGCCAGGGCCACGGAGGAGACCACTCTGCGAATCGCCATGATGGTGTAGTCCAATCTCGTAGAGGAACACCTGGAGGCCGCACCCTCGCTGTCTGAAGGGGAGCCTCCACCAGTCCCGGCACCTGCGGCAATGGGCCTCGGGAAGTTCGGCCGGAAGCCATCGGATCATGGAGCACCGCAAACCGGAACCGGCGCCGCCACCTGTGAAAACTCCTGCACAACCCACCCGGGTCCGACGCGGCTCGGCCGAAAACAGCAGCACCGCTGGTGCGGACCCGGCACCTGCCCACCTCACGCACCACGCCGGGCGAACCACCCCGCCCGCCCCACCCGCCCCACCCGCTCCACGCCCGGATCCGGCGGACGGCGGTGCGCCCATACGTCGCGAGAAGCTCGTCATTCCATCGGACGGGAATGGGCCCGGAAATGGCGAAGGCAAGGAGAAGAATCTCCTTGCCGTTATCAAGATATAGCGCAGCGGGGGGCTTGCCGCAAGGCCCCCGGCACGGTGCAGAATCGTCGGCCGAAGCCACCACCCGCGGAAATCGGGGTGCGCCGGCCGTGTGTCGCTGTCGACGCACGGCGGGCACGGTGGCGTCGAATCAGTGGCAGGCCCAGTGGCGGGACCAGCGGCAGGACCAGCCGTGGAGTCGCGGGCGCCCGATGCGGATGCGTGGGGCGTGCCCCGGCCGACGCGCCGGCGGAACGGCCGGCGGGAATGAGGAACGTGCTCGACAGGAAGTTCGACGAAATCGCGGGCGCCGGTGATCCGACCGGCCGCCGCAGCGCAAGGGAAGACGGCTGCCCCGGAGGTACGGCAATGAATGAGCAGTACGTGCGGGATCTTCATGAGGTGGACGAGAGCCGGAGCGCGATCGTCGGCGGCAAGGGTGCGCACCTGGGCGCGCCCTCGCGGATCGAAGGCGTCCACGTGCCGGACGGCTTCTGCGTGACGACGGACGCCTTCCGGCGGATCATGGCGGAGGCTCCGTCGATC
The DNA here is from genome assembly GCF_055564815.1 of Kitasatospora sp. NPDC028961. Classification (NCBI taxonomy): domain Bacteria; kingdom Bacillati; phylum Actinomycetota; class Actinomycetes; order Kitasatosporales; family Streptomycetaceae; genus Kitasatospora; species Kitasatospora sp. NPDC028961. Next base: position 193,429 of record NZ_JBVHVO010000010.1, on the reverse strand, counting down.
GACGGTCTGCTCGACCGACTTTCGCTCCTGGACCCGGACGACCGGGAGGGGGTCCGCACCCTCAGCGCGCGGATCCGTCGGGCCGTCGAGGAGATCGCCCTCCCCCACGACCTCGCGGCGGAGATCACCGGCGCACTCGCCCGGTTCGGCGAGCGGGCCGCCTACGCCGTCCGCTCCAGCGCGACGGCGGAGGACCTGCCGACGGCCTCCTTCGCCGGCCAGCAGGACACCTATCTGAACGTCGTGGGGCCGGCGGCGGTCCTCCGGCACGTCAGCCTGTGCTGGGCCTCGCTGTTCACCGAGCGGGCGGTGGTCTACCGCCGGCGCAACGGCATCGACGACCGTACGGTCCGGATGGCCGTGGTCGTGCAGCGGATGGTCCTCCCGGAGGCGGCCGGCATCCTGTTCACGGCCGACCCCGTCACGGGCGACCGGACGGTCGCCACCGTGGACGCCGGTTTCGGCCTCGGCGAGGCCCTGGTCTCCGGGCTGGTGAACCCGGACGTCTTCAAGGTGCGCGGCGACGAGGTCGTCGTCCGGACGATCGCCGCCAAGCAGCGCGCCCTGTACGCCCTGCCGGGCGGCGGTACGCGGGAGGTCGCGATCGAGCCGCGGCGCCGCGAGCAGCCCGCGCTGACGGATGCGCAGGTCCTCCGGCTCGTGCGGCTCGGGCGGCGGATCGAGGCGCACTTCGGCACCCCGCAGGACATCGAGTGGTGCCTGGTCGACGACGGCTTCCGGATCGTGCAGAGCCGGCCGGTCACGACGCTGTTCCCGGTCCCCGAGCGCGGCGACCGGGAGAACCACGTCTACGTCTCCGTCGGTCACGGTCAGATGATGACCGACCCCATGAAGCCGCTGGGGTACTCCATGTGGCAGCTGACGGCCATGGTGGCGATGCACGAGGCCGGCGGCAGGCTGTTCGTCGACGTCACCCCGCGCCTCGCCTCGCCCACCGGCCGGGTCGCCCTCCTGGACCTCATCGGGAGGGGCGATCCGCTGGTCAGGGACGCGCTGGAGACCGTCCTGGACCGCGGCGACTTCGTCCCGACGGTCCCGGACACGGCGCCCGCCGGCCCGCCGGCCGGTGGCGCGCCCACCCCGATCGCGACCGATCCGGCGATCGTCACCGGGCTGATCGAACGCAGCCGGGCGTCCGTCGCCGCTCTGGAGCGCGACATCCGGACGAAGACCGGACCGGCGCTGTTCGACTTCCTGCTGGAGGCCTTCGAGGAGCACAAGCGGGTGCTCAGCGACCCGCTGAGCCTCCAGGCGATCATGGCGGGGATGGAGGCCACCTGGTGGCTCAACGACAAGCTACGGGAGTGGCTGGGCGAGAAGAACGCGGCCGACACCCTGACGCTGTCCGCCCCCGACAACGTCACGTCGGAGATGGGGCTGGCGCTGCTCGACGTCGCGGACGTGATCCGCCCGCACCCGGAGGTGGTGGCGTTCCTGCGGGGCGTCAAGGACGAGGACTTCCTGGACGACCTGGCGAAGCTCGCGGGCGGGACCGAGGCGCGGGACGCCATCGAGGCCTACCTCGACCGGTACGGCATGCGCTGCGTCGGCGAGATCGACATCACCAGGCCGCGGTGGCGCGAACGCCCCGACACGCTGGTGCCCGTGATCCTCGACCACGTCCGGAACTTCGAGCCGGGCGCCGCCGCACGGCGCTTCGAGCAGGGGCGGCGGAAGGCCGAGCAGAAGGAACAGGACGTGCTCACCCGCCTGCGGGCCCTGCCGGAGGGGGACCTCAAGGCCGCCGAGACCAAGGCGATGATCGACCGGGTCCGCACCTTCATCGGGTACCGGGAGTACCCCAAGTACGGCATCATCAGCCGCTACGCCGTCTACAAGCAGGCCCTGCTCCGGGAGGCCGAACGCCTGGTGGAGGCCGGGGTGCTGACCGAGCGGGAGGACGCCTTCCACCTCACGTTCCAGGAACTCCACACCGTCGTACGAACGCACCGGGTGGACGCCGGGCTCCTCCGGCGGCGCAAGGACGCGTTCCGCTCGTACCACGCGCTCACGCCGCCCCGGGTGCTCACCTCGGACGGTGAGGCCCTCACCGGGTCGTACCGGCGCGACGACGTGCCGGCCGGGGCCCTGGTCGGCGTACCGGTGTCCGCCGGGACGGTCGAGGGAAGGGCCCGTGTCGTCCTCGACATGGCGAAGGCCGATCTCGAAGCGGGCGACATCCTGGTCACGGCCTTCACGGACCCCAGCTGGTCGCCGGTGTTCGTCGGCATCGCGGGGCTGGTGACGGAGGTGGGCGGCCTGATGACCCACGGCGCGGTGATCGCCCGGGAGTACGGCCTGCCGGCCGTCGTCGGCGTCGAGCGGGCCACCCGGCTGATCCGGGACGGGCAGCGGATCCGCGTGCACGGGACCGACGGGTTCATCGAGATCCTGTCCTGACCGGCGCCCCGGCCCGGCCGGGCCGGGGCGCCGGGGCCCTGCCGTCGTGGTGCCCGGCGCTACCCCCGGCTCGGGGCGGTGGCCGGCGGAGCGTCCAGGACGGTGAAGCGCAGACCGGCCGCGGTCAGGCGGTCGATCAGCGCGCTGCCCATCGCCACCGCCGGGGTGACCTGGCCGGCGGTGGGCGGCAGTTCGTCGTAGGCGAGGCTGAGCGCCGACTCGGCGAGCATCTTGGCGGTCTCCGTGTAGCCCGGGTCGCCCCCGGACACCTCGGTGAAGACCCGGTGCCCGGGGCCGGTCTCGCCGACGAAGCGGACGGTGAACCAGGAGGCCGCGCGCTGCTCGGCGCTGGGCCCCGCGCCGGGCTTGCGCAGGCCGGTCAGCGCCCTTCGCAGCGGCGGCAGTTGGGCGGCGAGCGCCAGCAGGGCGAGTCCGGCGCCGCCGGCCAGCAGCACCGGGAGCCGCCGGACCGCCGCGTAGTGGCCGTAGCGGAAGACCGGGCCGTAGTCCGGCCGCGCGGCGGCCGAGCGGGCGACCACCAGCGGATCGATGGTGGGCATCGGCACCGCCCAGGCGCGTGCCTCGGCCGACCGCCGGACCGGGCCGGCCTTGGCGCTGATCCTGCGGCCGGCCGGATGGGGGTCGGCGGCGCGGCGCTCCCGCGCGGCCCGGGCGGCCGCGCGGGGGCGGGACATCACGGTCAGCGCGGAGGCGAAGGTGCCGCCGGAGAACGTCCCGCCGGCCCGGACGAAGCCCCGTACCGAGACCGCGGCGCCGTCGGGCAGGGCGCCGAGTTCGCGCATCCGCTCCAGGGTGAAGAGCACTCCCAGGTCGTGCGGCACCGAGTCGAAGCCGCAGGAGTGCACCAGCCGGGCGCCGGTCTCGACGGCCCGGCGGTGGTGCAGCAGGTACATCCGGTCGACGAACTCGGGTTCGCCGGTGAGGTCGACGTAGTCGGTGCCGGCGTCCGCGCAGGCGGCCACCAGCGGCTCCCCGTGGCTGAGGTAGGGGCCGACGGTGGAGACCACCACCCGGGCCGCGGCCGCCACCTCCCGCAGCGAGCCGGGGTCGGTGGAGTCCGCGATGAGCAGCGGGAGGTCGGCGCAGCCCGGCTCCAGGGTGGCGAGGTGCGCGCGCAGCGCCTCCAGCTTGCCCCGGTTGCGGCCGGCCAGCGCCCAGCGGCAGCCGGCCGGCGCGTTCCGGGCCAGGTACTCGGCCGTCAGCGCGCCGGTGAAGCCGGTGGCACCGAACAGGACCAGGTCGTACGGGCGTTCGGCATCCATGAGCGTTCCCTACCGGCCGGTAATGACGGAGCGCCTCACGCTAGGGATCGGGGCACGGCGGTGTCAACCGTCCACGCCGGGGCCCGGCGCCGCCGGCAGCAGCGGGGCAGGCGGCCCCGGGACGATCTGGCGGAGCGTCAGCAGATCGATGTAATGTCACACTTCATGACATGCACCCGCTATCTCCTGGCCGCGAGCCTCGTCGGCGCGCTCGCCCTCCCCCTGTTCCCGACCAGCGCGGCGGCCCAGGCCCAGCCCGCCTGTCGCACCGCCGCCGCGCCCCCGGTCGACGCCGAACAGGCACGGCTGGCGGATCCGAGGGCGGCCGCCTTCACCGAGCGGGCCGGGCTCGGTGACTTCGTCGGGAGGTTCCCCGCCGCCCTGTGCTCCGCGCGGAACGCCGCCGAGGCCCGGGAGCTCGTGGACGCCTGGGGCCGGGCGCTCTGGCGGGCGGCGGTGGACCGCGCCCAGGACCGGCGGCGCGGCGGCGACCTGCCCGCCCGGGACGACCGCCCGCTCTACTGGACGCGGCTGGCCATGACCGTCCGGCTCGCCCAGTGGCAGCCCGCCTTCGCCGTCGACACCGCCGACCTCCGCTCGCGGTTCGAGGACGCCTCCCGCGGGCTGCTGGACAACGAGTTCAGCGGGACGCCGGGCCTGCGCCGGGTGTTCGTCAGCGGCTTCGACCCCTTCGGCCTGGACGGCGAGCTCCGCCGCGCCAACCCCTCCGGCGCCGCCGCCCTGCGGCTGAACGGTCTGCGGATGACCCTGGCGGACGGCACCCGGGCCGAGATCCGGGCCGTACTGCTCCCCGTCCGCTACGCCGACTTCGACCACGGCATCGTCGAGCGCGCCTTCGGTCCGCGCCTCTCCCCCGGCCCGCGGTCCGCCGACCAGATCACCACCATCAGCCAGGGCTACCCCGGGCTGTTCACCGTCGAGGCCTGGGCCGGCCGCGCCCGCTCCGCCGACCCGTACCCGGACAACACCGGCACGCTCTCCGGCGGCACCCGGGAGCACCCGGTGACCGCCCCGGGCATGGGGCCCGGTGCCGAGTTCATCGCCACCACCCTGCCCGCCGGGGCGATGACCGCCGTGCAGCAGCCGTACCCCGTCCAGCTGAACACCGTGGTCACCGAGATCCCCGCCGGGGGCGACGCGCCGGTCGACCGCGCGGACGGTCCCACCCCGGGCTCCCGGGCCGTCGAGGGCGGGGGCGGCGGGTACCTGTCCAACGAGGTGGCCTACCGCTCCAACCGACTGCGGCTGGAACTCGCCCCGCGGCTGCCCGGCGGCCACCTCCACACCCCCGTGCTCACCGGCCTCCCCGAGCACGCCGACCGGCTCACCGGCCCGGACCTGGAACGGAACGAGGCCGCGATCACCGACGAAGTCCTCGACATCCTCCGCCACGGCACGCCGTGACCTCCCCGGACCGCCGGGGTGTCCGGCGCCGGCCCCGTGCGGCGGCGTCGGCCACCCCGGCCGGTCGGCCCCGGGCTAGCCGCTGAGCGCGTCGACCTCCGCGTAGCCGGGGATGCCGGCGGGCAGCTGTCCGCCGTCCCGGACGGCGACCGCCGTGCCGACCGCGGCGCCCAGGGCCGCACGGAACAGCAGGGAGCCGGTGCTGACCCGGCGCACGCCCAGCTCCGCCAGCCGGTCCAGGCCCAGCGCCGGCAGGTGCAGGACGTTCACCGGGACCGGCACCGCGGCCGTCACGGCGGCGATGTCCTCCTCGCGCGCCAAACCGGGCACGAAGACGCCGTCGGCACCCGCGTCCACGTACCGTCGTGCCCGGTCCAGCGTCGCGGGCACCGAGGCCTCGACCCCGAGCCAGTAGGTGTCCGTGCGGGCGTTGAGGAAGATCCCCGGCGCCCGGCGCTTCACCTCGCGGACCAGCGCCTCCTGCGCCGCGGGGTCGGCCAGGTGGTCGTCGCGGCCGTCCTCCAGGTTGACCCCGGCGACTCCCAGCTCGGCCAACTCGACTGCCAGGTCGCCCACTTCGGCCGGGTCCGTACTGAAGCCGGCCTCGATGTCGACGGTGACCGGACAGGGCAGCCGGACCAGCCGCCCGGCCAGTGCCACGGTCTCCTCCCGGGCCAGGCCCGCGGCGTCGGGAATGCCGTTGGCCGCGGCCACGCCGAGGCTGGTGGTGCCGATGGCGGCGAACCCGGCGGCGGACAGCGCCGCGGCCGAGGCGAAGTCCCAGGCGTTGGGCAGCAGCAACGGCCGGTCCGCGTGGTGCAGGGCGTGGAAGGCGGTGGTCATCGGGACGTCGCCTCCACCAGGCCGGCCGCGAGGGCGAGCGCGTGCGCACGGCCGGGGCAGGCGTGCGGGCCGGCGCCGAACGGTTCGTCCGCCAGGCCGACCTCCACGAGCGTGCCGTCCGGCGCCACCCGGCGGGTCAGGGGCACCGGCGGATCGGTGCGCCCCGCCACCGTGTGGGCCACCAGGGCCTTGGTCGCGTCGCAGGCCTGGACGAGCAGCCCGATCCGGTTGGCCGTGGCCTCGTCGGCGACGCCTCCGCACACCTCGACCAGCCGGGCGAGCGCCCGGTCCGCCTCCTCCGTGACCGCGGTGTGCGGCTGGTACGACGCCGCCACGACGGCGACGTCGCCGGCCACCTCCGGCGGCAGGCCGAGCGCCTCGGCGAGCACCTCGACCGGCCCGTCCCCCCGCTCGGCCGCCCGCAGCCGAAGCGCGTCCGGGTCGAGGGACGCCAGCTCGGCCTCCGCGAGCGCCCGTCTGCGGCGGTGGGCCGCGCCGCTGCTGAAGCGCGCGACGGACGACCTCAGCCAGGCGACGCCGCCCGGCGGGGAGTCGGGGACCGGTGGGACGAGGAACTCCGGGTCGGTCAGCACGGCGTGACTCATCAAAGGCATGGCGCCAGGCTAACGGGCGCCTCCGACACCGCCCCTGAGCCGCGGGCCGCCGGGCCGCCCGGCAGCCCGGCGACGGGAGAACCACGGCGGGTGGTCGGGGCGCGCACCCCGACCATCCGCGGGCATCAGTGCTGCGGACCGGCCGGGGTGGTGGCCGGCGGAGCGGACGGCGGGGTCGAGCCGCTGGCATTGGGGTCGGTCTTCGGCGCCGGGTCGGGGATGTCGGCCATCTTCAAGGACTTCTTCGGCTCCCCGCGAAGGGCCAGGTTCATCGCCAGCTGCCAGATCGGGCCGGGGCCGTCGGCGCCGAACACCTCCGAGAAGTGCTTGCCGCCGATGGTGATGTTGCGCATCTCGACACCGCCGGCCGGCCCGCCGAGCCAGACCGACGTGGCGAGCTGCGGGGTGTAACCGCTGAACCAGGCGGCCCGCTTCTTGTCCGAGGTGCCGGTCTTGCCCGCGATCTGCCGGTCGCCCTCCAGGTTGAGCGCCGAGCCGGTGCCGTCCGCGGTCACGCCGTTGAGGATGGTGTTCAGCACCTGGGCCGTCGACTCGGAGAACGCCTGGCCGCAGTTGGCGGCCGGGACGGCGATGTCCTTGCCGTCCACGGTGGTGATCTTGTTGATCGCGGTCGGGGCGCAGTACTTGCCCCCGGCGGCGAAGGTCGCGTAGACATTGGCCATGGTCAGCGGGCTCATCTCCTCCACGCCCAGCGCCATCGCCGGTACCTCGTCCAGGGGCTTGCCGCTGGCCCGGGTGGTGATGCCGAGCTTGTTCGCCATCTGCTTGACCGAGCAGAGGCCGATCTCCTGCTCCATCTGCACGAAGTAGGTGTTGATCGAGCGGGCCATCGCCTCCTTCAGCTGGTAGGGGCCCTTCTCACTGGCGGACTCGTTCGGCACCACCGTCCTGGGCTTGTCCGTGTTCTTCCAGGTGCCCGCACAGGTCTTCATCGTCGGGTACTCGAGCTTGTTCGGGGAGGAGTACTCGGTGACCGGCGACAGGCCCGCCTCCATCGCGGCGGCCGCGACGATCGGCTTGAAGGTCGACCCGGGCTGGAAGCCGTTGCCGCCGCCCATCGCCGCGTCGACGTTGAGGTTGACGACGGTCTGGTTCTTCTGCGCGTCCAGGCCGTAGGGGCGGGTCTGGGCCATCGCCAGGATCTTGCCGCTGCCCGGCTCCATCATGGTCGCGGCGGCCGACACCGAGTCGGTGACCTTCACCTTGGTGGTCACCGCGTTCTGGGCGGCGGCCTGCTTGTCCGGGTCCATGGTGGTGTAGATGTTGAGACCGCCCTGGTCCCAGAACTTCTTCCGCTCGGCGGCACTCGCGCCGAACGCCGGGTCCTGTTTCACCACGTGCCGGACGTAGTCGCAGAAGAAGCCCATGCCCGCCTGGGCGGTGATGCAGCCGTTCTGCGGCTCCCGGTACTGCAGACCCAGCGGCGCGGCCTTCGCCTCCTTGGCCTGGTCCGCGGTGAGGTGCTTGTTCTCGACCATCTTGTCGAGCACCACGTTCCGGCGCTTCACCGTGTTCTCGGGGTAGCGCACCGGGTCGTACAGCGAGGGGTTCTGCACCATGCCGGCCAGCGTGGCGGCCTCGGCGACGGTGAGGTCCTTGTTGCTCTTGCCGAAGTAGCGCTGCGAGGCCGCCTCCACCCCGTACGCGCCGTGACCGTAATAGGTGATGTTCAGGTAGTTGGTGAGGATCTCGTCCTTCGTCATCTCCTCTTCCAGTTTGATGGCGACCTTCAGCTCCTGGATCTTGCGGCCCAGTGTCTTGCGCTGCGCCTCCAGGACGGCCGCCTGGTCCTCGCCGGCCTTCTCCACATTGACGTTCTTCACGTACTGCTGGGTCAGCGTCGAGGCACCCTGCGAGGCGGTGCCGCTCTCCGCGTTCTTGCTGGCCGCCCGCAGCACGCCCTTGAGGTCCACGGCGCCGTGCTCGTAGAACCGCGCGTCCTCGATGTCGACCTGCGCCTGGCGCATGAACGGGGACATCTGGTCGGCGGGAATGACGGTGCGGTCGCGCTCGTAGACCTTGGCGATCAGCCCGCCCTTGGCGTCGAAGATCTGCGTGGCCTGCGTCAGCGGCGGCGTCTTGAATTCGCCCGGAATGTCCTCGAAGCTCTCCGCCGTGCTCTTGGCGGTCAGCCCGAACGCGCCGACGGCGGGCAGGGCCACACCGGCCAGCAGCGCGCCGGACACCACGCTCACGCCCAGGAAGGTCCCACCGTGGCGGACCAGCCGCAGTGGCGAACTTCGCGCCGGGGGGTTCTCTCCGGCGTCGGACGCATTCCATATCGGGGGAAGTTGAGAAGCCATGCCGGAATGCTAGCGCCCATTTCTGACGCATCGAACGATCAGTCGAACGGCAATGTCCCGACCGTGTCACAGATACCCGGAGCCTGGCCGTGAATTCCGCCGCGCATTTCTTCGGACGGCATGCGAAAACAAGGGCCTCCGGTGAATTCCCGAGAAGACCCCGCCGATGAGGAGAACGCTGACGAACCACCGGTCCGGCGGCGACCGGACGCCGACACCCGCCCCTGGTCCGCGGGTCCGTGACTACACCTGAAGCGCCCCTCCCCCTCACAGCACCCTGACATCAGGTAGATGCGGTGAGCGGGTCGAAAGGTTGCACGCACACCGGGTTTCCGCTGCACGGTGGCCGGGCCGTCGGGAACGCACGACCGGCCGGCGCACCCCGCGGTGCGCCGGCCGGTCCCGGTGGTGCGGTGGGGACTACTGCGGGGTGACGTAGGCGCCGGAGATGCCGCCGTCGACGAGGAAGGTGTTGGCGGTCATGAAGGACGAGTCGTCGGAGGCCAGGAAGGCGACCGCCGCGGCGATCTCCTCCGGCTCGGCGAAGCGGCCGACGGGGATGTGGACGAGGCGGCGGGCGGCGCGCTCCGGGTCCTTGGCGAAGAGCTCCTGGAGCAGCGGGGTGTTGACCGGCCCCGGGCAGAGGGCGTTGACGCGGATGCCCTCGCGGGCGAACTGCACGCCCAGCTCGCGCGACATCGCCAGCACCCCGCCCTTGGAGGCGCTGTAGGAGATCTGCGAGGTGGCGGCGCCCATCACCGCCACGAAGGAGGCGGTGTTGATGATCGAGCCCTTGCCCTGGCGCTGCATGTGCGGGATCGCGTACTTGCAGCAGAGGTAGACGGAGGTCAGGTTGACCTCCTGGACCCGCTTCCAGGCGTCCAGGCCGGTGGTGAGGATCGAGTCGTCGTCCGGCGGGGAGATGCCCGCGTTGTTGAAGGCGATGTCGAGCCGCCCGTACTCGTCCACGGCCCGCTGGAAGAGGTCGCGGACGGCGTCCTCGTCGGTGACGTCGGCCTGGACGAAGAGGCCGCCGACCTCGTTGGCGGCCTTGGACCCGGTCTCCGGGTCGAGGTCCACGCAGACCACCTTGGCGCCCTCGGCGGCGAACCGCCGGGCGGTGGCCAGACCGATGCCGCTGCCCGCGCCGGTGATGACGGCCACCCGGCCGTCGAGTCGCTCGCTCATGCTGATCATTCCTCCGTGGAGATGAAGACGTTCTTGGTCTGGGTGAAGGCGGCGAGGGCGTCCGGGCCGAGCTCGCGGCCGAGCCCGGACTGCTTGAAGCCGCCGAAGGGCGTCGAGTAGCGCACCGAGGAGTGCGAGTTGACGGAGAGGTTGCCGGCCTCGACACCGCGGGAGACCCGCAGGGCGCGGCCGACGTCCCTGGTCCAGATGGACCCGGAGAGGCCGTACTGGGTGGCGTTGGCGATCCGCAGCGCGTCCTCCTCGTCGCGGAACGGGACGACGGTGACGACCGGTCCGAAGATCTCCTCGGTGAACGCCGGGTCGTCGTGCCGGACGGGCGCCAGCACCGTCGGCGGGAACCAGAAGCCGGGGCCGTCCGGAGCGGTGCCCCGGAACGCGACCGCCGACTCGTCCCGGACGTAGGAGGCGACCCGGGCGTGGTGGGCGGCGGAGATCAGCGGGCCCATCTCGGTCTTCTCGTCGGCCGGGTCGCCGACCCGCACGGCCCGCACGGCCGGCTCCAGCAGCGCCATGAACTCGTCGTGGACGGAGGCCTCGACGAGGATCCGGGAGCGGGCGCAGCAGTCCTGGCCGGCGTTGTCGAAGACGGCGTAGGGGGCGGTGGCGGCGGCCTTGGCGAGGTCGGCGTCGGCAAACACGAGGTTGGCGCTCTTGCCGCCGAGTTCGAGGGTGACCGGCTTCACCTGGGCGGCGCAGCCCGCCATGATCTCCTTGCCGACCCGGGTCGAGCCGGTGAACACCACCTTGCGCACGTCCGGATGGGTGACGAAGCGTGCGCCGACCACCGGGCCGCGGCCGGGCAGGATCTGCAGCACGCCCTCGGGGAGGCCGGCTTCGAGGGCGAGTTCGCCCAGCCGCAGGGCGGTGAGCGGGGTGAGTTCGGCGGGCTTGACGATGACGGTGTTGCCGGCGGCCAGCGCCGGGGCCAGGGCCCATGCGGCGATCGGCATCGGGAAGTTCCAGGGCACGATGACGCCGACGACGCCGAGCGGTTCCTGGAAGGTGACGTCAAGGCCGCCGGCCACCGGGATCTGCCGGCCGAAGAGCCGTTCGGGGGCGGCGGCGTAGTACTCGATGACGTCGCGGGCGTTGCCGGCCTCCCAGCGGGCGTTGCCGATGGTGTGGCCGGCGTTGGCCACCTCCAGGGCGGCGAGGTGCTCCCGGCCGCCGTCGACGGCGGCGGCGAAGGCGCGCAGCAGCCGGGCCCGGTCGGCGGGGGCGACCCGGCGCCAGGTGTCGAAGGCGGCCCGGGCGCGGGCGACGGCGGCGTCGGTCTCGGCGAGGCCGGCCAGTTCGACGGTGCTGATCACCTCCTCGGTGGCGGGGTTGACCACCTGGTAGAGGTCGGGTTCGGTCATCGGGTCGTCTCCCTGGGGCGTGCGGAAGCGTGATCGGCGGGAAGGCGGCTCGCCTCGACGAGCGCGCGGAACAGGCGCGGGTCGTCCGGGTCCGTCTCGGGGTGCCACTGGACACCCAGCGCGAAGCGGTGGCCGGGCAGTTCGAGTGCTTCGACCGTCCCGTCCTCGGCCCGGGCGGTGACGCGCAGCCCGCTGCCGGTGCGGTCGGTGGCCTGGTGGTGGTAGCAGTTGACCTCGGCGGCCGGCCCGAGGACGGCGGCCAGTCGGCTGCCCTCCTCGACGTCGACGCGGCGGCGGACGAACTCGGCCGGGACGATCTGGTGGCTCCGCTCGGGCAGGTGCTGCCGGAGGGTGCCGCCGAGGGCGACGTTCAGCAGCTGCATGCCGCGGCAGACGCCGAGCACCGGCAGGTCGCGGTCGAGGGCGCCGCGCAGCAGGGTCAGCTCCCAGTCGTCGCGGGCCTGGTGCGGTGGGCCGGTCCGCGGGTCGGCCTCGGCGGCGTAGCGGGCGGGGTCGATGTCGGGCCCGCCGGCCAGCACCAGGCCGTCCAGCGCGTCCAGCAGGGGGCCGGCGCCGCCGGGCTGCGGCGGTAGCAGCACGGGCGTGCCGCCCGCCGCGGCGACGGAGTCGACGTAGGTCTGCGGGACGAGGCTGGCGCGCTGGCGCCAGACGGACCAGGCGGCCTCGTCCTGGTAGCTGGTGATGCCGATCAGGGGGCGTCGGTCAGGGTTCACGGTCGCTCTCTGTGGTCACGGTCGCCGGGGGCGGGTCGGTGTCGGGCGGGGGCGGGTCGGGCGGGGCATCGGTGTCGGGCGCCCGGGGTCGGGTCGGTTCGGGCGGGGTCGTCGGGCGCGGTCACAGCCGTTCGAAGCCGCGGCGGCGCTCCCAGTCGGTCACCGCCCGGTCGTAGGCGGCGAGTTCGACCCGGCCGGCGTGGGCGTAGTGGCGGACGACGTCCTTGCCGAAGGCCTCGCCCGCGGCGGCGCTCCGCTCGAAGGCGGTGACCGCGTCGCGCAGGTTGGCCGGTACCCGGGGGGCGTCGGAGGCGTAGGCGTTGCCGGTGAACTCCGGTTCGAGTTCCAGCTGTTGCTCGATGCCGTGCAGGCCGGCCGCGATCAGGGCGGCGACCGCGAGGTAGGGGTTGACGTCGCCGCCGGGGACGCGGTTCTCGAAGCGCAGCGAGGAGCCGTGGCCGACCACCCGCAGGGCGCAGGTGCGGTTGTCCCGTCCCCAGGCGATCGCGGTGGGCGCGAAGCTGCCGGGTACGTACCGCTTGTAGGAGTTGACGGTGGGGGCGAACAGCAGCGCGAAGTCCGCGAGGCAGGCGAGCTGTCCGGCCAGGAAGTGCTCCATGGTGCGGGAGAACCCGTTCGGCCGGTCCCCGGCGAACACCGGCGCGCCCTGTTCGTCGCGGAGGCTGAGGTGGATGTGGCAGGAGTTGCCCTCGCGCTCGTCGTACTTGGCCATGAAGGTGAGGCTGTAGCCCTCCTGCGCGGCGATCTCCTTGGCGCCGGTCTTGTAGACGGAGTGGTCGTCGCAGGTGGTGAGGGCGTCGGCGTACTTGAAGGCGATCTCGTGCTGGCCGAGGTTGCACTCGCCCTTCGCCGACTCCACGGTGAGGCCGGCGCCCGCCATGCCGTTGCGCAGCCTGCGCAGCAGGGGTTCGATCCGGCCGGTGCCGAGGACGGAGTAGTCCACGTTGTACTGGTTGGCCGGGGTGAGCTTGGTGTAGTCCTTGTCCCAGGCCTGTTCGTAGGTGTCCCGGAAGACGATGAACTCCAGCTCGGTGGCGGCCTGGGCTTGCCAGCCGTACCCGGCCAGCCGGTCCAGCTGGCGGCGCAGCACCTGGCGCGGGGAGACGGCGACGGGCGTGCCGTCGTGCTGGGTGATGTCGCACTGGACCATGACGGTGGCCGGGTGCCAGGGCACCGCGCGCAGGGTGGCGAGGTCGGGGCGCAGGGTGAGGTCGCCGTAGCCGCTCTCCCAGGAGGAGATGTCGTAGCCGTCCACGGTGTTCATGTCGATGTCGACGGCGAGCAGGTAGCCGCAGCCCTCGGCGGCGTTCGGGACGACATCGGTCAGGAAGTAGCCGGCGGCGACGCGTTTGCCCTGGAGGCGGCCCTGCATGTCGGTCATCGCGAGCACGACGGTGTCGACGGAGCCGTCGGCCACGCGGGCGCGCAGCTCGTCGAGGGTGAGCCTGCTGTTCAACGGATCTCCAGTTCGGCGTCTTCGGCGTCCGGTGCGGCGGGCCCCGGCGGGGTCTCGTGGATGCGGGGGCCGGTGAACCAGTGGCGGGCGGAGGCGAGCCACCAGAGGCCGGCGAAGCCGACCACCACGGTGACGGCGACGGGCGTGTAGTTGAAGCTCTCGGCGGTGATCGGGCTGACGGTGGGGAGCATGAACAGGACGGTGATCACGGCGGTCCAGCCGACCGCGACGGTGCCGATCACCCGGCTCCAGCGGCCCAGGTGCCACGGGCCGCGCGGGAAGGCCTCGCCCTGGCGCAGCCGCAGGTAGACCGGGATGACGTAGGAGATGTACAGGCCGATGACCGAGATCGAGGTGACGGCGGTGTACGCGGTGGAGTTCCAGAGCGCGGGCAGGCCGAGCAGGAGCGCGCCGCCGGTCGCCAGCCAGACCGCGTTGGTGGGGGTCTGGGTGCGCGGGTCGATACGGTGCCAGAGGGCGGAGCCGGGCAGTGCGCCGTCACGCGAGAAGGCGTAGATCATGCGGGAGTTGGCGGTGACGGAGGCCATGCCGCAGAAGAACTGGGCGCCGATGACGATCAGCAGGAGCAGCTCGGCGCCGTTGGTGCCGATCGCGTCGATGAAGATCTGGGCGGGCGCCACCCCGGTGTCGCTGTGCAGCGCGCCGTCGTAGTCGCGGATGGCGAAGGTGATGCCGAGCAGCAGGATCCAGCCGGCCACCAGGGAGACGGTGATGGCGTTGACGATGCCGCGCGGGCCGGAGCGGGCCGCGTCCTGGGTCTCCTCGGTCATGTGCGCGGAGGCGTCGTAGCCGGTGAGGGTGTACTGGGCGAGGAGCAGACCGAGCATGGCCACGTAGAGCTGGTTGTGGAAGCCGGTGTTGTTGACGAACTCGGTGAGGACGAAGGACGCGGAGGCGTGCCGGTCCGGCACCAGGACGAGCACCCCGACGATGACGGCGACGCCGACCAGGTGCCACCAGACGGACAGGTTGTTGAGGAAGGCGACGAGCCGCACGCCCCGGGTGTTGAGCAGGCCGTGCAGCACCAGGATGACGGCGAAGATCTCCACGGTGTGAGCGGGGCCGGCCGCGAAGCCGAACTGGAGGCTGAGGAAGGCGTTCGTGAAGAAGGCGGCGCCGTAGTCGACGCCGGCGGTGACCGCGACCTGGCCGAGGAAGTTGAACCAGCCGGTGAACCAGCTCCAGGCCGGGCCCCGGCTGCGGGCGAGTTTGGCGGACCAGTAGTAGAGGCCGCCGGCGGTCGGGTAGCTGGAGCAGATCTCGGCCATCGCCAGCCCGACGCAGAGCGTCAGCAGGCCGACCACCGGCCAGCCCCAGATGATCATGGCGGGTCCGCCCGCGTTCATCCCCGTCCCGTACAGGGTGAGGCAGCCGGACAGGATCGAGACGATGGAGAAGGAGACGGCGAAGTTGGAGAATCCCGACATCGAGCGGGCGAGCTCCTGGGTGTAGCCCAGCTCGCGGAGGCGTTGTTCGTCGGCGGAAACGGGTGGTGCGCCGTCCGGAAACACCGGCGGGGCAGGGTGGTCGGGTGAGCGTTCGTCGGTCATGGGCACCCCTGGGGGTTGAGGGTGTGCCGGGCCGTGCGCGACCACGGCGGTGTGGTGCGCGGCTCCCGGCGGGTCAGACGGTCGGGCGGCTCTCCAATGGTCTGGAACCAGACCATTGAGGTGGGTGAGCAGCATCGTTCACCCAGCGACAGGGCCGCGTCAAGGGCTCCGGGGGCGCGAGTCGGAAGGTGCGTGCCGGAGGGCGCTCATAGGTACGATTCCGGCGTGGACGTCGACGAAGCACGCGAACAGGCGCGCCTGGACTGGCAGGCCGGGGCGATCTTCCGGCCCGTCCGGACCGGCAACGCCTTCGAGGAGACCGTCGAACGCCTGCTACAGGCGATCAAGCTCGGGGTCTTCGGGCACGGCGACCGCCTGCCCGCCGAACGCGACCTCGCCGCCCGGCTCGGGGTCAGCCGCGAGACGCTGCGCGAGGCGCTCCACACGCTCCAGGAGGCCGACTGCGTCGAGTCGCGCCGCGGCCGCTACGGCGGCACCTTCGTCACCTACCGGATGCCGCCGCCGGACGTCGGGGAGCTGCGCCGCGCCGTCCGCGACCTCGGCGGCGAACTGGAGGACGCGCTGACCTACCGCCTGGTGCTGGAGACCGGCGCCGCCGAGGCCGCCGCCCGGCGCACCCTCTCCCCCGACCAGCGCGCCTACCTGGAGCGCCGGCTGGCCGACCTGGAGGGCGCACCCGCGGAGCGGTACCGCCAGCTGGACTCGCGCTTCCACCTCGCCGTCGGCGAGCTCACCGGCTCGCGCACGCTGGCCACCGGCATCGCCGAGGCCCGGATGCGCCTCAACGACCTGCTGAACGCCATCCCGATGCTCGACCGCAACATCGAGCACGCCGCCGACCAGCACCGGGCGATGGTCCGGGCGATCCTGGACGGCGACGGCGAGGCCGCCCGCCGCGCCACCGAGGAGCACCTCGCCGGGACGGCCGCCCTGCTCCGGGGCTTCCTGGCCTAGGGGCTGCCCGGACCGCCCCGAGTGGACTCCGCTCCCACCCCGGACGAACCATCGATCACCCTAACCTCCTTGCCTTCCAAGGGAGTTCAGGCCAGACGACGGCCGGTTCGGGCCAGCTCCGGGCAATCGCGACACCCGGGCCGCAGGGCGGTGCCTACCGTCGACGGGTCGGTTGGCACCCGTCCTGTCGGCCGCCCCGTCGTGTGGAACACCGAGGTAGGGAGTCCGCGCTGTGTCATCCTTGCTGCACTACGAGCTCGTCGCCGATCCGACGTCCCTCCAGGCGTCGCTCCAGGACGAACCCTCCCTGGGGACGGTCTACGTGATCGTCTCCAACACGCACCAGTCCCAGGTGGAGTGGGAGTACATCGACGTGGTGATGCCGTTGCTCGCCATGTCCTCCGACCTGACGGACAACGCCGCGGCGGTCACCGCGAGCGTCGAGCGGACGTACCAGAGCCCGTTCGACGACGCGCTGGAGTTCCGCTGGGACAGCGCCCAGGGCCACTTCCGGGCGCAGCTCTCCCAGGCGCAGCCCCCGACGAGGAAGAACGCGCTCCTGAGCAGCCACGGGGCGCTGATCCTGAAGCTGGAGAACATCCCGGTCTCCGAGGGCGCGGGCCTCACCCTCCTGGAGATCCGCGAGAAGGCCGGCGGCGGCGACGCCAACGAACCCATGCGGCGGGACCACTGCACCACCACCCTGGGCCTGGTGAAGCAGACGCCGAGGGTCCCGCGCAACTTCCGCGCGCAGCGGTCCCTGGTGAACGGGGACGCGGGCGAGACCCTGGTGCTCCAGTGGGACGGGCCGACCGGTCTCGACTACGCGATCCTGGATCCGACGGGGGCCGAGGTCCACCGCGAGCCGGCCGTGCAGGGAGCCGCGGGGGCGCACCGGGACTACAGCTGGCCCACCGCCGCCCCGAAGCGCGGCACCACGTACACCCTGGTCGCCAAGGCCCCCGGCGGCGGGCAGCAGCGCGGGTACTTCCTCACCACCACCGTCCACGCGCTCGTCCCCGAGTTCGAGAGCGGGACGCGCACGCCGTGGATCGAGGGGACGGCGAACAAGGCCCTGGTCACCTTCACCGCGGGCGGCCTGGAGGTCCGCGACGCCAAGCGCGACCTGGGGACGGTGCGGGCCAACAAGGTCGACGTGGACAACGTGACCACCCGGCTGGTCCAGGGGCGGACCGACAGCGCCGGCTGGATCACCTTCCCGGACATCGGCGTCAACGTGTACCACGGCACCAACAGCGACCTCGGCGTCCTCACGGCCGCCCGGGCCGACGTGGAGGGCGTCAACACCACGTGGGCGGGCAGCCGGGCCGGCGGGAAGGGCTGGATCGACTTCACCCAGCCCGGCGCCACCCTCCACAAGGACGGCAACCAGGACCTCGGCACCCTCACCGCCGACAAGGCCGAGCTGAACGGCCTGAACACCACGTGGGTCGGCGACCGCGACGGCGGCAAGGGCTGGATCGACTTCCTGCAGAACGGCATCGACGTCCACAAGGACGGCGGCCAGGAATGGGGCGTCATCGCCGCCGACAAGGCCGACCTCAACGGCATCAACACCAAGTGGGTCCAGGGCCGGAGCACCACCGACGGCTGGATAGAATTCCCCGCCAACGGCGTCCGCGTCCTGCGCGACGGCGGCCACGAACTCGGCACCGTCACCGCCGGCGAGGCCGATCTCAGCGTGCTGCACACCGAGCAGGCCCGCGTCTCCGGTGAGGCCTGGGTCACCGGTGGGGTGCGGGTGAAGGGCCTGCTCACCGCCACCGGGGGGATGAAGCTCTACCACGAGGGCGAGCGGATGTTCGTCACCATGCCGGACCGGATCCTCTTCTACGGGATCAACGAGTTCACGCAGTGGGTGACCTTCGCCCAGGGCATCGCCGTCACCTACGGCGACAGCAGCGTCTCGATGGCCAAGGGCAACGGGATGCTGGTCAGGAACAGCAACCTCCAGATCCAGCACGGGACGCTCTCCGTCTCCTCCGGCGGCAACCCGCCGCAGGTCCGGGAGCTGTGAGGAACCCTCTCGACACCTGACCGGCGCCAGGCCCCGCCCCCGCGGTCTCGGGGGGCGGGGCCGTCCCATGTGCCTCATGCGCCTCATGTGCCGGAACCGGGGGCCTTCCCATGGACCAGAACCAGCCGAATGACGGATGTTGATCAATGAATGCCAACTGTTGCTCGTAGTCCATTGACATCGATCAGGAGCTTGCACTGTACTTCCGACGCAAGGTGCGTGCCATTGGTCTAGACCATGGGCGTGACAACGCCCTGCCCCACCAAGGAGGATCACCCATGAAGGGTCTTCGACTCCCGGTACGCTTACTGGGCGTACTCGCTCTGCTCGTCGCGGGGGTGACGGCCACCACCCCGCCGCAGGCGGTCGCGGCGGGCACCGCCCCGCAGACGATCCCCGCGCTCCAGCAGTGGAGTGCGGGCTCCGGCCCCTCGTACACGCTCGGCACCGGCTCGCGGATCGTCACCGACAGCGCCTACGCCTCCCAACTGGCCGACGAATCCGCCGTGTTCGCCGAGGACATCGCCGCGCTGACCGGCATCCCCGTGGCCCGGACCACCGGATCGGCCGCCTCGGTCGCGGCCGGCGACATCTTCCTGACGCTGGGATCCGCCGACACCGGTCTCGGCAGCGAGGGCTACTCGCTCACCGTCGGCCCGTCCGTCCGGATCCAGGCCGCGACCGACGGCGGCGCGTTCTACGGCACCCGCTCGGTGCTGCAGCTGCTGAAGCTCTCCCCCACCATCCCGGCCGGCACCGCCCGCGACTGGGCGGCCTACCCCGAGCGCGGCCTCATGGTCGACACCGGCCGCAAGTTCTTCCCCATCCCCTGGCTGCGGAACCAGATCAGGGACATGGCGTACACCAAGCTCAACACCCTGCACCTGCACCTCAACGACACGTTCGGCTTCCGTCTGGAGAGCTCCACCCACCCGGAGATCGTCTCCGCCGACCACTACAGCAAGCAGGAGATCACCGACCTCGTCGCGTTCGCCGCGAAGTACCACGTGACCGTCCTGCCCGAGCTGGACATGCCCGGGCACATGGACGCCGTCCTCGCCGCGCACCCCGAGCTCAAGCTCCGGGCGGCCAACGGGAGCACCCCGGACGGCAGCGACATCGACCTCTCCAACCCCGCCTCCTACGTCCTGATGAAGGACCTGATCACCGAGTTCATGCCGCTGTTCCCGCACGGCACCTGGCACCTGGGCGCCGACGAGTACGGCGTCGACTACGGGTCCTACCCCCAGCTGCTCGCCTACGCCAGGCAGCAGTACGGCGCGAACGCCAAGGCCAAGGACGTCTACTACGGGTTCGTGCGGTGGGCCGACGGCATCGTGCGCGCCGGCGGCAAAACGGCACGCATGTGGAACGACGGCATCAGCGGCGGCGACGGCACCATCCCCGTGAACGCCGACATCACCGTCGACTACTGGTACAACCTCGGGATGACCCCCCAGCAACTGCTGAACACCGGCCACCGGATCGTCAACAGCTCCTGGACGCCCACCTACTACGTCCTCGGTGGCGCGAAGCCCAACACCACCTACATGTACGAGCAGTGGAACCCGGGGATCTTCCAGAACGGGGGCACGATCGACGACCGCTCGCGCAACAGCGGGTCGCTCCTGCACGTGTGGTGCGACCGGCCCGACGCGGAGACCACGACCCAGATCGCGGCCGGCATCAGGAACCCCCTGCGGGCCCTGGCCCAGCAGACCTGGGGATCACCGAAGCCGGCGGCCTCCTACACCGGGTTCCAGCAGGTGATCGCGGCCGTCGGCGGTGCTCCCGGGCAGCCCACCGACACCGGTCCGGGTGACCTGGCGCTGAACCGGCCGACCACCGCGTCCTCCACCGAGACGGCGGGCCTGCCGGCCACCGGCGCCACCGACGGCAGCTACGGCACCCGGTGGTCCAGCCAGTACGCGGACCCCCAGTGGCTGCAGGTCGACCTCGGCACCACCCGCACCGTCCACGAGGTGAAGCTGACCTGGGAGGCCGCCTACGCCCGGGCCTTCCAGATCCAGGTCTCCGACGACGCCGTCACCTGGCGCACCGTCTACTCCACCACCACCGGCACCGGTGGAACCAGCACCCTCACCGGACTCGACGGCACCGGCCGCTACATCCGGATGTACGCCACCCAGCGCGCGACCACCTGGGGCTACTCCCTCTGGGAGTTCGAAGTCCGCGGCGTCTAGCCGGCGTTGGTCAGGTGTCTCGTCCCGGCCCTGCGCCTCTTCCGGGCCCGGAGCCGGGTCAGGGCGGGCGAGAGCCGGGAGGACCGGTCGCCGGTCCTCCCGGCGATGTGCCGGGGGCCGGAGCTCTCACCCGGCCCCGGCGGGCGCGACCGCCGGCGGCCCTACGCCCAGAGCTGCTCGCCGAGCGTCCCGCCCGGTGCGGCGCCGGGGAGCACATAGGCCACGGCCGAGGCCCGGTGCTCGACGAACGGGCCCAGCGCGTCGCGTTCGGCCAGGCGGTTCTGGACCCGGGTGAACAGGGCGGGATCGCGCATGAAGGCGCAGAACAGCAGGCCGCGGTCGTCGAGGCCGTCGTCGTAGCTGTAGCTGCGGCGGAGCATCCGGGCGCCGCCGTCGAGACGGGGGCTGCTCAGGCGGACGTGCGCGGACGCGGGGATGACGTAGGAGCCGTCCGGGTTCTTGGCGTAGATGTCCGGGTCGTCGTGCTCGGCGTTACCGGTGAGCGGGACGCCGTCGCCGCCGCGGCGGCCCATCACCGCGTCCTGCCGCTCCCCGGGGAGCGCCGCGAAGCCGTCGACGTCCATCCGGATCCGGCGGTACACGAGGACGGTCCCGTTCTCGTGCGGCCCCGGCGGGCCCCAGACCCACTGCCGGGCGGCGTCGTCGTCGGGATTGGCGGTGCCGTCCTTGAAGCCGAACAGGTTCCGCGGTGTCACGCCCCGGGGCGTGAGGGGCAGGAAGCCGGACTGGGTCCAGAGGGGGACGAGGCCGGCGGCCTTCGCGGCGGCGGTGGCCAGTTCCGCGACGACGGTCGGGGTCCAGCGGTCGGCGGCGCACAGCTGGACCACCAGATCGCCGTGGCTGCGCGCCGGGTCGAGGCGCTCGCCGGGGAACGGCGGCAGGTCGGCCAGTCCGGCGGGCACGTTCAGGCCGAGCCGGGAGGCGAGTCCGGGACCCACGCCGACCAGGGAGGCGAGCCGGGCCGGCACGCCCGTCCCCAGGCGCGGGTCGGGCAGCGTACCGGCGGCCGCGCCGGAGAGGGTGCGGGTCAGCGCGTCGAGGACGGCGCGGAGGGTCTGCCGGTCCGCGGCCGCGGTGGTCGCCGGGAGGCCGAACGACAGCAGCTGTGCGACGGGCAGTTGAGGCTCCGTCACCCCGGCCTGCCGGGGCCCGTGGAAGGGGACCGCCGACCCGGGCGGCGGGCCGGCGGGGTGCGACCGGTCGTCCGGCGTCAGGACGTCGCCCACCAGCGCCTCGGCGGCCGCGCCGATCCCGGCGGCCAGCACCGCGCCCGCCGCGAGCACGGCCCTGCGTCCCAAACCGGCCGCGGCTGGTCGTGCCGGTTCCTGCGGATTTCCCGGTTCGGTATGCATGGCCGATATTGGAGACGATAGAACACGTATCATGCAAATCCCCTCTCCTCAGCGCCTGTCGTCCGCTCGGGCCGCCCGGCCCGCCGCATTCCGGGCTTCGCTGCCGAGACGCCTGTCGGTGCTGGTCACCCTGGTCGCGGTGGCGGCGACGGGGTGCTCGGCGACGGATTCCGAGCCGTCCGGGAAACCGCATCCGGCCGGGAACGTTGTTCGCGTACCGGAGGACTTCGCCACGGTGCAGCAGGCGGTGGACATCGCGCGCGAGGGTGACACCGTGCTGATCCAGCCGGGGGTGTACCGCGAGAGCGTGCGGGTCACCGTGCCGCGGGTGGTCGTGCGCGGCACGGACCGGAACGCGGTGGTCCTCGACGGCGGGGTGCGGCTCGTCAACGGCATCACCGTCACCGGCGCCGGCGCGGTGGTGGAGAACCTCACCGTCCGCGGCTACCTCGCCAACGGCGTCCTGTTCACCGGGGTCACCGACGACCAACTGCAGCGCCACGGCGCCGGCGGCTCGGCCTACGACCCGTTGGACACCGTCCGCTTCCCGCCGGTGCAGGGCTTCCGGGCCTCCCGGGTGACGGCGTACAACAACGGGCTCTACGGCATCTACGCCTTCGACGCTCGCGGCGGCGTCATCGAGGACTCCTACGCCTCCGGCGGCGCCGACTCCGGCATCTACGTCGGCCAGTGCAAGCCCTGCGACACGCTGGTGCGCGGCAACACGGTCGAACGCAACGCGGTCGGCATCGAGATCACCAACGCCTCGGACAACCTGACGGTGCTCGGCAACCGCGTGGTCGGCAACCGCGTCGGCGTGACGGTCAACTCCAACGACCTGGAGGCCCTCGCCCCGCAGCACGGCGCGGTGATCGCCGGCAACGTGATCGCCGGCAACAACGCCGCGGACTCGCCCGAGCAGGCCGACGGCGGCTTCGGGATCGGCATCGGCATCGGCGGCGGCACCGCGAACCAGGTGCTGCGCAACCTCGTCCGGGACAACCGCGCGGCCGGGGTCGTCATCACCGACCCGCCCGGGCACCCCGCCGTCGGCAACCGCGTCGAGGGCAACCACGCCACGGCCAACGGCGTCGACCTCGTGCTGGCCTCGACCGATCCCGCGAACTGCTTCACCGGCAACTCGCCCGCGACGCAGAGCCCGAACGGCCTGGAGGATGTGGCCGGGTGCGGCGCCGCCGCGCGCCAGGCCGTCCCGGCCGGGCGGCCGGCCCCCGTCGAACCACCGCCCGGCACACCGTTCAACTCCGTGCCCGTGCCGCCCGCCCAGCCGTCGATGCCCGATCCGACCGCGCCCGGCCGCCCGGCGACGGACCTGCCCGGCCCGGTCGATCCGAACCGCTACCCGCTGCCGACCGACGTCGCCGCCATGCCGCAGCCGAACTGAGCCGGACCGGCCTGAGCCCGGCCGGCCGACAGCGCTGCCCGCCGTTCGGGGATCCCGGGGGGACCCGGCGGCGCCCGGCCGGCATCGGCGTGTCAGCCGGCGGCCCAGGGTGCCTCGGGCAGCTTCGCCGCCTCGTCGCGCCCGGTGATCTCGACGGTCGTCGGGGTGCCGAGGCCTGGCATCCGCATCGTCACCCGCCGCAGACCGCCGTCACCGTCGATCCAGTAGGTCAGCGGCGACAACTCACCGTCGGCCCCCGCCCCGTGCGCGGCGTCGCCGGAGCGCGGCCCGGAGAACCGGTCGTAGCTCCGGCCGTCGATCAGGTCGCGGCCCAGCCATCGCGGACCGGACTGCGCGAGCAGCAACGGGTTGTCGGGCCGGTCCGCGCCCAGCTGGATCAGCAGTTGGAGGCCGGAGTCCAGGGGGTCCGCCGTGTAGCCGCGCGGCGACCAGCCCGGGCGGGGGATGTGCTCGGCCTGCTGCCAGGCCGGCCCGCCGCCGCCACCACCCGCCTGCCGCGCCAGCCCCAGGCCGGCGCCGTCCCACACGATCAGCCCGTGGTCCAGCTCACCCGTGGGCCCGGTGACCCGGTAACTGCCCGCCGCCCGGTGCGTGCGGTAGTCCACGACCCCCTCCACCCGCACCACCACGCCACCGCCCTCGGCGGCGGTGAGGGTCACCGTCGCCGGGCTCGCCTGGTACAGGTTGAGGCGCGACACCGCGATGCGCGATGCCTCGTCGACGGTCACCGGCCGGCTGGTGGTGCTGTCGGACACGTTCCGGTAGACGACCACGCCGCCCGTGGCGGCCCCGCACACGGCGACCGCCAGCAGTGCCCTGAGCCAGCCGGCCCGCGGCGGCGTGCGGGCGCCACCGGACTTCCACCGGGCCGTGAAACCGCCGGGCCTCCTCCCGGCCGTCTTGTCGCCGGGCTTCGTCCCGGCCGTGCTGTCACCGGGCTTCCGCCCGGCCGTCTTGTCGCCGGACTTGCTCCGGGCCATGACCGTGCCTTCTCTCACGTCGGTGACACACTCGGGCGGGTTCGCGGACCCGATGGTCCGCGAACCCGCCCGATCCGCCCCTGCCGGCCGCCGGCCCGTCGGGCTCCGACGGCCGGGCCGGGGTGTTACCGGTGCCGGGCCCTACGCCCGCGCAGTCCTACCAGCACCCCGCCGAGCGCCGTGAGCGCCACGGCGACGAGGGCCATCGGTACGAGCGGCCCCGTGCCGGTGCTCGCCAGGGGCGAACCCGGCGCGGGCCGCGGCGGGCCCGGTGCGGCGGCCGGCACGACGGGCGGCTCCGGCGGGTTCGACGCGGGCGGGACGCCGGCCGTCTCCGTCGGGGTCGGCGTCGCGGCCGGCGTCGTCGGCGTGGGGGTGGGCGACGGGGTGGGCAGCAGCCGGTTGACCGCCGTGACCGAGACGCCGTCCGCGAGGTTCTCGGACGTCAGCACCAGCGGACCGAACACCGTGGTGTCCGGCGCCGCGTAGCCCTCGGGCGGGCTGAGCTCCTGCCAGTAGTACGTCCCCGGCTCACCGGCGCCCCGGCACAGGCCGTCGGCGCCGGTGGTGCACGGGCTCCCCAGCTTCGCGTCCGGCTTGTCACCGGTGGGCTGCAGCCCGTCGGTGCCGTTCGTCTCGTGCCACAGCTGGAACCTCGCCCCCGCCAGCGGCTTGCCGTCCTGGTCGTGCTTGACCAGGCGCAGCACGCCCTCCTGCCGGCGGAACCCGAAGTCGAAGGTGTGGTCGTTCTCGCCCGGCCCGCCGGTGGTCAGCGCCCGTTCGGGGAACCGTCCGCCGTCGGGGACGACGCCCTTGGAGTCGATGAAGTGGTTGTCGCCGACGTCCGCGTCGGTGGGCACCCACTGGTACAGGGGGCCGCCCTTGGCGTAGTCGGCCGGGTTGTCCAGCCTGATGGTGTACTTGGTGCGCGGCTTGAGGCCGCCGTCCACGTCGGAGTCGTCGAAGTAGTACTCGCCACGGGTGGTCGTCCTCGTCGTGCCGACGAGCTTCCCCGACTCGTCGTAGAGGTGGACGGTCGCGCCCGGGACGGGGCGCTGGCCCGGCCGCTGGACGCCGGTGCGCTCCGGGTCGTACCAGACCCGGTTGCCGATCTGCAGCGGCGCCTGATCGCAGAGGACCTCCAGGTCGCCCATCGACGCGCCCTTGCCGAACGGGGCCACCGTTCCCGGCGGGTTGAGCCGCAGGCCGAACTTCGGGTCCTGCTGCCCGTCGCGCTGGAGGAACGACGTGCCGTACCCGAAGGCGGTGTGGTTGGGGTCGAAGGCGGAGACCGCGATGGTGTTCTCGGCCTTGGAGAGCGCCATGCCGGCGAACGCCGTGTTGCGGTGGCCGCCCCAGCTGGTGTCGAAGAACCGGGTGCCCCGGGGGGACAGCCCGCAGCCGTTGTTGGTGTCCAGCACGAACGTGCCGCCCGCCGGGCAGGCCTTGTTCAGGTCGCCGCCGGACATGACGACGGCGACGGAGCCCGGTGCGGGGGCGGCCGGGGCGCGGTCGCCGAAGCGGTCGCGGAAGGCCAGCAGCATCGAGCCGTCGGTCTCGAAGGCGATCTCGCCCAGCTCGGGCTCGGGGTTGGCGATGGTGGAGGCGCCGCACGGGTTGCCGTTCTGCGACGTCGGGTAGGTGCTGGTCCACGGGAACCAGCCCGCGCCGTCGCACGGGCCACCGCCGACGGTCGACTGCCGCGGGTAGTCGAGCGGCTGGTCCAGCACCGGCTTGCCGAACACCCCGGTGGCGAGGTCGAACGGCAGGACGACCGCCCGGAGGTCGGCGACCTTGCCGGTGGACTCGCCGGAGCACACCCCGCCGAGGTAGCCCTTGCCGTCCTGGAGGCCCAGGCCGAACGGGCGCCAGTCCCCAGCCGCCGGGCAGCCCGGATCCGGGACGGCGTAGGAGGCCTTCGGCGCCGCCGCGGTGGGCGCGGTGGCGTCGTAGCGGTAGAGCCTGCGGTCGTTGAGGTTGACGACGAAGAGGTCCCGGCCGTCGTCGGTGATCTTGAGGCCGCCCAGGCTCTCCTTGCCCGGCACGCCGAGGAAGGCGTCGTCGGTGCCACCGCCGTGGACCGTCGCACCGGCCTCCGGGACGGTGGTGAACAGGGTCGTCCTCTTCTGGGCGAGGTCGGTGACGTAGATCGCCCCGGCGCCGCCCGGACCGTAGTCGGTGGTGCGCTTGGCCAGCGCGGAGGAGAAGACCCGCCGGTCGGACCGGTTCCACCCGATGCCGTAGAGCGTGCCGGTCTCGGCGTCGGTGGCGATGTCCGTGGCGTTCACGTCCACGCCGTCCTGGCCGCGCGCGCTGTAGGGGAACGACACCAGCGTGCGCTGGGCGCCGCCCTCGCGCGCGGCGGGCTGACAGGTCGTCACCAGCGGTGCGTTCTTCTGACAGTAGTCACCGGGGTTCCACAGCCCCGTGGTGAACGCGACGTTCTTGCCGCCGGAGAGGTCGACGAACTCCTCGTTGCTGCTCAGCTTGTTCGGAGCGCCGTCCAGTCCCTCCCGGGAGGCGAAGGCCGGGTACAGCACGCCCGGCTTCGGGTTCACCACCTGGACGCGGTACTTGCCGCCGGACAGCTTCGCCGCCGGGGCGAGGGTGACCGTGCCGTCCGCCGCCGTCGCCCCCTGGACCGCGGTGCCGGCGTCATCGGTGAGCGTCACCGTGACACCCGCGAGCCCGGGTTCCAGCGCCGGCGTCCAGACCCCGCTCGTGTCCACCGCCCGCACCACCCGGACCGTCACCGACCCGTCGCCGGACTGCGGGAACGCCGCCGGCGCGACGGCCAGCGAGCAGCCCGCGATCCCCAGTGCCACTGCCGCGGTTCTCGCCACGGCCCGGCGGCCGGGCGAACCCGACCGCCCCCAACCCGGCCCGCGCGCGGAGCCGTTCAACCGATCACTTGTAGATGTCATTCCCACTCTCATCGTCGAGGGCCTGCGCCCGGCCGCGTGAGGAGCCGTGTGGAGTGACGGAGCACCCGCCATTCAGCGGAAGCTTAAAGGTGTCGTAAGGAAGGTGCGGGCACAATCGTCATTTTGACGCTCCATCAGGTGACTGTCCCCGATCTCGGCGGCGACCCGGAGGTCCGCGGGCGGTACGTCTGCGGACCGACCGCCGACCCCGACATGCCGACGCCCCAAACCTTCCCGGGCAGCTCGCCAGCCGAACGGGTGAATCCGCCGACGACTGTCCGCCGCGCACCCCCCTCACCCGACGAGCACCCGCCACCGGCGCGAAGCCGCACGGTCCGCCAGCGCTCGAACGCGCGCTCGCCGCCTGTGCGCTGGGCTCCGCCACCCTCGCCGCACTCCCTCGCGACCACCTCGGGGCGTCCCCGGAAGCGCGCACGGTGCTCGAAGAGTCCCCGTTCGCCCCGGGCACGCCCGACGGAAATCCGCTTGAACGCCGCACTCGAACAGCACCATCATCAGACGCCACCCGACCCGAGGTGACCGCGCGAACTCGACACACCCATAGCACACTTGACGCTCACCGCCGGCCAGACGGCGCGCCGGCCGGCCTGAGCACGGGTGGCCCGCCGCCGCACCCCGCCGACCACCGCGAGTCCCCGTCAGCCGAGCAGTCCCGGAGGTAGCACCGTGGAGATCCTTCGCCAGGCCGTGTCCGTCATCGTCCACGACCAGGACCGAGATCTGGTCGCGACTCTCCGCTACGCCGCGCACGGCTGGCGCGCGACGCCGGCGTGGACGATCCCCGGCGGCAAGGTCGAGGAGGGCGAGCGGCTCGACGAGGCCGCCGCCCGCGAGTTGCGGGAGGAGACCGGGCTGATCACCGATCCCGCGGGCCTACGGCTCGTGCACACGATCCAGGTCCGCCAGGGCTGGGACGGCGAGGGCCCGTTCCTGCTGTCGGTGTTCCTCGCCACCGCCTGGAGCGGTGAACTGACGAACTCCGAGCCGGACAAGCACCTCGGCGCCCACTGGTCCCCGGTCGACGCGCCACCGCTGCCGATGTTTGCCACCGCCCACGCCGCCCTCACGCTCTACCGGGGAGGGGGCCGCGGCTTCTCCACCCACGGCTGGGGCGGCGAAGGGTCCGACCCCCGTGCGCTCGTCGGCGCGTGAGACCGGTGGGCCGACACCGCCGACCGCCCGACCCGCACCTGCCGGACGACGCCGACCTGCGGCTGCGCGCGATCGCGCGGCAGCAGAACGTCGTGGAGGAGGGCGTCGCCGTCCTCCCCGGCAGCGCCGCCCCCGTACGCCTACCGGACGGTGCACCGGCCGGACGGCGGAGTCGACCACCACCTCGTCCGCCTCGATCCCCCGCCGCCCCCGCTCTCCCGCCGGCCGGGTGAGCCGCGATGACGCCCGCGCCCGCCCCGGCCCTGCCGTGGAACCGCACCGCGGGGATCACCTCCCCCGGTGTGAGGTCCTCGGCGTCGTCGGCCCTGCATATATGACGATTCATCCTTGTAGGTGCAGTTTCTATACACACCATGGGTGACAGCGCGAATTCGTGCTGTCATAGCTGCGCCAGATCCCCCGGCACGCATCGCACCTTCGCGGGAAGGCAGGAAGATGGGCAGATCCACGTTCGCGGCCACGACGATGGCCGTCGCACTGACGGTTTCGGGGTTGCTCGCCGCCGTAGGGAGCCCGGCCCACGCCGAGGCGGGGCAGGACAACATCGGCATGTACAAACAGGAGAAGACCCAGTGGTGCTGGGTCGCCTCCGGGCTGACGATCGCCAAGTTCCAGGGCTACGGCAGCACACAGACGGACTTCTGCACCCGGGCCCAGCCCTCCTACGGCTGCAACAACCAGCCCGCCACACTCGACGACATGGCCAGGGGCTGGAACAGCCTCGGCATGGCCCACCCCGGCTCGGGCCTGAACAGCGCGGCCACGTTCAACCAGGTCTACACCGACGTCAAGGCGGCCCGCCCGGTCGCCGCCC
This sequence comes from Kitasatospora sp. NPDC028961, assembly GCF_055564815.1. Classification (NCBI taxonomy): domain Bacteria; kingdom Bacillati; phylum Actinomycetota; class Actinomycetes; order Kitasatosporales; family Streptomycetaceae; genus Kitasatospora; species Kitasatospora sp. NPDC028961. The sequence continues at coordinate 164,242 of NZ_JBVHVO010000010.1, read as the reverse complement.
GCATCGGGTGGACGTCCGGCGGTGGCCACATGAACGTCGTCTACGGCTTCGACACGTCGAACAACACCATCGGCGTCGCCGACCCGTGGCCGGACACCGCCACCTACACGTGGTGGAACTACAACGACTACGTCAGCAACAGCTCGTTCAAGTGGACCCACTCCCGGATCGGCATCTCCCGTTAAGGCAGGCGGCATGCACCGAGCAAGAATGTCCAGCAAGCGGGCGGCATCCCGCCGCTCCCGCCTGACCACCGGCCTGGTACTGAGCGCAGCTGCGCTGCTGACAGTCGCAGGCCCCGCCCACGCGACCGCGCCCATGGACCCGCTCCCGGCGGACATCCCGGACTACCAGGCCGCCCTCGACCTGGTGAAGTCGGCCGACGTCCGCGCCACCGTCTGCCGCTTCCTCAGCGTGCCGGTGCCCCAGGGGGACGCGGTCGGCGCACCGCAGGCGATCCCCGACAAGGCCGACCCGTGCGAGGGCCTGCCGGCGTTCACCGTCAAGGACCCGTTGGCGCTGAACGAGATCACTCCCGGCTTCGCCGCGGGGACGTCCCTGCCGATCGCCACCGAGGCGGTCAAGCTGAGCTATCTGGTCTCCGCGCTGAACGCCCCGGTCAACGGGCGGAACGCCACCGTCATGCTCGCCCCCACGCAGGGCGGCGGGTGGCACCTGGCGGCCGTGCGCGAGGGCGACAGCGACGCCACGTTCGCGGGCAGGGCCACGGTGGGGACGCTGGTGTTCTCCGAGCCGCAGATCCGCGGCTGGTACCAGCTGAAGCTCACCACGGTCGAACCGCTCAACGACCAGGCGCGGCAGGGGCTGGACGGCCAGTCGGCGGTCTCGCTGAGCACCTACCAGAAGCTGGTCAAGGCCCGGTACGCCGACAAGCTGCCCGGCTCGGTGTACGACACCGCGGGCATGTCCAGCGGCTACGGCGTAGCGAAGAAGTCGGCAGCCGCCCCTTCCTCGACACCCGTGCTCGTCGGCGGTTCGGGCGTGGCACTGGCGCTCGCGGGTGGCGCCTTCGCCCTCCTCCGCCGCCGTCGGCGCGACAGCGTCGCCTGAACGCGGCCACCGTCGCCCCGACCCCGCCGCCGACCGGGGTCGGGGCGAAACCCGCGATGCCATGGGACTGCCCGACGTACCGCAGGGTGAATCCCTCGGGAGAGGTTCGGCCGGGAACCGACTTGCCAGAACTGATGGGGCGTCATATAACAGGCGGCTGACAGCAACCCAGGTGAATCGCCGGGCGCGCGTCGACGTGATGACGACGCATGCCCGGCGCCGTCCTACGGGAGCCGGCCATGTCCGAGCGGGAGCGGCTGCACGACGCGGTGCGCGAAGTCCGCGAGTCCTACGACCGGCTGAACGAGCAGCGGCTCGGCCGCCGGTGGGACCTCACCGACTACGCGCTCGGTTTCGTGGGCGACGTGGGCGACCTAGCGAAGCTGGTGATGGCCCACGAGGGCCACCGCACCGACGTGGCGGGCGGCCGCGAGCTGCTCGCCCACGAGCTGTCGGACTGCCTGTTCTCCCTCCTGGTGATCGCCGAGGAGACCGGCATCGACCTCGAAGCCCGGTTCCCGGCCGACATGTCCGCTCTCGCCGCCCGGGTCCGCGCGCAGCTCACCACGGGAGCGACGCCGCCTCCCGCCGCGCCCTGACCCAGCCGGGCGCCACGCGGCACGAGCGACGAACGCCCCGCCCCGGGTTGGATGCCTCGAATGGTGTTGCGCCTCGCCGCCATGTGGTGGAGCCTCTCAGGCTGGAGGTGGTCCAGGTGACCGACATCAGGGTCTCGCTGTCCGTGCGCGATCTCACCCACGAGGACCTGCCCTCGTGCGGCTGGGCGGGCTCCGCCCTGCACGTGCGCCGGCTCGCCGACCAGGTGCGGCGGGCCGAGCGCGGTGAGGTCGACTACCTGGCCGTGCACGGGCCCGCCGGCCTGCCGGTGGCGATCGGCGGCGTCGACTACACGGTCCGGAGCGGTGCCGGCACGCTCTGGCAGCTCGGCGTCCATCCGGCGCTCCGGTCGTGCGGCATCGGCACCCTGCTGATCGCCTCCGCGGAGGCCCGGATCACCGCCCGGGGCCTGACGGTGGCCGAACTGGGCGTGGAGGAGGGCAACCCCAGGGCCCGCGCCCTCTACGAGCGGCTCGGCTACCGGGCCTACGGCCGCGAACCGGACTCCTGGGAGGTGGAGACTGCGGAGGGCTCGGTCGAACGGTACGAGACCGTGTGCACGTTGATGCGCAAGGACCTGACGTAGCCGAGGGCGGGCTGCACCGACGAAGTCGGCTGGGTGCCGCAGGCTCCGCCGAAGTACCCCGTCCTCGTGCGGTGCGTCACCGGGCGGAAAAGCTCACCCCCGGCCGCGGCGCACGCCAGAATCACCTCAGGCCAGTCGGTGCGCCGACACGATCCGAAGGAGCGCCGCCATGACCCGCTACAGTGTCGACCCCGCCCGGCACGAGCTGATCGCCGCCTGGGGAACCGGCGGCGGCGACCTCTCCGCCCGCGTCGCCGTCCTTCCCGCCGAGGCCGACACCGCCGCGCTGCTGCGCCTGGCCGGCACGCTCACCCAGCTGTCCGAGGCGGCCTGGCGCACCTACACCCACCCGGCCAGCGCCGCCGACTCCCTGGAGTCCGGCAGCGAGGGGTGGCGGCGCGAGCGGGAGCGCGAGGCTTTCGCCGAGGTCGCCGCCGCCGTCGCCCGCCCCAACCTGCCCCAGGGCGGGATGCTGACCGTCTCCTACAGCCCCCTGGTGGAGTCCGCGAACCGGATCGGCCGTGCCCTGGTGGCCCTGGGCGACCCGGAACTCACCGCGACCGTCCTGGCCGAGGCCGCCCAGGAGCTCGCCGCCGTGGAGAGCGCCGAACTCGGCGACCTCTCCGGCCGCGCCCAGCAGGCCGTCCTGCTCAGCCGCGAGGACGCCTCGCCCGCCCAGGTCGCCGCCGCCGACCACCTCTTCCGTCAGGACCCGTTCGGCCCGGCTGAGCTCTTCTCCGGCATCGACCCCACCGCCGCGGCCGTCGCCGCGGCCCACTGGCTCACCGCCGCCGCCGAGATCGCCGCCGAGGCCTCCGGCCACGACCGCGCCACCGTCGTGCTCGAAGCCGACGCCATCGAGGCCCTCGCCCACGAGACCCCCACCCTCGTCCTCGAACTCATCGACGCCGGAGCGTCCCCGCACGACGCCGTCGCCGGGCTCGTCCGGCACGCCCTGCAGGTGGCCGACGGTCTGCTGCCCGACCCCACCGCCCTGCGGGACCAGCTCAACGACTTCGAGGAGGCCCTCGCCGAGTACTCGGAGGACGACGGCGACGGGGGCCTCGACCCGGAGGACGCCGGCGTGCGCCTGACCCCCCTCGACCCGCGGCGCCCCGCCCGCGACCTCCTCGAAGACCTCCTCGCCGGCATCCACGGCTGCTGGCTCCTCCACGACCAGTACACCGACGCCGACCACGACGAGGACGCGACCCCGGAGACCCCCGCCCACGAGGACGACGAGGAGGCCGCGGAGGAGTTGCACCAGCAGCGCAGCCGTGGTCAGTTCGCCGCCCGGGTGCGCGCCGTCGCCGCCCGCGATCGCGACCGGCTGGTCTGACGCCGCAGCCGCCGCCGAACCGCCACCGGCGGCGGCCGCCCCGCCGGCGCGACCCGGCGCGGGCCGGCGCGGGCCGGCGGCGACGGACCAGACACGCCGCCGGGATCGGCGGGCCGCCCGGAGCTCGTCAGCGGCCGGGTCCGGGTTCGCCGTAGCGGCGCCCCGCGCGGTCGCCGAGCACGGTGACGGCTGCGGGGAGCGGCGAGTCGACCGCGGCCCGGGACCCGCGGACGTTGCGGCGCGGGTCCTGCCCCGGCCCCGGCAGGATCCGTGCGGCGAGGCCGAGCAGGCGGGTCGTGGTGGCGGGAGCGAGGCCCTGGAGCCGGACGCCCACCTTGGCCGCCGGGGTGAGGACGAGTTCGGGCCTGCGGCGCTCGGCGGCCCGGACGATGGCGCGGGCGGCGCGCTCCGCGTCCATGGACAGCAGGGGGAGCGACGCGGCCGCGGCGAACCAGCTGTACTCGGCGCCGGGCCTGCCGTGGAAGCGGGCCGCGGCGTGCGAGCCGGTTCGCATCAGGCCGGGCAGCACGGTGGTGACACTGACCCCGGCCCCCTTGCCCGCTCCGGCTCCGGCTCCCGCTCCGGCGAGTTCGGCCCGCAGTCCCTGCGACAGACCGGCCGCGGCGAACTTCGCGGTGGCGTACGGGAGCAGGTGGGGTGCGGCGATGCGTCCGCCGACGGAGGAGATGTTCACCAGCGTGCCGGCCGTACCGGCCCGCAGGTCGGGCAGGGCCGCGAGGGTCAGCCGCAAGGGGGCGAAGAGCATCGTCTCCATCGCCTCGCGGAAGTCCTCCTCCCGCAACGCGTCCAAGGGGCCGACCTGGATGATGCCGGCGTTGTTGACCAGGACGTCCAGGGGCCCGAAGCGGTCGTGCACCGCGTCCAGCAACGCGCGCGGGGCGGACTCGTCGGTGATGTCGCAGACCACGGACGCCACCTCGGCGCCCTCGGCACGCAGACGGCTCTCGGCGAATCCGAGCTCGCGCGGGTCGCGGGCGCAGAGCATCACCCGGCAGCCGCGCCGGGCGAGTTCCTGGGCGATGAGCAGGCCGAGGCCTCGCGACGAGCCCGTGACCAGGGCGGTCCGGTCGGCGAAGCGGTGCGGCGTTCGGGACATGGGGGCTCCCGGGAGCGGTCACGCCGGTGCGGCGTCGGGGACGGGGATCAGTCGGGGACGGGGATCAGCGGGAGTGGGGATCAGGGGTTGAAGAGGATCTTGACGGCACCGTCCTGCTTCTTCTGGAAGAGGCGATAGGCGTCGGGCGCCTCGGCGAGCGGGAGATGGTGGGTGGCGAAGGCCTCCACGCCCAGCGGGTCGTCGTCGGAGAGCAGCGGGAGGATGTCGTCGGACCAGCGGTGGACGTTGGCCTGGCCCATGCGCAGCTGGATCTGCTTGTCGAACAGGGTGAGCATCGGGAGCGGATCGGTCATGCCGCCGTAGACCCCGGACAGGGAGATGGTGCCGCCGCGGCGGACGATGTCGATGGCGAGGTGGAGGGCGTGGAGGCGGTCCACTCCGACGTGCTGCATGAGCCGGGCGGCCAGGGCGCTCGGCAGCAGGGCCGTGGACTGCTGGGCGAGGGTCGCGGCCGGCGATCCGTGCGCCTCCATGCCGACGGCATCGATGACGGCGTGCGGGCCGCGGCCCTCGGTCATCTCACGGATCGTGTCGGCCAGGCCCTTGCCGTGCCGGTCGAGGTCGAGGACGGTGGTCCCGCGGGCGCGGACCCGCTCCAGGCGTTCCGGTACGAGGTCCACCCCGATCACCTGGCCGGCGCCGCGGTGGGCGGCGATCCGGGTGCACATGTCGCCGATCGGCCCGAGACCCAGGACGACCAGGCTGCCGCCGTCGGGCACGTCGGCGTACTCCACGGCCTGCCAGGCGGTCGGGAGGACGTCGGAGAGCAGGACGTACCGGTCGTCGGGTGGGCCCTGCGGCACCTTGATGGGCAGCGTGTTGCCGAACGGTACGCGCAGGAGCTCGGCCTGCCCACCGGGCACCTGGCCGTAGAGCTTCGTGTACCCGAACAGTGACGCCCCGGTGCCGTACTCGTGGACCTGGGTCGTCTCGCACTGCGAGTGCAGACCCTGCGCGCAGGTGAAGCAGGTGCCGCAGGAGACGTTGAAGGGCACCACGACCCGGTCGCCGGGCCGGACGGCGGTCACCTCGGGGCCGACCTCCTGGACCACGCCCATCGGTTCGTGGCCGAGGATGTCGCCCGGATCCAGGAACGGGCCGAGGACCTCGTAGAGGTGGAGGTCCGATCCGCACAGTCCGGTGGTGGTGATCTTCACGATGACGTCGGTCGGGTCCTCGACCACGGGATCGGGCACCGATTCGACCCGTACGTCCCGCCTTCCTTGCCAGGTCAGAGCCTTCACGGCCACTCCTCTCACGGGATCCCCCCTCGGCGCCGCGGCTCGCACGCGAGCCGCGCGGACGCGCGATCGCCGGTGCGCGCCCACCGGGAGGCGACTGTTGCCCGCCGTCCCGCACGGCCCGCGCCTGCCCGGGCACGGGGAGGTGAAACGCCCCCGCGCAGGGGTGCGGGTCGCCGCCTACGCCCTCGCCCGCCGTGCGCGATCGGGCCGAAACTGCTCTGCTGGGTGCGGATGTGCCTTCCGCACGGGATGCCGTACCCGCACCCGGTCGTGCCCGTACCTGGTCGTGCCCGTACCCGGTCGTGCGCATCAGTACCCGGTCGTGCCAGTGCTTGGGAGAGGTCCGGATGAGTTCCTATCGAGTCGCGCAGGTCCCGGCCGCCGGCGGTCGCTTCGAGATCGTCGAGCGGGACGTGCCGCAGCCCGGCCCGGGCCACGTCCGGGTGGCGGTGGAGGCCTGCGGGATCTGCCACAGCGACACCGCCTTCGTGGACGCCCTGCTGCCCGGCGTGCGCTTCCCGCTGGTGCCGGGCCACGAGATCGCGGGGCGCGTCGAGGCCGTGGGCGAGGCCGTCCACGACGGCTGGCAGGTGGGCGACCGGGTCGCGGTCGGCTGGTTCGGCGGCAGCTGCGGCCACTGCCGGCGCTGCCGGCAGGGCGACTTCATCGTCTGCGACACCCTGAAGGTGCCCGGCTGGGCCTACGACGGGGGCTACGCCGACGCGGTGGTCGTGCCGGTGGACGCCCTGGCCCGGATCCCCGACGGGCTGTCGGCGGCCGAGGCTGCCCCGCTGGGCTGTGCGGGCGTCACCACGTTCAACGGGCTGCGGCGCAGCTCCGCCGAGCCGGGCGACCTGGTCGCGGTGCTGGGCATCGGCGGCCTCGGGCACCTGGCGGTGCGGTACGCCGTCGCCATGGGCTTCGAGACCGTGGCCATCGCCCGCGGGGCCGCCAAGGCGGACTTCGCCAAGGAGCTCGGCGCGCACCACTACGTCGACAGCACGGCGGGCGGCGGCGTCGGGGAGGCGCTGCGGGCGCTCGGCGGCGCGCAGGTGGTCCTGGGCACGGCCGCCAACTCCGAGGCCATCACGGCGACCGTGGACGGTCTGGCGGCCCGGGGCGAGCTGGTGGTGATCGGCGCGGACGCCGCACCGCTGGGCATCAGCCCGAACCAGCTGCTGATGAGCGGCAAGATCATCCGCGGTCATCCCTCGGGCACCGCGCGGGACGTGCAGGACACCATGGAGTTCAGCGTGCTCCACGGCATCCGCCCGATGGTCGAGACGGTGCCGCTGGAGGGGATCACCGCGGCCTACGAGCGGATGCTGGCCGGCGCCGCCCGCTTCCGGATGGTCGTCACCACCGGCTGACCCGTGGCGCCCGCGTGGGGGGGGGGGGGGGGGGGGGGGGGGGGGGGGGGGGGGAGGAGGGGGGAGGGGGGGGGGGGGGGGGGGGGGGGGGGGGGGGGGGGGGGGGGGGGGGT
>NZ_JBVHVO010000010.1:138342-156754 GCF_055564815.1 Kitasatospora sp. NPDC028961 | reverse complement strand
CCCCGCCCCCCCCCCCCCCCCCCCTCCCCCCCCCCCCCCCCCCCCCCCCCCCCCTGCCCCCCCCCCCCCCCCCCCCCCCCCCCACGCTTCGGGCGGGCCGCTCAGCGCCGCTCCTCCGGGCGCTGCGGCTCCTCCCAGCGGGTGTGGAAGACCCCGTCGCGGTCGACCCGCCGGTAGGTGTGCGCGCCGAAGAAGTCCCGCTGCCCCTGGACCAGGGCGGCCGGCAGCCGCTCGGCCCGCAGGCTGTCGTAGTACGCGAGCGCGGTCGCGAAGCCCGGCGCCGGCACGCCCAGCTGGGCCGCCGTCGAGACCACCCGCCGCCAGGCCGACTGGGCGGACCCGAGCGCCTCCGTGAAGTGGGCGTCGGTCAGCAGGGTGGGCAGCTCCCGGTTCCCGTCGTAGGCGGCCTTGATCCGGTCGAGGAACCTGGCCCTGATGATGCATCCGCCGCGCCAGATGGCGGCCATCTCGCCGGGGTCGATCCGCCAGGAGTACTCGGCGCTGCCGGCCTGGATCTGCTGGAAGCCCTGGGCGTACGCGACCATCTTGGAGGCGTACAGGGCCTGCTCGACGTCGTCGGCGAAGCGGTCGGCGGCGGCGCTGTCCAGCCAGGTCTCGGTCGGTCCGGGCAGGCCGCGGCCCGCCTCGCGCAGGGACACGCCGCCGGACAGCGACCGGGCGAAGACCGCCTCGGCGATGCCTCCGACGGGCACCCCCAGCTCCAGCGCGGTCTGGACCGTCCAGCGCCCGGTGCCCTTCTGCTCGGCCCGGTCCAGCACGACGTCGACGAAGGGCCGGCCGGTGTCCGCGTCGGTGTGGGCGAGGATGTCCGCGGTGATCTCGATCAGGTAGGACTCCAGCCGCCCGCCGTTCCAGGTGCGGAACACCTCGGCGATCTGCGGCGGTTGCAGGCCCGCGGCGTGGCGCAGCAGGTCGTAGGCCTCGGCGATCAGCTGCATGTCCGCGTACTCGATGCCGTTGTGGACCATCTTGACGAAGTGGCCGGCGCCGTCCGGTCCGACGTGCGTGCAGCAGGGCTTGCCGTCGACCCGGGCCGCGATGTCCTCCAGCAGCGGTCCCAGCAGCCGGTACGCCTCCGCCGTGCCGCCCGGCATGATGCTGGGGCCCTCCAGCGCGCCCTGCTCACCGCCGGAGATGCCGCTGCCGACGAAGTGCAGCCCGCGCCCGCGCAGGGCGGCCTCCCGCCGTCGGGTGTCGAGGAAGTGGGCGTTCCCGCCGTCCACCAGCACGTCGCCCTCGTCGAGCAGCGGGACGAGTTCGTCGATGACCGCGTCGGTCGGCTCCCCGGCCTTGACCATGATGACGATCATGCGCGGGCGTTCGATCGCCGCGACGAACGCCTCCGGCGAGTCGGCCGGGACGAACTCGCCCTCGTGCCCGAACTCCTCCAGCAGGGCGGTGGTCCTGGCCCGGGTGCGGTTGTGCACGGCGACGCGGTAGCCGTGGCGGGCGAAGTTCCTGGCCAGGTTGCGGCCCATCACGGCCAGTCCGGTGACGCCGATCCGGGCCTTCGACTGCTCGGTCATGACGTTCTCCTCCTCGGCGGGCTCCTACTCGGCGGACAGCGAGAGGACCTCGTCCTCGGGGACCTCCAGGTACCGCTCCCCCGCGACCTCGATCTCCGAGCCCGAGAACGTGGCGAAGACGATCCGGTCGCCGACCTTGACGTCCACCGGGTGCGGCTTGCCGCTCTCCAGCGGCCGGCCGGGTCCCACCGCCACCACCTCGCCCGTACGGGTGTCGGCGTCGGCGGCGGGTTCCCCGATCGGCCTGACGACCAGGCGATCGTGCTCCGGGTGGAAGTCGGGCATGGGGTGCTCCTCTGCACTGGGCGGTACGGGTGCGGGCGGTGGAACCGGCGGAACCGGGCGGCCGACGCGCGGCCGAACCGGTCCGCCTCCGATTCTCCCGGGGTTCCCGGATCCTGCACGGTCTGGCCGCGCGCCTTCGGCCTCCCGGGGCTCGCCGGGTCCTTCCGGGGGCCTCACCCGGAGCGCCCGCGGACCGCACCGCCGCCTCGCCCGGACCACACCCGGACAGCGCAGCGCCGCGGGCGGTCGCTCAGCGGGTCAGCGGGGCTGGAGCCGGGTGTGCAGGAGGCAGAACTCGTTGCCCTCCGGGTCGGCCAGCACGTGCCAGTCCTCGGCGCCGGTCTGGCCGATGTCGACGGGCCTGGCGCCGAGCGCGAGCAGCCGGGCCAGTTCGGCGTCCTGGTCCCGGTCGGTGGGGCTGACGTCGATGTGCAGCCGGAGCTTCCTCCCGGGCCGGGGGTCACCACTGGGGCTGAGGACCAGGGTGGGCTGCGGGCCGCCGAAGCCGACGCCGGGCGGCCCGATCTCGATGCTCCCGTCGGCCTCCCGGCCGAGTTCGACGTAGCCGAGGACCTCGCTCCAGAACGCGGCGAGCTGCTCGGGGTCGGCACAGTCGATGACCAGCTCACTGATGCGGCATGCCATGCCCGCCAGTGTACGGAGCCGGGCCGGGCGGCCGGCCTCGGTTCTCTCCCGAGCCGCCGGTTGCGTCCCGGGGCTCGAAGGACTCCGACGGGAGGTGGCGGCCTCCCGGCGGAGTCCGGCTCAGTGCCGCTCCGCCGTACCGCGGGCCCAGCTGCCGAGCACGGGGACGCAGCGCTCGGCGAAGTCCTCGTAGTCGGCGGCCGTGTTGTAGACGTGGGTCGAGAGGCGGAAGTAACCGACGCCGTCGAAGCTGGTGAACGCGGCCTCGACGCCCAGCTCGGCCGCGACCCGGTCGCGCAGGGCGTCGGCTTCGAGGCGGGTGGCGGCCAGGCCGTCGGGGAGCCGGACCAGCCGCAGGGCGTTCACCGGCATGCCGACGTCGACGGCGGCGCTCTCGCCGGTCAGCTTCGTGACGGCCTCGCCGACGATGCGTTCGGCGTAGTCCGCCAGCTCGCGGAGGTAGTCGCGGGCGGCCGCCCAGCCCCAGGTCCGCTCGATGAAGCCCAGCGCCGCCGGGGCCGCCAGGTAGCTGCTGGCGTCGATCGTGCCCTGGGTGTCGAAGCGCTCGGGGAACGGGGCTTCGGCCGCCCAGGAGTCGATCAACGGGTAGAGCTGGTGACGGAGTTCGCTGCGGACCACCAGGGCCGAGGCGCCGCGCGGGGAGCAGCCGAACTTGTGCAGGTTGCCGACCCAGACGTCGAACTCCAGCCCGGCCAGGGGGTCTTCGGCCAGGCCCGGTACGTGGGCCCCGTCTATCAGCACGGGGATGCCCAGCTCCCGGGCCGCCGCGCCGATCTCCTTCACCGGCATCCAGCGGGCGGTGGCCGAGGTGATGTGGTCGAGGACGATCAGCGCGGTCCGGTCGGTGACCTCGGCGAGCACCGCGGCGCAGGCCTCCTCGGCCGTGGCGTCGAGCGGCACCCGTGCCGTCCGGACGCTGCCGCCCCAGCGGCGGGCCAGCCGCTCGGCGCCCATGGTGACGGCGCCGTAGCCGTGGTCGGTGACCAGCACCTCGCCGCCGGGCCGGGCCGGGAGGTTGCCGTACACGACGCTCGCGCCCGCGCTGGCGTTGGGCACGAGGGCTAGGTCGCGCGGGTCGACCCGCAGGAAGTCCGCGACCTTCGACCGGGCGGCCGCCACCCGCACGGGCAGGGCCGGGAACCACACCACCGGCGCCCGGTCCATCTCGGCGCGCAGGCGCTGCTGCTCCTGCTGCGCGACCTCCGGTACGGCGCCGAAGGAGCCGTGGTTGAGGTGGGTCAGCGCCGGGTCCAGCGTCCAGGCGCGGGCGGCGGGCCGGCCGTCCGGCAGCAGCAGGGGAAGCGGGGCGGGACTCATGTCGTCTCCAGGAGGGTGCCGTCGGTCGCAGGGTGTGGGTCGTCCGGTGGGGCCGCCGGAGAATCCGGTCCATCATGACGTCCGAGGCCTACGGTGCTTACCGCGGCCCCCGGTTCGGGCCCCGGGCGGCCCGTGGTGCTCGCACCCTCCGGTGCGGGAGCGGCGCCCGGCCCGGTAGCGTGCCGGGATGGGAAAGATCGTCACGTATCTGGAGATGACCGGTCGCGAGGAGCTGACGCCGGGTCGGGCGGTGCCCGGGATGGAGCTGCGGCGCGAGGAGGGCTTGTCGGCGCTGGTGCGTTCGGTCCAGGCCCGGGTCGGGGCCGCGTACGGCTGGCGCAGTTCCAGCCGGACCGACCAGCAGTGGACGGAGCTGGAGCGGGCGCACCCGCGCCGCCAGTACTGGCTGGTCGAACTGTCGGGCACGACGGCCGGGATCGCCGCCCTGGAGCCCCAGGCCGGCGGGGAGGTGGAGATCGTCACCTTCGGGCTCCTGCCGGAGTACGTCGGGCAGGGGCTCGGCGGCCATGCGCTCACCCTCGCCCTGCGGCAGGCCTGGGCGACCGAGCCGTTCGAGGCGGAGTCGGTCCGCAGGGTGTGGCTGCACACCGATTCGAACGACCACCCGACCGCGCTGGGCAACTACCTGCGCCGGGGTTTGCGCGTCCACCGCACCGAGACCGTCGACGGCGCCTGACCGGTAGCGTCTGACCGGTCCGTCTCCCGCCGGCCGCGGCCGCCCCCTCCTGCCGGTCGTGCTGCCGGCGCACCGCCGGTACACCCGTCCGCCCGTGCAGGCTTGCTGTCAGCGGCCTGTGATGTCGTGTCAGTGAGCTGTGTGCGATCCATCAGTGGCCCGGTGGAACCTCGGAGTGCCTGAAGGGTTCAGGCTTCGGAGGGGAGTTCCCGTGCATGACGTGGTAATCGTGGGCGCCGGCCCGGTCGGTCTGTTCCTCGCCTGTGAGCTCGGCCTCGCGGGCTGTTCGGTCCTGGTTCTCGAACGGGAGGCCGAGCCCGGCTCCCCCTGGCGGGCGGCGCCGCTCGGGAGCCGGGGCCTCAACACCGCGTCGGCCGAGGCGTTCCACCGCCGGGGGCTGCTGGACCGGCTGCGGAAGGCCGCCGGTCTCGACGACGCTCCCGAGTCGGCCCGGCCGCGCCTGGGCGGCCACTTCGGCGGAATGATGCTCGACCCGGCCAGGATCGACGTCGCCGCCCTGCCGTTCCGGCTTCCCGGCTCGGCCACGGAGAGCATGATGGCGTCCCTCGACGTGGTCGAGGGGCTGCTGTCCGAGCGGGCCGCCGCACTCGGCGTGGAGATCAGGCGCGGCGTCACGGTCGCGGCGGTCACCCAGGACGACGAGGGCGTGGTGGCCCGGGCGGGCGAGGACGCGTACCCGGCGCGGTGGCTGGTCGGCTGCGACGGCGGACGCAGTGCCGTGCGCCGGCTCGCGGGCTTCGACTTCGTCGGCACCGGGCCGCAGCTCACCGGCTACTCGATGCGCACCACCCTGGCCGATCCCGAGGAGCTGGGTTTCGGCTTCAACCTCACGCCGACGGGCCTGTACGTCCGGATGCCCGGCAAGGGGCACGTCGCCATGATGGACTTCGACGGCGGCGCGTTCGACCGCTCGCAGACTCCCACCCGCGAGCACCTCCAGTCGGTGCTGCGCCGGGTCTCCGGGACGGACGTGACGCTGGGCGAGGTCGACCTGGTGTCGACCTTCACCGACCGGGCGATGCAGACGACGACCTACCGGCAGGGGCGCGTCCTGCTCGCGGGCGACGCCGCGCACATCCACTCCCCGCTGGGCGGCCAGGGGCTCAACACCGGCATCGGCGACGCCGTGAACCTGGGCTGGAAGCTCGCGGCGACCGTGCACGGGCACGCGCCGGACGGACTCCTCGACAGCTACACCCGGGAGCGCCACCCGGTCGGCGCCGCGGTGCTCGACTGGACGCGCGCCCAGGTGGCGGCCATGCGCCCGGACCCGCACGGGCGGGCGATCCAGGCGGTGGTGCGCGAGCTGATCGGCACCCGTGACGGAGCGACCTTCGTGTTCGAGCGGATATCGGGCGCCTCGGTCCGCTACGACCTCGGCGACGAGAACCCGCTGGTCGGCCGCAGCGCCCCGGACTTCCTCCTCGGGGACGGGACCCGCCTCGGCGAGCTGCTGCGGGACGGCCGGGGCGTCCTGCTCGACTTCACGGCCGACCGGCACCTGCGCGAGGTGGCCGGGGACCGGGAGAGCCGGATCCGGTACGCGGCCGGGCCGGCCGCGAACGACCTCGGGTTCGGCGCCGTACTCGTCCGGCCCGACGGCACCGTCGCCTGGGCGGACGGCCACGACCCCGACCGCAAGTCGCTCGCCTCCGCCGCCGACCGGTGGTTCGGCGCTCCGGCGTCCTGACGCGGTCCCGGCTCCTCCCCTCCTCTCCCCTCCTCTCGCCTGCTCGACCGAGTTCCAGCAGCACGCCCATGACGATCAACCTCCGCTCCGGGAGCACGGTGATGTTCACCGGCGATTCGATCACCGACTGCGGGCGGCCGGCGACCGAGCACGGCCTCGGCTCCGGCTACCCGCTGCGGATCGCGGGCGAGTGGGGGCTGCGGCACCCCGAGCGGGCCGTGACCTGGCTGACCTCCGCGGTCCCGGGCGACAAGGTGCGGGACCTCGAAGCCCGTTGGCAGGCGGACGTGCTCGACGCGCGCCCGGACGTGGTGTCGGTCCTCGTCGGCATCAACAACGTCGGCCGGCACACGATCGCCCCGCAGGGGCACGTGGTCGCCGTGGAGGACTTCGCGGCCGGACCGGGTTCCTGCGGGAAACCGGTGATCGCCTGTCATGACCCCACCGTTCCCCCTAGCCTGTGAGGGCTCACGGGAGGGGGACACGTTGGAGCGACTCGGGGCCGGGGACCCACGTCAGGCCGGGCCGTACACGCTCATGGGGCGGCTCGGGGCCGGCGGCATGGGCGCGGTGTATCTGGGGCGGTCGGCCGGCGGGCGGACCGTCGCGGTCAAGGTGGTGCGGCCGGACCTGGCCGGGGACGGGTCCTTCCGGGCGCGCTTCCGGCAGGAGGTCGCGGCGGCCCGGCAGGTCTCCGGGGCGTTCACCGCCCCGGTGGTGGACGCCGACACCGAGGCCGCCACGCCCTGGATGGCGACCGCGTTCGTGGTCGGCGTCCCGCTCCAGGACGCGGTGGCCCGGCACGGCCCGCTGCCCGGGGTGACCGTGCGGACGCTGGCCGCCGGGCTGGCGGAGGCGCTGACCGAGGTGCACCGGGCCGGGCTGATCCACCGTGACCTGAAGCCCGGCAACGCGCTGCTGGCACTGGACGGGCCGCACGTCATCGACTTCGGGATCTCCCGGGCGGCCGACGGCACCGGGCTGACCACGACCGGCGCGGTCATCGGGTCGGCGCCGTACATGTCGCCGGAACAGGCGCTGGGCGAGCCGCTCACCCCGGCGAGCGACGTGTTCGCGCTGGGCTCGACGGTCGCCTACGCCGCGCTCGGCACCCGGCTGTTCGGCGACGGCGCCGGGGCGGCGGTGCTGTTCCGGGTGGTGAACACCGACCCGGACCTGAGCGGTCTGCCGGACGGGATCCGGCACCTGGTCGCCGGGTGCCTCGCCAAGAACCCGAACCACCGCCCGACGCCGCGCCAACTGGTCGAGCTGGTGGAGCGGATCGGCCGCCCGGACCCGGCGGACGGCTGGCTCCCGCCGGCCGTCGCGACGGACGTGATCGCCGCACGCGGTGTGCTGACCGCCCTGCCCCTCCCGGACCCGGGCCCGCCCGGCGCTCCCCCCGCGGCGCCGCCGCTGCCCGCCGACCCGGGCCCCGGGGCCCGGCCGCCCGAGGACGCGGTGCCCGCCCGCCGCCCGAGCCGCCGGACGGTGCTGTTCGGCGTCGGCGGCGGCGTGCTCGCGGCTGCGGGGGCCACCACCACGATCGCGCTGCTGAACGACCGGGGCGGCCGCGGCGCCACGGCCGGCAGCCCGGCCGACAGCACGGGCGGCAGCACGCCGTCCGCCCCCGTCCGCCCCTCCGGCGCCGACGTGCCCGAGATCGGGCCGAGCTGGCAGGCGACCCAGCCGAACCCCTGTCCCCAGGTGCTCTCCGCGGACGGCGTGGTGGTCGGCGTCTCCATCCTCAACATCTGGGGGGTGGACGACACCGGCCGCACCAAGTGGACGGTGGACGGCGCCACCGTGGGCGGCGCGTTCGCGATCGACCCGACCACCCCGCGGTCCGTCGCCGGGCTCGACGGCGACCGGCTCTACGCCTTCGGAGGGTCACCGACGGCGCCCGAGCTCCTGGCCTTCACCCTGGCCGAGGGCAGACTCGACTGGCGGCTGCCGCAGGGCCGGAAGAACGCGGCGGGCGTCCTCTCCTTCGCCGGGATCCGGGCCGGCAAGGCCTACTGGCTCGGCTTCGGCGACGGCAACGACCACGGTGACCTCGTCCCGGCCGGCACCCACGTCTGGGCGGTGGACCTCGCCACCCGGCAGAGCCTCTGGTTCCACGGCGAGGACACCATGCTGCTCCAGTCGACGGTGCCGACGGACGACCGGATCGTGGTCTCCGACCTCGACCAGCTGAAGGCCCTGGACGCGAAGGGCGGGACCGTCTGGGAACGCAGGCTCGCGGCGTTCGGCCTCGGAACCGCCGGGAGGTACGTGCTCGCCCCGGACAAGGACGGCACGCTGACCGCCCTGGACCCGGACACCGGCGGCCCGGCGTGGACGGCGAGCGGCGTCGTCGGCGCCTCGAAGCTCGGTGACGGCTTCGCCACCAGCGAGGACGGCCGCCTGCTCTACCTCCTCTGGCGGGACGGGGACGGCGGCTGCTCGATCGGCACCCTGGACCCGGCGAACGGCCGCCCCGGCTGGCGGACCCCGCTGCCGCCCGACTCCCCCGACGCCCCCTTCCTCGGGGCCCGCCTGCTCCGCGCCGACGGCAACCTCTACCGGATGGGCGCCGACGCCGTGCTGTGGGCGCTCGACCCGGCCGACGGCAAGGCCCGCTGGAAGTACTCCGGGCTCAAGGGCCGGGACGCCACGAAGCTGGCCTGGAGCGCCGGCGCCGGACGGCTCTGCGTCTCCGACACGACGACCCGGACGATCACCTCGCTGCCCGCGAAAGGGGCCTGAGCATGCGCCGGCTGGAACCCGCCGACCCCACCCGGATCGGCCCGTACGCCCTGCTCGGCAGGCTGGGCGCCGGGGGCATGGGGGTGGTCTACCTCGGCCGGTCGGCGGGCGGCCGGACCGTCGCGGTCAAGGTGGTCCGGCCCGAACTGGCCGCCGACCCGGGGTTCCGCGCCCGCTTCCGGGCCGAGGTGAACGCGGCCCGGGCGGCCTCCTCCGCGTTCACCGCCCCGGTCGTGGACGCCGACACCGACGCGCCCGTGCCCTGGATGGCGACCGCCTTCGTGCCCGGGATCGCGCTGGACGAGGCGGTCCGGCTGGTCGGCGCGTTCCCCGAGCACGTGCTGCGCATCCTGGCGGCCGGGATCGCCGAGGAGTTGAGGAACATCCACGCCGCCGGGCTGACCCACCGGGACCTCAAGCCGAGCAACGTGCTGCTGGCGCTGGACGGGCCGCACGTCATCGACTTCGGCATCGCCCGGGCGGCCGACGGCACCGCGCTGACCGCCGAGGGCACCGTCCTCGGCTCGGCCGCCTTCATGTCGCCGGAACAGGCGAGCGGCGAGCGGGCGGGCCCGCCGAGCGACGTGTTCTCGCTCGGCTCGACGCTGGCCTACGCCGGTACCGGCGGGACCGCGCCGTTCGGCGGCGGGCATCCGCTGCAGGTCCTGTACCAGGTGGTGCACGAGGAGCCGGACCTCGCGGCGGTCCCCGCCGGAGTTCGGTTGCTGGTCGCCGCCTGCCTGGCCAAGGCCCCGGGCGACCGGCCGACGCCGCAGCAGCTCGCCGCCTCCCAGGGCGCGGGACCGCTGACCCCGGGGACGTGGCTGCACCCCGCGCTGGTCGCGGCGATCGAGGAGGCGGCGGCCGTGATGGCCCCGTCGTCCGCCGCGGCGGCCCAGCCGCCGTCCGGGCTGTCTCCCCTGCCGCCCCTGCCACCGCTGCCGCCCGGGCAGCCGGCGGCGGGCCCGGACTCGCCGGCGACCGCGCGGCAGACGGTGCGGCTCGGACCGGTCGACGTCCGGCCCCGCCCCGGTCGCCGCAAGCTGCTGCTCGGCCTGGCCGGCGGGGTCGTGGTGGCCGCGGCCGGCGGCGGCACGGTGTTCCTCACCGGCGGCGGCGCGCCCGAGAAGCCGAAGACCCCCGGTGCCGGTGGCCCCCCGGCGACGGCGCCGGCCGCCGACCCGACCGACTCCTCGCGCTCGCTGGACACGGACGTGGTGGCCACCCCGCTCTGGACGGTTCCGCTGGTCGAACCGGTGATCGCGCTGACCGGCAGCGGCGACACCGTCGTGGCCGCCGGGATGACGGGCGTGTGGGCGGTCGACCGCGCCGGGCAGACCCGCTGGGGGCCGTTGACCAACTACACCTCGCCGTCCGGGGCCGGCCTCGGCGACCGCCCGGTGGCCGTCGACACCACCATGGCCTACCTGATGGGCTACGGCGGCCCCGGCGACCTGACGTACGCCCTCAAGGCCGTCGACCTCGCGACCGGCGCCACCGCCTGGACCCTCTCCCCGCCCGACCTGCACGTCTCGCCGTCCGCCTCGGTGGTCGGCCTCCTCGACGGCCTCGTCTACGTCGCCGGCGAGGCGAAGGGCACCTTCCACCTGGCCGACCCGACCGCCCCGGTCACCTACGCGGCGGCCTTCGTCTGGGCGGTGGAGCCCGCCACGGGCCGGCTCCGGTGGCAACTGGTGCGCCCGCACGACGTCCTGGAGAACTCCAGGCTCTCCGTCCCGTCCGCCGGGACCCGCCTGCTGTTCGAGACCTACGCGATGGACCTCACCACCTACCGGAGGACCGGGAAGCTGGAGGCCCTCGACACCGGCAACGGCGGGAAGAGCCTCTGGGAGCAGCTGGCCCCCGGCAGTGGCGCCCTCGTGCCCGGGCTGCCCTACTTCGCCGACGGCCCGCACACCTCGGCCGGCGGCTACTTCCTCCACCTCGCCGACCGGCTGTACGCGGTCGACCCGGCGGACGGCAAGGTGGTGTGGCAGTCGGCCGGGGAGTGGAACTTCCGGAGCGCCGTGGCGAGCCCCGACGGCGCCACCGTCTTCGCCGTGGGATCGCACTACGCGAAGGGAGTGGTGGTCGTCCAGTCCTTCGACGCCCGGACCGGCGCCGTCCACTGGTCGGGGTCGCTGCCGAGCGCGCCGCTCCTCGACATGGCGGCGCACTACGCGGACGGCACCGTCTACATCTGGGTCCACGGCAAGGTCTGGGCCCTGGACCCGGCCACCGGCGCACCCCGCTGGACCTTCGGGTTCCACCCCAACGGAGGTTCGACGACCCCCGTGCCGTACTGGGCGGGCGGCGGGCGGATCTACGGCCCGACCGACAAGGGCCTGGCGGCGATCGCCGCCGACGGCAAGGCGGCCCACGGCTGAACCCGCCCGCCCGGGCCGGGAGCCGGGCGAGGCGGGGAACCCGGTCGGGGCGAGGAACCCGCCGGGCCGCGGAACCGGCCGGGCCGGGTGCCGCGTCGAAGCGAACGAGGGCGCGCCGGTTCGGCGGCAGCGCCGGGACGGGGGTCCACCGGTCATGGGATTCGTCATCCTGCTGCTCGTACTCGCCGGCGGGGCGGGCCTGATCCTGTCCGGCGTCAGCAAGCTGAACACCGCCGTACCCACCTGCTACGGCAAACCGATGGTGCCGGGCGACGTCTGTCACCCCAAGGTCACCGGCTCGTTCTCCGAGGGCATGCCCGAGCCCCACGACGCCACCTACCAGGAGCAGTTGAACAGCCTGACCAGCGGCGGCTGGACGTCCATCGGACTCGGCGCGGTGCTGATGGTGCTCGCCGTGGTGATCGGCCTCGCCTGGGCCGCCGCCGCGGGCCGCGCCCAGGAGCCGTGAGACGACTCGCCGGCATCCGCGCCTCCCGCACGTCGACCGCGGCCGGGCCGCTGTACGGGGTCACCCGTCCGCCGGGCTGCGTTTGGAGGGCGATCAAGGGGTAGGCGGGGCATGGTGGCGGCACCGAGGTCGCCACCCCTGTCGTCACCGAGCCGAGGAGCACACCCATGACCGACGACGTACTGGTCGAGGACCTGTACCGGTTCGAGGACCTGCTGGTCCCCGAGGAGGCCGAGGTGCTGCGGCGGGTCCGTGACTTCCTGCGGCAGGAGGTCGCCCCGCACGCCAACGAGTGGTGGGGCCGGGCCGCGTTCCCGCACCACCTGATCCCCCGCTACGCCGAGCTGGGCATCTGCGGCCTCGCCTACCGGGAGAATCCCGCCAGCAGCCTGCTGAACGGCTTCATCGCCCTGGAGATGGCCAGGGTGGACGCCTCCCTGTCGACCTTCTACGGGGTCCACGCCGGGCTGGCGATGGGCAGCATCGCCCGCTGCGGCTCGCCGGAGCAGCGCGAGCGCTGGCTCCCGGCGATGACCCGGATGGAGCAGATCGGCGCCTTCGCGCTGACCGAGCCGCAGGGCGGCTCCGACGTCGCCGCCGGGCTGCGCACCACCGCCCGGCGCGAGGGCGACACCTGGGTGCTCAACGGCGCCAAGCGCTGGATCGGCAACGCGACCTTCGCGGACCTGGTGGTCGTCTGGGCCAAGGACGAGGAGAGCGGCCACGTCCTGGGCTTCGTGGTGCACGGTGACAACCCCGGCTTCACCGCCACCAGGATCGAGAACAAGATGGCCCTGCGCACCGTGGAGAACGCGGACGTGGTGCTCACCGAGTGCCTGGTCCCCGAAGCGGACCGGCTGCAGCGGGCGGAGGGCTTCCGCGACACCGCCGACGTGCTGCGGCACACCCGGAGCGGGGTGGCCTGGGAGGCGGTCGGGGTGATGCTGGGCGCCTACCGGATCGCCCTGGACTACACCCGTGAGCGCGAGCAGTTCGGCGGCCCGATCGCCCGCTTCCAGCTCGTCCAGGACCTGCTGGTGCGGATGCTCGGCAACGCCACCGCCTGCCTGGGCATGGTGGTGCGGCTGGCGCAGCTGGAGGACGCCGGCACCTTCCGGGACGAGCACTCCGCGCTGGCCAAGGCGTACTGCACCAGCCGGATGCGGGAGACCGTCGGCTGGGGCCGCGAGCTGCTGGCGGGCAACGGCATCGTGCTGGACTACAGCATCGCCCGCTTCGTCGCCGACGCCGAGGCGCTCTACTCCTACGAGGGCACCCGGGAGATCAACACCCTGATCGTCGGCCGCGCCGCCACGGGCATCGGCGCCTTCGTCTGACGCCCGCCCAGGACCCCGGGCGCTGCCGGGTGCCTCTCTCCCGGACCGACCTGCCGAAACGATCGGAGCCTTCGTGGTGGACGTCTTCGTCCTCGGTATCACGGGCAAGGTCGGCGCCCTGCTCACGCGGGAGCTGCTCGCCGGGGGCGACACCGTCCGTGGCCTCGTACGCCGTGAGGAACAGCGGGCGGAGCTCGCCGAGCTGGGTGTCCACGCGCTGGTCGGACACCTCGCCGAGCTGTCCGTGCCGGAGCCGGCGGAGGCCTTCGGGAACGCCGACGCCCCGGCGCGGGCGCCGTCTCCCTCGGCCCGGCCGAGTTCCACGGCCGGATTCCCCGCGCGGACGTCGCCGCGACGCTCGCGGAGCTGCTGCACGAGCCCCGCATCGGCCGCCGGATCCTCGAACTCAACGCGGGCTCCACGCCCGTCCGGGACGCCGTCGCGGCCATCCTCCGCGCCTGAGCACGGAGGGCCGGGGGCGGCTCCGGCCGGGGAGCCCGGGTGGCGGCGGTCGGTCACCGGCTCGCCGCCGCCAGCCGGGCGGCGTGGACGACCTGCGCGACCGCCTGGACGGTGTCGATCCCGTACTCCTCGCTGGGGTTGTCCCGGGTGAGGATCGCGATGCGGTACGGCTCGCCCGGGTCGGTGAAGATCCCGAGGCTGTGCACGTGCCAGGCGTGGCGCTCGCGCGGCGCCCAGCCGTTCTTCACGTGGACGGTGGTGCCGTCGGGGGCGCCGAGCGGGGCGCCCCAGGCCTGGTCCTCCTCGACCTGGTTCATCAGGTCCAGGCCGAACGCGCGGTGCTCCGGGGTGAGCACCGGGCCCGGTGCGGCGAAGACGGCGAGCTGCTTCATCTCGTCACCGGCGGTGATCTGGGTGCGCCCCCACCGGTCGCCCTCCGCGAGGACGGTGTCCGCCATGCCGGAGAGGCGCAGGAACTCCGCCAGCCGCGCCCGCCCCAGGTCCCGCCAGAGGGCGGTGGCCGCGTCGTTGTCCGACTGGACGATCATCGGCCGCAGGTTGTCCTCCTCGAACGGCGTCAGCGCGCGCCGTTCGTCCTGGGCGCGGCGCAGCACCGCACCCATGATCGTCACCTTGATGACACTGGCCGAGTCGAACCGCTCGCGGGCCCGGACCGCGCAGGACAGCCCGGTGCCCGGGTCCTCGACCGCGACGGCGACGGTGCTGTGACGCTCCGACACCACCCGGGTGATCGCCCGGGTCAGCTCCTCGGCGGGCCGGGAGTGGGCCACCGAGGAGCAGCGGCCGGACTCCGGGCCTGCGGGGCCGGTGACGGCCGGTGCGGGTTCCGAGGCCACGAACAGCAGGGTCGCGGCGGTGATCAGCCTGGTCGTGGTGCGGCTGCCGGCGGGGAGCGGAAGGGTCATCGCCCGATCATCGCGGACGGGACGGGCGCCCGGCCGATGACGCACCGTGGCCGCCCGGGGCGGTGTGCGGGGCGGCGTGCCGGGGGCGCCGGCCCGGGTCCCGGTGACGTCGCCCCCGGTCCGGGTGGATGCTGGGAGGAGCGAGGCGGGCCGATCGGGATCGAGGAGGTCCGGATGGGATTCATCGGCACGGTGGGGCTGGTGCTCCACCCCGAACGGACCAGCGCACCCACCGTGGCCACCGTGGTCCGCTGGAGCCGGGCGCGGGACGCCAAGGTCCTCGGGCTGACGGCGGAGGTGGCCCGGATCGGGTGCGACGCCGTGGCGGTCGGGGCCGAGGAGATGGCCGCCACCGCCGATCTGCTGATCAGCCTGGGCGGGGACGGCACGATGCTGCGCGCGATGCGGCTGGTCGCCGGGGGCCGGGTCCCGGTGCTGGGCGTCAACGTCGGGCGGCTGGGCTTCCTCGCCGAGGTCGACATCCCGGAGCTGCCGGACGCCCTCGACGCGATCGACGATCTGCGGTTCACCGTGGAGTCCCGCTCCGGTGTCCAGGCCACGTTCGGTGACTCCCGGGAGACGGCGCTCAACGACGTGGTGCTGCTGCGCAGCCCCGGGCACCGGTCGGCGGCCGTGGCGGTCCGGGTCCAGGGGCAGCCCTTCGTGTCGTACACCGCCGACGCCGTCGTCGTGGCCACGCCGACCGGCTCCACGGCGTACAGCTTCTCCGCCGGGGGGCCGATCGTCTCCCCCAACGCCGAGGGCCTGCTGGTGACGCCGGTGGCCCCGCACGCGGCGTTCAACCGGTCCGTGTTCCTGTCCGGCGGGGAGCGGCTCGCCCTGGAGGTCCTGCCGCACAGCGGGGACCTCGCCATCGAGGCCGACGGCCTGTTGGTCGGCCGCGTCCGGCCGGGCGACGTCGTCGAGGTGACGATGCTCCCCGCCGCCTCGCGGGTCGTCCGGCTCGGCCGCACCACCTTCTACCAGCGCGCCCAGCGCAAGCTCCGGCTCACCGGCTCGGCGGAACCCGCCTGAGGACGGCCGTCTCCCGAGGTGGGCTCTCTCCCGACGGTGCCCGGCCGGTGCGCTGCTCGGGTCGGCCGGAGGCGGTCGTCGTCGCCCGAGCCGCTCGTCGGCGGCCGGTGAGGGACCGGCCCCGGCGATGTCACCGCAGTACCGGCGGTGTGGCCACGCCCTGGACCTCAGCTCGCGGCCGGGGCGCTCAGCACGTGGGCGCGGGAGGCGTGGACGTCGGCGCGCAGGGCGGTCAGGTCGACGTCGAGGACGTGTCCGTTCCACTTGCGGGGCTCACCGTCGATCAGGACCGCGGCGATGTTGCGGGCGTCGGAGCCGAGGACGAGCGTGCCGATCGGGTCGTTGAGCGGCATGTTGTTGAGGTCCTCGGCCCGGACCACCAGCAGGTCGGCCTTCTTGCCCGGGGTGAGGGAGCCGGTGACGGCGGCGAGGCCGTTGGTGCGGGCGCCCTGGAGGGTGGCGAAGTCCAGCACGTCGTGGGTGGTGATCCGGGAGGGCTGCCGGTCGGTGCCGTGGGCGGCGTTGACGGCGCGCATTCGCTGGATGGCGTGCAGGGTCCGCATCTGGGTGAACATGTCGCTGGCCAGGGCGACTTCGACGTCGATGCTCAGGCCGGGGCGGACGCCGGCGGCGAGGGCCTCGTCCACGGCGGGGATCGCGGTCTCCAGGCCGATCTGGGCGTCGGAGGTGGGGGCGAGCGCCACGGTGGTGCCGGTCTCCCCAATGGCCTTCCAGGCGTCGGAGGTGAGCCCGGTGGCGTGGATCAGGGTGACGTCGGGGCCGAGGATGCGGTGCTCCGCCCAGCGGAGCACCGCCGCGGAGGAGGCCGTGCCGAAGACGGCGTCCACGCTCACGCCGATGCCCAGGTCCTGGGCGACGCGGGCGAGTTCGGGACCGTAGGCGAGCGCGGCGCCGGCGATCTCCTCGGTGGCCAGGGTTGCCAGGCGCAGGGTGAGCAGTTGGTCGTCGCTGCCGAAGTAGCGGTCCCTGAGCCGGGTGAGGTCGCCGGGCCACTGCTGGCCCCAGGTGCCGAAGTGCGGGCCCATGGAGGCGTGCACGCCGCGGATGCCGGTGTCGAGGAGGGCCTGGACGGCGGCGTCGGAGTGGTCGCCGGTACGGGAGTTGTGGGAGAAGTCCAGCATGGTGGTGATGCCGCTGTCGATCGCGGTCAGGGCGGCCAGCCTGGTCCCGGTGTACATGTCCTCGGGCCGGTAGACGGTGGCGTAACCGGCCAGGGTCGCGGTGACGTAGCCGCCCAGGTCGTCGACGTCCGGCATGATCCGGCGCAACTGGGCCTCCCAGGCGTGGCGGTGGGTGTCGACGAAGCCGGGGCAGAGGATCGTACCGGTGGCGTCGACGACCACGGCGTCGACCGCGCTCAGGCCGGGCCCGACGGCGGCGACGGTGTCGCCCTCGACGAGCAGGTCGCCCCGGTCGAGGACGCCGAGCGCCGGGTCCATGGTGACGACGGTGGCGCCGGTGAACAGGATCCGCCGCCGGTCGGCGGGCAGGCTCCGAATCCGGGCGAGGGCGGCGTCTTCGGCGGTGGGGCGGGCGTGGGAGACGTGCACGGGGTTCCTTCCGGCGGCGGGTGCGGCGACTGCCGCGGAGCCAGACTGCCGCTCCGCCGTGGCCGGAACCAGGCCGCGCCGTCCCCGGGTGCCGGGCACCCACCCGCCGCGGCGCGCGGCGGTGTCGACCCGCGCCGACGGATACGGAACACCCGGCCCGCCTCGATGGAGGCGGGCCGGGTCGGGGGTGTGGCGGGAGGGCGCGCGGGGTCGGGGGTGTGGCGCGAAGGGGGCGCCGGGTCAGCCGGTGCTGAGCGCCCGGGCCGGTGCCACCCGCGTCGTCGGGGTGAGCCCGGCCCGGGTGCGGAGTCCGGCCAGGGCAGCGGCAGCGGTGGGTTCGGCCTGGTAGACGACCAGTTGCTGGTGCGGTGCGCCGTTGACGGTGAAGGCGGAGAACTCGATCTCCAGGGCACCGACCTCGGGGTGCGCGAGCCGCTTCGACTGCTGGGTCTTGGCCCGCACGTCGTGCCGGGTCCACAGCTCGCCGAACTCCGGGCTCCGCGCGCGCAGGGTGGCGACGACTTCGGCGATCCGCGGCAAGTCGGGGTGGTGTCCGTGGGCGGCGCGGAGTTCGGCGACGCAGGAGTGCGCGGAGCGCGCCCAGTCCCGGTAGAAGGAGCGGCCGGCGGGGTCGAGGAAGGCCATCCGGGCCAGGTTGTCGAACTTCTGGAACCCGCTGTGCAGGGCGCCGGCGAGGCGGTTGTGCGCCAGGACGTCCAGGGCGGGCCCCAGGACGAAGGCGGGCGTGTCGGCCCAGCTTTCGAGCAGTCGCCGCAGCTGGGGGCCGACGCGTTCGTGCCCGGCGGGCGCGCCCCGGCGTTCCTGGGGTGCCCGGACGAGTCGGCGCAGGTGGTCGAGCGCCTCGCCGTCGAGGTGGAGGGCGGCCGCGACGGCGTCGACGACCTGGGGCGAGGGATTGGTCTCGCGCCCCTGCTCCAGGCGCGTGTAGTAGTCGGCGCTCACGCCCGCCAGCATCGCGACCTCCTCGCGGCGCAGCCCCGGGACCCGTCGGAGGCCGTGCTCCGGCAGGCCCACGCCCTGCGGCCGGAGGGCTTCGCGCCGTGCTCGGAGGTACTCGCCCAAGGAACTGCTGCTGTTGCTCATGACCCGACCCGGTGGAGGAGGAGGCCGGCTCCGTGGGGGGGGGGGGGGGGGGGGGGGGGGGGCCCCCCCCACACCCAAGGGGAGGGTCAGAAACGGACAGGGGAGGGGGGGCGGGGTCTGGGGGGCCGGGGGAGAAGAGGCAATCGCCCC
>NZ_JBVHVO010000010.1:50425-138332 GCF_055564815.1 Kitasatospora sp. NPDC028961 | reverse complement strand
TGAGGGCCCCCCCCCAAAAGGCTTTTTTTTTTTCTCCCCCCCCCCGGGGGGGGAGGGGGGGCTGCTTTTTGGGGGGGGGGGGGGGGGGACCCCCCCCCCCCCCCCCCCCCCCCCCCGGGGCCGATCCGACGCGGATCGGATCGCCGGGCCGCGGTCCGCGGTGCCCGGCGGCACGAGGTCATTCCTACCCTGTCGGCGGCCGGTGAGCCTGGCCCTGCCGCACCCAGGCAACCCCGCCCCTGGTCCCGGACGTCCCGGTCGCCGGCCGGCCCGTCGTCGCCGCCTTTCTGGCGCACGGCTTCGCCGGTGCCGTCGCGGCCCGGCTCGGCGACGCCACCGTGACCAAGGCGGACGTGGTCGACGCCGCGGTGGCCGCCGCACCCTCCTGGTCGGCGCTGACACCCCCGGAGCGCGGGCTCCGTCGGCCGGCGGTCAGCCGTTGAGCGTCTTCATGTACTCCGGCGGGTACCGGTCGCCGGTGACCGCGCCGTGGGGTGCGACCGCCTCGATCGCGGCGATGTCCTCGGGAGTGAGGGCCACCTCGGTCGCGGCGGCGTTCTCCTCCAGGTAGCTGCGGCGCTTGGTGCCGGGGATGGCGACGGCGCCCTGGTGCCGGACCCAGGCGAGCGCCAGCTGGGAGGGCGTCACGCCCTTGGCGGCGGCGATCCGGCGGACCTCGCGCACGACCTCCAGGTTGCGGTCGAAGTTCTTCCCCTGGAAGCGCGGATCCGTCCGGCGCCAGTCGTCCGCGGCGAAGTCGTCGGGGCTGGTGATCGCGCCGGAGAGGAAGCCGCGGCCCAGCGGGGAGTAGGCGACCAGACCGATGCCCAGCTCCCGCAGCGTCTCCCGCACCCCGTCGTGCTCGATGCCGCGCTCGAAGAGCGAGTACTCGGTCTGCACGGCGGTGAGCGGGTGGACGGCGTGGGCACGCCGGATGGTCCGCGCGGACGCCTCGCAGACGCCGATGTAGCGGATCTTGCCGGCGGCCACCAGCTCGGCCAGCGCGCCGACGGTCTCCTCGATCGGCACCCCGGGATCGATGCGGTGCAGGTAGTACAGGTCGACGTAGTCCGTGCCCAGGTGCCGCAGCGACCGGTCGAGCGCCCGCCGCACGTACTCCGGGTGGCCGTTGAGCCCGGACGCCCGACCGTCGTCCGCGAGCTCCACTCCGGTCTTGGTGGCCACCACCGCGTCCGCCCGGCGCCCGTGCAGCGCTTTGGCCAGCAGCTGCTCGTTGCGGAACGGTCCGTAGCTCTCGGCGGTGTCCAGCAGGGTGACGCCGAGCTCCAGCGCCCGGTCGATGGTCGCCAGGGACTCGGTCTCGTCGGTGGCCCCGTAGAAGGCGCTCATCCCCATGCAGCCGAGACCCTGTACGCCTACGGTCAGGCCCTGGCTGCCCAGTGCTCGGTCTTCCATGATCTTCCCCTTACGTGACCGGTGACCGGTGACCGGTGACCGGTGACCGGCCGGCCCGGTGCGGGCCGGCGGCAGGTAGTTGACACCTGTACGTTACGCGCGCACCGGCCGTGACGCCCTCGGACGCCTCTCCGGCGCGCCCTCGGGCACGGGGAGCGCGCGAGGCCGGGAGCGCCTCGGCCGGAGCCTTGGGCAGTCGCCTTCCCGGTCTCCTGATTTTTAGTCAGAAACCCGCGCTGCCGCGTCGATCCGGGTCGCTACTGTCCGTGCAGGACATGCGGGAGGCACGCCCCAGGCATATCGTCGGAGACGAACCGACGGGTGGGCAGCCGGGATCGGTGCGCGGCCCTCCGGAGTCCTCCGCCCGCGGAGTCCACGACCGGCGTCCGACGACCGTTGCCGGAGCACCGTCGACGACGGGCGGGCGCACCCGTGGCAGGTCGTGCCCGGGCCCCGCCCCACGGATCCACGGGTCCCCGGCCGGCTCACCTTCCACCCCGTCGAAGTCGCCGAGGCCGCCCGAAGTCACCGAAGTCACCGAAGTCACCCGTCGAAGTCACCGAAGCCGAAACCGGAAAGCCGGGAAGTCTCATGGTCACGACGGTCAGCACCATGTACGGTGCCCAATTCTCCTGGGCCGGGCGCAATGCGGACGGCCGCCTGGAGGTCTTCGTCCACGCCGGCGCGAGCGGGCCGCTCTGGCACAGCTGGCAGTACACCGCCGGTGACGACGGGAGCTGGTCGGACTGGCGGCCGCTCGCCGGCGGCGTGACCGGAACCCCGGTCGTCGCCCCGAACGCCGACGGCCGCCTGGAGGTCTTCGGCGCCCACGACGACGGGACGCTGCGGCACAGCTGGCAGACCAGCCCCGGCAGCGGGTGGTCTGCGTGGGAGTCGCTCGGCGGCAGCATGGCGGGCGACCCGGCGGTCACCCAGAACTCCGACGGCCGGCTGGAGGTGTTCGTCCACCACGCGACCGACGTCGGCACGACCAGGATCCAGCACATCTGGCAGACCAAACCGAACAACGGCTGGTCGGGCTGGGGCACGATCGACGTCCACCCCGCCGGTCGGACCGCGGCCGCCCGGAACGCCGACGGCCACCTGGAGGTCTTCGCCCGCGAAGCCAGCGACCACCTCGTACACGCCTGGCAGCGCCCGCACATCGCCGGCTGGGTGATCGGCCGCGAACTCGGCGGCCTGACGGCGGGCGACCCGGCGGTCGGCTGGAACCCGGACGGCCGGCTGGAGGTCTTCGCCCTCGGCCCCGACGGGACGGCCCAGCACATCTGGCAGACCGCGCCCAACAACGGCTGGTCGAAGTGGGAGTCGCGCGGCGGCAGCCTGACGGGCGACCTGGCCGTGGCCCAGAACACCGACGGCCGCCTGGAGGTCTTCGGCTCCGGGTCCGACGGCACGCTCCAGCACTGCTGGATGACCCGCCCCGGCGACGGCTGGACCAGGTGGGAGTCGCTCGGCGGCAGCCTGCGGGGCGACCCGGTGGTCGCCCAGAACACCGACGGCCGCCTGGAGGTCTTCGCCCCCTTCACCGGCGGCAGCATCCGGCACATCCGGCAGGTCACCGCCGGCTCGACCGCCTGGTCGGACTGGCAGTCACTCGGCAATCCCTGACAGGCCGGCCCGGCCGAACACGCGACCCGGCGACGGGGCGAGCGGCATCCGGCCCCGGAACGGCAGGTCGGCCCGGTGGTGTGCACCAGAGGTCATATTCCACCCGGTTCGGTCAATATTTACTTTCCCGGATTCCCTCTGCATAGTGGCGCCTCGAAACAGTGGTGGATCGAGCCGAGAGGGCTTTCTTGTCTCAGATCAACGAGGTTGCCGCCCGCGAGGTGGAGCTTGAGCGGGTTCACGTCTCCGCCCTGGGCGACCTGTTCGACCGGCGGCTGGCCGGGGTGCGGGAGCAGCTGGCGCGCGTCCTCGCGGCGCCGTCCGACGGCGCGGGCGAGGTGTACGAGAGGGACTTGGCGGCCGGTCAACTGGCGCGCGAGGTGCGACGGTTGGAAGGGGCCGAGGACGGGCTGGCCTTCGGCCGGATCGACCTGGCGGACGGGACCGTCCTGCGGATCGGGCGGCTGGGGCTGCAACGGGACGCCGACGAGCTGCCGGTGCTGGTGGACTGGCGGGCCGAGGCCGCACGGCCGTTCTACGAGGCGACGCCGGTGCACCCGATGGGGCTGCGGCGACGGCGCCATCTGCGGCTGACGGGCCGGACGGTGGTGGGGGTGAGCGACGAACTGCTCGACGGCTCCGCACCGACCGAGCAGGACGTGGTCGGTGACGGTCCGTTGGCGGCGGCGCTCCAGGCCAGGCGGACCGGCCGGATGGGGGCGGCGGTCGCCACGCTCCAGGTCGAGCAGGACGCGATCGTCCGGTCGCCGCACCGCGGGGTGACGGTGGTGCAGGGCGGTCCGGGCACCGGGAAGACGGTGGTGGCGCTGCACCGGGCCGCGTACGTGCTGTACGCGTTCCCGAGGGCGGCCGAGCGCGGCGTGCTCGTGCTGGGGCCGAACGCGCGGTTCCTCGACTACATCTCCCAGGTGCTGCCCTCGCTCGGCGAGAACGACGTCGTCCTGGCGACGTGCGAGGAACTGGCCGGCGTCGCACCGGGCGCGGCGGACCCCTTCGAGGTGGCGCGCCTCAAGGGGAGTTCCGTACTCGCCGACGCGCTGGCCGCCGTGGTCCGGTCCCGGCAGGCCCCGGGCGGCGACTTCGAGGTCCGGGTCGGCCGGGAGTGGATCCGGCTCCCGGAGGCGGAGGTCGTCCGGGCCCGGGAGTCGGCGCGGAGCAACGCTCTCGCGCACAACCCGGCGCGCCGGCTGTTCAAGGAGCTGCTGGTCGACGCCCTCGTCGACGAGCTGGCCCGCAGCGGCGCCGAGGTGCTGGAGGAGATCGACGCCCAGGTCGCCGAGCTGACCGGACTCGACCTCGACCGGGCCGCCGCGGCGGACCTGCGCCGCCTCGGTCTCGACGACGCGCCGGCCACCGGGGCCGACGAGTTCGACGCCGACGCCGTCCGCGCCGACCTGCTGGACGACGCCTGGCTCGACCGGGCCGTCGAAGACCTGTGGCCCCGGCTCACGCCGGGCCAGGTGGTCCACACCCTGCTGGCGGAGGGCGACGATCCGGCCGGGCACCTGCAGCGGTTCACCGACGAGCAGCGGGCCCTGCTGCGGCGAACGCCGGAGGCGCCCTGGACGGACGGCGACGTGCCGCTCCTCGACGAGGCGGCCGGCCTGGTCGACGGCCCGCCGGAGCAGACGTTCGGGCACGTCGTCGTCGACGAGGCGCAGGAACTCACCGCCATGCAGTGGCGGATGATCGTGCGCCGCTGCCCGGGCCGGTCGATGACCCTGGTCGGGGACTTCGCCCAGGCGGGCCCGGCGACGGTGGCCCGGGACTGGAAGGAGGCGCTCGGCTCGGACCTCGGACGGCGCTACGACCTGCGCACCCTGACCGTCAGCTACCGGACCACCCAGGAGATCCTCGCCGTTACCGAGGACCTGCTCGCCCGGATCGCCCCGGACCGCACACCGATCCGCTCGATCCGGCACGGCGAGGTGCCGCGCACCCTCGCCGCGGACCCGGCGTCGCTCGTCACCGCCCTCCTGCGGGAGCTGCGCGAGCAAGGCGCCGCGCACCCCGGCGAGTTGATCGGGGTGATCTGCGCCGACGACCGGACGGCGCAGCTCGCGGCCGCGGGCGTCGAACGGCACGCCCGGCTGGTGCCGGCCTCACAGGCGCGCGGGCTGGAGTTCGACACCGCCGTCGTGTTCGACCCGGACGGCATCACCGCCGCCCGCCCCGGCGGCGAACGCGACCTGTACGTCGCCCTCACCCGCGCCACCAAGCGCCTGTGCACCCTCACCGCGGAGGCCACCGGCTGACACGGCCCGGCCCCGGCCGTCACCCGACGGCGGGGGCCGCCACCGCAGCCGTCAGACCACCCGTCAGACCACCCGACCGGGAGCGTCGAGCCAGGCCGGGGCAGGTCCGGGCCGGGAACACGGGCCCCCGGTGGTCCCTGCCCTCGGATCCGTCAGCGGGCGAAGGGGGCGGCCCTGGCGGCGCGTTGGGCGAAGACGGCCTCGCGGCGGTCCGCCGTCTGCCGGAGTGCGTCCTTGCGGTCCCGCTTCGACAGCCGGTCCAGGTACGTGTGGCCGTCGAGGTGGTCGCTCTCGTGCTGCAGGCACCGGGCGAAGTAGCCGGTCCCCTCGATCACGAGCGGCTTGCCGTCCTGGTCGAACCCGCGCACGACGGCGTGGTCGGTGCGGGGGACGGCCATGGCGGCACCGGGCACGGAGAGGCAGCCCTCCATGTCGTCGACCAGTCGGCGGTCGCCCGGCTCCGGCAGCTCCAGGACCGGGTTGAGGATGTGGCCGACGTGCCGGATCCCGTCGTCGTCCGGGCAGTCGTAGACGAAGAGCCGCAGGTCGACGTCGACCTGGTTGGCGGCCAGGCCGGCGCCTTCGGCCACGTGCATGGTGAGGAACATGTCGTCGATCAGCGCCGACAGTTCGGGCGTGCCGAACTCGGTGACCTCCCGGCACGGGCGGTGCAGGATCTCCTCGCCCGCCTCCGTGACCCGGCGGACCGAGCCGCGTTCCGCCTCGGGTGACAGCGCCGGGTAGGAGTCCACCGGTGTGCCCTGGACCCGGACCCGCCGGTCGACGGGACCGGGCCGCTCGTGACGAACGGACATGCTGTCTCCCCCACTCACCCTCTGGCCCACCCTGCGGTGGACCGCTTGCCAGTCGCTTTGCAAAGTAGCAGACTTTGCAAAGTGACTGAGGAAGACGTCAACACCCCGCCCGGTCGGTCCCGGCAGGCCGAGGACCGGCTGCCCGCGCACGAGGTCCGCACGGCGCTGCTGGAACTGCTCGCCGAAGTCGGCACCGTCACGGCGACCGAGGCGGCGACGCGGCTGGGGCACAGCTCCGGGCTCTGCTCGTTCCACCTGCGGCAGCTCGCCCGGCACGGACTCATCGAGGAAGCGCCGCACACCGGGGGCCGCGCACGGCCCTGGCGTCTGCGGCAGGAGGCGCCGGACGCCGGTGCTCCCTCGGCGGAGGAATTCGGCGACCTGGCCCGGGGGCTGGAGGACGAGAGCTGGCGACGATGGCTCGGCCACCGCGAGCTGGCGCCCGCCGCATGGCGGCACGACGAGGCGTTCAGTGCCGTCGCCTACCTGACGCCCGAGGAGATGAGCGGGGTCGCGGCCGCGGTCCGGCAGGCGCTCGCCCCCTACCAGCACCGCGAACAGCGCCCCTTGGCCCGGCCCGAGGGCGCCCGGCCGGTGGCCCTCATCACCCGACTGTTCCCCCTGCTCCCCGATCAGCCGGGCGACGAGGGCCGGCGGGGCTGAGCGGCCGGCAACCGCCGGGCTCGGCATACTTGGCCGGACCCCGGAAGCACCCGCTCCCTCCCCCTCGGTGCGTGGGGGCCGCCGGTGCGGATCGCCGACCCTCGAGGAGAGCCGTGTCCACCACCCCGCAGCCGGCGCCGGACGGCACGCCGGAGGTGACCCCGGCCGCGAGCCGGGCCCGCTGGCGGCAGGTGCGCGACCACCTGAACCGCCACCGCTTCGAGCTGACCCGGGCGGCCGCGGCCGAGCACGCCGCCCGGCAGTTCGCGCCGGGCGGGCGGCTGCTGGCGCGCGAGCACTGGATTCCCAATGTGCCCGTACCCCTGGAGCGGGTGCGGCTCCGGTGGCAGGAGCGGACCCCGGCCGCCCCCGTCGACGGCCGCGGCCCGGCGCTGGACGCCACCCGCGCCCGGCGCGACGACGGCACCCCGTACCCCTGCTACGCCGACGCCGTCCGCGACCTGGCCAGGCCGAAGCTGTTCGAGGACCGGAGTTGCTACCGGCTCCTGGCGGTGGCGCCGGACGCGGCCGCGCCCACGCTGACCTTCGGCCGCGGCACCTACTTCGACGTCATCAACGTCTGCGAGGCCGCCGCTCACGAGTACGCCGCCGCCGCGCCGGCCGCGCCCGGCCGGCCCGTGCCGGCCGGCGGCGCCACGCCGCTGCGGGCCGCCCTCGGTGATCCCACCGATCTCGACCGGCGGCCGGTCATGACCGCCGTGAGCACGCTGGTCATCCGCCACGACCGGCGGACCGGCGCGGCCGAGTTCGTCCTGCACTGGCGCGACCCGGCCAAGGTCGCCAGTGGGGGCGGCCTCTTCCAGGTCATGCCCGTGGGCATGTTCCAGGCCTCCCACGACGCGCCGTGGAACGAGGCCAACGACTTCGACCTGTGGCGCGCGGTCGTGCGCGAGCTCAGCGAGGAACTGCTCGGCGGCAGCGAGGACTACGGCAGCGGCGCGGCCCCGATCGACTACGACGGCTGGCCGTTCAACCGGACCCTGACCGAGGCCCGCGCGGCCGGCACGCTCCGGGTGTCCTGGCTGGGCCTGGGCATGGACCCGCTCACCTTCGTCACCGACCTGCTGACCGTCGCGGTGTTCGACGCCGAGCTGTTCGACACGGTGTTCGCGCGGATCGTCTCCACCAACGACGAGGGGCACCGCGTACGGCTGGACGACGGCACCGGGCACGCGGTGGGGATCCCGTTCACCGCCGAACAGGTCGAGCGCCTCACCACCGGCGAGCCGATGCAGCCGGCGGGCGCGGAACTGCTCCACCTCGCCTGGCTGCACCGGGAGACGCTCCTGAACGGCCCCGCGTGACCCCGTGACCCGCGACCCCGTGACCTCGTGACCTCGTGGCCGCGTGATCCAGGGGCCCGGTTCCGTTGGCGGTGAGACGGGCCGTCGCAGCGGCCCGCGGCCCCCGCTTGCCCTGCGGGCGATCGCGGGCTTTAATAAATGAACAGGCATTTATTAATGAGGGGGTAGCGATGGCCGGACGTCCCCGAGGCGTGGACGACGTGGTGATCCTGCGCGCGACGGCCGAGGTGATCGGCCGGGTGGGCCCCGCCGGGCTGACGCTGGCCGCCGTGGCCCGCGAGGTCGGGCTGGTGCCCGGCACCCTCGTGCAGCGGTTCGGTTCCAAGCACGGCCTGCTGGTGGCGCTCGCCGAACAGTCCGTCAAGGACGCGGACGCGTTGCACGGCCGGGTGCGGGAGGCGCACCCATCGGTCCTCGGGGCGCTGGCCGCGCTGGTCGTCGAGTCGATGGCTCCGATGGCCACGCCGGAGAGCTTCGCCAACCACCTGGCTTTCCTGTGCACGGATCTCACGGACCCGCAGCTCTACGAGCCCGCCCTGGCCGCCCACCGGGCCCAGGAACGGGTGATCCGGGCACTGCTGGCGGAGGCCGTCGCCGCCGGCGAACTCCGGGCCGGGACGGACGTCGCGGCGGTGGCCGGGTCCGTCCAGGCGGTCACCGCCGGCGTGGGCCTCGTCTGGGCGCTCGACCGCCGGGGCACCCTCGCGCAGCGGCTGCGCCGGGAGCTCGACGCCCTCCTGGCCCCGCACCACCCACCCCGGCACCGCCACGACCTGGAGGAAGCATGACGAACGACACCCCGCCGCTGGCGGGAAAGGTGGCGCTGGTCGCCGGCGGGACCAGGGGCGGCGGGCGGGGCATCGCCGTCGAGCTCGGGGCGGCCGGCGCGACGGTGTACGTCACCGGCCGCAGCAGCACGGCCGGGCGCTCCGACCTGGACCGCCCGGAGACCGTCGAGGAGACCGCCGAGCGGATCACCGCCGCCGGCGGCGTCGGCGTCCCCGTCCGCACCGACCACAGCCGCCCGGAGGAGGTCCGCGCCCTGGTCGACCGGATCGCGGCCGAACAGGACGGCCGGCTCGACGTCCTGGTCAACTCCGTGTGGGGCGGGGACCAGCTGACGGACTGGACGCACCCGCTGTGGGAGCAGGACCTCGACACCGGCCTCCGGCTGCTGCGGCGGGCGGTGGAGACCCATGTGATCACCAGCCGCTTCGCGCTGCCGCTGATGGTCGCGCGCCGGAGCGGTCTGGTCGTGGAGGTCACCGACGGCAACACCGCCCGCTACCGCGGCTCGTTCTTCTACGACCTCGCGAAGTCTGCGGTGATCCGCCTCGCCGTCGCGCAGGCCGCCGAGCTGAAGGCGCACGACGTCGCGGCCGTCGCGATCACGCCGGGCTTCCTGCGCTCGGAGGCCGTGCTGGAGCACTTCGGGGTGACCGAGGCCAACTGGCGCGACGGCGTCGCCCAGGACCCGAACTTCGCCCACTCGGAAACCCCCGCCTACCTGGGGCGGGCGGTCGCCGCGCTGGCCGCCGACCCCGCCGTCATGGCCAAGACCGGCCGGGCGCTCGCCACCTGGGGCCTCTACCGGGAGTACGGGTTCACCGACGCCGACGGCACGCGACCGGACTTCGCCGCCCACTGGGCCGACTCCCTGGAGGCGGAGTTCGGGCCGCTGGGAGATCCGCTCTGACCGTCGCTCCGACGGGCCCGCCGTCCCGACCCACCGCTGGGCGCCCGCTCGATCCGAGCGGGCGCCCTTCGGCGTCCCCGGGGCGGACACGGCGCCCGCGCGCCTGCCTGGCACCACGGCACGCCCCCAAGTTGAACATGTTCAAACCAGTGCGCCATGATGATCCCGAACGGGAGTCCCCGCCCCCGCCCAGGGGTTCGGGCCACCCCGCCGTGCCCCGCCCTGCCCCGGCGCACCGCGCTCGCCGGCAGCGGAAGAAAGGACCGTCCACCGTGCCGACTCCTTGGCAGACCCGGCTGACCGCCTCCGCGGTCGCCCTGATGTGGGGCTACGAGGGCCTCTGGTGCAAGATCTTCCCCGGCCGCGCCGACCAGCGCGCCATCGTGGAGGGCCTGCCGCTCCTGCCCGGGAGCGCCGTGACGCCGCTGCTGATCACCATCGGCCTGGCCGAGCTGGCCCTCGGCGCCTGGGTGCTCAGCGGACGCCGGGCCAGGCTCGCCGCGATCGTCCAGAGCGTGCTGGTCGTCGGGTTCAACACCGGCGGACTGCTGTTCGGCGCCGACCGCATCCCCGAACCGGGCCGCCTCGTCGTCCAGGACATCGCCTTCCTGGCCCTCGTCTGGACCCTCCCCGCCGCCCGGCGCGACCGCACCCGCCCGATCGCGGTCGCCGCATGAGCACCGCCACGCCCTGGACCGAAGGCCGACTGCTCAGCCTCCAGACCCGCCGCCCGCGCGTCCTGTTCGGCCGGATGTACGAGGACCCGGCCGTCGAGCTCGGCGCGTTCCCGCCACCGGGCGCCCGCGTGCTCTGCATCGCCTCGGCCGGCGACACCGCCGCCGCACTGGCCGCCGCCGGGTACGAGGTCACCGCCATCGACCTCAACCCCGCCCAGCTCGCCTACGCCCGCGGCCGGCTCACCACCGGCGCGCCCGCGGCCACCGGCTCCGCGGAACACCTGCTCGCCGCGGGCCGGGCGGCGGCCGCCGCCGTCCTCCCGGCCTGGCGACCCGCCGCCCTGGAACGCTTCCTGCGCCTGGACGACCCCGCCGCCCAGGCCCGCCACTGGCGCCACCGACTCGACGGGCCCGGCCTGCGCCTGCTGCTCGCCGCCGCCCTGCGCCCCGCCGGTACGCTCGCGACCGCCGTGCGGCCCGCCTTCCGGGACGTCCTGCCCCACCGCTTCGACATTGCCCTGCGGGCCCGGCTGGCCCGCGGGGTCGCCCGCCACCCCAACGCCGACAACCCCTACGCCTGGCGCCTGCTCCTCGGCCGCGAACTGCCCGGGCCGCCCGTCACCCCCGCCGAGCCGGCCGCGGCCCCCGTCCGGCTGCTCGCCGGCGACGTCCTCGACCACCTCGAACGCTCCCCCGCCGGCCACTACGACGCCGTCACCCTCTCCAACGTCCTGGACGGCCCCGGCCCGGCCTTCGCCCAGTGCCTGCGCGCCGCCGTCCAGCACGCCGTCCGCCCCGGCGGAACCGCCGTCCTGCGCAGCATCCGCGAACCGGGCCCCGCCGGCCCGGGCGCCGCCGCCGAGGACCGCTCCCTGCTCTGGGGCGTCATCCGGGTGCTCCGGCTCTGAGGGCCCCCCGGTTCCGAAGACCACTCGGCTCCGAAGGCCCACCGGCTCTCAAGGCCCCAACTCTGAAAGCCCCCGGCCCTCAAGGCCCCCGGTTCCGAAGAGCACCCACCGCTTCGCGCCCACCACCGGAGTCGACCGTGCGACACCTGCTCCAACGCCACCCCTTCCCGATGCGCACCCACTTCGCGCACTCCCTCGTCCTCACCTACGCCCTCCCGCCGCACCTCCTCGCGCCCCTCGTGCCGCCCGGCCTCGCCCTCGACACCTACACCGACCCCACCGGCACCGAACACGGCTTCGTCGCCGCCGCCGTCGTCGACACCCGCGCACTGCGCCCGGCCGCCCTGCCCGCCCGCCTCGGCCGCGACTTCATCCTCACCGGCTACCGGATCTTCACCCGGTTCCCCACCCCGGGCGGGCGCACCATGCGCGGACTGCGGATCCTGCGCTCCGACACCGACAACCGGCTGATGGCCGCCGGCGGCAACCTCTTCTCCCGCTACCACTACCACCCCACCAGGATCGGCACCCGGGTACTCGGCGACACCCTGGAGTTCAAGGTGCTCAGCACCGACGGCCGCGCCGACCTGCACGTGCGCGCCGACCTCGCGAGCAGCCCCGCGCCCCTACCGCCCGGCAGTCCGTTCGCCGACGCCCGGGCCGCCCGCCGGTTCGCCGGACCACTGCCCTACACCTTCGAGTACGAGCCGGAAACCCGCTCCATGATCGTCGTCAAGGCCACCCGCACCCACTGGGACCCCGTCCCGGTGGCGGTCGAGGTCCCCCGGCTGACCTTCTTCGACCACGGCCCCTTCACCGGCAGCCGCCCCGTCCTCGCCAACGCCTTCCACGTCGCCGACGTCGACTACGGCTGGGAGGCCGGCCACCGCCGTGCCCTCGACGGAGCCCGCCGATGAACGCCCGGCCCGCCCGGCCCGCCGGGCCCGCGCGGCGCCCCTCGGGTGTCCGCGAGGTGATCCGCTACAACTGGCCGATGTACGCCGCCGGCGCCGTCACCGCCGCCACCGGCTGGGCGCTGGCCCGTCACCTCCCCGCCCGGCCCGCCGCCCTCGCCCGCGCCGCCTCGGCCGGCGCCGCCGCGCTCCTCACCACCAGCACCCTGGCCACCTGGCACGTCTACGACCGCTCCGAACTCCACTCCTACGACTGGCTGTCCGACGTGCTCCCCGACGGCCCGGGCGACCACCTGGTCGTCTGCACCGGACTCGACGAGGCCAGCCGCCCGGTCGCCGCCCGGTACCCCACCGCCCGCCAGCTCGTCGCCGACCTCTACGACCCGGCCCTGACCACCGAGGGCTCGATCCGGCGCGCCCGTCGCCACGCCCCGCCCGCCCCCGGCACCGTCTCCGCCCGCCCCGACGCCCTGCCCGCCGCAACCGGCTCCCTCGACACCGTGCTCACCGTCCTCGCCGCCCACGAACTGCGTCGGCCCGCCGACCGCACGGCGCTGTTCACCGAGGCCGTCCGCACCCTGCGGCCCGGCGGCACCCTGCTGCTGGTGGAGCACCTGCGCGACCTCGCCAACACCGCCGCCTACGGCCCGGGCGCCTGGCACTTCCAGCCGCGCGCCACCTGGCTCCGGCACGCCGCCGAGGCCGGACTGCACCCGGCCGCCGAACGCCGGATCGCCACGCTGATCACCGCCTTCGCCTTCCGGAGCCCCGCCGCATGACCGAACTGTTCACCCTGGAAGCCCAGTTGAGGCTGGTCGGCGCGGCCTTGGTCGGCATGGGCCTGTTCCACGCCGTCCTGCCGCGCATCGTCCAGTGGCCGGCCGACCTGTCCGGCGCCAGCCTGCTGACCCGCCAGGTCTCCTACGTCCACCTCTTCTTCATCGCGCTGACCTGCGCGCTGCTCGGTCTGATGCCGCTCTGCCTGGCCCCCGACCTCCTCGCCGGCACCCGCCTGGGCACCGCCCTGCTGGCCGGCCAGACGCTCTTCTGGGGCCTGCGCTGGCTGTTCGAGTTCGCCGTCTTCTCCCCCAGGCTCTGGCGCGGCGACCCCCTGCGGACCGCCGCGCACATCGGCCTCTCGGTCCTCTGGGCCTGGGTCGCCGCGGTCTTCGCGCTCGCCCTCTGGCGGGTCCTCTAGGGTCCGTGCCGAAGCCCCGGCGGGCGGTTCCGCCGACGACCGGCCGACGGAACCGCCCTGTGACGGGACCGTCGAGCCGGTGGTGGCCGGTCCGGCGGTGCCGGCTCGCGGGGCAGAGCACGAAGGTATTTGATATACGAAATCACCCCACGGAGCCTTCGGACGCCACCCGCGACAGTGCCACCGGGCCGTTCGTCGCCGGAGAGATATCGCATACGATGAACGAATGAGGATGAGTCAGAAGAGCTGGGCTGAGCCGATACCGCCCGTGAAGAGCAAGGCCGACCTCGTCTACGGCAGCCTGCACGACGCCATCGCCCGGGGCGACCTGCGTCCGGGCCAGCGCATCAACATGGACGAGCTGGCCCGCAACCTCGGCGTGAGCAAGATCCCCATCCGCGAGGCCGTCAAGCGCCTGGAGGCCGACGGCCTGGTCGTCTCCCGCGTGCACGCCGGTGTCACCGTCGCCGAGATCGACAAGACCGAGATGCGCGGGGTCTTCCTCGCCCGGGAGGCGATCGAGGGGCTGGTCGCCCGGCTGGCGGCCGAGCGGGTCACCGACGCCCTGCTGGCCGACCTCGACGCGGCCCAGCACGACATGCGCGCCGCCCTGGCCACCGGGGCGGTCGACCGGCTGCCCGAGCACAACGCGGAGTTCCACCGCGCACTGGCCCGGGCAGGTGGCTACCGCGTCCTCGGCGAGCTCACCGAGCAGCTCCTGCTGACCATCCGCCGGCACCGGATCACCGCCCCGATGGACCTCCACAACTGGAAGGCCGTCATCGAGGAGCACGACACGATCATCGCCGCGCTGCGCAGCGGGGACCCGGAGGCGGCCGAGCGGGCCGCGCGGGCCCACATCGGCTCGCAGGCCGACCACGAGGTGGCCAAGGAGGACTGAACGGCCCCGGACGGACGGCGGCCCCGCCCTTCCATTCCGCCGCGCTCGGCGGGGTGGAAGGGCGGGGCCGGGTCGTCGTCGGTCAGCGGGCGCTGCCGAGGTCGCGGTCCTCCTCGCCGCCCCGGAGCATCAGGGTGGTCTCCTCCAGGCGGCGGAACCGGCCGTCGGGGGCGAACTCGGCGAACACGTACACCTCCATGCGCACGGTGGAGCCGTCGGTCTTGGTGACGTCGACCACGTGGCGGTCGGCGTAGCGGTCCCCCTGGACCAGCTCGTCGAGGACCTCGACGCGGCCGCTCGCGACGACCTCGCGCAGGTGGGCGATGTGGGCGGTGAACTCCGCCCGGTCCGCCCAGCTGCCGTCGGTGCGCTGGCGGTAGTCCGGGGCGAAGTGCCGGTCGACGGCCTCGGCCAGGTCGAGCCCGGGGGTGAAGAGCAGGTCGGTGAGCGCGGTGGCGATGTCGGTTCGCGTGGCGGTGGTCATGACGGGTCCCCTTGGGCGTCGGAGTGACGAGGCTTTGCGTGCGTCGAGCACGCATCTGAACAGTACCCCATGGTGCGTGCGTTGCGCACGCTATTCTTGGACGCATGCCGAACGACGTGGGACACGAGATCGCCGACGCACTTGCCGTCGTCCTCCGACGCAGCTCTCGCACACACCTCTACGAGCTCCTGACCAGCGGCCTGGACGGGGCGCTGGACGCCGTCACCTACCCCGTCCTCAGCGCGCTCGCCCGCACCGGGCCGTGCAGCGCCGCCAGACTCGCCGAGGAGATCGGCCTCGACCGCTCGGGCGTCACCCGCCGCGCCAGCCGCCTCGAAGAGGCCGGCCTGCTGCGCCGCGTCCCCGACCCCGACGACGGGCGCGCGACGCTGCTGACCCTCACCGACGCCGGAGAGCGCGTCATCCGGACCACGCGCGAGCGCCTCGCCGCCCACATCGAGGCCTCGCTGGCCGACTGGCCCGCCGACGAGGCCCGGGCCTTCGCCCGCGGCTTCCACCGCTTCGTCACGGGCAGCCTGCTCCGACCGGAGTGACGCGGCCGCGCCGACGACGTGCCCCGGCCGGCCGGCGGGAGTCCGCCGACCGGCCGGGGCACGGGCCGGGGTACGGATAGTGCCGCATCAGACAACCTTCGCCCTGTTCAGAGGACGACATCGTGATTTCGTCCCGGCTACGGGCTCTGGTGTCGACGGCCTTAGGGTTGGGGCTCCAGCTGGTCTGATGAGAAGCGAGTTGCGCAGATGTCTTCGGAGAGGGAACGACGGCGGATCCTTCGCGACGCCTACAAGGCAGAGCGCAAGCGTGACGAGTGGAACCTGCTCGGCATCGACCGTGAACAGCTCGACGGCCTCCTCGATCACGTCGAAGAGCGTCTCGCGGAGACCGGATGTGATCACACGCTGAGGCACTCCCGGTCCTGGGCCGACTCCAGTTCAGTGGCGTGGTCCGAGCTGGAAGCGGGCCTGCTGGCCGATGGCGGCGGTTGCGACTGCGAGGTGCTCGCGAACGTGGATCCAGACGAACGGGTCTGATGCCGCTCAGGCGACGTTCGCCCTGGTGACGACCTCGCGTAGGCGTTCGTCGGTGGCGTGCTTGTTCCGCCGGATGATGCAGCGGCGGATCATGCTGCCCTGGGCCTTGTGGCTGGGGGGTCGGTGCCGTCGAGGGCGAAGTAGCGCAGGGCGGTGAACTGGGCCTCGATCCGGTTCAGCCAGGAGCTGTTGGTCGGGGTGTAGGCGATCTCCCCGTTGGTCGCGGCCGCCCATGTCCCGACCCGCTGACACCGCCTCGTTGTCAGGTGCGGCGAGGAGTTGTCACAGACGATCGCGATCCGCACGTCCGCCGGATGCAGTGAGCGCAGGAAGCGGCAGAACCCCAGGAACCTGGTGCGGTTCTTGGTCTTCTTGATGAGGCGGGTCCTTGTGCCGGCCGCCGCGCTCGGCCCACTGCCTGCCGGGGTGGGGCTGGAGGTTGAGCGGCCCGAACTCGTCCATGCAGAAGATGACTTCGGGCTCGCCTTCCTCGGGTATGACCTCGCCGTCGGCGATCGCGTAGAGGTGCTCGACGCTCACCTTCTGCACCCGGTGGGCCGAGCCGTCCGGTCGATCCGGTGGAGCGCGCCGGCGCCGGGCGCGGCGTCCACGGCCAAGCTGGTCGCCCAGAAGCGGCCCGCCGGGTCGCAAGCCCCGTCGTTCCTGCGCAGCCGGCGTTCGGCCCGCCGCCACCTTGGCCAGCCGTGTCAGCTGCCTGCCGGGGCGCAGCAGGGCGATGCCGGTGCCGGCGGCGGCGATCCACTGGCCGGGGCGGCCGGTGAGGGGGCGGCCGCCGCCATCGGCAGGTGGAGGTCCTGCTCCAGCCTGGGGCGGGGTAGTCGGGATGGCAGTTGTAGAGGGTGCCTCGGAGGAGGTCGACGTAGTGGAGCCGGTCGTCGTGCCAGCGTGCGGCTTCGGCGAGTTGGTGGCGGTGGGGGGGTGGGTTACCAGTCGTGTGGCGCCGGGCGGTGGGGTGGGGCGGGGTCATCGCAGGGCGGTGCATCGCGCACGCATGGGACTCCCCCCCGCTCGGCCCCGCCTCGCCCACCGCGCCGAGGGCGGCCGACCACCCGGAGCTCTGAGCCCGTCGACCGGCATGGCGGCACGGGATGGTCCTGGGAGGGAGCGGACCCGGGCGAGGAGGACCGCCGCGCCCGGGGCCACTCCCGACGACCCGGCCGGGGACCGGCGGCGTCGACCGTGCCCGACCGGGCGAGTCGTACCGGGCCGGAGCGACCCGCGCCCGTAGGGTCCCGAACGATGGCCGGCAACGAACCCGACTTCGACGCGATCGCGGACGAGCTCCACACCCTCGCCCCGCAGGACTTCACGGCGGCCCGGAACCGGCACGCGGACGCCCTGAAGAAGACCGACCCGCAGCTCGCACAGCAGGTCCGTGCGCTGCGCCGCCCCACCCAGGCCGCCTGGGCCGCCAACCTCCTCGCCCACCGGCACGGCGACCTGGTCGGGCAGCTGCTGGACCTCGGGCAGGCGCTGCGCGACGCCCAGGAGCACCTCGCCGGGGAGCAGTTGCGCACGCTCACCGAGCAGCGGCGGCAGCTGGTGCGGGCGCTGACGGGGCAGGCCGAGCGCGACGCGGCGGAGGCCGGACACCCGCTCGGCGCCGACGCCGTCGCCGAGGTGGACCGGACGCTGGGCGCCGCGCTGGCGGACCCGGACGCCGCCCGCGCCCTCGCGGCGGGGCGGCTGACGGCTCCGCTGGACCCGGTGCTGTGGCCGGGCGCCGGGAAGCCGGACAGCGGGAAGCCGGACGCCGGGAAGCCGGGGAGCCGGAAGCCGGGGACCGGGACCACGACGAAGAAGGCCGCCGAAACGTCCCCCGTGTCGGCACGCGACTCGCGCCCCACGAAGGCACAGGCCGCGGCCGAACGGCGGCGCCGGCGCGAACAGGAACAGGCCCGCAAGGCCTTGGCCG
Organism: Kitasatospora sp. NPDC028961; assembly: GCF_055564815.1. Classification (NCBI taxonomy): domain Bacteria; kingdom Bacillati; phylum Actinomycetota; class Actinomycetes; order Kitasatosporales; family Streptomycetaceae; genus Kitasatospora; species Kitasatospora sp. NPDC028961. The sequence goes on along the minus strand of NZ_JBVHVO010000010.1, from coordinate 120,439 downwards.
GCACGGAACGGGCCGCGGACAAGGCCGACACCCGGGCCGTGGACGCCGCTCGGGCCCTCGACGAGGCGGATTCGGCCCGCCGACGGGCGGAGACCGAAGCCGAGCAGGCCAGGGCCGCACTCGCCGAGGCGCAGGACCGCGAAGCCCTCGCCCAGGAGCGCCTCACGAGCGCCGAGAAGCAGGCGCGATCCGCCGAGGACGCGGCGCGCACCGCCGACGACCGGGCCGCCAAGGCCCACGAAGCCGTCCAGGAGGCGGCCGAGCGTCTGCGGGTGTCGCAGAGCGACGACGACCGACAGCCGGGCTGAGCACCGCCGGTCACCCTGCGCCCCGCAGGCGGGCACCCGGCGGAGCCGGTCCTCCCGGAGCGGGGCCGCGAACGGTTCAGCGGCAGATCCCGTAGCCGTCGCCCGCCCGGGGCCGCTGCCGCCCACCGCCGGGACGGGTCACCACGACATCGCCCTCTTCGTACGAGAGCCGATCGCCCGCCGCGACCAACACCGGCCGGTCCGGTGCGCCCCGGAAGTCGGAGTATGGAAGTCGGAGCATGGAAGTCGGAGTGCGGCAGCATCCGGGAGACGGGCGTGGCACCGTCGAGCAGCACCCGCATGTGCGGAGCATCCCGCCGAGACCGCTGCCGCCGCGACGGGGTCGGAGACCGCCCGACCGTCGGCGGTGCCCCACCGCGCGGGAACTCGGTGGCAGGTCGATCAGTGGTCGTGTTGACTTCCGGCGTGAGTCACGTGGCCAACATCATGATCTCCGTCGAGTTCACCGACCGGCCGGCCGTCGAAGCGCTGAGCCAGTGGTTGCGGACGTCCGCCCCGCGACGCGGCTACGAACCGGGCGCCGTCGGGTGGGTCGGGTCGCTGAACGAGACGACCGGGAGTGACACGCGCTGGGGCGGCGGCAAGTACCCGGAGTGCGAGGTCTTCGCCGGTGCGCTCAACCACGCGGACCTCGCCGGACTGGTCGCCCATGTCGAGCGCGTCCCGTGGGTCCACCCGGAGCTGGTGCAGCTGTTCGTGATGGACCAGGAGCAGTCCTACTTCCGGGTGTGGATGTTCCACGGCCCGAGGCTGCGGCAGATCGCCCCCGAAGGCAGGGAGGACGAGATCTATCCCGACGGGGGCCCGTCCGACATCCACACGCGGTTCGCGCTCGCCGACGACGCCGAGTTCCTCCGCGATCTGGTGGTCGCCGCCGTCAACTGGGCACCCGGCCGGGATGTCTCGCGCGAGGCGGTGCTCTCCGACCCGCGCAACGCCCACTACGTGGACGGCTGGCCCGGTCGGGGGGACCTGGGCATCGTGGCCCTCTCCACCGGGGAGGCCACCGGGTGGCAGCCGCTCCCGGTCGGCGCCGCGTGGCTGCGGCACCTCCCGGCGGAGGACCCCGGCTACGGCTTCGTCGACCCGGCCGTGCCGGAGCTGAGCATCGGCATCACCGCCGCCCAGCGTGGCCGGGGCATCGGAACCCTGCTGATCAGGCGTCTGCTGCGGACCGCCGCCGAGGCCGGCGTCGAACGCGTCTCGCTGAGCGTCGAGCGGGACAACCCCGCCCTCCGGCTGTACGAGCGCGAGGGCTTCCGCGTGCACGACCCGCGCGCGGGCGAAGACGCGCTGACCATGGTCACCCGCCTCCGCCGGGACTCCTGACCGGGCGGCCGACGGCCGCCGGGGCACCGGAGGCGGGCCGGACGGCCGGGAGTCCCGGCCGTCGGCCGGTGCTCCTGCCCGAAAGGGAAGGCGGCGGAGGGGGCTGTCCCCCGGGCGGGTCCGGGGGTGTGCTGTCGTGATCTTCGGCCGCCAGGTTCCTAGCGTTGGTCACATGACAGCTCATCACCCTCCCTTCGGTCCGGCCGCCGTGGCACCGCCGGTCGCCCGCCGGGCCACGGCGGCGGGCCTCGCCCTCGCCGCCTGCCTGACGGTGGCGTCCGCCGTGACCGCCCCCGCCGCCGGGGCGGCGTCCGCCTCCGCCGACAGCGCCGCCTCCACCCCCCGGGGCCTGGAGCGCTACTACCACCAGCCCCTCGACTGGCGCAGCTGCGTCCAGGGCCCGGACGACCAGGTCGGCGCGGGCCTGGAGGAGGCGGGCGCGACCTGCGCCGACGTCACCGTGCCGCTCGACTACGGCGACCCCCGGGGCCGTACGATCACCGTCGCGATCTCCCGGATCAAGGCCACCGACACCCGCCACCGGATCGGTCCGCTGCTGCTCAACGACGGCGGCCCGGGCGGTGAGACCCTCGGGAGCCCGCCGCGCGTCCACACGGCGCTCAAGGAGACCGCCGGCCGCTACGACATCATCGGCATGGACCCGCGCTTCGTCGGCCGCAGCACCCCGCTGGACTGCGGCTGGCCGGTCGGCACCAACCTCGTCTCGGCCGGGCTCGGCCGGGCGAGCTTCGACCAGCAGGTCGTTCTCCAGAAGGACCTCGCCGCCAAGTGCCGGGCGGCGGCCGGACCGCTGCTGCCGCACGCCAGCACGCGCAACACGGCCCGCGACATGGACGTCATCCGCGGCGCGCTCGGCGAGCGGAGGATCTCCTACCTGGGGGTCTCGTACGGGACGTACCTGGGCACGGTCTACACCCAGATGTTCCCCGGCCGCTACGACCGGGTGGTCCTCGACGGGGCGCTCGACCCGCGCTCCTACGGGCCGGTGATGCTCCCCCGCCTGCTGGCGGAGAACGAGCAGGCGCTCGCCGACTGGGCGGCCTGGGCGGCGGGCCGCCACGACACCTACCGGCTCGGCCGGACCGCCGAGGAGGTGACGGCGGGCATCCGGCAGCTCGTCGAGGCGTCGGCGCGCGCCCCGCTGACCGTCGGCAGCGGCGCCGACACCTTCCGACTGGACGACACCCGGGTGCCGCTCCTGGTCTTCGCCGGACTCGCGGACGACACCGACGCCGCACGCGCGAACCTGGCCGAGCAGGTCGCGGTGCTCGGCGAGGCGGCGGCGGGGCGGCCGGCCCTGCCGTCGGCGGCCTTCACCGCCATCCTCCGGTTCGCGTTCAGCGAAGCGGCGTCGCCCACCGGCAGCTCCCAGCAGGCGATCCTGTGCGCGGACGCCCCGGCACCGCGCGACCCCGAGGCGTACTGGCGGGAGATCGAGCGCAGCCGGGCCGAGCACCCGCTGTTCGGCCCGCTGGTCAACAACATCAACCCGTGTGCCTTCTGGGACCGCCCGCGCGAGGCCCGCACCGAGGTGCGGCGCGACGCCGAGGTGCTGATAGTCGCCGCCACCGGCGACCCGCGCACCACCTACCGGGACAGCGTCGCGCTGCACGGCCTGCTGCCCGCCTCCCGGCTGCTGACCCTGGAGGGCGCCAACCGGCACGCGCTGTACGGCATGTACGGCAACGCCTGCGTGGACGACACGGTCAACGCCTACCTGGCCGGGGGCCGGCTGCCGAAGGGCGACCGGACCTGCGTGAAGTAGCGCTCCGCTCCGGCCGTCCCCGCCCCGGGACGGCCGGAGCGTTGCGCGGGTGGCCCCCGCCCCGCGGCGCCCTCACTCCTCGCCGAGGACCATCCACTTCTCCGGCTTCTCCATCGGCACGAACCCGGCCTTGGCGTAGACCTCGTGGGCGTCCGCCGTGGCCAGCATGACGCGGCGCAGCCCGTAGGGGGCGAGGTGCTCGCGGACGGCGGCGGCCAGGGCCGTGCCGAGCCCCCTGCCACGGGCCGAGGGCTCGATGTACACGTCGCAGAGCCAGGCGAAGGTGGTCCGGTCGGTGACCACCCGCGCGTAGCCGAGCTGGGTACCCGCAGCCCGGTCGTAGACGCCGAAGTTGAGGGAGGCGGCGATCGCGGAGTCCTGCTTCTCCCGGGGGCGGCCGCGTGCCCAGTAGGCGTCCTGGGACAGCCACCGGTGGATCAGTTCGGCATCGAGGCGCGCCGGGTCCGTCGAGATCTCGTAGCCGTCGGAGAGGTCATTCGTCATACCGGAATCCAACCAGGCCGGGCCCCCACCGTTCCAGGTGCGGGCCCAGGGCCGGGCGTCCGGCCACCGCCGCGCGGGCGCGCGTCAGAGGGTGATGGTCTTGTACTCGGTGTAGGTGCCGAGGCCGACGGCGCCGAACTCGCGGCCGATGCCGCTGGCCTTGAAGCCGCCGAAGGGGCCGTCGAAGCCGACACCGGCCCCGTTCACGGTCACCGTGCCGGTCCGGATCCGGCGGGCGACCGCCAGGGCGTGCTCCTCGTCGGCGGACCAGACGCCGCCCGACAGGCCGTACTCGGAGTCGTTGGCGATGCGGACGGCGTCGTCCTCGTCCTCGTAGGGGATGACCACCAGGACGGGGCCGAAGATCTCCTCCTGGGCGATGCGCATGGCGTTGTCCACCTCGGCGAAGAGGGTGGGGGTCACGTAGTTGCCGCCCTCCAGCCCCGCGGGGACCTCGGGGCCGCCGGTGACGAGGCGGGCGCCCTCCTCGATGCCGATCGCGATGTACCGGCGGACGCGCTCCTGCTGGTCGGGGCGGATCATCGGTCCGATGAAGGTGTCCGGGTCCGCCGGGTCACCGACCTTCAGGGACTCGACGAGCGCCTTGAGTTCCGCGACCACCTCCTCGTAGCGGCTGCGCGGGGCCAGGACGCGGGTCTGGGCGATGCAGGACTCGCCGTTGTTGAGCAGGGAGGAGAACTTCAGCCCCTGCACCGCCCGGTGGATGTCGGCGTCGGCCAGGATGACGGCCGCGGACTTGCCGCCCAGCTCCAGGCTGACCCGCTTGAGCTGCTCCCCCGCGATCGCGGCGATGCGCCGGCCGGCCGGGGTCGAGCCGGTGAAGGCGATCTTGTCGACCTCGGGGTGGGAGACCAGGTACTCGCTGGTCTCGCGGTCGGCGGGCAGCACGCTGATCACCCCGGCGGGCAGCCCCACCTGTGCCAGCAGGTCGGCGAGGAGGCCCATGCTGAGCGAGTTCTCCGGCGAGACCTTCAGGACCACCGAGTTGCCGGCGAGCAGCGCCGGGATGATCTTCGTGGTCGCGGAGGAGAAGGGCGAGTTCCACGGGATCACGGCGGCCACCACGCCGACGGCCTCACGACGGACCACGCTCCGCACCGGCGAGGCCGGGTCGGAGGGCGGCAGGGTCTCCTCCCACCCGAACTCCTCCGCCGCCTTCAGGTAGGCGTTGGCCTGGCGGGTCAGGCCCGGCTGGCCGGCCCGGGTGAACCAGCCCGCGGAGCCGTTCTCGGCGGCGATCAGGGCAGCGATCCGCTCCGCCTGCCGCTCGCGCAGCGCGTTGAAGCGCCGCAGCACCGCCACGCGCTCCAGCGGCGGGGTGTCGCGCCAGGTGCCCTCGACGAACGCGGCCCGGGCCGCCGCCACCGCACGGTCGACGTCCGCCCGCCGGGCCTGCGCGGCGCGGCCGATCACCGTCCGGTCGTGCGGGGACCGGATGTCGAGCAGGGCGGCCTCACTCGGCTCGGTCCAGGCGCCTGCGATGAAGAGCCGGTCATAGACGATCACGCTTCCACTCCTTCGCTATCTGTCACTTGACTGTAGCACTTACTCGCTAATACCACTCGCTGGCGCGACATTTGATGGTGGCGTGGTGCCGCGGTCCGTCCGACCGCCGAGGTCCGATGCCGCGCGGACCGGGGGCCTCGCCCCGTCACGACGGTTCCGCACGGCGTCGGCGCGCGGCATCAGTCATTCGACTGCGGGCCCGGAGACGCCCGGAGGGGCGCGGCGCGGCCGCCGCCCCGACCGTCAACTGACTGATGTGCCGGCCCGCCGGGAACGGAAGAGTGCGGTGCGCCGGGCAGGACGGACACCCGCCCCGGCCGGGGACACATCCGCGTCACACGGAAGGCTCAACATGATCGACAGGCGTAGCTTCAACAGGGCCCTGGGACTGGGTGCCGGTGCGGCCGCGGTCTCGATGGCCACCCTGCCGGGCACGGCCGACGCCGCGCCCGTCCCCGGCGGCCCCGGCGCGGCCCCGGTCGTGCCCACGATCACCCCGGGCACGCACACGTCCTTCCCGCGGCTGAAGCAGGTCGAGGCCGGGCTGCTGAACGTGGGATACGCCGAACTCGGCCCGGCGCACGGACCGGTCGTGCTCTGCCTGCACGGCTGGCCGTACGACATCCACAGCTACGTCGACGTCGCGCCGCTCCTGGCCGGCCTCGGGTACCGCGTGATCGTCCCCTACCTGCGCGGACACGGCACCACCCGGTTCCTGTCGCCCCGGACCTTCCGCAACGGCCAGCAGGCCGCCATCGCGATGGACGTCATCGCCCTGCTGGACACCCTCCGGATCGACCGCGCCGTGGTGGCCGGGTTCGACTGGGGGTCCCGGACCGGGGACGTCCTCGCGGCCCTGTGGCCCGAACGGGTCAAGGCCCTGGTGTCGGTGAGCGGCTACCTCATCACCAACCGCCAGGCGCAGCTGGACCCGATCGCGCCGGCCGGCGAGCACACCTGGTGGTACCAGTACTACTTCGCCACCGAACGCGGCAGGAAGGCCATGGAGGACAAGCGCCTGCGCCACGATCTGACCCGCTTCGTCTGGCAGCAGGTCTCCCCCACCTGGAAGTTCGACGACGCGACCTTCGAGCGCACGGAGGCCGCCTTCGAGAACCCCGACTACGCCGCGGTCGTGATCCACAACTACCGCTGGCGGCTCAGCGTCGCCGACGGCGAGCGCCGCTACGACCGCTACGAGGACCGGCTGGCCCTGAAGCCGACCATCGGGGTGCCGACGATCACCCTCGACCCCGCGCTGGACCCGTTCACCGCTCCCGGCGACGGCGCCTCGTACCGGGCCATGTTCACCGGGAAGTACGAGCACCGGACGCTCGGCGGCATCGGCCACAACCTGCCCCAGGAGGCGCCGACCGCGTTCGCCCAGGCCGTCGTGGACGTGGACCACTTCTGACGGCGCGCCGCCGGGAGGGGACCGGCCCCCTCCCGGCGCAGGTCCCCGCGCTACTGACACAGCGACGAGGTGGTTGCGACCCGAAGCTGCACACCGCCGCTAGACTCCCCCCGTGAGAGCTGACGCCGCGCGGAACATCGAAGCCGTCCTGACGACGGGAGCGCGGATGCTGGCCGCCGACCCGGGCGCGAGCATCGCGAGCATCGCCGCCGAGGCGGGGGTGGACCGGCGGACCGTCTACCGGCGCTTCAGCTCCCGCGAGGAACTCCTCACCGCGATCCACTCCGCCCGCCTGGACGCCGTCGAGCGGGCCATCGCCGACGCCCGTCTGCGCGAGGCCCCCGTCGCCGTGGCCCTGCACCGCTACGTGGAGAACGTCATCGAGGTCAACCGCGCCTGGCCGGTGGACCTGGCCCGGATGCTCGCCGACGAGGAGACCCGCAGGCGCCGCGACAGCTCCGTCGCCGAGGTCGGGGACTTCCTCCGACGCGCCGTCACCGAAGGGCTGCTGCGCCCCGGCCTCCCCGAGGGCTGGGTCGCCGCCCTGCTGCCCCAGCTCGTGCACCTGGTGACACGTCAGGCGCCCGACCTGGCCGCCGGACCGGCGGCCGACCTGGTGGTCGACACCCTGCTGCGGGGGGCCGGCGCGCCGTGACGCGCCCGGCCCGGCGCGGCGGCCCGCCCCCCGCGGCCGGCCCCGACCGATCGCCCACACACGGTGCTATGCTCGACGGCGGAAAACCCATCTGACGGAAAGCGTGGAGAAGCAGACATGGCGGGTGACGACGACATCTCCGGGTGAGACCCGGTCCTGAAGCCGTCGGCGGGCATCGGTGCCCCGGGCCAACGGCTTCGTTCGTCGTTCCCCTTCCCCCTGTCTGCTCGCAGGCCGAGGTGTCTCCGCCTGCCCATCCTCCGGGTTGTCCTCATGTCCGATGCGTCCATCGTCTGCTCCCAGCTCTCCTTCTCCTGGCCCGACGACACCCCCGTCTTCCAGGACCTCTCCTTCGCCCTCGGCACCGGCCGCACCGGTCTGGTCGCTCCCAACGGCGCGGGCAAGAGCACGCTGCTCAAGCTCATCGCCGGTCAGCTGACGCCCGCCGCAGGATCGTTGACCGTCAGCGGCGCGCCCGGCTACCTGCCGCAGGACCTCCCGCTGACGGCGGACCTCGCGGTCGCCGACGTCCTCGGCGTCGCCGGGGTGATCCGCGCCATCGACGCGGTGGAGTCCGGTGACGTGGCCGAGGAGCACTTCACCGCCATCGGCGACGACTGGGACGTCGAGGAGCGCAGCCTCGCCCAGCTCGAACGTCTCGGCCTGGCCGGCGTCGGCCTGGACCGACGGCTGGGCACCCTCAGCGGCGGCCAGATCGTCCAGCTCGGCCTCGCGGCGCAACTGCTCAAGCGGCCCGACGTGCTGCTGCTCGACGAACCCACCAACAACCTCGACCTCGCCGCCCGCCACCGGCTCCACGGCGTCCTGGAGGACTTCTCCGGCTGCCTGCTGCTGGTCAGCCACGACCGTGCGCTGCTCGACCGGATGGACCGGATCGCCGAGCTCGACTCCGGCGAACTGCGGCTGTTCGGCGGCAACTTCACCGCCTACGAGCAGGCCGCGGAGGCCGGGCGCGAGGTCGCGGCCAAGAACATCCGCAACGCCGAACAGGAACTCAAGCGGGAGAAGCGGGAGTTGCAGCAGGCCCGGGAGCGCGCCGACCGCCGGGCGAGCAACGCCGGCCGCAACCTCAAGAACGCCGGTCTGCCCCGCATCTTCGCCGGGACCATGAAGCGCGGCGCCCAGGAGTCCGCAGGACGCGCCGGCCAGGTCCACGCGGCGCGCCTCGGCGAGGCCAGGGCCCGGCTCGACGAGGCCGAGCGCGCCCTGCGCGACGACCAGCGCCTGACCCTGGACCTGTCCGGCACCCGGGTGCCGAGCGGGCGCGACCTCTTCGTCGGCGAGAACCTCCAGGTGCTGCGCGGCGACACGCCCCTGTTCGCTGGTGACGGCGTCGATCTGACCGTCCGCGGGCCCGAGCGGATCGCCCTGCTCGGACAGAACGGAACCGGCAAGACCACCCTCCTGCGCCTGCTGGTCGGGGACCTCGCCCCCGACGGCGGACGGCTCAGGCGCTCGGACGGCCGGGTCGCCTATCTCTCCCAGCGGCTGGACCTGTTGGACCCGGACCGCAGCGTGGCGGAGAACTTCGCGGCGGCCGCGCCGGAGCTGCCGGCGCCCGAGCGGATGAACGTGCTCGCCCGCTTCCTCTTCCGCGGCGCCCGCGCCCACCTCCCGGTCGGCGTGCTCTCGGGCGGCGAGCGGCTGCGCGCCACCCTGGCCTGTGTGCTGTGCGGCGACCCCGCGCCCCAGTTGCTCCTCCTCGACGAGCCGACCAACAACCTCGACCTGGTGAGCGTCGGACAGCTCGAAAGCGCCCTCACCTCCTACCAGGGCGCCTTCGTCGTGGTCAGCCACGACGAGCGCTTCCTGGCCGGCATCGGGGTGGACCGGTGGCTGCGGCTGGCCGGCGGCACGCTGGAGGAGGTGGCCGCGCCCGAGGCGTGAGCCCCGTTCAGGTCCGGCCGGCGCGGAGGGACGGCGCCGGCCGGACCCGCGAGGCCCACGGGCCGCACGGCCGCGCCGCGCCCGCCCGGTCGCTGCCCCTGATTTCGCCCTCGCCCCCGTGATGGCGTACAGTCGGGTTCACCGACGCGGGGTGGAGCAGCTCGGTAGCTCGCTGGGCTCATAACCCAGAGGTCGCAGGTTCAAATCCTGTCCCCGCTACGACGAAGGCCCGGGGTCGGCGCACAGTGTGCGCCGACCCCGGGCCTTGTTCGTTCACCCGGCCTGCCGGTCCGACCGGCGGGGCTCCGGCTTCCCGGCCGCCCCCGGCGGCCGGGCGGCGCCTCAGCCCACCGGTCGGTGCGGGCGGCTGCCGGCCGGCCGCGGGCCGGGGTCGTCGTCCGTGGCGAGTTCGGGTTCCAGGCCCTCCGGGAGCCTCGGCGTGCGGAGGCCGCTCTCCCGCCGCCAGGCCTCGAACGCCCAGGCGGTCGAAGCGACCAGCGCCAACCCGAGCAGCCAGCCGCCGAGGACGTCGCTCACCCAATGCACGCCGAGGGCGATCCTGGTCAGACCCGTCCCGAGCACGGTCACCGCGGCGATCGCCCAGGCCACCGGGCGGGCCCGCCGGGGCACGACCGGCAGGAGCACCAGCAGCAGGATCGCGCACGAGGCCATGGCGGTCATGGCGTGCCCCGACGGGAAGGAGAAACCCGGCGCGTGGGCGACGGGATCGGGCAGCCGGGGCCGGACCCGGGCCACCGTGACCTTGACCAGCAGGCCGGTCAGACCGGCGGCCAGCTCGGTGAGGGCCGCCCACAGGGCCAGCCGCCAGGCCCGCCGCCACAGCAGCCAGCCGACGGTGGCCGCCACCAGCAGGCGCATCGTGACCGGGTCCCAGACCCGGTTGCTCAGCACCCGCGTGGTCTCCAGCAGGAGCGGGTGGTGCCGGACGGCTTCGTTCAGGTGCACCGCCGCGCCGGCGTCCAGCTCGCGCAGCGGCTCCCAGCCGGCCTCGATCAGCACCAGCAGGACGGCGGCCGGCACCGCCGCCACGGCGAACGCCAGGACGGCCCCGAGCAGGCGCTCCCCGAAGCGCCGGTCGGCCCGGCGCTGGGAGAAGCGGCGCCGGGTGAGCCAGCGCCGGGAGAGCCGGCGCAGCGCGGGGACCCGGGTACGGGCGGAGCTTCGGTGCGGCCTCCGGTCAGCTGTCATCACGGCTCGTCTACCCACGACCTGCGGAATCATCCTCGGGGTCGGGCAGCACCGGCTCCTCGACGCCCGCCCGGTCGGCCTCCAGCTGCGCGGCGAAGGCGATCCCGAGGAAGAGCGCGATCGCGGTCAGGTAGGCCCACATCAGGAGCGAGATGATCACGCTCAGCGGCCCGTACACCGCGTCGATCGAGTTGCTCAGCCGCAGGTACAGGCCGAGCAGCGCGGTCAGGCCGACCCACAGCACCAGGTACACGGCGGCGCCGAAGGCGAGCCAGGTGTGGCCGGGCTGTCGGCGGCGCGGTGCCCGGTGGAAGATGACGCTCGCGGACAGCAGGGCGAGCACGATGCCGGCCGGCCACCGCAGGAACGCCCAGACGAGGGCCTCCCGATGGGTCCCCGGCCCGCCCGCCTCGACGACCGCCGCGGCGATCTCCCGGCCCGCCACCAGCAGGACGAAGCCGAGGCCGAGCGGCAGACCGGCCAGCACAGCCATCAGCAGACCGCGCGCGTACTTGCGGTGGAAGGGCCGGTCGCGTTCGATGCCGTAGATCCGGTTGGCCCCGCGCTCGATCTGGCACATCGCGGTGGCGACGTTGACGAGGGAGAACACGGCGCCGCCCCACAGGGCGACGCTCCCGCCGTCCCCCGCGCGCTCGCGGCCGCTCCGCAGGACCTGGTCGACCAGGTCGGAACTCGGGCCCGCGGTGAGCCGGGCGATGGTCAGCTCGGTCACCCGGCCGAGCCACTGGGTGTGCAGGACGGACGAGAGGCCGACCACCGCGATCGCGAACGGGACGAGGGCGAGCACGGTCTGGAAGGCGAGGGCCCGGGCGTGGCTGAAGCCGTCGGCGTAGCGGAAGCGCAGGAAGGCGTCCCTGAGCAGCTGCCACCGGCCGTACGCGCGCAGGGTCGTGACGGCCTCGTCGGCGGAGAGCTCCTCGGGCTCGCGGCCGCGGTGGCCGACGCGGGTGGCGGTTCCCACTCAGCTGCTCCGTTCGGCCGGGACGGGATCGGCTCCGACCGGGTGGGACCCGTCGCCCGCAGTCCCGTCGACCACAGCCCCGTCGCCCGCGGCTCCGCCGACCGGGGGCCCGCCGGCCGTCGGCGTGTGGACCAGCAGGGCGCCGGGCCGGACGGCCAGCCGCAGGGTGCGGCCGGCCGGCAGGCACTCGCCGTCGAGCTCCCGCGGCTGGTCCCGGTCGGCGGTGAGGTGGATCCGGCGCGCCTGGAAGTGTTCGAACGGCGCCGACCCGCCCCCCGCGCCGGTCCGTCCGGTGAGCAGCCGCGCTGCCGCCGCCGGCCAGCCGGCGAGGCCGCGCGGGTGGACCAGGACGAGGTCGAGCAGGCCGTCGTCCGGCCGGGCGCCCGGCAGCAGCCGGATCCCGCCCTGGAGCGCGCCGACGTTGCCGATCACGGCCATCGCGGCCCGCCGGTGGAGCGGGCGCGCGTCGTCCAGGGTGACGGTGAGCCGCATCCGGCGGTCGCCGAGGTGGCGGAGCAGCGGGGGAAGGTAGGCGGGCCAGCCCCAGCGGCTCTTCGCGCGGCGGCTGGTGCCGGCCATCGCCGCGGCGTCCAGGCCGATGCCCGCCATGGCGCTGACCACCGTGGCGGTGATGCCGTCGCCGTCGGCCAGGGCGAGGTCGATCCGGCGGGGCCCGCCGGCGAGGGCGTCCGCCAGCGCCCGCGCCGGGTCCGCCGGCAGGCCGAGGTTGCGGGCGAGCAGGTTCCCGGTGCCGCAGGGGACGATGGCCAGCGCGACGCCCGTACCGGCGAGGGCGTGCGAGCACGCCGTCACGGTGCCGTCGCCGCCGCAGGCCACCACCAGGTCGGCCCCGGCGGCGACCGCGGCCGCCGCGGCGCCCCGGCCGGGGTCGCCCTCGCTGGTGGCGGTTCTGGTCGCCGCCCAGCCGTGGCCCGCGAGGACGCGGTCGATCCGGTCGAGGGTGTCCTCGTCGACCAGGACGGGGTTGAAGACCACCACCGCCCGGCCGGCGGACGGGTGATCGGGTACGGCTGCCACGGTGGTCTCCCTGGGGTCGGAGAGGAAAGCCCGCCACATGATCCAGAGCACGGCGCCGCCGTTCACCAGCCCGGCCAGCACGTCGGTCGGGTGGTGCATGCCGCGGTACAGCCGGCTGAACCCGACCAGCACCGGCAGCAGCGCGGCCAGGGCGCCCAGCGGCAGCCGGAGCGGCCCCCGCAGGCGCAGGACGGCGAGGACGGCCAGTGCGCCGTACAGCGCGACCGCCGCGCCCACGTGGCCGGACGGGAAGCTGGAGGTCGGCGGTGCGCCGTCGAGCCGGGGCGCGGTCGGCCGGGGCCGGTCCACGCACAGGGTGACCAGCAGGAAGACCGCGGACTGGGCGGCGACGGCGCCGCCGAGGAAGGCGGCCTCGCGCCACCGCCGGGCGCCCAGTAGCAGCGCGAGCACGGCGACGCCCGCCACGGCGATCACGGCCCCGGTGCTCGCGAGGACCGAGAGCCACGCGGTGACGGTGTCGAGGACGGGTACCCGGTCGGCGGCGAGCCGGTCGGTCAGCGCGTTCTCCCCCGGCCGCCAGAGGTGCAGCGGCGGGTGGGTGATCGTGAGACCGGCCAGCACCATGAGCACCGTCTGGGCGAGCAGTGCCGGTGCGATCGTTCGGAGCGGACGCCTTACCCCTGTGGTCACGTCCCTCGTCTGCCCGGACACCGCCGTTTCATGGCCGGGCCGGCGCATCCCGTCCGGGACGGCGCCCTCCGGACGCCCGCGCCGCCTGCCGGTCCGGCCCGCCGTCAGAGGCCGAGCACCGTCCGCCCGTCCCGGCGCCGCCGTCAGAGGTCGAGGTCGAGCAGGGCGTTGGCGACGACCTCGGTGAGGGCGGGGTGGATCCAGTACGGGGTGCCGGCCAGGGTGGGGACATCGATGCCGAGGCTCATCGCGACGACCAGGGGCTGGATCAGGGTGGACGCCTGCGGGCCGAGGATGTGGGCGCCCAGCAGGCGGCCGGTCCCCGGGTCCGCGATCACCTTGCAGAAGCCGGCGGTGTCCTCCAGCGCCCATCCGTAGGCGACGTCCGCGTACCGGCGGGTGGCGGTCGTGTAGTCGAGGCCGGCATCCCGGCACTCCTGCTCGGTCCGGCCCACCTGGGCGATCTGGGGGCGGGTGAAGACCGCGGCGGGGACGGCGTCGTAGCTGGTGGCGATCAGGTCGTCGGGGTGCAGCAGATTGTGCGCGACCACCTGCGCCTCCCGGTTGGCGACGTGCTTGAGCGGCACGGGGGTGCACACGTCACCGAGGGCGAAGACACCCGGCGCGGTGGTCCGCTGGTGGGCGTCCACCACCACGCGGCCGTCCTCCCGCAGGGCGATGCCGGCCCGGTCGGCGTCGATGGTGTCGCTGTTGGGGGTCCGGCCGACCGCCACCAGCAGGGCGTCGGCCTCGACCGCGGAGCCGTCGTCCAGGCGCAGCCGCAGCCGGCCCGGTTCCCCCTCCAGTCCGGTCAGCTCGACGCCGGTGCGCACGTCGAACGCGGAGCGGGCCAGTCGGGTGTAGGCGCGGGACACCGACTCGTCCTGCGGGGCGAGCAGGGTCTCCTGCTTCTCGATGATCGTGATCCGGCTGCCGGCCGCGTGGAAGACGTGCGCCAGCTCGGCGGCGATGTAGCCGCCGCCGAGGACGGCCAGGTGCCGCGGCGGCGTCGGGCGCCGCATGATCGTGTCGGAGGTCTCGTAGGGCAGCCCGCTGTCGCGTACCGGCGGCGGGACCACCGGGCGGCTGCCGACCGCCACCACGACCCGGTCCGCGGTGATGTGCACCTCTCTCCCGTCGCCCTCCACCACCAGCGTCCGTTCGCCGGTGAAGCGCGCCCGGCCGCGGTGGACGGTGACGAAGTCCGAGCCGCGCCGGCCCTGCTCCCCCTCGGCGGCCTGCCCGTCGAGGCGCCCGAAGACGCGGTCGCGTACCCGTGGCCACCGCAGGACGCCCGGTGCGGCGTCCACGTCGAAGCGGCCGGCCTCCCGCACGGTGTCCGCGACGTCGGCCGTGTGGGCGAGCATCTTGCTGGGGATGCAGCCCCGGTTCAGACAGGTCCCGCCGAACGGCCCCTCCTCGACGACGGCGACGTCGAGGCCGCCGAAGCGGTCGTCGATCACCGTGTTGCCGGAGCCCGCGCCCAGGACGACAAGATCGTGGTGTGGCATGTCCGGAGGCTACCCCCGCGCGCCGCCCCGACACCGGAGTGCGGAGGGACCGCCCTTCGGGTCGCGGACGGGGCAGCCGCGCGCCGGCCGGACCGGGCGGGTGAATCCCGGACCGGATCGGGCCATGCGGGTCCGGTCACCGGGTAGGCGCTGGAGGCCGAGCGGACGCGCCGAACCGTCCCCGGCGACCTCACCGACCCCGACCGGCCCCCTGGGAGGACACCCGTGACACCCCCCGACAAGCACCCCGCGACCCGCCACCAGTCACTGGCCGACCCCGTCGCCGCACGGGCGGGCTGGGACGCCGTGGACGTCCGGGCCGTGGACACCGCCCGGCTGCTCGCGGCCGACGCCGTGCAGCGCACCGGGAACGGCCACCCCGGGACGGCGATGAGCCTGGCGCCACTGGCCCACCTGCTGTTCCAGAACGTCCTGCGCCACGACCCCGGTGACGACCAGTGGCTGGGCCGCGACCGCTTCGTCCTGTCCTGCGGACACACCAGCCTCACCCTCTACGTCCAGCTGTACCTCACCGGCTACGGCCTGGAGCTCTCCGACCTGGAAGCCCTGCGGACCTGGGGTTCCGCCACCCCCGGCCACCCCGAGTACCGGCACACCCGGGGCGTGGAGATCACCACCGGCCCGCTCGGCCAGGGGCTGGGCGCGGCCGTCGGCATGGCGATGGCCGCCCGCCGGGAACGCGGCCTGCTCGACCCGGACGCCCCGGACGGCGAGAGCCCCTTCGACCACCACGTCTACGTCCTCGCCTCGGACGGCGACCTCATGGAGGGCGTCACCGCGGAGGCGAGCTCGCTGGCCGGCCACCAGCGGCTGGGCAACCTGACCATGGTGTACGACCAGAACCACATCTCGATCGAGGACGACACCGACGTGTCGTTCAGCGAGGACGTCGCCGCCCGCTACCGCGCCTACGGCTGGCACGTGCAGACCGTCGACTGGACCCGCACCGGCCGCTACGTCGAGGACGTCGACGCCGTCCTCGACGCGCTCCGGGCCGCCCGCGCGGAGACCACCCGGCCCTCGCTGCTGGTGCTGCGGACGGTCATCGGCTGGCCCGCCCCCAACCTCCAGAACTCCGGCAAGGCCCACGGCTCCGCGCTCGGCGACGAGGAGGTCGCCGCCACCAAGGAACTGCTCGGCTTCGACCCCGCGCGCAGCTTCACCGTCGAGGACGAGGTCCTCACCCGCACCCGCCGGGCACGCGAGCGCGGCCGTGAACTCCACGAGGCCTGGACCCCGCGCTACGAGCGCTGGCGCGGCGAGCACCCCGAGCGCGCGGCACTGCTGGACCGGCTGACGGAGCGCCGGCTGCCGGACGGCTGGGCCGACCACCTGCCGGCCTTCCCCGCGGACCGGGAGGGGCTGGCCACCCGCGCCGCCTCGGGCCGGGTGCTCACCGCGCTCGCACCGGTCCTGCCCGAGCTGTGGGGCGGCTCGGCCGACCTGGCCGGGAGCAACAACACCACCATGGACGGTGAGCCCTCCTTCCTGCCCGAGGGCGTGGAGACCGCGGAGTGGAAGGGCGGCCCGTACGGCCGCACCCTGCACTTCGGGATCCGGGAGCACGCCATGGGGGCCATCCTCAACGGGATCGCCCTGCAGAGCCTGACCCGCCCGTACGGCGGCACCTTCCTGACCTTCAGCGACTACATGCGGCCCGCGGTGCGACTGGCCGCGCTGATGGAGCTCCCGACCGTCTACGTCTGGACGCACGACTCGATCGGCCTCGGCGAGGACGGCCCCACCCACCAGCCGGTGGAGCACCTCGCGGCGCTGCGCGCGATCCCCGGCCTCGACGTGGTGCGCCCCTGCGACGCCAACGAGACGGCCGCCTGCTGGCACGCGCTGCTGGAGCACCACGACCGGCCGACCGGCCTCGTCCTCACCCGGCAGAAGGTGCCCGTCCTCGACCGCGGGACCGGCGGGTGCGCACCGGCGGACGGCGCCGCCCGCGGCGGCTACGTGCTGCGCGACCCGGCCGACGGCGCCCCGCCCCGGGTCCTGCTGCTGGCCACCGGCTCCGAGGTGCACCTCGCGCTGGAGGCGCAGGAGCAGCTGGCCGGTGAGGGCGTGGCGAGCCGGGTGGTGTCGCTGCCGTGCCTGGAGTGGTTCGCCGCGCAGCCGCGCGAGTACCGCGACGATGTCCTGCCGCCCGCGGTGGCGGCGCGGGTGAGCGTGGAGGCGGGCGTGGCGCTCGGCTGGCGCGAGCTGGTCGGCCCGCACGGCCGGATCGTCAGCCTCGACCACTTCGGCGCCTCCGCCGACTACCGGCGCCTCTACAGCGAGTTCGGACTCACCGCCGAGGCCGTGGCCGGGGCCGCGCGGGAGAGCCTCGCGGCGGCCGGCTGACGCCGGGTCCGCCCCGGTGCGGCCGCCCGTCGTGGGCGGCCGCACCGGGAGCGGGCGTCAGCCGGTCCACCGCCGGTGCCGGGCGCGCCAGGCCAGCGACGGCCCCGCTCCGGTGTCCGCCGCCGCGATCAGCAGCCCGCCGCACATCGACAGGTTCTTCAGGAAGTGGATGCGCTGCCGGGCGCGCTCCTCCTCGTCCTTGACCTCCCAGAACCGGTGGCCGGCCAGGGTGACCGGGACGAGGGTCGCCGCCAGCGCGAGCGCGGCGGGCCGGGTGAGACGGCCGGACGCCAGCAGCGCGCCGGCCACCACCTGGACCCCGGCGTTGAGCCGGATCGCCGCTTCGGGCCGGCGCGGAACGGCCGGGACGTGCTCGGCGAGCGGGTCGACCACCGGTTCGGCGGCGGCCTCCAGCCGGGCGGGGTTCAGTAGGGCGTCGGCGCCTCCGTAGAGGAACATCGACGCCAGCATCGGTCGTGCACAGGCTCGCAAGATGGACATACCCGGCGTCTTTCCGGTCCCCCGGCGGCCAATCCCCGTCGCGCGGGGCGTTCCCGACGGGCGCCCGGGGCTCGGCGGGGGCATCTCGGGCTCGTTCGGGTGGGCCGGCCCGTCCGGGCGACAACAAACCGGCGAGGGCCGGTTGACCCGTCGGCAATCGGGCAGACGCACGGCGCGGGGGAAGAGCTCACAGAGCCCAAGGAGCGCGGCATGATCGTCCTCGGAATCATCCTTCTCGTCATCGGTCTCCTCACCGGCCTCGGCATCCTGTGGACGATCGGAGCGGTCCTCGTCGTCGTGGGACTGATCCTGTGGATCCTGGGAGCGGTCGGGCACGCCGTCGGCGGACGCAAGCACTACTGGTGACGGAGCCCGTCGACCGACCGGTCACAGCGCCGTCCCGGGGCCGCCGGAGGTGCCGGCCGCCTCCCCGGCCCCAGGGCCCTCACGGGCGGGCAGCCGAGCACCCTGCCCGCCCCGTCCTCGACACCGTCCGCCCCGCCGTTGCCCCCGAGGCAACCCCGCCAGGACGGCGAACGGCGGGTGGGGCCGATCCGTTCCGGGCAGGGATAAGGGGAGTTCGCCCTCGACAGAACACGTACGGTAGCGTCCCCGACAGCATGTTCCGAGGCCCGGTCCCCGGGGTTCATACGGCTTCCGACCGTGTGGCACCCGGGGACCGGGCCTGATCCGCGGCCGGGTGCTCAATCAGGAAGGCGGCGTCCGATGGCTGGCGCGACGAGGTCCCAGACCGCACACACCGGCGGTGGCGACGGCACCGCGCAGGTCGACGAACCCGATCTCCGGCGGCTGCTCGGCGGCCTGACCGCCGTCCGCGACGGCGACTTCGGCACCCGGCTGCCGGACGACGCGGACGGGCTGCTCGGTGAGATCGCCACCGTCTTCAACGGCATGGTCGACCAGCTCTCCCGGTTCACCTCCGAGGTGACGCGGGTCGCCCGCGAGGTGGGCACCGAGGGCCGGCTCGGCGGGCAGGCGGAGGTCCCCGGAGTCTCCGGGACGTGGAAGGACCTCACCGACTCGGTCAACGCGATGGCGGGCAACCTCACCTCGCAGGTGCGGGACATCGCCCAGGTCGCCACCGCGGTCGCCAAGGGCGACCTCTCGCAGAAGATCGACGTGGCGGCGCGGGGCGAGATCCTCGAACTGAAGAACACCGTCAACACCATGGTCGACCAACTGTCCTCCTTCGCCGCCGAGGTGACCAGGGTGGCCCGCGAGGTCGGCAGCGAGGGCCGGCTCGGCGGCCAGGCCCAGGTCCCCGGGGTCGCCGGCACCTGGCGCGACCTCACCGACTCGGTCAACTTCATGGCCGGCAACCTCACCGACCAGGTCCGCAACATCGCCCAGGTCACCACGGCGGTCGCCAAGGGCGACCTCTCGCAGAAGATCACCGTCGACGCCCGCGGCGAGATCCTGGAGCTGAAGAACACCGTCAACACGATGGTCGACCAACTGTCCGCGTTCGCGGGCGAGGTGACCAGGGTGGCCCGCGAGGTCGGCACCGAGGGCCGGCTCGGCGGCCAGGCCCAGGTCCCCGGAGTGGCCGGTACCTGGCGCGACCTCACCGACTCGGTCAACTTCATGGCCGGCAACCTGACGGCGCAGGTCCGCTCGATCGCCCAGGTCGCCACCGCCGTCGCCAAGGGCGACCTCTCGCAGAAGATCCGGGTCGACGCCCGCGGCGAGATCCTGGAACTCAAGGAGACCATCAACACGATGGTCGACCAGCTGAGTTCCTTCGCCGGTGAGGTGACCAGGGTGGCCCGCGAGGTCGGCACCGAGGGGCGGCTCGGCGGCCAGGCCGACGTCCGGGACGTCTCGGGGACGTGGCGTGACCTGACCGAGTCGGTCAACGTGATGGCGGACAACCTGACCGCCCAGGTCCGCTCGATCGCCCAGGTGACGACGGCGGTCGCGCTGGGCGACCTCTCGCAGAAGATCCGGGTCGACGCCCGCGGCGAGATCCTGGAACTCAAGGAGACCATCAACACGATGGTCGACCAGCTGTCCGCGTTCGCCGACGAGGTGACCAGGGTGGCCCGCGAGGTCGGCACCGAGGGCAACCTGGGCGGCCAGGCGACCGTCCGGGGTGCGTCCGGCACCTGGAAGGACCTCACCGACAACGTCAACGTGATGGCCTCCAACCTGACCGGGCAGGTCCGCTCGATCGCCCAGGTGGCCACCGCCGTCGCCAAGGGCGACCTCTCGCAGAAGATCACCGTCGAGGCCAAGGGCGAGGTCGCCGCGCTGGCCGGCGTCATCAACACCATGGTCGACACCCTCTCGGCGTTCGCCGACGAGGTGACCCGGGTGGCCCGCGAGGTCGGCACCGAGGGCACCCTCGGCGGCCAGGCGCGGGTGCCCAACGTCGCCGGGACGTGGAAGGACCTCACCGACAACGTCAACTTCATGGCCCACAACCTCACCAGTCAGGTCCGCAACATCGCCCAGGTGACCACCGCCGTGGCCAACGGCGACCTCACCCGCAAGATCGACGTGGACGCCCGCGGCGAGATCCTGGAACTCAAGACCACCATCAACACCATGGTCGACCAGCTCTCGGCCTTCGCCGCCGAGGTCACCCGGGTGGCCCGCGAGGTCGGCAGCGAGGGACGGCTCGGCGGCCAGGCCGAGGTCGAGGGCGTCTCCGGCACCTGGAAGCGGCTCACTGAGAACGTCAACGAACTGGCCGGCAACCTGACCCGCCAGGTCCGGGCCATCGCCGAGGTGACCAGCGCCGTCGCCGAAGGCGACCTGACCCGCTCGATCACCGTGGACGCCTCCGGCGAGGTCGCCGACCTCAAGGACAACATCAACTTCATGGTGGAGTCCCTGCGCGAGACCACCCGGGCCAACGAGGAGCAGGACTGGCTGAAGTCCAACCTCGCCCGGATCTCCGGCCTGATGCAGGGCAGGCGCGACCTCCCCGTCGTCGCCGAACTCATCATGGACGAGCTCACCCCGCTCGTCTCGGCCCAGTACGGGGCGTTCTACCTCGCCGAGGAGACCGCCACGACCGCCGAGGGCGCCTCCACCACCTTCCTCCAGCTGATCGGGTCCTACGCGTTCCCGCCGGGCGCGACCCCCACCCGCTTCCGGCTCGGCGAGTCCTTCGTCGGCCAGGCCGCCCGCAGCCGGCGCACCATCGCGGTCGACTCGCTGCCCGCCGGCTACGTCAGCATCTCCTCCGGCCTGGGCCGGGCCGAGGCCGCCTCGCTGATCGTGCTGCCGATCGTCGTCGAGGAGCAGGTGCTGGGCGTCATCGAACTCGCCTCCGTCCGCGCGTTCACCCCCGTCCACCGGGCCTTCCTGGAACAGCTGATGGAGACCATCGGCGTCAACGTCAACACCATCGTCGCCAACGCCAGGACGGACGAGCTCCTCGGCGAGTCCCAGCGCCTCACCTCCGAACTGCAGGCCCGCTCCGAGGAACTCCAGGCCCGTCAGGAGGAGTTGCAGTCCTCCAACGCGGAACTGGAGGAGAAGGCGGCACTGCTCGCCGCGCAGAACCGGGACATCGAGACGAAGAACCTGGAGATCGAGCAGGCCCGCCAGGAGCTGGAGGACCGCGCCCACCAGCTCTCGGTCGCCTCCACCTACAAGTCCGAGTTCCTCGCCAACATGAGCCACGAGCTGCGCACCCCGCTGAACAGCCTGCTGATCCTCGCCCAGCTGCTCGCCCAGAACCCGACCCGCAACCTGACCGCCAAGCAGGTCGAGTACGCCGGCATCATCCACTCCGCGGGCTCGGACCTGCTCCAGCTGATCAACGACATCCTCGACCTGTCGAAGGTCGAGGCCGGCAAGATGGACGTCGCCCCCGAGTGCCTTCCGCTGCGCAAGCTGCTGGACTACGTCGAGGTGACCTTCCGCCCGCTCACCACCCAGAAGAGCCTGACCTTCGAGGTCACCACCGCCGCCGACGTACCGGCCGAGCTGCTCACCGACGACTACCGGCTGCGCCAGGTGCTGCGCAACCTGCTCTCCAACGCGGTCAAGTTCACCCAGCGGGGCAGCGTCCGGCTGCGGATCGAGGTGGCGAACCCGGCCGACGTGCCGGAGGTGGCCCGCCGCGACGACGGGCCGGTCATCGCCTTCCACGTGGTGGACACCGGCATCGGTATCGAACCCGACCACCTGGAGAGCGTCTTCGGCGCGTTCCAGCAGGCCGACGGGACGACCAGCCGCAAGTACGGGGGCACCGGGCTCGGCCTGTCGATCAGCCGGGAGATCGCCTTCCTGCTCGGCGGCGCCATCACCGCGCGGAGCACCCCCGGTCAGGGCAGCGTCTTCACGCTCTACCTGCCCGCCGCCCGGGCGGACTACGTCGAACTGAGCGGCCGGCAGCCCGAGTCCACCGCGGAGGCCGGGCCGGCCGACGCGGCGGCGCCCCACCAGGACGAGCCGGCCGCCCACCCGACGCCGCCGCCGGCCGCCCAGCCCAAGCGGCTGCTGGTCATCGAGGAGCGCCCGCGCGGGCTGCTGTCCCTCGTCGCGGAGAGCGCCATCGCCGACCTGACCCGCCACGCGGACCTCGGCGACCCCCGCGAGGGCGTCGAGATCATCACCACCGTCGGCGCTCGGGAGGCCGCGGAGACGCTCGCGGCGATGCCCTGCCACTGCGTCGTCCTGGAACTGGACCTGCCGAACGGCGCGGCACTGGACCTGCTGGAGGAGATGGCGGCGGACGCCGCGCTGCACAGCGTGCCCGTCCTGGCCCACAACAACCGCCGGCTCGGCGCCGGACAGGAACGGCTGCTCCAGGAACGCGCCGCCGCGCAGCCCCTGGAGCTGCTGTCCAGCCTCGACGAGCTTCGCGAGCGCATCGCCCTGCACCTCAGCGCCGAACAGCCGGGCGACGTCCTGCCCCTGGTGCGCGCCGAGGACACCGCGACCCCGCTCGCCCAGCACGTCGACGGCTCGCTCGCCGGGCGGACGGTGCTCGTGGTCGACGACGACGACCGCAACCTGTACGCCCTCACGGGGATCCTGGAGCTGCACGGCATGCGGGTCCTCCAGGCCGAGAACGGCCGCGCCGCGATCGACACCCTCAACCGGACCGCGGGCATCGACCTGATCCTGATGGACGTGATGATGCCGGAGATGGACGGCTACGCCGCCACCACCGCCATCCGCGCGATGCCGGACCACTCCGACCTGCCGATCATCGCCGTCACCGCCAAGGCGATGATGGGCGACCGGGAGAAGAGCCTCGCGTCCGGGGCCAGCGACCACGTGACCAAGCCCGTCGACGCGCGTGACCTCATCGCGTGCATCGAGCGCTGGCTGCGCCCGTAGTCGCGATCCGCCCAGGCCGGCCGAGACCACACAATCCGAGGAGGGAACGATGCGCGACCGCGAGCCGCTTCGGGGCGCCGGAAGCCGACCGTACCTCGCCGTGCCGGACCAGGAGGACCGCCCGGAGTGGGAGGGCCGCTCCGACTGGGAGGGTCGCCCCGAGCGGGAGGGCCGCCCCGAGCGGGAGGGCCGCTCCGAGCGGGAGGCCGGCGGCCACTCCTGGCCCGTCACCCAGCGGAACGCGGCCACCCGGGCGCCCGCGACGGCGGCCGAGATAGGCGTCGTCGGCCACCTCATGTCCACCGTCGAGCGGCTGCGCGCCGAACTCGCCCTGGCCCGGTCCGAGGCCGACGGCCGGGCCCTGGTCGAGCTGGCGAAGGGCGTCCTGGTCGAGCGCCTCGGCTGCGGCCCCACCGACGCGTACCGGCAGCTCGAAGGGCTCGCGGGCCGGTCGAAGGTGTCCGTCCTGGAGCTGGCGGCCGACGTGGTCAACCAGGCCTCCCGGGACCGGATCGCCGACGTCGCGCGCGAGTTCGTGGCGGCCGCGGGCGAGCCACCGGTCGGCCTGCGGCTGCGCAGCGCGGAGACGGGCATCCTCGGCGCCGGCGATGTGCAGGCGGTCGCCGAGTCGGCCCTGGAGCACGCGCTGCGGCCGCTCGGGGCGCAGGCGGTGGCGATCTGGTCGGCCAATCCGGACCAGTCCATGACGCTGGCGGGCAGCGCCGGCTTCGGCGCCCAGGAGGCGCCGCTGTGGCGGCACGTCCCCCCCGGCGTGCAGACCCCGGCCCGCCAGGCGCTCGTCGCGCGGGCCGCCACCGCGTACGAGTCACTGGCGGCGGCCGGCCTCCCGTCCATCGGGCAGCGCGAGCTGACCGGCGGCCGGCTGGCCGTGCCCGCCGGGGCGGGCGGCCGGATCACCGGCGTGCTGGAGATCTGCTGGCCGGGCACGCTCCCGCCGCAGTCCCAGTCGCTCCAGCGGCAGTTCGAGACGCTCGCCGAACTCTGCGCGACCGCCCTGGAGTCCTGCCCGGCCGGTGACGCGGACGCCCAGGCGCCGCGCACGGCCGAGCTCCTGGAGCTGGTCCACGGCATGCCCCACCCCTGCCTGGTACTGCAGCCGGTGTTCGGCGCCGCCGACCTGCCGACCGACTACCTGATCAAGCACGTCAACCCCGGCTTCGTCGACTTCGCCGGCCGGCCCCGCAGCTGCATCGCCGGCGCCCGCCTGCTGGAGGCCTACCCGCTGGCCGCCGAGCCGGGCGGCCTCTTCGAGAAGATCGAGCACGTCCTGGCGACCGGCGAGTCGTTCCGCTCCCCCGCGATGAGCCTCTCCGCGCTGGTCGGCGGCGTACCGCTGACCACCGAGGCCGCCGTCGACATCAGCCGGCACGGCTCCCACGTGGTGGTCCTCTGGCGGACGCAGGACGCGACGGCCAAGGTCGCGAACCTCCTCCAGCACGCCCAGCGGCTCGGCCGGATCGGGGGCTTCGAGGAGAACCTGCGGACCGGCGAGATCGCCTGGAACGACACGCTCTTCGACCTCCACGGGCTGCCGCTCACCGCCGACCCCCTCTCGATCGAGAACCTGGCCGCACACGCCCACCCGGACGACGGGCACACCATCGGCCGGTTCCTGCGCACCCTGCTGCACCACCGGCGGTCCGCCTCCACCGCCTTCCGGCTGAAACGGGCCGACGGGATCGCCCGCCACATCCGGGTGGTCGCCGAGCCCGTCATCGGCGCGGACGCCCGGATCATCGCCGTCCGCGGCGCCTACCAGGACGTCTCCGCCCAGCACTGGACCGAGGTCGCCCTCGCCGCCACCCGCGACCAACTCGCCCACACCGAGCAGCAGTCCGCCGAGCGCAACCGGCTCGCCCTGCAACTGCAGCACGCCATCATGCCGCCCAGCCGGGGCCCCCTGGAACTGCACGACCTGCAGGTCGCCGTCCGCTACCGCCCGGCGGAAAAGGACCACCTGGTCGGCGGCGACTGGTACGACGCCGTCGGACTGCCGACCGGCCAGGTCCTCCTGTGCGTCGGCGACGTCGCCGGCCACGGGATCGACGCCGCCACCGGCATGGTCGCCCTGCGCAACGCGCTGCGCGGCCTGGCCGCCACCGGCGCCGGCCCCGCCCAGCTCCTCGCCTGGCTGAACAGCGTGACGCACCACCTGACCGACAACGTGACCGCCACCGCCGTCTGCGCGCTCTACGAGCCGCGCACCCACGTGCTGCGCTGGGCGAGGGCGGGCCACCTGCCGCCGCTCCTGCTGCGCGACGGCCAGGCCCGCAAACTGCCCGCGGTCGCCGGCATCCTGCTCGGCGCGATCGACCAGGCCGAGTACGAGGAGGGCGAGATCCAGCTGAAGACCGGCGACACCCTCATGCTGTACACCGACGGCCTGATCGAACGGCGGGACCGCTCGCTCCAGGACTCCCTCGACGACCTGCTCACCGGCGCCGAGGCGCCGGAGCGCTCGGACGACCCGGCCGAGCTGGAGCGGCGGCTCGACCACCTGCTGCGGTACAGCAACGCGGACACCGACGACGACACCTGCCTGATCGGCATCAAGGTCCGCTGAGCGGCGGTCCGTGACGTAGGCCGACCGCGACATCGGCGGGCGGGCCCCAGCGGGCCCCAGCGGGCCCTCAGGCCGGGCCGCACAGCCGCCCGGCGGTGTCGCGCGGGTGCGGGTCCCGCTCGCCCGGCGGGTGGAAGCAGGCGATCACCGTCTTCCCCTCCTGCTGGCGGCGGATCTCCCACTCGTCGGCGAGGGCGTCCACGATCGCCATCCCCCGCCCGTTGAGCGCGTCGGTGCCCGCGCTGCGCGGCTCCGGCACCGCGGTGCTCCCGTCGTGGACGGACACGTGCAGGCACCGGCCGTCCCACACCAGCACCAGCTCGGCGCTGCTGTGGGCATGGATGTGGGCGTTGGTCAGCAGCTCGGAGACGGTGAGCAGGACGGCGTCCACGGTCTCGGGCGCGTCCCGTGTCCACGCGAGCGAGCGTAGGTGGTTCCGAGTCCACCGCCGCCCCGCCCGGACACCGCCCGCTATGGGGAATGAGCGGGCCCATCCCGTGGCCCTCACCGACGCGTCGCCCATGGCCCGATCCTCCGTCCCTCTTCAGTCCGTATCCAGCGCCTGCCCCCAAAACCCGCCCCCACGCACCCGAGGCACGGACCCGATGCCGGGCGGTGATCCTGCCCGTCGTCGGCCGGCGCCGGCGGCGCGCCGACGTGGTCGGGGGTCAGTGCGCTTCGGGCTCCGGCGTCGACGTGGCGCGGAGTTCCTCGTCGACGTCGCCCGCCTGGCGAAGGCCCGCCTGGTAGGCCGGCTCCCAGGCCGCCAGGTCGCCCAGGTCCGGGCCGAAAGCGCTGACCGAGGCCGGATCGGGACCGATGGTCACGACGCGCGCCGCTCCCACGGCCGCCAGCTGCTGGTCGAGCAGTTCCCGGGGGAACAGGTGGGCCATCGGCTCGACCACGACCAGCGTGCGGGCTCCCACGGCGAGGTCGGCGTTGGGCCCCGCGCGCAGCGCACCGTCCATGTACCGCCGGCCGTCGACGGCGACGGGCGGCGCGACCCCGGGGAAGGCGCTGCTCGCCGCCACCGCGTGCACCAGCGGCACACCGCTGTCGCGGTCCCACACCACGGGCTCACCGGAGGTCGTGTCAACGGCGGTGATCAGCAGTCGGCGCTCGGGCCAGGTGTCCGCGCCGATCAGCGCGGCGCGGCCCGCTATCAGCGCCTCCTCGGCACGGGGGTCGGCGCCGTCGAGCGCGAGGCGGCCGACGCGGCGGCGGGCCTCGTCGGGCTCCAGGCCGCGGTCGCCGAGCACGGCGAACACCTCGCCCGTCCGCCCGGGGTCCGCCGTGACCCGGTGCTCCGGCCGGCGGGCCGCCGTCGCGAGCCGCTCCAGGTCCTGGCCGGTGGCGAGCAGCGCCGCGACGATCGCACCGGACGAGGTCCCGACGATCACGTCGGCTCCGCCCAGTTCCACACCGCGCAGGCGCAACCCGTGGGCCAGCCCTGCCATCCAGGCGGTGCCGACGTGGCCCCCGGGACCCAGGACGAGTGCTCGGTCGAAGGTGTGCAAGGTGATCTCCCCTCATTAGTGAAACAGTCGTACCATAAACTCACTGACGCTGTCTCAACTTTCGTCAACCGAGCGGAGATCCACCGTGGGGCGACCCGCCGACCCCGCCCGTCGGGAGCGCACGCTGGCACGGGCGACCGACTACGTGCTGGCGCACGGCCTGACCGGACTCAGCCTGCGACCGATGGCCGCGGCCCTCGACACCAGCCCGCGGATGCTGCTCTACGACTTCGGCAGCAAACAGGAGTTGGTCGCGGCGGTCCTCGCCGAGGCTCGGCGCCGAGGTGCCGCGCGCCTGACCGGGCACGTTCCGCCGACCACGGGCACCGCCCAGGAGCGGCTGCGCGGCATCTGGGCGTGGATCAGCGCGGAGGAGCGTGCCCCGTTCGTCCGGCTGTTCTTCGAGGTGCACGCCGACGGGCTGGTTCACCCCGAGGCCTACCCCGAGCAGGGCGAGGCGATCACGGACTGGTTCGACACGCTCGGCGCCACCTTCCGCGACGTCTCCAGCGGCCCCGACGACACCGTGACGCCCACGTTGATCATGGCCGTCGTCCGGGGCCTGCTGTTCGACCTCACCACCACCGGCGACCGCGACCGTACGAATCGCGCGCTGGACCGCTTCGCGGAACTGCTGGACAGCTGAACGGCCCTGGCGGGCCTTCGGTCCTGGCCGGTGTCGGGGCGTGCCTCCCTGTCGGAGGGCCGTGGCACACTGCGGCACATGTCTCTCAGCGCCCTCAGCCTCGACCAGTGGCGGTCGTTCGACCTGCCGACCGCACGCCGCGTCGCCCACGGGGCGGCGGAGCTGGTGGGCGGCCGGGTGACCGCGCTGGAGACCGTCGAGCACCTCGGCGCCCCGCTGCACCGCGTCCGGATCAAACGGGATGACCAGGAGTTCGCGCTGATCCCCGGCGGCCGGGTGACGCTCGGGTTCGACCTGGACGCCTGGCGGCCGAGGCCCGAGCAGACCGCCGACTACGCGGCGAGCCTGGAGCAGGGCTTCGGCTACGGCGCCGACCTCCGGGAACACCTCGCCCAGGTGCTCAGCCCGCGTCGGACCGTCACCCTGGCCACCGTGCTGATGGCCGTGGAGGACGAGGAGCTGACCGAGGCCTTCTGCGACATGCCGGCCGTCCTCGCGGCCCGCGGGCTGCGGATGCCGAGCCCGGACGAGTGGGAGCACGCCTGCGGGGCCGGCGCCACCACCCTCTTCCGCTGGGGCGACGACTGCCCGCTCGACCGCATCCCCTACGGAGAGCCGGACGGGCCGCAGAGCCGGCCGAACGCTTTCGGGCTGCGCATCGCCTACGACACCTACCGCACCGAGGTGAGCAGCGACACCGCGTCCGTCCACGGCGGGGACGGCGGCGAGTCGGTGTGCGGCGGGTACGGCTTCCTGCTGGGGTGGCTCCCGCTGGCCACGGCCAACCGGAACCCCTTCATGGCCGAGTTCGTCCACGGCCCGGACGGGGACGGTCTCTGCGAGGACTTCTCGACCCGTCCCGTCCTCACGCTCTGAGGGCCGGAGTGCCCGGGGTCCGGCACCGAAGCTTCTTCGGCACCGGACCCGTGAGGAACCTCAGGCACGCACCTCAGGCAAGCACCTCAGGCACGGCAGCGCAGCATCACCAGCGGCGGCTTGGCCAGGAGGTCCGCCCAGAACTCCGCGCCGAACTCGCGGAGGCCGGCTTCGGACACCTGGATCGGCACCCACTCCAGGTCACGGAATCCGGCCGCCCGCAGGCACTCCTCGTAGACCTCGCGGCGCGGAACGGTGCTGACGATGCTGATCGGCCGCGGGTCGAGGAGTGCCGTGACCCGCACCCGCGGACCGGTCCCGGCCTCCTCACCGGTCGGCTCGCAGCGGAACCCGTACCGCTCCAGGGACGGACAGTCGAACGCGTAGTCGGGCCGTTGGGCGAACACGAAGAACTCGCCGCCGGGCACCAGGTTCCGGTGGATGTTGCGGCACATCCGCTCCAACTGCTCCACGGATTCCGCGTAGTTGAGACACTGCACGGCCAGCGCGAGGTCGAACCGCCGGTCCAGCGGCGCCAGCTCGGCGACATCGCCGACCTCGTAGCGCACGTCCAGCGGCTCACGCCGTTCCATGTCCCGCGCGGCGGCGATCATCTCGACGGAGATGTCGACGCCGAACACCTCGGAGGCGCCGCGCCGCTTGAACTCCCTGCTGTAGAAGCCGGTGCCGCACGCCAGGTCGAGGACCGACCTGCCCTTCACGTCCCCGACCATGCCGAGGAAGCTCGGCACCTCCCCGTAACGCATCAGCGGCAGGGACTTGAAACCCTCGAACGCCTCGCCGATCCCGTCGTACTGCTGCACGCTCACGTGCCGCCCCCTTCTGTCCTTCGCCCGTGCTTCGTCCGGTACGCGGCCACTCCGGCTCGCCGGATGCGGCGGGTGGAGGCCCGCCGGGGCCGTGGCGACGAGTCTCCTCCGCGCGGTGCGACGGCCGTACTGGCGGATGACACAAAGAAGTCGGCCGGGTGACGCGCGGGCGTCGGCGTCCCGACACGACGTCACAGCTCGTTCAGGGGCGGCCGTTCGGGGCCGCCGTGCCCCCGTAGCCGGCCCGGACCCGTTCGAGGTACCGGTCGGCGCTCCCGTGGGGGTAGTCCTGGGCGCCGTGGCGGTGCAGGTCGATCCGACCGTCGGCGTGCAGGCGCAGCGTGGTGGTCGCCCGGCGGGGTGGCTCGGCCGGGTCGCGGCCGGCGCCGGTGAGGGAGGTGGCGCCGAGCACGGGCACGGCGTCGGGGAACATCGCGGTGGCATCGGCGGCCGAGGCGGCGGGTGGGTGGCCGGTGCGGTTGGCACTGCTGACGTAGAGGATCGGGTGGTCCTCCAGGACGGGCAGCAGGGGTGTCCAGCGGGCGCCGAACAGCAGGGTCCAGCCGTCCCGACTGGCCGGGGACAGCCAGTCGGGGAGCGTGGCGCCGGAGCGGAGCGGCACGAGCAGGGTGACGCGTTCCTCGGTGAGCAGGCGGCGGGCCGTGGCGGCGAGGGCCGTGTCGAGAGCGAGGAGGCCGTCGAGTGCGGCGCAGGTGCCGGGGTCGTGGGCCCACACGGCGACGGCCTGCTCGGCCGGCCTGCCCTTGGCGAGGTTGACGGCCCTCGGGTCGGTGGCGGCGACGGTGTAGGTCAGCGGCGCGGGATTGGGCAGGACGACCGCCCTGCCCCGGCGCAGGGCGTGGCGTGCGCCCTCCAGGTCCACGGTGCCGAGGTCCGGGTGCACGGTGCCGAGGTCCGGGTCCGCCTTGCCCAGGTCCGGGTTCACCTTGCCCAGGTCCGGGTTCATCGCCGCTCTCCTGTCACGGTGGTGCGCAGTCCGTCGAGGTAGCCGGCGAAGGCCGGCTCGTCGACGACGGCCCGGCCGGTGCGGTAGGCCTGGGTCTTCACCCAGGCCGTCGCGGCGTGCGCCTCGGCGTCGTCCAGCCCGTGGCCGAGCCCGGCCGCCACCGCCTTGACCACCCGGGCGCTCGCCAGGTGGGTGAGCACGATGCTCGGGGTGATGCCGAGCAACTCCTGCGGGTCGAAGGGCTGGAAGAGCTGCGGGTGGACGAACGGGGTGCCGGTGGAGATGGTGCCGACCCCGGTGCCCACGACGGGTGTCGTCACGCTCAGCGGTACGCCCGTCGCCTCGGCGACCATCCGGGCGATGCCGGGCAGCCGGGTGAGGTCGGGTGCCGTCCACCAGGGTTCGCCGTCCCCGCCGAGGAGTCGGGCCGTGCGGTCGGGCCGGTGGGCGAGCAGGAACAGCAGTTGTTCGGTCGCCACCATGCCGCTGCGCTCGGCGATGCCCAGCCAGGAGGAGGCCGCGACGCGCACTCCCGCCCGCAGGGCCTCCAGGGTGTTGGCCAGGCCCAGGCCGAGGTCGTTGTGGAGATGCGAGGCGAGGACCACTCCGTCGCCTGCCGCCGCCCGCACCCGGGTGAACATCTCTCCGGTCTCGCCCGGAAGTTGGCCCCCGACGGTGTCGGCGAGGACGACCGTTCCGGCGCCGGCCCCGGTCGCCGCCGCCGCGTAGGTGCCCAGCAGGCCGTGGTCGGCGCGGGCGGCGTCCGCCAGGCAGACGTCCACCGCGACCTCGGCGTCCACGCCCCGGGCCTCCTTGACCAGGGCGACGCCGGCGGCCAGCGCCTCGCGCGCGCCGCGGTGGGTCATCACCTGGGCCATCGCCTCGGAGGCCGGTACCACGACCATGATCCGGGCGTGCGCGGTGCCCCGGACGGAGGCGATCGCCTGGCGCACGTCCTTCGCCGTCCCCCGGCACACGGCGGCGACGCTGACCGCGCCTTCGGCCTCCACTGCGACCCGCCGTACCGCCTCGAACTCCTCGCCGCAGACCGCCGGGAAGCCCGCCGCGAACACCACGTGGCGCGGCCCGTCCGCCCCGAAGATCCGCCCCTGCTCCCGCGCCAGGCGCACCCGGAGGTCGGCGCCCATCAGCGTCTTGGCCTGCGCGCCGTCCCGGGCCGACTCCTCCCACAGCACCACCCGCCCCGCCAGAGCGGACTCCCGGACCACGTCCACGCCCACCGCGCACCCCGATCCCCGCCCGGCCGGACCGCGCGGCGTTCGCACCCTCGTCGGCTGGGAGCAGCCGGCGACCCACTCTAGCGAGCCGGTCGGGCGGCGAGGGGCCGACCGAGGCGATCGGGGTTCCGCCCCCGGCCCGCATCGACTCTCCCAACTCCCCTGCAGCACAGTCTCCTTCGCGCGGCGGACGCGGGTACCTCCGGAGACCGAGGACCGGGTCCTCAGTCAGGACGACGCGGGACGGCTCTCCGACCCCCGCCGCCCCGCCCGGACGGACCCCCGGCGGCCGCGGTACGACCGACGGAGTGCGACGGGGCACGGTGGGGGCGCGTGGAAGCAGTGGGCGGGCGGCGCTCTGGTCAGCGGTCCCGACGCGCCTGCACCCTGGTGCGGGAGACGGGCACCGGGCCGTCGGAGGAGGGGTCCATGGGAACGCGGGCGCACGAGTCGGACCGTCGCTGGGAGAGGGCCGTGGTCATCGGCGGCGGGTACGCCGGTCTCGTCACGGCGCGGGTGCTGACCGACTGCTTCCGCGAGGTCGTCCTCCTGGAGCGGGACGAGGTGGACGAGCACACCGGCGTCCACCCGCACGCCCCGCAGGGCCACCACGCGCACGCCATGCTGGCCAGGGGCGCGGAGGTGCTGGAGACGCTCTTCCCGGGCCTGCGCGAGGAACTGCGCGAGCTCGGCGCCCCGGTCTACGACTACGGGGAGCGGATGAGCTTCCTGCAGCCGGCCGGCTTCGCCCCGCGGCACCCGACGGGCGTGCTGATCCAGTCGTTCACCCGGGACGAGCTGGAACGCCGGCTGCGGCGCCGGGTGCTGGCCCTGCCCGGTGTGCGGCTGCTGGCCCCGGCACGCTGCGAGGGCCTGCTCGCGGAGCGTCCCGGGGCCGTGACCGGGGTGGTGTACCGGGTGGCCGGCGCCGAGGAGCCGGCCACCCTGGCGGCGGACCTGGTGGTCGACGCCTCGGGGCGCGCCGGCGGGCTGGACGGCCGGCTCGACGCCCTGGGCGTGCGGGTGCCCGCGCCGCGTGTGGTGAAGGCGAAGATCACCTACACCTCGATGGTCTTCGCCCGGCCGGAGCGGGACCGCCCGGACTTCGACGCCGCCTACCAGATGACCTTCGCGCCGGGCATCCCGCGCGGCGGCGTCATCCTGGCCGTCGAGCGGAACCGCTGGACGTGCTCGCTGTTCGGCTTCGACGACCAGGTGCCGCCGACCGACGACCAGGGGTACCTCGACTTCGCCCGGAGCCTGGCGAACCCCCTGCTGGCCGAGCTGATCGAGCGCCGCACCCGTCCGGAGCCGACCCGCCGGTACGTCAATCCCAACAACCAGTGGAGCCAGTACCACCGGGTCAGGGACTGGCCCGAGCGCCTGCTCGCCGTCGGCGACTCGGTCTGCGTGTTCAACCCGGTGTACGGGCAGGGGCTCACCGTGGCGGCGCTGGAGGCCCGGCTCCTGCAGCGGATGCTGGCCGCCCGCCGGGCCGGGGGCGAGGGACTGGACGGACTGGGCCGCCGGTTCCAGCGCCGGCTGGCCCGCGTGCTGCTGGTGCCCTGGACGCTGTCGAGCAACTCGGACCTGATGTGGAACCCGGACGGGCGGCCGCTGCCGGCCCGGGTGGCCCACTGGTACAACTCCCAGGTCTTCACGGTGTCGGTGCACGACCCGGAGGTGTGGTCCCGGTTCGTCCGGGTCGCCAACATGGTCGCGCCGCCCACCCTGCTCTTCCAGCCCTCCGTCCTGCGGAAGGTCGTCGGCGCGGCGCTGCGTCGCCGCCGTGCCGCGCGGCCGGCCCGCGCCACGACGACGCCCCGCACCGCCGGCCACCCGGTGCCCGGGCCGGCGGCGGAAGCGCCGTCCTCGACCACGCCGTCGCGGTAGGGCTTCACCCCAGGGAGGGACGCATGACCGACACCACGGATCGGAACAGCGGCGTGGGAGGGGGCGTCGGGGTCACCGCGCTGCTGGTCGCCGCCGCACGGGCGATCGAGACCCACCGCCGGGACAGCCTGGCCCAGGACGCCTTCGCGGAGCACTTCGTGCGCGCCGCCCCGGCCTCCGCGGGCTGGCCGGTCCGGGGGCGGGAGGCCCCGGGCGGGGACGCGAACCCGCTCTGGGGGCGGTTCGCCCGCTACTTCGGTCTGCGAACGAGGGTCCTCGACGACTTCCTGCTCCGCTCGGTCCGCGCCGACGCCCGCCAAGTGGTGCTGCTCGGAGCCGGGTTGGACGCGCGGGCGTTCCGGCTGGACTGGCCGCCCGGCTGCGTGGTCTTCGAGATCGACCGGCCCGGGGTGCTGGCGTTCAAGCACCGGGTCCTCGACGGGCTGTCCGCCGTCCCGAGGGCGGCGCGCGTACCCGTCCCGGCCGATCTGCGCGCCGACTGGGTCGGGGCGCTGACCGGCGCGGGCTTCGACCCGGCCGCCCCGAGCGTCTGGCTGGCCGAGGGGCTGCTCTTCTACCTGCCCAGCGCCGTCGAATCGCGCCTCGTCGGCGCGGTGGACCGGTTGAGCACCGGCGGCAGCGCCCTGGCGTACGAGGCCAAGCTCGAACCGGACCTGCTGCGGTACCGCGACAGCCCGCTCTACACCGCGACGAGGGAGCAGATCGGGATCGACCTGCTCACCCTGTTCAACCTCGAACCCCGGCCCGACTCGGCGGGCGCCCTGGCGGACCGGGGGTGGACCACCTCCGTCAGCACCCCCTTCGAGTTCACCCACCGGCACGGCCGCGGCCCGCTGCCCGAGCCGAACGACGCGCTGGCGGGCAACCGCTGGGTGTTCGCGCACAAGCCCCGGCGCTGACCTGCCGTCGGGCCGGAGCACCGCGCCGGTGCTCCGGTCCGGTGCTCGGACCGGAGCACCGGACCCGAGCGCCCGGCCCGACGGCGGGTCACGCGCCCGGGCCCGGGCCCGGCTTCCGCTCCTCGTCGGCCGGCGCGAGCGGCCGGAGCCGGCGCAGCGCCGCGGCGACCGTACCGCCGGGTGTGACGTCGACGGTCTCGACCCACAGCGCGGTGTCCGCGGGGAGGACGGCTCCGGTGGCGGCCACCCGCTCGCGCACCCGTGCGCAGAAGGCGTCCGGATCGCCGTCCGCGGCGGCGTACTCGCGCGACAGTCCGGCCGTGGAGCAGCCCGCCGTCGCGGGGGCCGGCAGGATGTCCGCACCGTTGGAGCAGCGGAGCGTGACCACGGGCGAGGGGCGGTAGGCGTCCGCGAACATGGGCAGGTTCGAGAAGGGGTAGACCCGGTCGTCCAGGGCGAACGAGAGCACCGCGCACACCGCGAACGCCACCGGGCCCGTCCAGTCCGGGGCGAGGCCCGGCCCCGCACCGGCCGGCAGCGGCAGGGCGGCCAGCCCCGCCAGCATGGCGTTCTCCCGGAAGTCGACCGCGAGCAGCCACCGCGAGCCCAGGTGGAAGAGCACCAGGCCCAGACCGATCGCCGCGCGCGGCCAGAACCCGGCGAGCATCAGCGGGGTGCCGGCCTCCAGCAGCAGCGTCGCCCACAGGAGCGGCACGCCCGCGCCCGGCCGGCGGACCAGGAGGCGGACCGGGCCGGCGTCCCGGACGCGCTCGCCGTCCCCGGTCCGGAACCGGTCGAACAGGGTGAGGTAGAAGGGGAAGAGCCGGCGGTCCGGCCAGCGCAGCCCGCGCTTGCGCACCTTGGAGACGGCCGAGACGACGTAGTGGGCCGCCACCGCCCCCCACAGCCCTCCGGCCATCGACGCGGTCACCCGGTGCGGATCGGCGCCGGGAGCGGCGGCGAGCCCGGCACCCGCCATGGCGAGCAGCGCCATCCCGGTCAGGTGGAGGTGGTGGTGCACCTTGAAGTGGCGGGTGCCGTCGTCGTCCTCGGTGACGTACCCGGCGAACTCCTGCGACAGGTGGACGGTGGTGACCGGCACGAAGACCGCGGCCATGACCACCGTCGCCGTCACCGGGAGGAGACCGGCCGTGAACGCGCACCCGGCGAGCACCAGCACGGCGGCGAGGACGGTCCGGACCGCGGGCCCGACGAGGCGGTCGCCCACCCGCGCGCCGAGCGTGCCCGGCCGCCAGGTCGCACCGACTCCCAGCCCGCGCAGCGGCTCCTGGGCGGCCGACAGGACGACGACGGTGAGCAGGGCCCGGAAGAGCACGTCCTGCCACGGGCCCGGGGCGCCGTCGGACAGGGGCCAGGAGACAGCTGCGGACCACACTCGGCACTCCCCCGGGGTGGGTGACCACTCGTCCGTCCAGGATCGGGCCTCCGGGGGGATCCGGACAGCCTTCCGCGAGATGTCCCGAATAGAGGGCTCATCACACCAAGGCCGGTCAGCGTCCGTTCCCGGCACCCGCTGAACGGCTGCCGCGCCCGAGCGGGCCCCGTGCACCGGGCGCCCGGGCACCGGCGACCCGCCGGGTCGGCGGGGCGGCGACCGCCGCCGGTGCGTCGCGGGCGGGAGCGGGCCGCGCCCCTGGCATGCTGCTGAGCGCGGCTTCGTCCGGCCCCACCCGACCGGGCCTCCCGACCGGCCTCCCGACCGGTGGGCCGGCGGGTGGGCCTCCCGGTGGGCAGCGGCAGCGGGCGCCCTGGGGCCCGGGAGCCCGGAACGGCGGAGCGGGAACGGAAGGGGTGCGCGCGTGGACCCGGTGACGAAGGCGCTCAACGAACTGCACCGGCGGATCAGCGGGTTGACGGACGGCGAAGTCGCCTCCTACATCCCGAAACTCGCCCAGGCCGACCCCGACGACTTCGGGATCGCCCTCACCAGCATGGGCGGCCGCCGCTACCAGGCGGGCAAGGCCGACACCGAGTTCACCATCCAGTCGGTCTCCAAGCCCTTCGTCTACGCACTGGCCCTCACCGACCTCGGGCCCGACGAGATGCTCCGACGGGTCGGCGCCGAGCCCAGCGGCGAGGCCTTCAACGCCATCAGCCTGGAGCCGGTCACCGGGCGCCCGGCCAACCCGATGGTCAACGCCGGCGCGATCGCCACCACCGCCCTGGTCGCGGCGGCCGACCCCGAGGCGCGGTCCGCCCGGATCCTGGACTGCCTGTCCGCGTTCGCCGGCCGCCGACTGGGCTACGACGAGGAGGTGTACGCCTCCGAGGCCGCCAGCGGCGACCGCAACCGCGCGCTGGCCTACCTGATGCGCTCGGCCGGCTCGTTGACCGACGACCCGTACGCCGTGACGGCCACCTACTTCCGCCAGTGCTCCGTCCTGGTCACCGCGGCCGACCTCGCGGTGATGGCCGCGACCCTGGCCAACGGCGGCCGCAACCCGGTCACCGGCGAGCGGGTCGTGGAGCGGAGCGTGGCGGTGCGGACCCTGGCGGTCATGGCCACCTGCGGGATGTACGACGGCGCCGGGGAGTGGCTGCTGAACGTCGGGCTGCCGGCCAAGAGCGGGGTCGCCGGCGGGCTGATCGCGGCCAGCCCGGGCCGGTTCGGGGTCGCGGTCTACAGCCCGCCGCTGGACCGGGAGGGCAACTCCGTGCGGGGCGTGGCCGCGCTCACCGCGATGTCCGAGCGGCTCACCCTCCACCTCATGCACGCACCGGTGCACCTGACGGCCACCGTCACCGACACCGGGCACGGCGCGCGCTCCTCCCGCACCCGCAGCCCGGAGCAGACCGCGCTGCTCAACCGCAGCCGGCAGCGCATCATCGCCGTCGGCGCCCAGGGCGAGCTGGAGTTCACCGAGACCGAGCAGCTGCTGGGCGCCGTCGAGGGGGCCGTCCCCGCGACCCCCGGCTGGCTGGTGCTGGACCTGATGGCCGTCACCGGCATCCGCCCCGGCTCCGCCGCGATGCTCGCCGCCGGTCTGGCGGACATCGCCCAGCGGGGCCACCGGATCGTCGTCGCCGCCCAGGAGCCGTTCCTGGCCGCGGCCGACGGGCACCCCGACTGGCAGGCCTTCACCAGCCGCGACGACGCGGTGGCCTGGTGCGAGGACCGGCTCCTGGCCGGCGAAGCGCCCCTCGCCCCGTCCGCCCCGAGCTGACCTCGTCGGGGCGTGCTGCCGGGCTGCCCGGTGCCACCAGAACGCACGGAGCCCGGTCACCGCCGACGACGATCGGGGCGACCGGGCTCCATCGGGCCCGCCGGGCGGACCGGCCCGCGGTCAGGACTCCTTGACCACCACGGTCTTGGCCGCTTTGTCGTGGAAGCACTGCTGGAGCGGCTTGTCCCAGAGCAGCGACAACACGTTCACCAGCGAGAACACCGAGCCGACGCAGTAGACCGCCTGGGGCAGGCCGTAGACCGCACTGCGGGTCCACAGCTCGTTGTCGCTCGGGCGGCCGCCGTGCGTCGCCGAGACCACCCGCAGCTTCATCGCCTTCTTGCCGACCGTCTGCTGGCCCTGGCTGAGCATCATCGCCGCCTCGTAGGCGAAGACGATCAGCGCGCCGATGACGGCGGCCAGGATCGAACCCGCCACGGTCGTGAGGGCCAGCTGGAGCACGATCAACGGGATCAGCAGCACGCCCAGGTCGATCAGACGGGCCAGGAAGCGGTCGGCCGGGGTGGCCAGGGTCCGGCTCCCGGGCGGCGGCGGTCCGTAGGGGCCCGCCGGGGTGGCCCACGGCGGGAGCTGGCCGCCGCCCTGCGGGTAGCCCTGCGCGGGCGGCGGGTAGCCGGGAGCGCCCTGGGCGTAGCCGGGCGGCGGGTAGGCGGCGCCGGGCTGCGGGTCGTAGGGGCCCTGCGGGGCCCCGTAGCCCGGCTGCGCCGGCGGCGGCTGCTTGCCGTACGGGCTCTCGTCCGACGGGTAGCCGTAGCCGGGGGGTGGGTTCGTCATCGTCCTGCTCGTTTCGTCGCGGCTTGTCCCTCGGGTCTAGTGGCTCCGACGATCGTTTAGGAAGACCCTGGGGCCAACCGTTACGTGAATACCCCGGACCTGCCCCCTCGTCACCCGCCGACCGGCGGGTTCGTCAGGAGCTTGCGGTGTGGACGAACCCGAGGGTGGCGAGCCCTTCGGCCTGACACAGAGCATCGGAGGCGCCGTCGAGCTCGGTCTGCAGAAGTTGGTAGGAGGCGCCGTGGTCCTGTCCCCACTGCATGGCCGCACGCCACAGCCGACGGCCGATGCCGCGGCTGCGGTGGTCCGGCAGGACGCCGAAGTACTGGGGCAGCAACCGCGGGTCGCCGCCTGAGTCCTTCATGATCTCCATCGGGCCGATCGCCCCGGCCACCTTGTCGTCGACGACGACGGCGAGGATCGGTCCATCCAGGGCGCCGGCCTGGAATGTGTTCCACAGGAAGGCGAAGCCATCAGCGGCCATCACATCGGCGAACTCGGCGAAGGTGGCGGCTACGGCCACCGGGAGGTTCTGGAGTTCGTCCACGCTCGGTCCGGGCTGCTCGAAGGGGCCGAACGTCTTGAGTTGGACCCGGGTGCAGGTGGCCCCGGCGGGCGGGACGGCGTCGGCCGGCTGGAACCAGAGGACGCGGGCCGCCCCGGCGCCGTACTCGGCCTGCAATTCGGCGGCTGCGTCGAGAAGGCGGGGCAGATCGGGCGCGGCACGGCTGTAGGAATGGAGTTTGATCGCGCCCCGGCCTCGCCGGGTGAGGGTGGGAATGAGGGTGTGGCCGCCGTACTGGGTGATTGCCTCGACCAGGACGGTCTCGTCCTTCGTGGTGGACCAGCGCTGGTCCTTGTCGTGCGGCAGAAAGCGGCCTGTACCGGCCACGGCCAGGACGTCGGCGAACAACTCGGGGGTGAGAGCGTCGGGGTGGACCGGACCGAGGGTGGGCACATACGGGACGGTCACCAGGGGGCTCAGCCGGTCCCATTCGAATCGCATGGCGGCACCCTACTCACGGGCACCGTATGTCGCAGGCTCCGGCGCGAATGAGCCGGAGCCTGCGATGACCGGACCGGTCAGGATCTAGAACGGGTTGTCGTCGCCTGCGTTGCAGGAGCACTTCGTCGACTCGGCGAGGTCGTCCATGTCATCGACCATCTCGATCTCGACCGGGCCGACGCCCGACCTGCCGAGCTGGACCAGGGCCACCGGATTCATGCTGACACCTCCTCCCTCTTCCGTCCGTGCCGGCAGTAACTTGCGAGTGGTGCCTTCGCCTCCTGGTAGAGCTTGGCCAGCGGCCGACAGACCCCGCAGGAGCCGGAGAGCCGGCAGCCGGAGCATCCACCGGTGCGAAGCATGAGGGAGTCGGCGATGGCGCCAAGCCTGCGGAGACCGTCGACGCCTTCGGTCATCAGGTCCACGCTCGGGTCGCGGCCGACCTTGCAGATCGACGCGATGCCGTGCGGGTCGGAGTGGAAGAAGGTGTGGCCCGCGTTGCAGCCGGAGAACACCTTCCGCCGCCGCAGGTGCCGGGCGGACTGCGACGGCAGCGACTCGTCGCCACCGTAGATCGTCGGCGACATGTTGACGTAGGAGTTGTGCTCAAGGCCCCAGTTCTCGGCCATGGCGACCATCGCGGCTTCCTCGTCGGCGCTGTGCTCGGTGACGACGAGGTTGAGCCGCACCGGGATGCCGGCCTCCAACGCGGCGGACATGCCCTTCCGGAACATGGCGAAGGAGCCCTTGCGGCGTGTCAGGCCGTCGTAACTGGCGGCCGTCGCACCGTAGACGCTGACGACGACCCGGTAGGCGGGCAGCGTGGTGAGGACCTCCAGGATCTTCGGCTGCCACAGCCGGGAGCCGTTCGTGGAGATTGTGATCATCATGCCGAGCTCGGCTGCGAGCGCGTACGAGGCGGTGAAGTCCCGGTCGACGGTCGGCTCACCACCAGTGATCTGGAGCCAGAGGACACCGGCGTCGCGCATGGTGTGCAGGAGCTTCGCCTTGCCATCCATGGACAGTCCCTCGAACCGCTTCAATCCGAGGTAGCAGTGCTCGCAGTCGTAGTTGCAACCGAGGTTGATCTCCCACGACACCCGGCTGTACCGCGGGTCGGCCTTGGTGCGGACCAGCAGGTAGTCCCGCGCCGGACTATCCGGCGCGAGGTCGAGCGCCCAGCGCCGGCGGGCACCTTCGACCAGCCACGCCGGGGCCGGTTCACCGGCCTCCGTGCTCTGCTCCAGTTCGACGAACTGTCGGGCCGGGACCTTGATCCCAGCTGTGCTACCGGGGCGGAGGACGAGGTAATCGTCCAGGAACCGGCTGGCGATGAGTTGATGCACGGCGGTGCCTCCTCGAAGGTGTCGCGCGGTCTCTGGTGGACGTCGTTTCCTTGCAGTCCGCCGGGGCCCGCGAAGATTCGCCCGGGGCGCTTCCTCGCGCCCCCAATCGACCTGACAGCCAGTCAACAGGTGTGTGCCTGCAGTAAGCACGGTAGAGACACCCCGGAACCTTGAAACCCTTGAAACCTGGCACGGGGGGCACCCATGGCAACACGCGAACGAACACCGAACCGCAAGCTCGCCGCCCTGGTTACGGAGACGCGCTGGAGCAACGGCGAGTTCGCCCGTGCGGTGAACCGAGCCGGCACCGAGGCCAAGCTCCGACTGAAGAACGACGAGTCCGCCGTCTCCCACTGGCTGTCGGGCACTCGGCCGATGACCAAGTACCAGGCCGTCGTACTGGAGGCCCTCACGCGCAGACTCGGACGGCCTGTCACCGTCTTCGAGGCCGGATTCGCCGACCTACCCGACGTTCGGCCCCGGCCCACGGATACCGTGGCGGGACTGATCGATCTCGGGAGCATGGACATGGACCCATCGCGAAGGGGCGTGCTCGGGGCGGGCCTGTACTCGGTCGCCCTGACCATCCCCGACTGGCCGGACATCGTGGGACGGCTCGACCGGATCAGGACCAACCCGCACACGCGGATCGGCATGGCCGAGGTCGAGATGGTGAGAGCCGTGACCGAGCGGATCAGTGAGCTCGACGACCAGTTCGGGGGCCGCACCACCCGGCCGATGGCCGCCGCGTTCATGGTCAACAACATCGCCCCGTACTTGCAGGCCGACGCCTCGGACACCGTCCGACGGGCCATGCTGTCCGCCGCCGCCGATCACCTCTACCTGACCGGCTACATGGCTGTTGACGAGCGCCTGGACAAGCTCGGCCAGAGCTACTACAGGAAGGCTCTGGAGCTGGCCGGTGCGGCCGGCGATCACTGACGTACTGCACCACCCTTCGGGGAATGAGCGTCCAGGCCGCCGAACTCGGCCACGGCGCCGCCGCCCTGCGCTATGCGGACGCGGCGTCAGCCGCATCCCCCGAGGCCGGTCCCCGGATGCGTGCCTTCCTCGCCGGGCAGCAGGCCCATGCCCTCGCCCAGACCGGAGACCGCACCGGCGCGCTGGCGATGCTGCGCGAGGCCGAGATCGCGATGGAGAGGGCGGAGTCCAAGGCCACCGCCCACGGGTCCTACGACCAGGCGTCCCTCAACTACCACGTCGCGCAGGTCAACTACGAGCTCGGCGACAGGGAGACGGCAATCCGCGCACTTGAGCGTTCCGAGAAGGTCCGACCTCTGGTGTACCGGCGGGCCAGGGTCCGACACCGTTCAATGCTCGCCGAGTGGCGACTTCAGGCCGGCCGACTGGAGGAGGCCGTCGGCGAGTGGCACCGTGCGCTCGACGACTTCCCTCACATCCAGTCGGGCCGGGCCGACGACCGCTTCCGTGCGATGCTCTCCGCCCTCCAACCTCACGCCAGGAACCCACACGTCCGAGAGTTGTACGAACGCGCCCGACCGATGGCCGCCGCCCGCCCGGTGTGACCTGGCGATGCGCTGCATCCGTAGGCCGTCGGCCCGTGACCGGCCGCCCCGCTCACGAGCTGGGCCCGCCACTGGGGATCATCCGGGACACAGTCGTCAACCTGACCATGGCGGGCCGAGTTGGGCGAGTGCGGATCAGCCAACCGGCGCGGCACCACAAGCACCACCTGCGATGATTCGGGGCCCGGGAAGGCGTCCTCGGCGGCCAGGGCCTGTTCGGCCCGGCGGTGCAGTAGGGGAGCCGGGGGCGGTGTGGCACTGCCTGCCAACCAGCGGCTCGATCAGGCCATTCCGGCCGGTGCCGGCACGGAAGCAGTGCCAAATGGCAACTCCGAAGCCACCCGCGCCGACGAACCTGCCTGCAGGCCCCGTCACCGCAGCTATGACAGAGGGCTCGTGTGCGCCCCCGGCTACGCGGAGTGGTGCCCGGCGGCCTCCGCGTCGGCCGGGTGACGGGGTGGGCGCAGGTCCTGGGCGAGTAGGGCCGCGCCCAGGGCCGCGGCCCGGCGGCCGAGGGCGGAAGCGACGATGCGGGGTGGATTCGGGGAGGTCAGGCGCTCGGACAGGGCTTCCCGGAGCGGGTCGAGGTAGGTCCGCCCGGCGAGGGACAGGGGGCCGCCGATGACGATCCGTTCGGGGGCGGTGTCGCCGACCGCGGCGGCCAGGACCTCGGCGAGGCCTTCGACGGCCTCCTGCCAGATGGCGGCGGCCGTCCCGTCGCCCGCCGCGGCCCGGGCCTGGACGTCCCTGGCGGTCACGCGCGCCTCGCCGGTGGCGAGGCGGTAGCGGCGGGCGATCGCGGCAGCCGAGGCGATCGTCTCCAGGCAGCCGCTCCCGCCGCAGGGGCAGGGGTCGCCGCCCGGGCGGACCACGACGTGGCCGAGTTCGCCGTCGCCGCCCGGCGCGTGCCCGTCGAGCACCATCGAGGCGGCGATGCCGGTGCCGACCGGAACGTAGAGGAAGGAGCGGCACGAGCGGCCGGCGCCGAGCCGGGCCTCGGCCAATCCGCCGGCGCGGACGTCGTGGCCGAAGGCCACCGGAACGTCGAGTTCCTCGGCCAGCCAGCGCCGGACGGGGATCTCGCGCCAGCCGAGGTGGGCGGCGAAGACGGCGGTGCCGGTCGCCTCACCGACCAGGCCGGGCACCGCGATGCCGGCCGCCGACGGCGCGTGGTGCCGGGCGAGGTCGGCGGCGTACTCCAGGACGGTCTCCAGCACGGCGTCCGGTCCGCGGTCGGCGCGGGTCGGCCGCCGGCCGCTGTGCACGAGCGAGCCGTCCGGCGCCATCGCGACGGCCCGGATCTGTGCGACGCCGACCTCCAGCCCGATCACCACGGCGCTCCGGACCTCGGCGCGGTGGGTCGGGGGGTTCTCCGCAGCCGTGATCTCCACCTGCCCTCCGTGATCGAATATGATGACTGTCT
Organism: Kitasatospora sp. NPDC028961; assembly: GCF_055564815.1. Taxonomy (NCBI): domain Bacteria; kingdom Bacillati; phylum Actinomycetota; class Actinomycetes; order Kitasatosporales; family Streptomycetaceae; genus Kitasatospora; species Kitasatospora sp. NPDC028961. The sequence goes on along the minus strand of NZ_JBVHVO010000010.1, from coordinate 76,630 downwards.
AGCCAATCCAATCACAGAGATGCACGATCTCTGGCGGTTCGGTCACTGCGCCCGCGATAGGCTTCACCTGCCGACACGACATGTAAGGGAGAGACCATGGGGACGCACGAGAGGTGGACGCGTCTGCTGGAGATCCTGGGTGACCGGGGCCGGCTGGAGGTCGGCGAGGCCGTCGAGCTGCTGAGCGTCTCCGCGGCGACCGTGCGTCGTGACATGGACGAGCTCGCGAACCAGCAGCTGCTGGTGCGCACCCGCGGCGGCGCGGTGCTGAGCGGTGTCGCGTACGACCTGCCGCTGCGCTACAAGACCGCGCGGCAGGCGAACGAGAAGCTCAGGATCGCCAAGGCCGCGGCCGCGCTCATCCCGCCGGGGGCGGTGGTCGGCCTCAACGGCGGCACCACCACGTCGGAGGTCGCCCGGGAGCTCGCGACCCGGCCCGACTTCGCCGAACACAGCAACGGAACCGCGCTGACCGTCGTGACCAACGCGATCAACATCGCCAACGAGCTGGCCGTGCGCCCGTACGTGAAGACGGTGGTCACCGGCGGAGTGGCCCGCCCGAACTCCTACGAGCTGACCGGTCCGCTTGCCACCATGGTGCTCCAGGGCCTCGCGCTCGACTACGCCATCCTCGGCGTCAACGCCGTGGACGCCAAGAACGGCGCCGCCACCCACGACGAGGGCGAGGCAAGCGCCAACCGCGCCATGGCCGAGCGGGCGGACAAGGTGATCATCGTCGCGGACGCCACCAAGATCGGCCGCCGCGCCTTCGCACAGGTCTGCGCGGTCAACGAGTTCACGGTGCTGATCACCGACAAGGACGCCCCGGAGGAGATCGTCGAGCAGCTGATCGCCCAGGGCGTGGACGTGCACTCCGTCTGACCGCCCCCGGCACCGCGACGTTCGAAGGGGCCCGGCAGCTGCCGGGCCCCTTCGCGTGCGACCGCCTCAGGACTTCGCGCGGAGCGTCGGCAGATGGCCCGCCCCGGCGACCCAGACGCCCTTCTGCATCACGGCGACGACGTCGTGGGCGGCGTCCAGCACCACCAGGTCGGCCTGCTTGCCGGTCTCCAGCGAGCCGACGGAGTCACCCAGCCCCAGCAGTCGGGCGGGCACCGCGGAGAGCGACCGCGAGGCCTGCTCGGGAGTGAACCCGTCGACCGTCACCGCCCGCTTGAACGCCCGGTCGAGGGTCAGCGTGGAGCCGGCGATGGAACTGCCGTCGGCGAGTTCCGCGACGCCGGCACGGACCCGGATGTCCAGCGGACCCAGCCGGTAGGCGCCGTCGCCCATGCCCGCGGCGCTCATCGCGTCGGTGACCAGCGCGATCCGCCCGGCACCGACCGCGCGGTGGACGAGGCCGACCACCGCGGGGTGCACGTGCACGCCGTCGTTGATGAGCTCGACGGTGACCCGGTCGTCCTCCAGCAGCGCGCCGACCGGCCCGGGGTCCCGGTGGCCGAGGGCGGGCATGCCGTTGAAGAGGTGGGTGGCCACGGTGGCCCCGGCGTCGATGGCGGCGCGGACCGTGCGGTAGTCCGCGGCCGAGTGGCCGACCGCCGCGACGACCCCCGCGTCCACCAGGGTCCGGACGGCGTCGAGCCCCCCGGGCAGCTCCGGCGCGAGGGTGACCATGCGGGCGTGGCCCTTGGCGGCGTCCAGCAGCCGGCGCAGCGGTTCGGGGGCGGGGTCGCGCAGCAGGGCGGGCGCGTGGGCGCCGCACCGGCCGCGGGCGATGAACGGACCCTCGAAGTGGACCCCGGCCAGTACGCCGTCCTGGGTGAGTTCGGCGAGTACGGCGGCCTGGTGGCAGAGCTCGTCCAGCTCGGCGGTGACGGTGCTGGCGACGGTGGTGGTGGTCCCGTGCAGGCGGTGGAACCGCGCGGCGGCCATCACCTCCTCGCCGTCGGCGGAGGTGTACGAGGCGCCGCCGCCGCCGTGGACGTGCAGGTCGACGAAGCCGGGCACGACCAGGTGGCCGGTCAGATCCACGTCACCGGGTTCGGGAGTGCCCCCGAACCCGGTGATCAGGGCTCCTTCGACCGTGAGGCGTCCGCCGTCGACGGTGCCGGTGGCGGTCACCAGTCGAGCCCCGGACAGGGAGGTGCGGGTGGCGGTCATGCGGTGCCCGCCGGGCCGTGGGCAGCGTTCGCGTGGTCCATGGAGCCTCTCTTGCGGCGATCGTGCGGCGAGGAGCAGGGCGGCCCCGGGAGGGCGCTGGGCGCGGCAGATCTGCACTCTTGTGCAGCACTCGCGGGCTCTGCGATCAGATCACATCATTGTGGATGAGCCGAAAGTTGCACGCAAGGGCTCCCGGGGGCCGGGACGGGTGGACCGCCGACGGGCAGCGCAGTCGTCGGCGGTCCACCCGGAGGCGTCCGCAGGTCCCGGGTGGCACTCCCGTCCGGGACGGACCGGGAGTTGCGGGACATATCGGCGAACGCTATGGATGGGGGGTGATCAGACGCCACCGCTGGTCCTCGACGCGTCGCGGCCGCGGCGCACCCTCCGAGCGCGGGCGCGGCGGCGTGCGGGCGCTGCTGACCGTCCGGAGCCTGGCCGGCCGGGTGTTCCTGACCGAGATCGTGATCGTGCTGCTGCTGGTCGCCGCCGCGGTGACGGCGATGGTGCTGCAGGCGCGCTCCAGCACCGAGGACAGCGCGCGGCGGCTCACCCGGGGCGTCGCGGAGTCGTTCGCCCACGCGCCGGGACTGGTCCAGGCGCTCGACAGCCCCGATCCGTCGGCGATCCTGCAGCCGCAGGCCGAGGCGGTGCGGCTGGCGACCGGGGTGGACTCCATGGCGATCTACAGCGCCGGCTTCGTCCAGCTCACCTCGCCCTACCCGGACTACGTCAACCGGCCGTACGACCCGCCACCGTACGTGGCGCAGTACGTCATCCCGCAGTTGCTGGCCGGGCACACGGTCACCTTCGACATCGACCAGGGCGGGTTCCACGGGATCACGACCGTCGTCCCGGTGTTCGGCCCCGGCGGGGTCCCCAAAGGCGTCGTCAGCGTGAACATCACGGCCGGGAGGGTCAACTCGGTCGTCGGCGCGCACCTGCCCGTCCTGCTGGGCGGCGCGGCGGCCGCGGTGGCCCTGGCCGCGCTCGGCACGGCCCTGGCGTCACGCTGGCTGGTGCGCCAGACCAGGGGCCTCGGCCCCGCCGAGCTGGCCCGGATGTACGAACACCACGACGCCGTCCTGCACGCCGTCCGCGAGGGGGTGCTGATCATCAGCGGGGACGGCCGGCTGATGCTGGCCAACGACGAGGCCCGGCGCCTGCTGGACCTGCCGGCCGACGCCGCCGACCAGCGGCCGGTGGCCGAGCTCGGCCTGGACCCGGCGACCACCGCGCTGCTCTCCTCCCCCGAGGAGGTGACGGACGGCATCCACCGGGCCGGGACGCGGCTGCTCGCGGTGAACAAGCGGCCGACGCCCCGCTATGGCGGACTGCCCGGCAGCGTCGTGACACTCCGGGACTCGACCGAGCTGCACGAGCTCACCAGCCGGGTCGAGGCCGCCGGGCAGCGCCGGCAGCTGCTCTACGAGGCGGGCATGCGGATCGGACGGACCCTGGACATGGCCCGCACCTGCGAGGAGCTCGCCGAGGTGGCGGTCGGCCGCTTCGCCGACCGCATCGCCGTCGACCTGATCGACGCGGTCACCCGCGGCGAGGAGCCCGAGCCGGGCGGACTGCGCCTACGGCGGATGGCCCTGCGCGGCTCGGCCGGGGACGCGGCGCCGCTCCCCGAGGGCGCGGCGATCACCGTGACCGCGCCGACCCCGCAGGCCCGCAGCCTGGACAGCGGCCGCGCCGTGCTGGACGCCGCCCTCCCGACCCGCTCCGTGATCGTGGCGCCGCTGCAGGTGCCGGGCGGCGTCCTCGGCCTGGTCGAGTTCCGCCGGGCGCCCGACGGAACGCCCTTCGAGCCGGACGACCTGATCCTGGCCGAGGAGCTGACCGCCCGTGCGGCGGTCTCGCTGGACAACGCCCGCCGCTTCACCCGCGAGCACGGCACCGCCGTGGCCCTGCAGCGCAGCCTGCTGCCGCGCAGCGTGCCCGAACCGACCGGGCTCGCGGTGGCGCACCGCTACCTGCCGGCCCACGCCGGGGTGGGCGGCGACTGGTTCGACGTGATCGCCCTGCCCGGCTTCCGGACCGCCCTGGTGGTGGGGGACGTGGTCGGCCACGGCATCAACGCCGCCGCCGCCATGGGCCGGCTGCGGACCGCCATCCGTACCTTCGCGGCACTGGACCTGCCGGCCGACGAGCTGCTCGGGCGGCTGGACGAACTCGTCTCCCAGCTCGACGAGGAGGCGGACGGCTTCGAGATCACCGGCTCGACCTGCGTCTACGCGGTCTACGACCCGGTCTCCGGCGTCTGCACGCTCGCCCGCGCCGGTCACCTCGGGCCCGCCGTCGTCGCTCCCGACGGCACCGTGGCCTTCCCGGAGACGCCGCTCTCGCCGCCGCTCGGCGTGGGCGGCCACCCCTTCGAGACCGCGGAACTCCCCCTCGACGCCGGCTCCCAGCTCGTCCTGTTCACCGACGGCCTGGTGGAGGCCCGCACCGAGGACATCGACCGGGGCCTGGACCGGCTCCGCGCGGCGCTCGCCGGCGACGGGCGGCGCACCCCCGACGAGACCTGCCGGGCCGCGATGCGGGCCCTGCCCGTGCCGCACCCCACCGACGACGTGGCCCTGGTCGTCGCGCGGACGGGTCGGCTGGCACCGGACCGGGTGGCCGAGTGGGACGTCCCCGTGGACCCCTCGGCGGTGGCACCCGTCCGCGCCGCCTGCGTCCGCCGCCTGACCGAGTGGGGGCTCGACGAGATCGCCTTCACCACCGAGCTGATCCTCAGCGAGCTGATCACCAACGCGATCCGGTACGGCGCGCCGCCCGTCCGGGTCCGGCTGCTCCTCGACACCAGCCTGGTCTGCGAGGTGTCCGACGGGAGCAGCACCGCGCCGCACCTCCGCTGGGCCGCCGCCACCGACGAGGGCGGCCGGGGCATCTTCCTGATCGCCCAGCTCGCCCACCGCTGGGGCACCCGGTACACGCCGAGCGGCAAGGTCATCTGGTCCGAGCAGCCGCTCCCCGGCGACGGCTCCCCGGCGGCGGGCTGACGCCGCCCGCGCGCCCGACGGCGGCGGGCCCACGGACCACACCCCGCCGCCGCGGGAGCGACGGGGGCCCCGAGGGCGACGGGGCCGACGGGGGCGCGCAGCGTCCGGCGGTCAGGGCCGGCAGGATCCGCACCGGGGCGGCTCCGTCCGCGGGGCGGGGACGAACAGGCCGAACACCGTGTCGGCGACCACCCCGAAGTCGCCTCCCCCCAGGGCCTTCCGGTCGCCGCCGGGCGCCCGCGGACCGACGGCGGGATCCAGCAGGGCGGGGGCGGGCCCTTCGACGACCGGCGACGGATGGACGTCGGTCACGGCCGGCCCCCCTCGCCCGTGCGGACGCCGGAGGACCGGGCCGCTCCCCCGGGCTCGCTCCACTCCGCGAGCTGGACGTCGATGCCGTTGGGGTCGAGCACCCCGAACGTCCACGCGCCCCACGGCTGCAGGGTCAGCGGCGCGGTCACCTTCACCCCTGCCGCGACCAGGCGGGCCGCCTCCTCCGCGATGCCGGTGACGGTGAACGACACGTAGCCGTCGAGCGGCGGGTTCGGTGCCACCGCGAAGTCCGACAGGACCAAGGTGATGTCGGTGGCGGCGTCGTCCCGTTCGAGCTGGACGAAGCCGTCCGTGCGCAGGACTTCACGGAATCCGAGGTGCTCGGTGAAGAAACGGCTGGAGGCGGCCGGGTCACCGACCACCAGCGCCACGGTGGTGGACGTGATGTTCATGCCGTCCAGCCTGGTCGCCGGGCCGGGAGCGAACAACGGCGATTCTCGCAACGATCGTTAACCCCCGGCTTCACGATCCGGTCGGGCCGAGCGGCCCCGCCGCGGAAGGTGTGAGGCGGACGGCGTGAGGGGACGGCGCGCCGCGGACGGCGTGACGCGGAAGGCGTCCGGCGGATCCCCCGCACGACCGGTCCGCCGGGCGGACCCTAGAAGGCGAACACGCCGAGGTCGCGGACGGTGGCGGCGAGGGCGCGGATGGCGTCGTCCTCCGCCTCCGTCCGCCACACGAGGGCGAAGGAGAGCGGGGCGAGGTCGGTGATCGGCAGCCAGCGGACGTCGGGCATGCCCCAGTACCGGGTGACGTGGCTCGGGAAGGGCTGGACGATGTCGCCCATGGCGACCAGGTCGATCAGTTCGGAGGAGTGCGTCACCTGGTACGCGCGCTCGATCGGGCGGCCCTTGGGGGTGGTGAAGGGCAGGTACCCCTCCTCCCAGTAGTCCAGTCCGATCCGGCCGCTGCCCTGCGGGAAGTCGGCGAGGTTCTCGAGCCGGACCGACGACCGGCCGCCGAGCGGGTGGTCCGCCGCCACGGCGAGAATGCGCGGGTCGGTGAACAGGGTGGGGCCGACGGTCAGATCGGGCTCCTCGACGGGGAGCCAGGCGATGAAGACGTCGCATTCGCCGTCGCGCAGCTTGCCGAACGGGTCGTCCAGGACCGACAGCCGGACCTGCAGCTCCCACTGGGGGTGGCGCTTGCGGAACGTCTTCCAGTAGACGTGCAGGTCGCCGACGTTGAACGGCATCATCAGGACCCGCAGCCGCCCGCTCACCCCCTGGGCGGCCATCCGGGCGCGCTCCAGCGAGTCCTGGAGGCCCTGGTAGCACGGCCGCAGGTCGTCCCGCAGCTGCCGGCCGACCTCGGTCAGCCGCACCGTCCGGCTGGTGCGCTCGAACAGCATCGCCCCGACGCTGCGCTCCTGCTTCCTGATCGCCTGGCTGACCCGGGCCGGGGAGATGTGCAGCCGCTCGGCGGTCCGGCCGAAGTGCAGCTCCTCGGCCAGCGCCAGAAAGATCTCGATGTCCCGCAGCTCCACCAGCGTCCCCCGATGTTCCCCGTGCCGATCTTCCGATCGCCGCGAAGTCTACGGCGCCCGCCCCCTGGCCGGTATGACGGGCGGCCGCCGCCGAGGGGCCTCGGACCGACGGTTCCGGCACCGGGCGGACGCGCCGTCGAGGCCCCTCCCGGCGACCACGACGCGGGGCCGCTTGGCGTGATTGATTGTGATTCGTCAGACCGATTTCCGAGCATGGGCGCGCAGTGCAGCTGACTCGTCACGGGGTGTATCGCAATGACACGTCAAGGGTCGATAGTGGGTGTCGCATTGACAACGGTCTGGCAACAGGGCTGGACCGGCTCGAACGGCTGATGAACACTGAGCCATCAGAAGACGCCACAAGATGATTCATTCCTGCTAGATTTGCGCATATTCGCGCAGCAAGTCGCAGTCTCTCCGTCGGTCGAGCAGGTCTGACGACGGTCCTCCCAGCAGCCCGGATGCGACGTTCCGTGGCTCGAAGAACACGTCCGGCACCCGGCATCGCCCCCGGGGCCAGAGGAGGTCTCCCATGAAGAACCGCGCGCTCACGCTCCTGTCCGCCTGTACGGTCGGCGCGCTCGCCCTCACCGCCTGCGGCAGCAGCGGCGGCGACAGCGCGTCCGCGGACGGCACGGTCACCCTCAAGCTGGTGGCGGCCGACTACGGGGACAAGGCGAGCAACAGCTCCAAGGCCTACTGGGACGACGTCGCCCAGCGCTTCCAGGCCGCCAACCCCAAGATCAAGGTCGATGTCCAGGTCGTGAACTGGAACGACATCGACAAGCAGGTCAAGACGATGATCCAGAGCGGCAACGAGCCCGACATCCTGCAGACCGGCGGGTACGCCGACAAGGTCACGGACGACCTGCTCTACAAGGCCGACGACGTCATCTCGATGGCCACCAAGGCCAACCTCATCTCCACCTTCGCCTCGGCCGGCGAGGTCAACGGCGTCCAGTACGGCATACCGTTCGTCTCCTCGGCCCGCGCGTTCTTCTACAACAAGGCCCTGTTCACCCAGGCCGGCATCACCGAGGCCCCCAAGAGCTGGGACGACGTCAAGAAGGACGCCGAGCTGATCAAGGCCAAGGTCCCCGGCGTCACCCCGTACGCGCTCCCCCTCGGCCCGGAGGAGGCCCAGGGCGAGAGCGCGATCTGGGAGTTCGGCAACGGCGGTGCCATCACCGACGATTCGGGCAACTACACGCTCAACAGCGCGGCCAACGTCGACACCTTCAAGTGGCTGAAGACCAACCTGGTCGACCCCGGCCTGACCTACGCCAACCCGGCCACCACGGACCGCAAGACCGCCTTCGCGGACTTCGCCGCGGGCAAGGCCGCCATGCTCAACGGCCACCCGTCCCTGATCCAGATGGCCGCCGACGGCAAGGTCGACTACGGCGTCGCACCGATCCCCGGCAAGGACGGCGCGCTCAAGTCCACCCTCGGCGTGGCCGACTGGACGATGGCCTTCAAGAAGAACGGCCACAAGGAGCAGATCAAGCAGTTCCTGGACTTCGCGTACTCCAAGGAGAACACGCTGAAGTTCGACGAGCTCTACAACCTCATGCCCGTCACCCAGGACACCCTGACCGAGATGACGGCCAGCGGCAAGCACAAGGACCTGGAGCCGTTCTTCGCGCTGCTCCCGCAGGCCAAGTTCTACCCGCTCGGCAAGACCAGCTGGGACACCGTCTCCGCCGAGATGAAGAAGACCATCGGCACCGCCGTCAAGGAGGACCCGGCCAAGGTGCTGGGCGACCTGCAGAAGAAGGCCGAAGCCGCGGCCGCCGACACCAAGTAGGCGCCCCGGCCCCCCGACCGCGGGGGCGGCGGACCGCCCTGACTCAGCGCCGCCGCCCCCCCACCACCACCGTCCCGCTCCGTGCGGCACCCAGGCCGCACGCGCACGGAAGGCGCCTCCGGTGTCCCTCAACCCCTCCCGCTCCAAGGCGGCCGGGCCGGCCCCCGGCCCGAAGGCCTCCCGCCGACGCGGCCTCGACCGCCTCGGCCCGCTCCCCTGGATCGGCCCCGCCGTCCTGCTGATCATCGCCGTCGTCCTGTGGCCCGTCTACGAGATGGTCCACACCTCGTTCCAGCGGATCAGCACCAGCGGCTTCGTCCGCGGCTCGGCCGGCTTCGACAAGTACCGCAAGCTCTTCGACGAGACCGACCTCGGACACGTCCTGACCGCCACCGTCGTCTGGACCGTGGTCGTCGTCAGCATCACCATGGTCGCCTCACTGGCCCTCGCCCAGCTGTTCAACCAGCAGTTCCCCGGCCGCCGCCTCACCCGCTGGGCGCTGATCGCCCCCTGGGCGGCGTCCGTCCTGATGACCGCCATCGGCTTCAAGTGGATGCTCAACCAGACCGCCGGCGTCCTCAACACCGCGATGGTCGACCTCGGGATCATCGACGGCCCCAAGGACTGGCTCGGCGACCCGTCCACCGCCTGGCCGTGGATGATGTTCGTGGCGATCTTCGTCTCGCTCCCCTTCACCACCTACACCCTGCTCGCCGGTCTGCAGACCGTGCCCGCGGAGCTCTACGAGGCGGCGGAGGTCGACGGCGCCGGCACCTGGCGCACCTACCGCCTGATCACCCTGCCGCTGCTGCGCCCGGCCTTCCTCGTCGGCGTCGTCATCAACCTGATCAACGTCTTCAACTCCTTCCCCATCATCTGGGGCATGACGCAGGGCGGGCCGAGCAGCGACACCGCCACCACCACCGTCTTCATGTACCAGCTGAAGAACACCGACATCGGCGAGAGCGCGGCCATGTCCGTCGTCAACTTCGCCCTGGTCGTCGTCATGGTGCTGCTCTTCCTCAAGGTCAGCCGCTGGAACGAGGAGGAGAACCGATGACCCAGCAGACCCTCACCGAGCCCCGTACCGCGCAGCGCCGGCGCCGGCCCGCCGCCCCGGCCGCGCCGCCGGCCGGCCGGCGCCTGCGCCCCCGGACCGTGGTCGTCGCGGCCACCGCCTGGCTGCTGGCCGCCGTCTTCCTGCTGCCCTACGCGCAGATGGTGATCACCGCGCTGCGCCCGGCCGACGAGCTGCGCGACAACACCTACCTCCCGGAGCACTTCGCCTGGTCCAACTTCGTCGACGTCTGGCGCGAGTCCAACCTCGGCTCGAACCTGCGCGTCACCCTGCTGGTGGCCGGCGGGTCCACCGTGCTGGTCCTGCTGGTGGCGCTGCCCGCCGCGTACTACACGGCCCGGATGACCTTCCGCGGACGCAAGCTCTTCCTGCTGCTCGTGCTGGTCACCCAGATGTTCCAGCCGACGTCGCTCCTGGTGGGCCTCTACCGGGAGTTCTACCAGCTGGACATGCTCAACTCGGTCTGGACGCTGATCCTCTGCAACGCCGCCTTCAACCTGGCGTTCGCGATCTGGATCCTCAGCGCCTACATCGGCTCGATCCCGGTGGCGCTGGAGGAGGCGGCCATGATCGACGGTCTGAGCCGGTTCAGGGCGCTCCTGCGCGTCACGCTCCCGCTCGCGCTGCCCGGGGTCGTCACCGCCGTGATCTTCACCTTCATCGCGGCCTGGAACGAGTTCGTCATGGGCCTGACCCTGTCCACCGTGCCCGACAGCCAGCCGCTCACCGTCGGCATCAACAGCTTCGTCGGCAACTACACCGTGCAGTGGAACTTCCTGTTCGCCGGGTCGATCGTCGCCATCCTCCCGGTCGTGGTGCTCTTCGCCTTCATCGAGCGCCAGGTCGTCTCCGGACTGACCGCCGGATCCGTGAAGTAACCCGCCGGCCCGCACCCGCCGACCGTCGAGGACCGGCGGTCGGCAGGCCGCTGTGACCACCCCCCGAGCACCAGGGAGCCCACCGTGCCCGAGAGCAGTACGAGAGCCCGTCACCCCGTCGCATCGGAGGCGCGCGATGGCTGAGCACGCCCGGCCCGACGAGTGCGTCATCGCCCTGGACGTGGGCGGCACCGGGATGAAGGGGGCGCTGGTCGACCGGCGGTCGGGCGTCCTGCTCACCGAGCGGCGCCGCACGCCCCGGGCGGCCGGGCCCGAGGCCGTCGTCGACGCCGTCACGGCGGCCCTGCGGTCCCTCGCCGGCCAGGCCGCGGACCTCGGCCTCACCGTCCGCCAGGCCGGGGTGGTCGTCCCCGGCATCGTCGACGCCGAGCGGGCCGTGGCCGTCTACGCCGCCAACCTCGGCTGGCGCGACCTGCCGCTGGCCGCCCTGCTCGAAGAACGCACCGGACTGCCGGTCACGCTGGGCCACGACGTACGGGCCGGCGGCCTGGCGGAGGTCCGGCTGGGCGCCGCGCGGGGCGCCCGGGACGCGCTGTTCGTCGCGATCGGCACCGGCATCTCGGCCGCGGTCGTCCACGACGGCCGGCTGCTGACCGCCGGCGGCTACGCGGGCGAGCTCGGCCACCTCGTCGTCGAACCGGACGGCCGGCCGTGCCCCTGCGGCGCCCGGGGCTGCCTGGAGACCATCGCCTCCGCGGCGGGCATCGCCGCGGCCTACAGCGCCCGCACCGGGCGGCCCGTCCACGGCGCCGCCGAGGTCGCCGCCCTGCTCGCCGAGGGGGACGAGGCCGCCCTGGCCGTCTGGCAGCGCGCCGTCCACGGGCTGGCGACCGCGCTCACCACCGCCGTGACGCTGCTCGCCCCCGAGGTCGTCGTCCTCGGCGGCGGGCTCGCCGAGTCGGACGGCCTGCTGCTGGACCCGCTGCGGGCCGGCCTCGACCGGAGACTGACGTTCCACCGGCGCCCCCGCCTGGTGGCCGCCGCGCTGGGCGACGAGGCGGGCTGCCTCGGCGCCGGGCTGCACGCCTGGGACACGGTGGACCGGCTGGGAACAGCGCTGGGCGCTCCCGACCGTCACTGACCGGGCCGCCGTACCGGCACCCCGCCCCGCCCCCGCCCGCGCCGCTCGTCCGGCAAGACCCGGCGCGGCCCCGTGGGGTCCGCGGGCGCGCGCCCGGACCTCAGGTGAATCTGCGATCAATACTGTCGCAAAACCTCACTCTTGACTCATGGGCAATCACGCCCTCCGAGGCGGCGAACGGCATCGTTCGGCGATCGATCCCCGCTCGACGCACGGGCGATCGCCCCAGCTCACGCGCCATTCAACGGGGTTGATCCGATGGACGGGCGGTCGAGGGCGGATCGCGAGGGAACTTCTGCATGCGCACTTCAAAGTCGGCATCGGGCCGCACCACCCTGGTATCACATGCTTGAAGATGCTTAAATGTGCATCATCTAGCTCAGCTTTCATCAGATGATCTTGAAAGGGGTCAGCAATGACGCACGTAGAGGCAGAGATCGCCGACCAGCCGCAGTGCTGGGCGCGCGCGGCGGCCCTGGCCGCGGCCGGCCACCCCGCCCTGCCCGGAGCGGGCGAGCGGGTCGCCGTCGTCGGGTGCGGGACGTCGTACTTCATGGGCCAGGCGTACGCCGCCCTGCGCGAGTCCGGCGGCCAGGGCGTGACCGACGCGTTCGCCGCGTCCGAGTTCCCGACCGGCCGCTCCTACGACCGCGTGATCGCACTCACCCGCTCCGGCACCACGACCGAGGTACTGGAACTGCTCGACGGCCTGCGCGGAAAGGTCCGGACCAGTGCGATCACGGCGGATCCGAACACGCCCGTCATGTCGGCCGCGGACGACGTCGTCGTCCTGGACTTCGCCGACGAGCGGTCCGTCGTGCAGACGCGCTTCGCCACCACCGCGCTGACGTTCCTGCGCGCGCACCTGGGCCTGCACACCGAGGCGGTGGAGGAGGACGCCCGCCGCGCCCTGGCGGAGCCCCTGCCGGCCGGCCTGGTCGAGTGCGGGCAGTTCACCTTCCTGGGGCGCGGCTGGACGGTCGGCCTGGCCAACGAGGCCGCGCTGAAGATGCGCGAGGCGGCCCTCGCCTGGACCGAGTCGTACCCGGCCATGGAGTACCGCCACGGCCCGATCAGCATCGCCGCGCCGTCCACCGCCACCTGGATGCTCGGCGACGCCCCGGTCGGCCTCGCCGAGCAGGTCGACTCGACCGGTGCCCACTGGATCGCGGGCCGGCTCGACCCGCTGGCCGAGCTGGTCCGCGTGCACCGCCTCGCCGTCGCCGTCGCGGCGGCCAGGGGCCTCGACCCCGACCAGCCGCGCAACCTGACGCGCTCCGTGATCCTCGCCGACGCGTGACCCCCACCGTCCAGCTCCCCGCGGCCGGGCGTACCGCAGCGGCAGCGAGGCAGCCGTCGTGATCGTGACCGTCACGCCCAACCCGGCGCTCGACATCACCTACACCCTCGCCGCGCTGCGGCCGCACGAGAGCCACCGCGTGGAGACCGTCCACGAGCAGGCCGGCGGCAAGGGCGTCAACGTGGCCCGGGTGCTGCACGCCCTGGGGCGGCGGACCACGGCGGTCCTGCCGCTCGGCGGGGCCGCGGGCAGCGCCGTCAAGGCCGACCTCGACCGGTCGGGGATCGTCCATCTGACGATCCCGCTCACCGGCGCGGCGACCCGGCGGACGATCGCCGTCGTGCACGACGGCGACGCCACGATGCTCAACGAACCCGGGCCGGAGCTGTCCGCGCTCCAGTGGACCGCGCTCCGCGCGGGGGTGGCGAGCCTGGTGCCGGCCGCCCGGGCCCTGGTCCTGTCCGGCAGCCTGCCCCGGGGCGTCCCGCCCGGCGGCTACGCCGAGTTGGTGCGGCTCGCCCGCGACCGGGGCGTCCCGGTGATCCTCGACACCGCCGGCCCGGCGCTCACCGAAGCCCTCGACGCCCGGCCGACGATCATCAAACCGAACGCCGCCGAACTGCGGGAGGCCACCGGGACGGACGATCCGCCGACGGCCGCCCGGGCGCTCGTGCGGGCGGGCGCCGGAACGGTCGTCGCCTCCCTCGGGCCGGACGGGCTGCTGGCCGTCGACCCGGCCGGGGCCTGGCGGGCCTTCCTCCCGGCGGACGCCGGCGTCAGCGGCAACCCCACCGGAGCCGGGGACTCCGTGGTGGCCGCCCTCGCCGTCGGCCTCGCCGAGCACGCCCCGCTGCCGGTCGCGCTGACCCGGGCCGTCGCGCTGTCGGCCGCCACCGTCCAGGCCCGCTACGCCGGCATGTTCGACCGCGACGGCTACCGGCGCCTGCTCCCCCAGGTCCGGGTCGTCCCGGCCTGACCACCCACCCTCACCCCGAGAAGGGTCCGCCATGCCTCTCAGCACCACGGGCGAACTGGTCGCCGAAGCCGCCGCCCGGCGCGGCGCCGTCGCCGCGTTCAACGTCATCACCCTGGAACACATCGAGGCCGTCGTCGCCGCCGCCGAGGCCACCGGGGAGCCGGTCATCCTCCAGGTGAGCGAGAACGCCGTGAAGTTCCACGGCGGCCGCCCGCACCCGATAGCCGCGGCCGCCGTCAGCGCCGCGCGCCGCAGCGGCGCCCGGGTGGCACTGCACCTCGACCACGTGAAGAGCGAGGCGCTGCTCCGCGAGGCCGCGGACTGCGGATTCAGCTCCGCCATGTTCGACGCCGCGCACCTGTCCTACGGGGAGAACGTCGCCGCCACCCGCCGGGCCGCCGACTGGGCCCACGCCAACGGCCTCTGGCTGGAGGCCGAACTCGGCGAGGTGGGCGGCAAGGACGGCACCGGGCCGCTGAGCGCCCACGCCCCCGGGGCCCGCACCGATCCCGACGAGGCCCGGCGCTTCGTGGCCGAGACCGGCATCGACGCGCTCGCCGTCGCCGTCGGCAGCTCGCACGCCATGACCACCCGCGACGCGACGATCGACCACACCCTGCTCGCCGCGCTGCACCACGCCCTGGACCTCCCCCTGGTCCTGCACGGCTCCTCCGGCGTCAGCGACCCGGAACTCCAGCGCGCGATCCGGGTCGGCATCAGCAAGGTCAACATCGGCACCGCCCTGAGCATCGCCATGACCGGCGCGATCCGGTCCCACCTGCGCGGCGACCCCAACGGCGTGGACCCGCGCCACTACCTCGCGGCCGGCCGCGAGGCCGTCACCGACACCACCACCCAGCTCCTGACGACCGTCGGCGCGGCGGACCGGGGCGGCGTCCCGGTCTCCAGCGGCTGACGGACGGCGGCCGGCCCGGCCCGCCGGTCCCGCGGGCCCCGTGGACGGCGGGACCGCGCGGAGGGCGCGGGAGGGCGCACCGGACAGGGCCGCGACGGCCGGACAGGCCGTCGCGGCCCCTCGGCGTGCTTCCCCGCCCCGGCCTCCTCAGGCGCCCGCGTCCACCCGGCGCTCCGGGGCGCTCGTCGGGTCGAGGAAGATGCCCTCCAGGGTCAGATACGCCCCGCCCTGGGCCGCGTTGGAGAGCCCGAGGGTGGAGGCGGCCACCACGACGCGCTCGGCGGTGGGCCTGATCCGGCGCTCGTCGAGCACCCGCTGCACGGCGTCGACCAGATAGCGGCCGAAGACCGCGAAGTACCCGCCGAGGACGATCCTCGGCGGGTTCAGCACGTCCACCAGGATGCCCAGCCCGAGGGCCAGGTCGTCCGCGATCAGGGCCAGCGCAGCCAGCGTCCGCTGCTCGCCCCGGTCGGCCCGCGCCAGCAGCTCGTCCAGGCGCTGCGCGAGGTCGACCGACCGGTCGTGCACCCGGTCGGTGCGGTCGGCGGCCGCGTCCAGGAAGGCCTGCAGGCCCACCGCGGTCTCCCAGCAGCCCGTCCGGCCGCAGGCGCAGGGGCGCTCCCGGCGGTCGACATGCATGTGCCCGATCTCGGAGCCGCGCAGCAGCTTGCCGCCGGAGAGGCTGGCGCCGCCGACGCCGATCCCGCCGGTGACGTAGACCAGTTCGCGGACGTCGTCGGCGGCCGCGCGGAGGTACTCGGCCAGCGCCCCGGACTCGGCGTCGTTCGCGAGCAGGACGGGCGGGGCGGCCGGGCCGAGCCGCGCGCGCAGTTCGGCGGCGGCCGGCACGTCGCGCCAGCCGAAGTTGGTGGCCACCAGGACGGTACCCGACCCGGCGTCGACCTCGCCCTGGGTGACCAGGGTGACGCCCGCCGCGCTCATCCCCCGGGCGCCGATGTCGCGCAGACAGGCGCAGACCATCTCCGCGACCTCGTGCAGCGTCTCCTGCGGGCTCAGCTCCGGCAGGTCGATCCCGCGCCGCCGCTCGTGGACGACGGTGCCGCTCAGATCCACCGCCAGCACGGTGATGTGATCGACGCCCAGCTCGGCGCCGACCCCGCAGACCCAGCGCCCGTCGAGCGTGACCATGCGGTGCGGGCGGCCCACCGCGCCCGCCCGGTCCAGCTCGCCCTCGCGGACCAGGCCGCGCTGGATCAGCTCGGTGACCAGCACCGAGACGGTGGCCTTCGGCAGCCCGGCGACGGCGGCGATCCGGGTGCGCGACTGCTCGCCGCTCTCCCTCAGCAGGCGCAGCACCAGGCCCAGGTTGTTGCGGCGCATGGACCCCTTGTCGGCGGCGTCGGGGTAGCCCGCCATGATGCCGGCGGCCCCGGTGGTGCCACTGCCCCGTGCTTCCTGCACTGTCTCTCCTGTTCCCGAGGGTGCCGACGGCGCCCATGGTAGTTATCGCGGCGATCGGAATAACGGCCTTGCCGGCGCTGGACCTTGACAATACCCACCTTAGTTCAGACACTAGCCGAACTAACAAGCCCGAGGGTGCGGCCTTCCCCCCAGGCCCCCTCCACCGCTTGTCCCCTGGAGAGGAATCACGATGGGCAGAACCTCGACCACCACCCGGGTCCTCGGCACCGCCACCGTGGCGGTGCTGGCCCTGACCGCCACCGCCTGCGGCAGCGGCTCCGAGAGCACGGCCGGCGGCTCGTCCGGCAGCTTCGCCTACTGGTCGATGTGGCGGGCCGACGAGGCCCAGGCCAAGGTGATCAAGGCGGCGATCGACCAGTTCCAGACCGACACCGGCATCAAGGTCGACATCACCTGGGCCGGACGCGACGTCAAGAAGAAGATCGGCCCGGCGATCGCCACCAACCAGGCCCCCGACCTGTGGGACCAGGGCGCCGACGGCGTCTACGGGGCGACCGCCCAGGCCGGCCAGGCGCTCGACCTGTCCGACGTCCTCGGCATGGAGGTGCCCGGCGAGGGCAGGAAGGTGTCCGACGTCGTCCCCGCGAAGTACCTGGACGCCCTGCCCAAGGACCCAGACGGCAGGAACCACTACGTGATCCCGTACGAGATCTCCTCGGGCGCCCTCTTCTACAACACGGCCGACCCCGACATCGCCGCCGCCATGCCGAGCCCGCCGGCGAGCTGGGCCGACTTCCTCAAGGTCTGCGACGCGCTCAAGGCCAGGGGCCGGGCCTGTCTGGCCTCCGACGGCGAACTCGCCTGGGAGAACGGCCTGATCCTGGACTACCTGCTGTCCGCCGGCGGGGTCGGCTTCAGCGCGCTGAGCTCCGACCCGTCCGGCGCGAGCTGGGACGCCCCGGCCGTGCTCACCGCCGCCAGGCAGACCGAGCAACTGGTGAAGGGCGGCCACCTGATCAGCGGCTACGACGCCACCAAGTTCCCCGCCCAGGAGACCAACTGGGCCGCCGGCAAGGCCGCGTTCTACCCGGACGGCAGCTGGGTCACCGACGAGGTGGCCAAGCAGCTCCCCGCGGACTGGAAGATGGGCGCGATGCTGCCGCCCGGCGCCGTCAACGCGGACTCGATGATGTTCGGCTTCGCGATACCGAAGAAGGCCAAGCACTCCGCCGCGGCCAAGAAGTTCATCGCCTACTTCCTGCAGAAGAAGACCCTCGCCGGGATCTCCACCGAGGCCGGGAACATCACGCCGCGCTCCGACATCCCCGCCCCGACCGCGCTCACCGACATCCAGAAGGCGCTGGACGCCGCGCCCGTCCGCCTCACCTACGACGGCGTGGCCGGCGACTACCCCACCAAGGTCTTCAACCAGAACTTCCTCGACCTCTGGCACGGCAAGACCTCCGCCGAGCAGTTCGTCGCGAAGATGAAGTCCGACCAGGCCTCCTTCTGGAAGAGCCAGGGCTGAGGCGACGATGGCCACCGCACTCCAGGACCCGCCCGCCGTGCGCGGCGGCGGGCGCGCGCAGCCGGCGAACGCCGGCACCTCACCGCTGGAACGCCAGCACCGGCGCATCTTCTGGCCGTTCGTCGGCCCCGCGCTGCTCGTCTACGGCGTGCTGTTCCTGGTCCCGATCGGCTACGCCGCCTGGACCAGCCTCTACAAGTGGGACGGCATGGGCGCCAAGCACTGGCGCGGCCTGCGGAACTACCGGATCCTCTTCGAGGACGCGGCGTTCCGGACCTCCCTGGTCAACACGCTGGAGATCCTCTTCGTCGGCGGCGCGATCACCTTCGCGATCAGCCTGGCGCTCACCCTGGTCCTGCGCGAGATGCGGGCCCGGCTGTTCGCCCGCTCGGTGCTCTTCTTCCCCTGCCTGGTGAACGCGATGGTGTTCGGCATCGCGGCCGGCTTCCTGTTCTCCCCCGACGGCCCGGTCAACACCGTGCTGCACTGGCTCGGCACCGCGACCCCGCCCAAGTGGCTCGCCACCGACAACCTCTTCCCGATGATCGTCGCCACCCTGGTCTGGACGGCCACCGGCTACTACACCGCGATCATCATGGCGGCCGTCGACCAGATCCCCGAATACCTCTACGAGGCGGCTGAGTTGGACGGCGCCAGCGCCTTCCGCCGGTTCCGGCACATCACCCTGCCGCTCGCCTGGGACGTGATCTCGGTCTGCGCCGTGCTCTGGACGGTCAGCTCGGTGAAGATCTTCGAACTGATCCTGATGTACGGCGGCAGCAACTCCAGCCAGCCCCCGGTCGACACCTGGAACACCGCGATGTACGTCTACGCCGAGGCGTTCCCGCAGACCTCGGCGCCGCAGCTCGGCATGGCCACCGCCGCCGCCCTGGTCAGCCTGGTGATGGTCGGGGTGATCACGCTGGCGCTGCGCCGGCTGATGCGCCGCGCCGCCGTCGAATACTGACCCCCTCAGAAAGGCAACTCCCGTGCGTACCAAGCACAGAGCCGCGGGGCCTGCGATGCGGATCGCCAGGGGCGTGGTGTGGGTCGTCGTCGCCGTCGACCTGCTGCTCATCCTGTGGGTCTTCCTGACCTCGCTGCGCGGCAGCACCGACATCTTCGCCCACCCCTTCGGCCTGCCCACCGACCCGCACCCGGACAACTACGGGCGCGCGCTGGACGACGGCGGCTTCGGCCGGGCCGCGCTCAACAGCGTGCTCGTCGCCGCGCTCTCCTCGGTGGCGGCCGTCGCCCTGGCCGCACCCGCCGCCTACATGCTGGCGCGGCGCCGCACCCGCACCTCCTCGGCGCTGACCATGACCTTCGCCATGGGACTCGGCGTCCCCGGGCAGGTCCTGGTCGTCCCGCTCTTCATCGGCCTGGCCCAGGTGAACCTGACGGACAGCCTGCTCGGCCTCGGCCTGGTCTACGTGGGCCTGGCGATGCCGTTCACCGTCTACCTGCTGACCGGCTTCTTCAGCGGGATCCCGGCCGTCCTGGAGGAGGCCGCCACCCTCGACGGGGCCGGGCCGCTGCGGACCTTCCTCCAGGTGATCGTCCCGGTCGCCCGGGGCGGACTCATCACCGCCTTCCTGCTCCAGGTCATCGGGGCCTGGAACGAGACCCTCTTCGCCCTGGTGCTCAACCACGGCGAGGACAAGATCACGCTGCCGGTCGCGCTGGCGAACTTCGTCGCCACCGAGCAGCTCAACGGAATGGACTGGGGGACCATGTTCGCCGGCGTCTGCCTCATCCTCGCACCGATGCTCGCCCTCTTCTCCTGGCTGGGCACCCGGATCATCCAGGGCATGACGGTGGGGATCGGCAAATGACCTCCACCCTGCGCACCGGCCTGCTGCGGATCGAGGGCGCGGCCGACCCGGCCGCCGGCTGCCTCCCGATCCTGCGCGGACTGCCCGCCCGCACCGCCGACGACGCCGGGGCCACCGACCCCGAGATGCGCCGCAACCTCGGCTACGGCCGCCCGCACACCCTGCTGCCCTACACCCGGCAGGACCGCTACGACCGCTCCCGCACCACGCGTGAACTGCCCACCGTCGTCCTGGAGAACGAGCACCTCACCGCCACCTTCCTGCCCGGCTACGGCGGCCGGCTCTGGTCCCTGGTGCACCGCCCCTCCGGCCGCGAACTGCTGCACCGCAACCCCGTCCTGCAGCCCGCCAACCTCGCCCTGCGGGACGCCTGGATCGCCGGCGGGGTGGAGTGGAACCTCGGCACCACCGGGCACTGGCCGCTCACCTGCGAGCCGCTGCACGCCGTCCGGACCACCACCGCGGACGGCACGCCGGTGCTGCGGATGTACGAGTTCGAACGGCTGCGGCGGCTGGTGCTGCAGATCGACGCCTGGCTGCCGGCCGGCTCGCCGGTGCTGTACGTCCACGTCTCCGTCCAGAACCCGAACGACGCCGAGGTCCCGGTCTACTGGTGGTCCAACATCGCCGTCCCCGAGACCGGGCAGACCAGGGTGGTCGGCCCCGCCGACCACGCCTTCCACTTCGACTACACCGCCGACCTGCGGCACGTCCCGTTCCCCGACTACGACGGGGCCGACCGCAGCTACCCCGGCCGGCTGCCCCGCGCGGCGGACTACTTCCTGGACATCCCCGACGCCGAGCGCCGGTGGATCACCGCCCTGGACGGGACCGGCGCCGGCCTGGTGCAGGCCTCGACCGACCGGCTGCGCGGCCGCAAGCTCTTCCACTGGGGCACCGCCACCGGCGGCGCGCACTGGCAGGAGTGGCTCTCCGGTCCCGACGCGCCCTACCTGGAGATCCAGGCCGGCCTGGCCAGGACCCAGCTGGAGCACCTGCCGATGCCGGCCGGCGAGAGCTGGTCCTGGGTCGAGGCCTACGGGCTGCTGGAGGTCGACCCGGCCGCCGCGCACGGCGACTGGGGGACGGCCCGCTCGGCCGCCGCGGCCGCGCTGGCCGCCCTCGTCCCGCCCGGCCGCCTGGAGGACGCGCTGTCCCGGGTGGCGGAGTTCGGCGAACCGACGGAACTGCTCGGCGAGGGGTCCGGCTGGGGAGCGCTGGAGATCGCGGCCGGCGCACTGCCCGCCTCGGCCGCCCGGCCGTTCGGTGACGCGCGGGCCGAACAGCGGCCGTGGGCCGAGCTGCTGGCCACCGGCCGGCTTCCGCTCTGCGACCCGCCGGCCGCCCCGGTCACCGGAGGCCACTGGCGCGAACGGCTGGAGGCCGCCGAGCCGGACTGGCACGTGCTCCACCAGCTCGCTCTCGTGTACCTGTCCGAGGGCGAGGACGACGCCGCCCGCACCGCCTGGAAGCGCTCCGTCGCCGAACGGCCGACCCCGTGGGCGCTGCGCGCCCTGGCGTTCCTCACCGACTCCCCCGAGGAGTCGGCCGACCTGCTGGCCCACGCGTTCCGGCTGCGCCCGGACCTCCTGGAGCTCACCGTCGAGTTCCTCGACGCCCTGGCCGCGGCCGGCCGCCACCGGCAGGCCCTGGCCGTCGTCGAGGGCCTGACCGGGAGCGCCCGCCGGCACGGCCGGATCCGCCTCGCCGAGGCGAGGGCGGCGCACGCCCTGGGCGACCAGGACCGGGTGCGCCGGCTGCTCGCCGAGGGCATCCAGGTCGACAACATGCGCGAGGGCGAGGACTCGCTGGACACCCTGTGGCTCGCCGTCCACCCCGGGACGCCGGTCCCGCCGGTCTACGACTTCCGGATGTCGCAGACCTGACCCCCCCGACCTCCGCCCCGCCCCGGCGAGGCGGAGCCGCGGCGGCCCTCCCTCCGTGGCCGCCGCGGCCGCGGACCGACCCCGGGTCCGCGCACCGCAGTACGCCCCCACCCCCGAAGGAGTGCTCGTGCCATCCCTTCCCAGAACCCTCGTGGCCACCCTCACGGCCGCCACCCTCACCCTGGCCGGCGGCGCCCTCGCGGCCCCACCCGCGTCGGCGGCCCCCGCCGTCACCGGCTACACCGTCAGCGTCGGCTCGACCGGCCGCTACCCCACTCCGACCGACACCACGGCGGCCCCGTACACCGACAAGGACGGCACCTTCTACTTCCAGCAGTCCGCGGCGCTGTACGGTGCCACCGACCCGCGTGAGTGGGAGTTCTTCACCGGCGCGGACTTCGACTCCGCCACCAGGTCCGCCGCTATCAGCGACGCGGTGAACCCCGCCAACCCGCAGGACGCGAACAACAACACGACCTGGCGCTGCAACAACAGCCCCACCGGCCGGGAGTCGAGCTTCGCGCCGAGCGGCTCCGGCTACGCCCAGAAGAACTACTGCGACCTCACCGGGGTCTGGGTCGACCCGGACACCGGCGACTGGTACGGCCTGGTGCACAACGAGTTCACCCCGCAGCCCTTCGGGGACGGCCTGCACTTCGACGCGATCGACTACACGGTCTCGACCGACCAGGGCCGGACGTGGACCATCAGGAACCACGTCATCACCTCGCCGTACAGCACCGTACGCGGTGACACCGCCGCCTTCCCGAACCAGACCTACGACTACGGCGACGGCGACCCGCGGCTCTTCGTGGACACCGCCTCCGGCTACTTCTACGTCTACTACGGCTCGCGGATCGTCGACAAGGGCGGCAGCTGGAAGGCGTTCTACGAACACGTCGCCCGGGCGCCGATGTCCGCCAAGATGGCGCCCGACTCCTGGCAGAAGTGGTACGACGGCGCCTGGTCGCAGCCCGGCGTCGGCGGCCGGGAGAGCAACATGGTCCCGGTCGACGCGGCCAGCAGCACGGGGTACACCCCCGTCGCCAAGGAGTACGACCCGGCGAACACCGGCACCGCGGCCCAGCAGATCGCCGCCGGGAAGATGCCGCCGACCTCGCCGCTCTTCGTCATGGACATCACCTACAACGCCTACCTCGGCCTGTACATCGGTGAGCCCCAGGCGGTCAACCAGGACGGCACCTCGCCGCAGTACCTCTACGCGACCGACGACCTCGCGACCCAGAAGTGGTTCCCGATCGGCGACACCGGCAGCTACCACACCGCCTCGTGGTACCGCTGGTTCGTCGACAGCGCGAACCGGACGAACTCGACGATCGTCGGCAAGAACTTCCGTGCCTACTGCGCGTTCGGCTGCTCGGCGGGCGCCTCCGGCGAGTACGTCAACCTCGGCATCACCTCCTCGGCCCCCGCGCCCGCGCCCGTCGACCCGGCCAAGACCTACCGGATCGCCAACGGAACCGGCCGGGTGCTCGCCCAGGTCTCCGGCAGCCAGGCGACCACCTCGACGGCCGCCGCCGGCGGATCGGGCCTGGAGTCGTGGAGCTTCGCCCCCACCGGCGACGGCGCCTACCGGGTCGTCAACTCCGCCACCGGCGGCCTGCTGGGCGTCGGCTCCACCGGCAAGGCCGGCCGCGCCTGGGGAACGGCGCCGACCGTCACCGCGGCCGGACCGGGCGGGCCCGCCGTCGGCCAGCAGTGGTTCGTCATCCCCGGCAAGACCGCCGCGGGCGCGTCGACCGGCGCCTTCCGGCTGGTCAACCGCTACAGCGGGCTGGTGCTCGGCATGACCTCCGCCGCCGGCGCGCTGACCGGCACCACGCCCACCCGCAGCTGGACCGACACCACCGGCAACCCCGTCGGCGGCGGCGCCACGGCGGCCGACCAGGTGCTGACCCTGACCGCCACCGGTGACGCCGGCGGCTCGCTCGACGGGATCCACACGCTCACCACCGGAGGCAAGGCGCTCGACGTCCCCGACCACTCCAAGATCCAGGGCACCCAGCTCGTCACCTGGACCGCCAACGGCGGCACCAACCAGAGCTGGACCTTCGCCCGGCAGTCCGACGGCAGCTACCGGCTCACCAACCGCGAGTCCGCGCTCTGCCTGGACGACAGCGGCGGCTCCACCGCGGCCGGCAACCCGATCATCCAGTGGGCCTGCACGGGCGCGACCAACCAGCGCTGGATCCTCAACCCGGTGAGCGGCGGCTACACCGTCGCCTCGAAGGCGAGCGGCCTGCTCCTCACCACCGCCGGCACCGCCAACGGCGCCCTGGTGACCCAGCAGCCGGACACCGGGTCCGCCCGGCAGATCTGGTCCGTCAACTAGGGCTGGTCCGCCGGGGCTCCGGCCCCGCGGGCGGCAGCCTGCGGGGCCGGAGCCGGAGCGGCGTCCGCACACCGGCGAGGACGACGGCGGTGCCCACCCCCACGCGTGCACCAGGAGGCCCACGACATGATCCAGGACACCCGGCCGCCGGCGACCCTCCTGGCGGAACAGCGCCGCCGGCTGATCCACACCAGTGTGCGGGAGCACGGCACCGCCGTCACCGACCAGCTCGCCCACGAGTTCGGCGTCTCCGCCGCCACCGTCCGGCGTGACCTGTGCGCGCTCGCCGAGCAGGGCCTGCTGCACCGGACCCGCGGTGGAGCCGTCCGCTCCGAGGCCGCCCGGGGCGGGGGCGGACGCCGGGTTCCGACGGACACCGGCCCGCTGCCGAACCTCGACGTGATCGCCCGGGCCGCCGCCGCGCTGGTCCGGCCGGGCGACGTCGTCGGCCTCGGCGCCGGCCCGGCGACCTACGCCGTCGCCCGGCACCTGACCGCCGTGGACCACCTGGCGGTCGTCACCAACTCCCTCCGGATCGCCCGGGTCTTCACCCACCCCGTCGGTCCGCCCGGGGTGGCCCCGACCGCCGCCGTCACGCTCACCGGCGGCCTCCGGACGGCCTCCGGCGCCCTGGTGGGCCCGATCGCCGACCAGGCCGTCCGCTCGACCCGGCTGGACCTGCTCCTCCTCGACTGCCGCGGGATCACCCGCCGGGGCGACCTGACCCTCGCCGACCTCACCGAGGCGGCCACCCAGCGGGCCTTCCTGCACGCCGCCCGCCGGGTGGTGCTCGTCGCCGACCGCTCCAGGTGGAGCAGCGGCGGGCTGGCCGTCTTCGGCACCCTGGACCAGGTCGACGTCCTGGTCACCGGCACCGACCTGCCCGCCGCCCAGCGGGCGGCCGCCGCCAGGCGGGTGGGCACGCTGCTCGTGGTCGACGCCGCCGGAGGCGCGTCCGCCGTCCGGCGCTGAGCGGAAGGCACCGGGGCGCGGAACGCGGGGCACCGGCCCGGCTCCCCCCTCGGGAGCCGGGCCGGTGCCGCCGGGTCGGGGCGGTCGGGGCACTCAGACGACGAGCTTGATCACCGCCTCGGCCGCGGCCTTGCCCGCCGCGGAGACGATCGCCTTCACCAGGTCGCCCAGGGCTCCCGTGACGCCGGCCGCGAGGGTGTCGGTGCCGTCCAGGGTGGCCTTGAAGGTGCCGTTGAGGATGCCGTCCCACTTGGCGGTGATCTGCGGGTTGTTGCCGACGAAGGTGAAGTCGTCGTTGCGGTCCGGGGTGCCGAAGGGCAGTCCGGCGACGGTCCCCTCGGTGTGGCCGGAGCGCTGGAAGGTGAACACCGTGCCGTCCGGCGTCATGACGGCGGCCGAGATGGTGTAGTCGATGTTGTCGAAGCCGCTGTCGTGGGCGTGCGTGGTGAACGAGTAGAACCCGTCCTGCCGCATCACGACGTGCGCCGAGCCTCCGACGGCGATGTCGGTCGTGACGTCCTGGTCGAAGTTCTTGCTCGACGTGTCGTACCAGAAGTGGTCCCGGACGGAGGCGTCGCCGCCGACGAACCACAGCTCCATGCTCCCGGGGATCCGGGAGACGGCCGCGACCCCACTGGTGATCGAGGCGCTGCCGGGGCCCGACAGCTCGAAGCCCTGCCAGGTGGCGCCCTCGTACCAGTACCGGTCCTGCACCGACCCGTTGGCGCCGACGAACCACACCTCCATGCTGCCGGGAATCCGCGAGACCGCCGCGATGCCGGTGTGGGTGGAGGCGCTGCCGGCCGGGGCCAGCTCGAAGCCCTGCCAGGTGGCGCCCTCGTACCAGTACCGGTCCTGCACCGAGCCGTTGGGCCCGACGAACCACACCTCCATGCTCCCGGGGATCCGGGAGACCGCCGCGACCCCACTGGTGATCGAGGCGCTGCCGGGGCCCGAGAGTTCGAAGCCCTGCCAGGCGGCGCCCTCGTACCAGTAGCGGTCCTGGACGGAGCCGTTGGCGCCGACGAAGAAGACCTCCATGCTGCCCGGGATCCGCGACACCGCCGCGATCCCGCCGGTGGGGGCGGCGCTGCCGGGGCCCGACAGCTCGAAGCCCTGCCAGGCGGCGCCCTCGTACCAGTACCGGTCCTGGACGGAGCCGTTGGCGCCGACGAAGAAGACCTCCATGCTGCCCGGGATCCGCGACACCGCCGCGATCCCGCCGGTGGGGGCGGCGCTG